>NZ_JBYTAV010000001.1:0-885834 GCF_058788535.1 Undibacterium sp. FW305-107
TCCGATGTGTCGATGCCTTTGCTGCGAGGCAGAAAATGGATTAAGAAATGACCGTTGTTTGAGCCGCAGGCGAGTTTCGGGCATTTCCCATTTTTTGACTTGCAGCAAAGGGAACCCCCTTCAGGGGGCAGCGACGCCTCGGTCGCCTTCTTTGGCTTACTTTTCTTGGCGAGACAAGAAAAGTGAGTAGCCGCCGGTCTACCACCGGCCTGCAATCGTAGATTACGTGTGTAGGTATTAAGGGAGCAGATACGCAATCACGACGAATCTGAAATTAACTCGCACAAAGTTTGCCACTAACGCCGCTGGATTCCAGCCAAAAGCACGCTGAAATGACGTAGTAAAAAGAGCGACAACATTATCAATTTTTGCTTCGATAGAGGCTATGCGTACAAGGCATGGCACCAAGCGAGGCTATAGCCCCACCCAATCACAACCCCAACCGAATATAAGTAAACACCGCCATCCCAAAAAATATCGTCTGCAACATATTCTTGCGCACCAAAAAGAAAGCCGTTGCCAGCAAACCCGCCAATAAACGCGGGTTTTGCAAACCCACTTCGACCTGGCCATTGGTCAGCAACAAATCAGGTACGATAATCGCTGCCAGCGCGCAGGCCGGGGCGTAACGCAGGGCTTCCTGCACACGCTTGGGCAGGCTGATGTGGTGGCCGACCAGCCAAAAGCCGCTGCGGGCGATGAAGGTGGCGAGGGTCAAGAGGGCGATGACCAGCCAGATTTCCCAGTCACTCATACTTGCTCCTCTTCATTCTTGTCAGTGGCGGGTTCTTTTTTACCGTCCAGATATTCTTCCAGCATCATGGCAGTGCCCATGCCCAGCACCACAGCCAATAAGAGGCCCAGCTTGTAAGGGAAATTCACTGCCAGCAAGGCGCAAACGCCTGCCACGACGACACCGGCAAAGGCGGCGCGGTTGATGATGAGGGGCAACATGATGCACAGAATGGCCAGCGTGCCCGCAAAGCCCAGGCCCCAACTGGTAGGCACCTGGCTACCTAGCAAGATACCAATGACAGAACCGATTTGCCATGCTGCCCAGTTAGGGAATACCAGCGCCTTGAGATAGGCCAGCTTGCCTTTTTCATCGCCGAATTCAGGGTAGCGCTGCATGAACAAGCCGACGGAAATATCGCCCGTCAAAAAACCCAGCCAGGCACGGGTGCGCGCAGGCAGATATGAAAAATGCGGGGCCAGGATGGCAGAAAATATCAGGAAGCGCAGGTTCACCACCAGCGCGGTAGCAAAAATCACCCAGACCGGGGCATGCGCGGCAATCAGGGGTAAGGAGGCGAGTTGGGCTGATCCGGCAAAGACCAGCAGGGTCATGCCCATTGCTTGTGGCAGTGTCAGGCCAGCCTTGATCATGGCGATACCGACCACCAGACCCCAGGCACCAACCCCAAACCAGGTTGGCCCACCTACTCTCAAACCTTCCTTGAACGCGGCCTTGTCTGATTCAAATGACATGAGAGTGTAGATGTAGCGGGAAAGTGCATCATTGTAACGGGGAAACAGGAAGCTTGCCTGTGAGGGTGGATTTGTGAGCAGATTGATAAATCTCAATTTCCCTCCCGGCATCATGCATTCTCACTCGGCTCACTCTGAAGAGCCAGAATCCGTTAAAATCCCGTTGCAATGTCTAATTTGGAAGTAAACCGACGCCGCCAGCATGGCGCGCATGCTTCCTGCACCAATTTTATTTATGGAGTCTCCATGTCCACCACAGCTACAACCAATAACATCGTCGAACTGCAAGCCACGGATTTGCCTGCGCACTGCCCTAACCCGGCCATGCCGCTGTGGTCATCCCATCCGCGCGTTTACCTGGATTTGTCGCATGGCGGCACGGCCACTTGTTCTTATTGCGGCACGCAATACAAGCTGGCAGCTGGCGTTGTGCTCAAAGCCCATTAATCTCCTCCACAATTCATCATGGCCGCTAAAAAACAGTTGAATGGCAGTGCCGACGAAGTTGAGGCGGCCTTTTATGATGCTCTCAGCCGTGCTGACCTGGATGGCATGATGGCGCTGTGGGCCGAGGATGAGGAGATAGTCTGCATCCACCCGGGCGCAGCCAGGCTGATAGGCCATGCTGCCATACGCAGTTCATGGGAAGCTATTTTCGAGCGTGGCAGCGTGCAGATACGCCCTTTGCAACTGCATGCCACCCACAATATGCTGACAGCGGTACACAGCATCGTAGAAGAATTCCAGCGTCCCAATGACGGCAACCAGGATGTGCATATCCTGGCCACCAATGTGTATGTCAAGACGCCACGTGGCTGGCGCATTACCATGCACCATGCCTCGGTTGCGTCTGGCAAACCGCCGCTAGACATGTTCAAGGCCAGTATCCTGCATTAAGTCCCAACGTTTAAGTCACCAGCACTACCGGATTACCAACACATGAAATACTTGTCCCCACGCTGGTTACCAGGTGGCCACCTGCAAACAATCTACCCGGCCCTGTTTATCAACAAGCCGCACACACCCTTGCGGCGTGAACGCTGGACTGCGCCGGATAATGATTTTGTCGATATCGATTTTCTGGATGGTGAGCCGGGCAAACCTTTTGTGGTGCTGTTCCACGGCCTCGAAGGTTCCAGCGACAGCCATTATGCGCGCGCCATGATGGCCGCTTTACGCGCGCGCGGCTGGTCGGGCGCGATACCGCATTTTCGTGGATGCTCAGGCGAGCTGAACCAGGCACCGCGCTTTTATCATTCCGGCGATGCGCAAGAGATAGGCTGGATCATAGAGCGCCTGTACCAGCAATTCCACCACCAGCACGATGGCGGCAAGTTTTATGCAGCAGGTGTTTCACTGGGCGGCAATGCCTTGTTGCGCTGGCTGGGGGAATCACAACATCATGCAGATATCGTCAATGCAGCCTGTGCGGTTTCTGCCCCGCTTGATCTGGCACAGGGCGGTGCTTCGCTGTCCAGCGGTTTCAACATGATCTACACCCGCATGTTCCTGAAGACCCTGAAACCCAAGTGCCTGAAAAAACTCGATCAATTCCCTGGCCTGTTCAATAAAACCGCCATGCTGGAAGCCAGGGACTTGTATGAGTTCGATAATGTTGTCACCGCACCGCTGCATGGTTATCTGGATACTGATGATTACTGGCACCGGGCCAGCGCCAAGCATATACTGGGTGACATCACGGTACCTACCCTGGTACTGAATGCCAGGAATGACCCTTTCCTGCCAGCCCGGCATTTACCCCCCCAGGCAGCCAAGTGCGTGACGCTGGATTACCCTGAGCATGGCGGCCATGTTGGTTTTGCGGCAGGCAATGTGCCAGGTCATTTGAACTGGTTACCACAAAAAATCCTGAATTTTTTTGAGGCGAATAGCTGATGGATGAAATCGTCAAGGCAGCCATGGCCAAATGGCCCAATGTACCGCATTGCTATGGCTGGCTGGCACTTGACGCCCGTGGCAACTGGCGTATGCGCGACGACCGCAGCCAGGCGCTGAACCTGCCTGGCGACGTTATCCGCAACACCGCCCTGCTGGCTTTTATCACCCGTAACTATCAGTGCAGTGAAGATGGTTGCTGGTATTTCCAGAATGGCCCACAGCGCGTCTACGTCGATCTCGAAGCCACACCCTATATCACCAACACCACAGCAGATGGCCGCTTTGCCCTGCAACATGGCGAACAGTCCTTCACACCGGAACTGGCCTTCCTAGACCCGCAAGGCAGGTTGCAACTCAGCAGCGGCAACACCCTGGCACAACTCGATGACCGCGACCTGGCACTATGCCTGCCCTGGCTGACACTAGATGAGCAGCCAGTCAGTGACGAAGCATTATTGCAGTGGCTGGAAGATGCTGGCACGCCAGGCCAACTACAGTTGCGCCCGCCTGGTACGCCAGGCTTGAGCCTGGAAGTGCAGCGCTGTGAAGAAGGTCAATTGATGCGCGAATTTGGCTTTGTGCAAAAACCAAGGGCAGCACAGCAGGTTTGATCCTCTTGCAATGAGCTGCAATCAACTACGATCAACTACCATCCGCCTTCGCAGGTTTGTCGCCCGTGCCACGCACATTCATCTTGACGATACTTTGTAAAAAATCAAACCAGAACGGTGCACCCAGGCTGACCGCAAAGGCTGTGATCAGGCAACCCAGCAAAGCCATGCCGCAAGGAAAACTGGCAAAGAAACTTTGAAAACCAAACATGGTCAACACCTCGGCAGGCAATGCGGGTAAGGTATCCAAACCTTTTTCGACTGCCGCCGCAGCAGCGACTGAAGCCTGGTCCCTGAGTACCGGGCTACGCCATAAAGCGACACCAACAGCAAATGCGTCCAGCTTCATGCCCACCGCCAGAAAAGCCCCCAGGCCCAGACTCAGGTAACTGGCATAGCGCTTGTAGCGGCCAGACAGCCTGTCCATGGATTCATCAAACCAGGTGGCGACCTCTTGTTCCACTTTAGTGACATCACCCTGCGCACGGCTGGCGGCGAGTTGCAATACGCTTTTGAGGTTACCCGCAGGTAAATTGTCTATCGCAATATCAAGCCGGTTGAACTGGTCTTTTGAGGCATCGCCTATTCCACCCAGCACATGTATCGTGGCCGCAGCAAAGCTGGTGGATGAGATATACGACAATTTGCCATCCAGTGGTGACACCCGTGGATGATTGACGATGGCCTGTATCACGGGATCAAGATTCTTCTTTTGCTCCAGCAATTCATTGATGCCTGAAGAAAGTGTATTCGCCCTGAGCTTAAACGCAGTGGCAATAAACTCTTGCAAGGCCGTGACGAACAAAGACACCGCGAGAAAAAACAAGGCTATACCGATTGCTGTTTCTAATACCTGACTACCAAACATGATGACTTCCTTTTCTGGATGTTGCTGACGGGCTGGCGCAACAAAGCTGCATGCTGCACCTGCTTGTGCCAACCCGGCTTAATGGTGGTTATTCTTAACTACCGCGATTCATTTGGGATTGAGCAGTTTTGATTCCTGTATCGCGGCCTGTACCAGCTTGACCACCTTGTCAGCGGCCTTACTGCTCGCTATGCCTATCACCACTTTATAAGCCTGCCGCGCCAACCAGCCCGCGCTATCAACATGGGCAGCCACCCGCATCAAATTGTCTGCCCTTGCCTCTATCTGGTCTTCCAGGCTGGCAGGATCAAACTTGCCAGGTATCTCTGGTGCTGGCTGTTCCTGCAAGGCTGATCCATACAGGGGAATGATGGGTATTTCAAACTTACCGCTATCGGGCGGCGTCTCTACTGGTGAAGGTTTAAGGGCATTGAAGACGGCATTGTCCGGTTCCAGCGTCAACCAGGATTTTAAAAAAGCCTGACAATTCCTGCGCCCCAGCATGTAATCATGTTCGCGGTATTGCCTGGAAAAGAATCCCAAAAAAGCCGCCAGACCAGACGAGGCGATGGCATCGCCGCCCGTCAATGCCTGGCCTTTGGCATTCTTGCGGCTGGGTGTGATCAAAAAGCGGCTGAAGTCACTACCGTCTGAAAAAGCAGCCAGATCAGCCGAGTTGAAACGGTTGTTCTGGATCAGGCAATTAATGGTAGGGAAAAGGATGCTCACCAAATCAGCCTTGGGCAAGGCCGCAAAATTAGGGACATCGGTAAACGGGTCTATCAGCACGATGGCACGATTGACCAAACTGCCACTGGTTTCACGCGCGGGGGCTATACCAGCCAGCGCATCATGCGCGAGACCGATGGGGGCATTATCGGTGCAGCCACCATCAAGCGAAACAAAAGTATATTTACTGCCCGCATCACTATCGGGTTGTACAAACAGCGACCATTCCGGCCTCAGCCATTGCGGGCTATAGGTGCCCTGGCCAGTATTGGGCAGGATGTAGCGGTAAGCATAATGCCCGGCTGGCCTTGCCAACTGCACTGCTGGCAAACCCACAGGAAAAGCCGCCGTACCCAGCGCAAAGCTGGACATGGCAGACCAGGCCAACATGTCCTGTGCATCATTACCAACTTCAAACGTGTCTGGCGGCAAGGGGTATTTTGGCGTAGGCAATGCCCCCAGAATATCGATACCAAAACGCACATAGTCTGCATGGTTGACAAAATATTCGGCGCGGCCAGTCTGACCAGAAAACAGCTGCTTGTACGGGATGCCTGCGACATTCGTATAAGTCAGTATCACTGGCAAAGGATTGACTACATACTGCCGTGAGGCGGTCTGCCCGCTGTCAAATGAAGTACCGCTGGCTGCAGCCGCAGCGAGCGGCTTGCCGGACAATAATGAAGTAATCGTCGACGCACCAGCAAGATCATCCGTTGCCAGCAGGCCCTCAATAGAAATCGCATTCACCCAGATCTGGTAGAAAGGGTTTTTCGCCCTTAGCTCAGGCGCGGTATGAACACCAGCAGGTGGATACACATAACTCAGGGCGCGCGACAACAGCACGGCATTGACGCCACCGCCAGATGTACCAGTGACCACCCTGATCAAGATCTTGTGGCGCGGCACAGTCGGTGCACCTGGATGGTCTATATCGTCCTGCGCAATCGCCGCCGCCCACGCATCCAGTGCCTCGACCAGAAAATCCAGCACCCCGGCGGTATAACAACCCGCCGACACCGTGCCCCCAAGCACCAAGGCCAGCTCAAATGTATGTTCTGCAGGCGCAGGCTGCGTCAGCGGAAATATCTTGTCAACCGCCGGGTCACCGGAAATTGAAAAAGTCGTATCAGGCAAAATGCACTCCTGGATGATCAGCTCAGTGTCCAGCTAAAAAATAGCTGTATCTGGAAATATGCCTGACGCGATGAAGACAGCAAGCCAGCTTCACAGAAAAACATCAGGCACCGGGATACGCTTCACTATAAATGCCCGTCTTTTCAGGGAGATGACATTTTACAAATAAAGCAAACAAAAGATAGCATTTACTTGTGTAAAAGTCACTTGATTCAGACTTGATTCAAGATGGGTGTTGCATACATTCACAATTGGGAACTGTGCATGCTCTGGCTGATCATTGAAGGCTTATTGCAGCTTTTTCCAGCCCTCCTCGACGATCACCCAGGAAATATCTTCAGGATAGGCACTCGAGCCAGGGCGCATGGCCTGACAGGAAGCGATAAGTGCACTATTGCCGCGCCACAAGCCAAAGCGATTGCGCACGAGCATTCCCCAAAGAACGCCATAGTCTTTCAGTTCTGCATATTTTGTCTTGCGCAAAGCCTGCCCGCTGCTGTCATCGAGCTTCGCCAGGAATTGGCCTATGGCTTGCCCACAAGTTGCTGACCATGAAGGCGCATCCGGATAGGGGCGGCAAGTCTTGTCATTGACATCGTCAGTGCGCATGCACATTGCCGTTACCGGATCATAGCTGGGCCTGCCCGGCTCCGCCGTTGCATCCAGTTGCGCCTGTGCCGCGCCGGACAAAAACAGGGCTGCGATCACAGCCAGATACATCTTGCCAGTTCCTGTTTTCATGTTTATTCCTCCGCAAAAGACCAGAACTCATGGCTCGCAGGCTGATGACAGTGTCAGCCAGAGCAGCGCCGATAATAGCCATTAAACGCACGAAAAGCGCATGAACAACAGACGTGAAGAATAAGCATCATAGCAAACAGGCATCTTGCCCATGATGCTTGTTGCCAGTTGTTACATGCCGCTCATTCTTCCTGCCAGTGACCATCATCCCACCAGTCTTGCGCGAGTATGGTTGCGACGTCATAACTGCTACCCTTACTTTCCTGATACAAAGGCAAGCCCAAATCCGCAGCCAGCTCCTGATCATAGCTTTTGAACGCGGCCTTCAATTTTTGCGAAATGTTATCTGGATAAACTGCAAAGCAAACCAGTTGATCTGCTTCATCTATCGCCAGCAACTGACGTGCCACTACCTTACCCTGCGCATTACGCGCATACAGAACTTGCTTGTTTGCGTCCAGCAGGCAGGCGACCGCAGAATAATCACACAAGCCACCTATGCCAAGACAGCTTCCGGCATAGCTGCCTAGCATTAGCACCTCAAATGGATCATGTTCAAATGCCAGTGTTAAATCGCCTTGTTCCGTTTGCACTGTGCGCTGCAATCCGGCCTGCCATGTCGGCTGCCGTACACGCAGGTGCCTGCCATACCAAGCCCGATTAAGCGGGTGCTGAATATAAGACACGGTGTTGCCATCCCTGGCATGGCTGAGAAATCGTCGCAAGCCTTTGCGGTTACGACCAGAAAATTTGTCCAGACCCGCCAACAGGCGCAGGGCATGCCTGGTAGACGCAGACGTGTCACGCAAATTGAAAGAGCCATCCATTTCTACCCAAAGCGCAGCGTCAACAGCACGCAAACGTAGCGCTGGCAATCTAGACATACTCAGCCTGCAATGTCTGGCGATTTGCGATGGCGACAAACTCAGCCCGCCTTCAAGGTATTCGCGCAAGCGACGTGGCAAGGGACTATCCAGGCCAGCATCTTTACTCAGATCCAGCATGCGCTGGCAAGCCGCCAATGATGGCATTTCATGCCAGTCCAGCACAAACCATTCAGTATGGAGCAGTTTTTTCATGAAGAGTTGCCGACGCTCGAGATGCAAGCTCCCGAGCAAACTGCAAGTCTTAAAAAACCTGGCTGGCGCTGCCATCAAAGAAGTCCGTAAAAAAGCGGGGGCCACTTCAGCAAAGGAATAGCTACCATAGGTCAGCAAATTCATATTGTCTTCACGTCGGCATGCAAGTTCAAATTGCCGCCAGACGTTATCGTCGATAGCAATAATTTCCGCCCTTTTATCTATCGGCCAGGTCTCAACGATGTTCACAAAGCTATGACCATAATCAATTTCAGCCTTAAACGGCGGCAAACATAATTTATGCATCAGAGGCAAAAAGTCCTGCACAGCCTGCGGAAAACTCTGTACATCACCCCAGCCATCAATAAAGCGACGCCACATCAGCGCCAGCTTGTTTTGCCTGTCAGCGGGCAAATTGATCAGCACATCATGGCAGGCAGAGAACAGTGTTAAATACACTTGCCACTTGGCCTGCATTTTTTCTTTTTCATCTTCATTTATAAAAATGTAGAAGACATGAAGCCAGGTATCTGCGGCCTGCTCGTTCAATTTTTCCCATTGGGTTTCACGCAGATAATGTGCGAGACCAGGAAATTCGGCACAATAATCCCACAAGGACACCCGGGACTTTATGCCTGCGGCATTGCAAGCTTTTGCTATCGCGTCTAATGGCACATCCTGACAATCTTGCTTGGCCGCCAGCGCATAGTCGCTCAAGTCGCTGATATCACTCGTCTCATATAACATGCAACCTGTGATGCTATATTCCACACTGATTTGCCTGCCCAGGTTACGCAAAACATTGCGCAGATAGAATTCAAAGCGCGCATCGTCTTCTGTCAAACCATGCAGACGCATGAGCTGGTCGGCAGTCATCTGTTGAGGCGATAAGTTCCCCTGCACTTCCCGCATCAGCACACTCAAAAAAATAGCTTGCCGGTTTTCTGGCAAAAGCAAGGCGAGTTGTGCGGCATGAGTATTACCCGTATTCATTGCACAAAGGCGTGCCAATAGTGACAGTTTTTGCGAGCGTAAAACTTCATCTGCATGCTGGCTGCTGTACTGATGCCATATTTGCAGCCAGGCCAATTGCCGGTCTGCACTGCATGTACGCAATTGCCATAAGAAGGTGCGACGGAAGGTATCAGGAAAAACAGGCAAGTCTGGCGCAGGAGTTTGCCAATGATGGAAGTACAAGGCAGCACTGGTTGGCACTGCATCTGCTACCAGCGGCACCACCCGGCCTTGTGCGTCCAGTACAGGTAACTTAGTAAAATCATGCCGTGCAAAAAAGGTGTCCAGCAAGCGTGGATCAGCCAGCCACCGACACAAATCAAGCTCAGCCTGCGCGTGTTTGGGTGGCTGGTATTTTGTGCCGCGGTAAGCACGTGGATGGGCGGCAGTAGCTAGTGGTTTCTTTACCGCCTTGGTTTGTGGCACGGCCACCATAGCTGCATGCGCCGGATCAGGCACAGTCGCCCAGAACACCCGCCAGAATGCAGGCCAGACACTGTTCAAATCGGCAGCGCTTTGCAGGCTATGCCAGTCCACCAGCAAAGTGGCAGCTTGAGGAAATAAGTGTGCATCCAACTCAGCCAGATGCACCTGGCGCAGGCCTGGCTGCACCACGCCATCCACTTCATCGCTGAGCAAGGCAATAATGCCCCCAGGCTGGCGCAACAGGCTGACTAATATTGAATTAACGGATTTAACGACGGGCGGCTGAACCGCTGCCCTGGCCTTAACGGGATTAACGGGATTAACGGGATTAACTGATGGCATGTGACGATAAAATGAAAAAATCAGTAAATACGAAGAAGCGCAAACAGCAAGCGTGTCATTTATACGCGGAGCTGTCTGCGGCACTTCAACTGAGCGAACTGCAACTTGAATGCGCGGTTCAGTTTTTCATCTTGTATTTCACATGAGGGTAGTTTTTTTATGTTAGTTGTAGCATGCTTGGGGAAACTGCACTTGCTATTGCAAGTGAATATTATAAATTGCTATTACAGCTGCCTTCATATTATTTTTGAACAGATTGCGCGGTACCCTTCTCTACCTGTTCCATTGCCAGCAGTTTCCAATTCCTGTCGGGGTTCAAACCAATTTCCTTGATGAATTTTTTAACCTGGCATTGAAATTCAGAGGCGGTGAATATTTTGTACCATCCCATTTCTCTGACCCGCAGACAAAACAAATATCCAAACGGCTCACTAGCTTGTCACCATCGAAAAAACTCACCGTGTGATGTGGATCAAAAATGCATAAGGCAATTGCGTCTGGCATTTTATTAGGAACAGCGTTAACCATTTGTCTGAATTTGATTTTATCTTGCTCACTCAATGTCACCGTTTGATAAGTAATCTCTTCATGCTCTACGATTTTTCTGATTTTGTAATCAAAAAAATCGCATTGATTTGAGTGCTCTGTCACCACTATCCTGCCAGCCTGATCAATTGCCTTGATCAAATCACGCTTGCAAGCCGCACTCTCAACTGTTAATTCACTTGCCTGGACTGGTATTGCAGTTAAGCTGGCACACAAGGCCGCACATCAATATATAAATATTCTGAACATATCATATTCCTGCTTATTATTTCTCTGATCTGTATTCATAACTTCATTACAGCACATTGGTCATGATTTAACCCAATGTCAGCGGTTATCCAGGTATAAATTTTTAAAAAAATTCAACGTCTTTGCCTGACCAGATCCACCCATTCTCTTTCAGGATTTAATTTCACTGACTTGATGAATTGCTCCAGCCCTTCATAGATGGCTTCAGGCGGCTTATGTTTCGTCGCATTCCATTGCTGCTGCGAGCATTCAAAGCAAACATCGAGCTTGCTGCTCAGTTTGCCCTGTGCATAAAAATAAACCGTATGATGGGGATCAAAGATACAGGCGCTGACTAATTGAGAAGTCGCGTCAGATACTTGCTCAATCGCGGCGATGAAGTTTTCGCGGTCGCGTGAAGTCAATGTCACGCTGCGATAGACCCTTTCTTTTTGCGTGGCCGCTTGCCCTGCTTGTATGAAATCCATTTCGGACGAATGTTCGGTCACGACGATCTTGCTGGATTGTCGTATCGCATTGATCAAATCCGCCTTATAGGCTGCGCCCTCACCTGCATCACTCTTTTCAGGAGAGCAGGCGAATAACAGGCCACAAAGCAACAGCAAGAGAAATCGCTGAACCCTTAGTCCAGGCTGATGAAGTTGCCACATCATGCACTAGCGCCGCTTTTTCTCTTCCGCCAATTGTTCCTTGTGCTTTTCTTTCCATTCACGCTCACGGGCATCGATGACGGACAGTTCAAAATACTGCGCATCTTTTTCGCGGCGGGCGATGTCGAGTTGCTGCAGGGCGGCTGCGAGATTGCCTTCTATGCCATAAGCCTCAGCCAGGGCGACGTGCTGAGCGGCTTGCTTGCCTTGTGCAGCATAGACTTTGGCCAGCAGGTTATAGAGTTGCGCTTCTTGGCGGTACAGGACGATCTGGTCGCGTAAAAAGACGGCGGCTTGCTCTTCTTTGCTGTCTGCCAGCAAAGCTTCGGCATATTGCACGGCGACGCCACGTGAGAGCGGCAAATCACGCATGCCTTTTTCTGCTTCCTTGACGGCGGCTGCGGTTTGTTTGTCGCCGATCAAGATGTCGATGGACAGGTCGATATACATATTGCTGTAACTGAGCATGCTTTTATACGCAGGCACCTGTTCCAGCATTTTGCGCGATTGATCGAGCAGCTTGCGGGCGGTGACAAAGCCCAGACGTTTATAGGCGACAAAGGCCTGGCCATATTTGGCGGTGATCTGGTCTTCGAGTTTGCCGGTCTTGGCCTGGGTATCAAAAAAAGTACTGGCATCCATCAGGCCCTGCGTACTGCTGTCCTGCAAGACCCTGATCCTGGCCTTGGTAAGTAAAAATTCCAGGCTGTCGGCATGCTGGCGATAACGCTGGTCTGTCAGGCGCGATTGTATGTCGGCTATCCTGTCGCTGGTCAGGGGATGGCTGCGTAAATACGGCGGCAGGTTATCGTTATAGTTGCGCATGGAATTTTGCAGGCGGCCAAAAAAACTGACCATGCCAGACGGGTCAAAGCCAGAGTCCCGCAAAATCTGGAAGCCAACACGATCAGCCTCGCGTTCAGCGTCACGACCAAAATTCAATTGTTTTTGTATCGCCAGCCCCTGCCCGCCGGAGGCAATTGCCATGGCAGCATCGGGGCTGGATCGGGCTGCCAGCACGGCCAGCGCCAGTGCGGCCAACGGGATCAACGCGTCGCCGCGCTGACTGGTCAGCATGCGGGCAATATGGCGCTGGGCAACGTGGCCAATCTCATGGCCCATGACCGAGGCCAGTTCAGATTCAGATTGCGCTGCCAAAATCAGGCCAGAATGAAAACCGATAAAACCACCGGGAAAAGCAAAGGCATTCAACACCGGGTCACGCACGGCAAAAAATTCGAAATTGAAATTGGTTTCACCTCTGGCGTCAGGCCGGGCTTCGAGCATCTTGCTGCCGAGGCGGTTCAGGTATTCGCTGACTGGCGCATCGTCCATGAAATCCGGGTCGCGCCTGACCACGCTCATGATTTGCTCGCCCAGCTTGCGTTCAGCCAGGGGCGACAAATCTTCACGCGAGGTATCACCCAAAGTCGGCAGGTTTTGCGCCTGGACTAGTCCGGATGGCAGGTTCACGCTAGCCACACTGGTCAATAGCAGTACCGCCAGACGGATGGCCGGCAGGTGAAAAGCGCGTCGTAAAGGTTTCGCAATGCTATGATACTTGGACACTAATAGCTTCCTTATTTCGAGGGCTTATGCAAAATTGTTTCAACCTGGCATGACCAATGGTATGTGCCACTGGGCTGGAGCGATTTTTCTTAAGTCCTTATCTCTATTTTTATCTTTTTACACCATTATCTTTTTACACAATAATGAGCACAGATACAAGCAACCCCGGCAACCCCAGCAAACCCGAACTGCCTCAGGAATTGACGCACGAGCTGACCCATTTCGACGCAGGTGGTCAAGCCCATATGGTGGATGTTGGCAATAAAAACAATAGCCATCGCATCGCCATCGCCCGTGGCCATATCCGCATGCTGCCTGCCACACTGGCAATTATCCAGCAAGGCAATGCAAAAAAGGGCGATGTCATCGGCATAGCCCGCATCGCCGCGATCATGGCAGCCAAACGCACCAGCGACCTGATCCCGCTCTGCCACCCACTGGCACTCACCCGTGTCACTGTTGATTTTAGCATCGATGCAAGTAACAACACCGTTACATGCGAAGCGCAGGTTGAAACAGTGGGTAAAACCGGTGTCGAGATGGAAGCCCTTACCGCAGTGCAAGTCGGCCTGCTGACCGTGTACGACATGTGCAAAGCCGTTGACCGGGGCATGGTCATGACTGATATACGGGTGCTGGAGAAACATGGCGGCAAATCAGGCGACTGGGTGGCGGATATCGATAAATGATTGATTTTTATGATTGATTTTAAATAATGTTGTTTGTGCCTTAATGCTCATCTAGAGAAATGTACGAGCCGAGCCTACAAATGAAATTACCTAATTTCCCCGCATCAATAGAAAAGCATCGATTAATAGGCAATTGATCCACCAAATAAGTTCAATCGCAATGTCCACAATAACCAGCTAGAAATAGCACTGCACAAAGGCAAATAGTTATACCAATTCATGCCCTCAAGAATTACTACAATTCAAATCCTTTCCTCCCGAGTTTGTAAGGTGGTGCCCTAAATCACTTGACTCTCTGTTGAAACAAATAGAATTGACTATTTAAATCGTTCCGTTGTTTTCAAGGCATTTTTTGTTAAACATTGCATGATCATGAGCTTTGAGTATTTCAGATTTTACTAATAGGCCATATTATTAAAAAAATATTCAAAATACACACTCTTCTTCTGGAAATTAACTACGCAGTAATCCTATTGACGATGTCTAAGTGGAGGAGTTATGCAAAACAAAGAATTCGGCGTGTCATTTCGCTTCAAAAAAGGCGCGTCAATCGGAGAACCGGACGCAGAAAGTGACCATCGCTATTTAGCCGATTGTTTTACAGACACAGGGGACTTTGAATCACTCCGAGACTGTAATAACCCACAACGGATCATTGTAGGTCGCACCGGCACAGGTAAAAGTGCGCTGATTCAGAGACTAAAGCAATGCGAAGAGAACGTAATTGAGATAACACCAGAGAATCTTGCCTTAAACTACATTTCCAATTCGGACATATTAAATACGCTTGAAAAAGCAGGAGTTAAGCTGGATATTTTTTACGTATTACTTTGGAAACATGTATTTGCAGTTGAACTCATTCGGTATAAATATCATTTGTCAAATGAAGAAACAACTAAGGCGTGGTTCAGGAATTTCTTAAATATTCTTGAAAAGAAGGATAAAGGAAAAGAGATGGCGCTTGCATATCTCGGAGATTGGGGAGATAAGTTTTGGTATGAAACTGAATATAGAATTAGGGAAGTAACGCTGAAATTAGAGAATGATCTCAAGGCAAACTTGGGAACTAAACTTTCAATGTTGCATCAAGATTTAACGGTAGGAACCAAATCAACATCAGAAGAAAAATTAGAAGTAATTAATAAGGCTCAAAGTGTAATTAACTCAATTCAGGTTAGAGCATTATCAGATGTTATTCGTTTATTGGCTGAAGACATTTTCACCGATCCTAAGCAGAAATACTACATTGTAATTGACAAGCTAGATGAAAATTGGGTGGATGACAATTTGCGCTATCGTTTGATTCGTGCATTAATCGAAACTGTGAAAACATTCAGATCCGTGGGGAATGTGAAAATCGTTGTAGCATTAAGATTGGATTTAATTCGAAGTGTTTTTCAGAAAACCCGTGATTCCGGCTTCCAAGAAGAAAAATATCAGTCTTTATTTTTGCCTATCCGCTGGAGCAAAAAAATGCTTGAGCAAATGCTCGACAAAAGAATGGCAAAGCTCGTTAGCGAGCAATACACCACAAGGGCAGTGCAAATAAAAGAACTTTTTCCTGAAACGGTTTTTAAGTCAGATTTTATTGATTTTTTACTCGATAGAACCTTATGGCGTCCCAGAGACGCAATTGCATTCGTTAATGAATGTTTAAAGGGCTCCGACGGAAAAGGAAAGGTTACGTTGACGACGGTCACACAAGCAGAAGTTGAATATTCTGCGTTGCGCGTCGATTCCTTATGTTATGAATGGATGGCGCATTATCCTAGAATGAATGAATACATTTCGCTTCTGAACAAAAAATCGGCTCATTTTAAGTTATCAGCATTTAGTAAGGATGAAATAGATGAATTTTGTCTTCATCATAGTATGGCTAATGCAGAACATTCTCCCGACCCTGTGATAAGGGCTGGTTATGTTTATTTAAATGGTGGCTCACAACATGCTTTTATTATCTGTTTAGTTCAAGTTTTATTTGAGGTCGGGATTGTCGGTATAAAAACGGATTCATTCACATCGCAAAGTTGGAGTTTTCAGGATGCTCGCCCACCGTCAGAGGGCCAGATTAAACCATCCTCAGAAATTTATATTCATCCGATTGTTTGGAGTCGTTTTGGAATTAACCCAAAATAATATTGGCTAATATAAACAGTTTCTATGTCGGATTTTATTGTCAACGGGAGCACCGTATTCATTTCAGAGTAATGAATACGGTCAAGTCTAACATTACGACAATTCTATACTACAGAAATGCGTAAATATAAGACCCTCACTGTATTCGTTGAGGTGTTTCAGAAGCGATTCGCGCGTCGATTTGCCCCAAGAAAAACGGTCATAAATTCCTTACGACCGTTCTCGCCACAAACTAAAAAAACATCACTTCATCGTGAAACTCTGCTGCCCAGTATCGACTGCATAGTTTTTCGCGACGTCCCAATAAGTGAAGCTGTATTTCACCAGGTCCCCTGCTTTGAGTCCGCCAACTGCGTAGCTGTTGTTACCGTTGGATTGCGCCATGCGGACGTTTTGTTGGCCGCCAGAGTTGACCGTGTAATGCACGTCTGCCCACGACGAAGTGTTGATGCCAAACTGCAATGTGCTGGCGTTGATTTGTGTGGCACTGCTTGAAACCGGCGTGGGTGTTGGAGTCGGCGTTGGAGTCGGCGTTGGAGTTGGAGTCGGCGTTGGCGTTGGCGTTGGCGTTGGCGTTGGCGTTGGCGTTGGCGTTGGCGTTGGCGTTGGCGTTGGCGTTGGCGTCGGCGTCGGCGTCGGCGTCGGCGTCGGCACACCAGTGTCCCAGATAATATCGTCAACCGCCCACTGGAAAGTGCTGCCGGGCAGGCTGCCATCGACGCTGTAGATCTGGAAAAGATCAGACATCGATTGCAAGGCGATCAGATTACCCGCAAGTGCAGAAATGGGGATGGTCGCCGTGCCCCAATTGCCGTCGCGTACCAGGCCGTAGCTCGCCACGCTTGCGGGGAAAGTGACAGAACCCTGGTTGGTGTAGGTATCACCGATGCCAACTTTGAAGGCGACGTTGGCGGGTATCTTGATCTTGAATTTCAGCGTGCCATTTCTGTAGTTGCTCATGTCACGCACCTGGCGCGATTGTATGCTGCTGCCGAACCATTGGTTGGCAGCCGTGTAGTTCCAGGCGATGACATTGCTGCCTTCATACGGGGCAGTAGAGCCTGCCGACATCGATGCCTGGTTCCAGTTCCATACATCAGAGCTGACACCTGCCGTCTGTTTGTTATTGACTGCGGTGAGATCAGTGAACACGCCAAATTTGCCAACTTCAGGCACGTTGGGGTTACCCACTTTCACCGTGCCTTTGCCATCCAGTTCATAGACCCGCACATAATCGACATACATGGTGCCAGGCAAGGGTGTGGTCACTTGCGGTGGCGTTGCGGCGTCGGTGAAATTGCCGCCTACGGCAAGGTTAAATAATAAGTAGTACGGCGCTTGCAGCGAAGTTGAATTGACGGGCAAAGGGTTTTGATACATGTCGCGCTCTACACCGTTATCGATGACGGTAAAACGCATCTGTGCATCGGTCCAGTAAAGGCGGTAGGTGACGAAACGGTTGATCAAAGGTGTCGAAGCGATATACCAGTTTTTAGTCTGCCACGCGGTCGAAGCGGCGCAACTGGGGTTGCCCGGCACGCAAGCGGCTTCCTGATAGGTAATGACATTTGAGCCTACATAATTATTGATCGCCGGGTAGCCAGCCAGCGCTCTTCCTGCATTGCTATGCCCCATTTCCATGATGTCGATTTCGCCATTGCGCGGCCAGGTTTGCGGGCTGGTACCCAACATCCAGGCGGCAGGCCACAGCCCTGTGCCAACTTGTGGCGTGCTGATGCGCATCTCCACCATGCCGTATTGGACTTGTACTTTGCCTGCAGAAGAAATTTTTCCGGACGTGAAGACGTTGCTGCCAATGACCTGGTTTTTTGCCTGGATTGCCAAAGCGCGCGTACCAGGTTCAAACGGAACGTTTTGTATCGAGACATTGTTAGGACTGTAGTATTCCAGTTCCTGATTACCATAGCCGCACAAATTGATCTGGCAGCCATTGCCATCATAGGCGCTCCACAAGCCTGTGTTGAGGCTGGTACCATTAAACTCTTCGGACCAAATCAGCCTGCCTATCACAGGATTAGTGACGCTGGCATTGGCTTGCGCGCCATAGGCCAGCAAGATACTGGCAGCGATGGCTGTGAGTGTGCTGCTGCGTTTTTGTTTGTTGAGACGATAGTCCTGCCGTTTCATCATGCCTCCGTAATTTTCAATTTTAAAAACAGGAATTAGACGGATTGACATAGAAAAACACTGTCAACAACGTCTGTCTGAGCTATGTATAAAGACCATTGATATCAATTCCCGAACCTGCTCCCATTTAATTCACATCAAATTGGAAACGTTTCCATTCGAGAGTTTAAATATTGATATTATTTGTATTTTTTGTCAATGGGAATTTTTGCGCCTGAGTTTTATTGAACTTAAAGCAATGTTGGTGCACATGCGGGCAAAAGGCGCTAATTGTGTGAGCTGAGAATGGGCTACCAACGGAAAGCGATACTGGCAGAATAAAACAAAAAAGGGGTCGGGTCTTCATCCAGACATTTCTTTAATGTCGTAATGTAAGACTTCCCCCCTTTTTTGCACGATTCACGCAACCACACGTTGAAGCAAAAGGAATAACGGCATTTTGCAACAAGCGTGTGGTAGTGGGTAAATTTTATCGCGGTGTGTTGTTCGACTACTTGACTACCGGGGGCTAATAGGTGCCCCGGCTTTGGGCATTGTAGTTGACATCAAGCGGGTTGGTCGTCCTCTTGAAAGCTGATAGGCTCAGGTCCTTCAAATTGATACTTTCGATAGCCTTTTAAGGCCAAATCTTTTTCAATCGCATCATCTTTTTTCTTTCCACCATTGAAAAAGGTAATGCCACGCAAAGACGAGGGCATCTTTGCAGAACTAAATGCGTCATAATCCAGCGCCGTTCGAAAAAGCCATAATTGTTCCAACATAGGTAATCCTTCAAAGCCATCAATATGGGTCAATGTTTTGCATGTCGAGATATAAATGTCCTTCAGCAAAGGATTTTCGCCTAGCTTTAAACTATCTAATTGAATTTGATCTGATATTTCCAATTTTTCCAACTTGTGAAATCTACCTATATCCCCCAACTCTTTCAGTCCTCGTACTCTCAAAATTTTCAATTCTCTTAATTCTGGAGCATCAATTTCCGCAATTGATTCATAAGCTCCAAATTTAACTGATAGATCCTGTAAATTTCGAATTTTGGACACAAAGCTTAAGTCAAACGTATTTTTCATTTGGAATAATGACAAATTACGGAGTTCCGGCAATTGCGTGATGGCATCAATATTTTTGACTTGTCCTCCCGTACCAAAATCGCGTAACTTAAGATATTTTTTTAGATGAATCAAGTCAATATTTGATTTTTTGTTTTCGCCTATGAAGAGGGTATCTAATCCGTGAAGAGCTTCAATAGATAATATATCTGGAATATCAAACCCAGATGCGCCTAGGTTCAATTCTTTTAAATTACTCAAATATGAAAGATCACAAATGTTAATGCAATTATTCATATCATCAATAATGACATTTGTAGCGTCAGGAATAAAGCGCAGTATGGAGGCATTAAATTGCTCACTATAATGCCCCCAAAAACGT
Source organism: Undibacterium sp. FW305-107 (assembly GCF_058788535.1). Lineage (NCBI taxonomy): Bacteria > Pseudomonadati > Pseudomonadota > Betaproteobacteria > Burkholderiales > Oxalobacteraceae > Undibacterium > Undibacterium sp. FW305-107. The sequence continues at coordinate 19,753 of NZ_JBYTAV010000001.1, forward strand.
ATCTGAAGGTCAGGGCCTATCAATTTCGCTACTTGATTTAATTCCGTAAGTAATTCAGGCGAGTATGACGACGTCGAGCCAAATTGAATGACGACACGCCGCCCAGAGGAAATCAAATTTTCAATCTCAGTTATATCAATTGCCTGAGGGCTTTCGATGCGATGATAGAAATACATTTTCATACTCCATGAAACCAAAAAATTACTCTCTGAATTATTAAAATTAGCTTTATTCCAAATAATTTAAGTTTTAAAAAATTAGATTTTTCTGAAAATTTATAAAAATTAATATGGTCAATTAATGCACTCATCACTCATAGATATTATTTTTTTAAAGACACTTAGCGCATCAGTCAGTTATCAATTTTCACCAAGGATCACATATATCTCACTGGAATCTTTATTTCCTCCCAACATATTTGATTCACCGCTTGCATCCGCAACTATCAGTTGCACCACTTGGGATACCCCACCTCGCCATGGCCGGGCCAATATAGAAAAAGTCACTAAAAATATTATCTGCTGCCCCACGAATTTTATTTCCCGAAGTGCCATTATTAGACTGAGCACGGCCATTTGCATCAATAAGAATTTGTTCACGACCTCTAATATCAAAGTAACTATCACTTGACTTATCAAGCACAGGATCTTTATAACCTAACCCTGTAAGTTCTGGCTCACTTTTCCCCCTATTTTGAACGTTAATTTCAGGATCTTCATATCCGCCGGTACGACCGCTATAGCACTTACCTGTTATTGGGTTATAACGTGTGTAAGTCTGGTAAGTATATTTTTCGTCATCGCGCATGCGATTGTCTATCCGAGTCAATATCCTATTAAGTCTCTCAGCCAAATTCTTTTGCGCTTGTGCTGAAATATCTGGAAAGCCAGGGTATGTTGGACGACGACCAAAATCTCCATCCATTTGCAGGCCAAACGAATCCAAATAACCGATTGGATCCCCCCCGACATACCCAAACGTATTGATGCCCCCTCTTAATCCAATCGGATCACTTTCGACATAACGACCCGCCTGCGGATCATAATCCCTGAAGTAGTTATAATGCAGCCCAGTCTCCTGATCATAATATTGCCCCGGAAACCGCTGATTAAACACAAACTTGGTTTGCTGGTTTGCTGGCTGCTCATTCGGCAAGGTCTCCCCAAACGGCGCACTATCCCAACGCCAGACTTCTGTTCCCGTATTGTCCGTAATCACCCTCGGTGTATTCAGATGATCCGCATGAATATCATACGCCTTCGGTGTATTCGCCGTCACTGCGACTGGCACTGCTGCTGAAGTCGTTGTTGCCCCCAGGTTGTCCGTAGCCTTTGCCGTCAGGCTGTAATTGCCCTGTGTGACGTTAGCCCAGTTCGTCGTGTACGGTGCCTGCGTGATTGTGGCAATGCTGTTGGTGCCATTCAGGAACTCGACTTGCGCAATCGTGCCGTCTGTGTCCGTTGCTATCGCATTCAGGATGATGGTTGCTGGTGCCGTGCCATTGGCCGGATTGGCTGTGAGGCTCACCGTTGGTGCGCTGTTGTTGATGACATTGACCGTCACTGGTGCCGTGGTTGCCGTGGCATTCTTGTTATCGGTCGCTTTGGCCGTGACGTTATAGCTGTTGGCCGTGACATTGCTCCAGTTGACGCTGTAGGTAGTGCCGTTTGCTACTGTAGGTGCTGTGGCTGTGCCTATCAGTGTTGCCCCCTGGTAAAACTCGACCTTTGCAATCGTGCTGCCGGATGCTGGTGTTGCAGTGGCTGCCAGGCTGATGCCTGCCGGGGCAATGAAGTTGCCATTGGCTGGTGCAGTCTGGGTAGTTTGCTTGAGCGCGGGTGTGAGGCTGACAGTGGGCGGTGTCGTTGCTGCAGCTTTGACCTGGACGCTGACTGCGGTACTGGTTTGTGTCAGGCTTTGGCTGTCGGTGACTTTGGCGGTAATGCTGTAAGTACCGATTGCGGCATTGGTCCAGCTGTAGCTGTAAGGGCTGGCTGTTGCACTGCCCAGCAGGGTTGTTCCATTGTAGAACTCGACTTTTGAGATGGTGCCTTTGCTGTCTGCTGCTGTGGCAGTGATGGCAATGGGTGTACCGACCGTGACACTGGCATTGTTGGCTGGTGCGGTAAGGCTAACAGTAATCGGGTTGGTGACGGTGATGCTGACCGGGGTGCTGGTCGTTGTGCCGCTGAGATTGTCGGTGGCTTTGGCGGTGATGCTGTAAGTACCTGGGGCTACATTGGCCCAGCTATAGCTGTAAGGTGCGACTGTGTCGCTGTTGAGCAGAGTGGCGCCGTTGTAGAACTCAACCTTGCTGATGCTGCCATCCGCATCTGTAGCGTTGGCCGTCAGGGTGATAGTGGCTTTGCCGGCAACACTGCTGTTGTTGGCAGGGGCTGTGATGCTAACAGTGGGGGCATTGTTGACGACGACGGCAATAGCTGTCGAGGTCTTGGTTTCATTGTGGCTATTTGTCGCTTTGGCGGTGAGGCTGTAGCTGCCTGTGACGACATTACTCCAGTTGTAGCTGTAAGGGGCTGTGGTGGCTGTACCCAGCAATGTAGCTCCTTGGTAGAACTCGACCTTGCTGATGGTGTCACCGGTGTTTGTCGCAGTGGCTGTCAGGGTAATGGCTGCGGGTGCACCGTAGCGGGCATTGGCTGCGGGGGCAGTCAGGCTGACGGTGGGTGCGACGGCCAGGGCCTGACTGCTGATCGTCAGGCCTGTCAGGCCAGTGAGACAGATCAGTGCTGCGCTGGTCACTGTCATGCGTAATCGTTGTTGGAACAAATTCTTCTCCCCTGCCATCAAGCCTGCTCTCGTGGGTAACTTGATGGCGGTATTTTTTCAGTAAAGTTTTTCTGGTAACCAGTTGGCGATTTGATTTAGCTATTCTGGTTGACCTGTCGTGTGCTGGTCAGTGGCGTCTTACTTGATCACTGCCACAGGCAAGTCACCGAGATAGATGTAATCGACATCGTTCTGTCCGGTACGCTCACTGATCAGTTTGCCACCCTGGTCGTAGTGATACAGGGTGCTGGTGGCGGGATTGCTGCCATTGGCGGGTACGTTCTTTTGTACGCGTTGGCCCAGGGGGTTGATGAGGTATTGCACTGTACCTATGCTGGTGACGGCAGTGGTCATGCGGCCACGGGTGTCGTAGGTGAACTGGTTGACGCCGTTGTTGGTGGTGCTGCCATTGGGGTCCATGACAATGGTTTTTGTCTGGCTGTCGGTTACCTGGGTGAGGCGGTTGCTGTTACCGGCATAGGTGTAGCTGGTGTTGGCTGCGCCATTGGTCTTGGTGTTGCGGTTGCCGACGGGATCATAAGTGAAGCCCTGGCTGACCTGGGGTGTCAGATAGCTGGTGAGGCGGTCGACGGTGTCATAGCCGTAGGTGGCCTGGCGGCTGGGGTTGTTGGTCTCATTGATGGCGGTGATGCGTCCTGCTGCATCGTAGCTGATGGCTTGTACTTTGTTGTTGAGGGTGTAGCTGGCAATGCGGCCTTCGTTGTCGAAGCTGCGGCTGGATGTTTGTCCGGCGCTGTTGCGGTAGCTTTGGACGCCGCCAAAGGGGCGGTAGCTGGCCTGACTGAGGATGGTCATGGCGATGCCGTCTTTGGTGGTGTCGATCTGGGTGATGCGGCCCAAAGTATCACGGGTGTAGCTGATCAAACGGCCATTGGGGTAGGTCGTGCTGCTGAGGCGGCCTGCGTTGTCGTACTGGTAGCGGGTGATGTTATTGGCTGCGCCTAACACGCGGGTCTCGGTCAATACGCGGCCACGGCCATCGTAGGTGTAGCTGATGGTGCCACTGGCGTCACTGATCTGGCTTAAGCGGCCTTTGGCATTCGTGCCCTGGTCGTAAGTGTAGGTGGTGACGCTGTTGTCGTGCCAGGTGATGCTGGTGATGCGGTCAATCACATCATAGGCATAGGTCGTGGTCTGACCTTTGGCGTCTGTCCTGGTCAATACATTGCCAGCAGCATCTACAGTTGTCGTGGTGGTGCCAGTGTCAGGACTGTTCAAGCTCAACTGATTACCCAGACCGTCTAAGGTGTAGAGAGTGCTGAAATTACGGGCATCGGTGACCTGGGTCAGTCGATTCTGTCCATCGTAGGCATAACTAGTGACCTGGTTATTAGCGTCTTTCTGGGTTTGCAGGCGATTTAACGCATCGTATGTTTGGCGTGTGGTTGCATTATTGCCATTAACGATGCTGGTGAGATTTCCAACTGCATCATATCCGTACAAGTAGACGGTCGATTGCGCCTGTGCCTGGGCAAACACGGTAGTGATGGCCACGGCCAGCAAGGCATTACGGAATGTCTGTTTCATAGTCTTGTTCATTGTGCTGCCCCTGTTACTTGTTGCAGGCGGTTCAGCGCGTCATAGATACGGGTGACCTGGAGCTTCAAATTGCCGCCGCCATCGGTGATGGTTTCATTAATGCGGTTACCGATGTTGTCCAGTGTGTAGTTGATACTGTTACCCAGGCTGTCACTGATTTTTGTGAGCCTGTGGGCGTCATCATAGGTGTAGCTGATGTAGCTGTTGTCTGGCAGGGTAACCTTGGTCATCTGGCCTACACCGTCATAATCATAGGTCGTGGTTTCTGATATACCATCCGCTGTGATGACACGCTGTTTTAACCAGCCGCGTTCTGTGTAAGTGAGGGTAGTAACAGCCCCATTCGGGTCAGTGATCTGGCCGGGTTTGCCATTGCCGTCATGATTCGTCAACGTCGTCACATGGCCTGCACCATTGCTGACGCTGACCAGGTTGCCCTGTGTATCGTAAGTATTGGTCGTTTTATTGAGCACATCAGTACGTGGGTTGGTGATAGTCAGCACTTGCCCTGCACTATTGTAAGTGTAAGTCCAGGTGCGGGGACTGCCAACAGGGGTTGCACTCGCGCCCTGGCTGCCGTCGGCATCAGTGGTTGCCTGCAAGCTTCTTGTCAGGATATTGCCGTTGGTGTCGTAGGTATAGGTCGTCCGCAATAAAGCTTCATTGACTTGGGTTGGTATATTCAATGTCGGGTGCCAAATGGTCGACACTGTTTGCTCCTGCGCAGTGCCACTGGCGACGACGCGCTTTGTCTCCAGGTTGCGTGCCAGGTTATAGGTATAGGCCGTCGCATTGCCTTTGAAGTCACTCTCGGTTTTTTTATTGCCGTTGTCATCATAAGTGATACTGCTCGTTGCCGGACCGCTGCCATAACCAGCAGGCTGACTGATGTAAATAATTTTAAAGTCATCTAGCACTGGCGTGAATGAATAAGACCTCATTGCGCCCAGTGGATCGGTGACATATTTTGTATACTGTCCGTGACTATAATCGACAGAGTATTTATCTATGCCAGTAGCATGTTCGCTTGAAATTGCCCGGCCCAGACCATCATACTTATAGGTGGCAAAACGTATCCCGTTTTCATCAACGATCCCCGTCAATGCATGTGGGAAGCTGGGGTTATCATAGACGTAGCTACGGATTTTGGCGTCAGGGTAAGTCACCGATGCCAGGTTGCCATTGGCGTCGTAGGCATAGGTGTAGATTTTGTTATCTGGCGTTGTCAATTGACTGAGGCGCGATTGCTGGTCATAAGCAAACTGCAATTGCCGGCCAAATGAATCGACTACACGTATCAACTGATTAGTCGCTTCGTTATAGGTCAATGTCTGCAAAACACCTGCGCGGCTTTTTTCAGAGACCAGACGGCCTTTGGCGTCATAGGTCTCGATGTCGTTCATTGACGAGTTATAGATCCAGCCAGTCGTTTTGCCATTCGCATCAGCCAGTTGCTGTAACCTGGCATTGTCGTCGGCATCACCTGTCCAGACGCCATTGGACAAGGTAAACGCATAGACACTGCCGTCACGGCGGGAGATGGTGGCAACCGACGCTGCCTTCTGCAGTACGATCGCTCTATGGAAGTTATGCTGCCAGCCATAGCCGGGGGTTGCGACTACGACTAACGCATTGCGCAAATTTTTGGAAGGGAATTCACTATTATAAGTACGGTAAAACTCAAGCCCACCAGCAAGAGGAGGCAAATCGACTTCTACCTGGTGCTTATTTCCCGTAGAAAAATTAATCGGGTTGCCGACGCAAGGGCATTTTTTATCTTTTTCTGGCGGAAGATAACACTGAGTACCAGCGAGTTTGTACGGGTTTGTACAAGCCCATTCAGGATTACCCTCTACGCCGGTCAGCAAGGTTGAAGGGCCAAATGTGCCATCTGCTTTCAATTCTTTGAAATAGCAACCATAGCCGGTGACGAGGCCAGAAGCATCTGGCGGGCCGGCTTTAATTTCTTCGAAAACCCAAGGCCAGCTTGGCGTTGAAGTTTTGGCATTGAGCGCATATAAACCACATGCCTCAAGAGGCGAACCCCCGACCAAAGTCCAGCCGGAACCATCCACACCCCAGTTCACTATCTCTTTTGTCGCAGGAATTGGAGACTTTAATTCTATGCTTGCATATGCCGATTGCGAAAATGCAGCAAATGCCACGAGAGAAATTAAGGCGGTATGAAACAGCCGCTTGCAGATATGAGATTCTTGAAAATTCATAAATTGAAATTAGTAAGTAAACCGAACACTTCCCAGAGTGAACAAATTATTTGTGCACTTGAAGTATTGAGCTACTGTGTGATTGACATACCGCTATACGACTCAGGGCATGTGGGAGGATTTTGAACCGGACGGTGCGTAATCAGTACATCAGAAAGCGACACCCGTTAGAACTAAACTTTGTTCAATTGTATTCTGAAAACAAGCTCTTTGTAAAATTTTATGGATTAATTTAACAGAATGGCAATTCTCAAAAGAACATTCTAATAGTGGAACGGAGACTTTGTTACCTGCTTTTATTAGCGTCTACGATTTTGTATATTTCAAATATTGTTATACGCCTTGATTGCAGTACATATAGAAAAATAGCTTTCTTTCCCAAAAAATTGATACAAGAATTTCGCTACGCAAAATTGAAAGGCATGGGCAAGAAAGCTTCGCCACAGGTCTTGAAATAACAAATTTCAGCCCACCACCTAAGGCGCATCCCGCGCTGGCATGGTCTCAAACACCGCCTGATAGCGCGGGTCTTCTGCCCCCTTGGCTTTCCAGTAGTCATAATATTCTGGATAAGGGATAGGGTGCAGGCGTTGCAGGGTGAGCATGGTGCGGGCGGCTTTTTTGGGTTGGCCGTTGAGGGTATACATCTCGGCTTGCTGGCTGAGGATGTGGACGAAGCCGAAGCGGGGGCTCCAGGTTTCTATGTAAGCGATTTCTTCTGCTGACATGCCTTCACGGGGTTTGATGCGGGTCAGTTTGAAGTATTCGAAGAACTGTGGGAACAGGGTGATGCGGGGTTTTTGCAGTAATTGTTCTTGCGACTGCTGGCCTGACTGTACGCTGCGCAAGGACTTGAAGCCGACGACGACACGCTGATAATCCAGTGTCACGGCAGCCATGACGACACAGGCCAAGGCAAAACCGGCCAGCACGATGCCGGGCTTGATCACAGTGCCAGCACTTGGCCAACGCAGCTGGTGCGCCATGCCCATGATGACGCCAACAGGTATCAGGACGAAGGCATACCATAGCGGGAATTCGACCATGCTATGCACGCCAACGGCAAACAGGCACAGGCTGCAAAATTGCAATGGCATGCTTTTGGGGGTTTTGTTTTCGGAGGAGCGGATGCAGGTCTGGTAAAACCACCAGCACAGGCCACTCATGATCAGTGCTGTTGCAGGCCAACCCAGTTCAGCAGCAAAATTAAGCAGCAAGTTGTGCGCATGTTCGGCATAGGTGCTGGATGAAAAATCTGCTGCGACACTGACCTGACCCGGGCCGTAACCAAACCAGCCCACACCCAGCCAGGGGTGCTCTGCTGCCAGTCGCCATGCGGTTTGCCACAAGACCGAGCGTTCTGAACGTCCGCCCACATGGTCAGCCACGGAACCGGCAGAAAACCCCATGGCCTGGCTGATTTGCGGCAGGCAGAAAGTCAGCGCTGCATATAGCATGACCAAGGCCAGCATGACGAGTATGCCATTGCGTCTGCCTGATTCCAGCTTGCTCACCATATAGACAAAAAACAGCGGCACCAGTATCCAGCCTATGCGTGATTGTGTCAGCACTGCACCCCAAAGAATAAGGGCGGCAATGGCAGCAGAACTAAAGGCAGAAAATGTGTGTGTGCGATAAAAATACCAAAGCCCTGCCAGCGCAAAAAAATACAGCAGGGCCAGTTGATTTGGCTGCGCCACATTGGCAAAGGGGCGCATGGCAATATTGGGGTCTTTGCCGATATACATGACAAATGGCGTCGCATCCAGGCCCATGATCTGAATGTGCTGAAACACCAGAGACACAGATGCCGCCAGCAAACTGGCCAGCGCTATTGCTGCCACTGCCATATCCAGCTTTGACTCATCCAGCGCCAGGCTGCTGCCAAACACGATGGCAAGCGCAAACAGCAGCAGGTACATGAGGGGAAAGGCGACAAAGGTGGCCGGTACTATCATACCCAATGCGACCTGCAGCAAGATCAGTAGCACGATCGCCATTGGCAATGCCAACAAGGCTGGGAAGCGCAAGCGCACTGCAAGCGCAGGCTCAGAGCGAATAACAAAATATGCCATTGCACCGGCCAGACCAAGGCAGATGATCAGGTCATGATAAAAAGTTCTGTAGGGATGGATATGATAGGGATGTGCGTAGCTGAAAAAAATTGCTACAGCAAAAATGATCAATGCCAGCTTGCCTTCCTTTGCGGATGCCATTCGGGGTACATTTCAAGAATGGGCCTGGTCAGACTTGCTGAGTCAAACCAGGCCGGGTGAGAATTACAGTTTAAGGACAATCGGCATGATGCCTTTATAGGCCGCCGTTTTTGCGTCGATCACAGCAGGGAAAGTCGAGACGCGTATTTTGATGGGCTGGTATTTGCAGGTCTTTTCGTCACAGTCATTTGACTTCAGCCATGCCTGTATTTCCGATTTTTTGTCTGCATTATCTTTTTCAAGATCTGCGAAATCCAGGGCATTCTTCAGTATCTCGTCCTTCATGTCGGCATAGGGGATATGCAAATGCGGCATGTGACCTTTACCGCCACCAACACTTTCCATGGCCTGGGCTGCGCTGACATCGGCGAATTCAGTAGGTTCTTTGACACTGACAAGCTTGGGGCCCCAAAAAGGCAGGGTGGTTTTTGCCTTATTCAGATTGGTGTCGGTAATTTCAGACGCTTGTATGACCTGAAAGGATTTTCCCAAAGCGGCGATATAGGCAGGGCGAGCTTCGAGCAAGGTGCTTACACCGTACAAGAATGCCGACATCTGCACGATAGCGATCACCGCCAGATCCAGCACCAGCCATTTCTTTTTGGGGTTGAACACCACCAGCGTCAACGCTGGGCCCAGCACCACATCGATACCAACGATCAGGAAAAAAATTTCATAACCACCAATGGCTCTTAGCATAGGGGTTGGATACCACATATACCAGCACATGAGGAGCAGGCAAAGACCTACCATGCAGCTCAAAATGAAATGCGTGGCACTGGCGCGATAGCGAGAGATAGATGTTTTCATAGTAGTTGACATGAATCGAAAGAAAAACCCAGGGGCCGGGTCCGGTTCTGTCACATCAGGGCATCTTAGCCTAATATGGCGCAGCGATTCCATCGACCTGACATCACCGACCGGGGCATCGGTCACAATCAAAGAAAAGCACGCATATTCTAATGAGCTTTTCCCGCCAAATCAAGACTGGCGGGCTATTCCAGCCCATAACGGTCATCCTGACGACTGGCATGACATATTAAATATGGAAGGGCAATTGCATTAAAATCAATACCACACCATACTTTAGCATGTCAGACGTTAAAGCAATGAATCAAAGCACCCGAGTTTTTGCATTTAAAAAGTGAGTCCGTATGAAAGTTTATCTCGACGATGAGAGAGTTACACCGGAGGGCTGGACCCGCACTTACTGGCCGGAAGACACTATCGATCTGCTAAAAACCGGTGCCGTAACTCACTTAAGCCTTGATCATGACCTGGGCGATGATGAGAGAGGCACCGGTTACGACGTCGTACTTTGGATAGAAGAAGCCGTCATGACGCATGGTTTTATACCTCCGCAGGAAATGCGCGTGCATTCTGCCAATTCTTCTGCCCGGCAAAAGATGGAAGCGGGCATACAGAGCATCTTGCGGCATCTGCAAAAGAGTTAGGAGCTTGCAGCTTGTACTGGCTTCACGGGCAGCACAAAACTCACTCTGGTCCCGAGTACCCTGACCTGCAATTTCCAGATGATCTTGATCTCAGTGCGTCCCAGGGCACCGCTGGCTGGCAGGTCTGCAGGCAGGCCAAGCGTGAAGTCCACGCTGCCTGCGCCTTGGGCAATATGCCTGTCCTTGAACTTTTGCGACCACAAGGTTTTCGTGCTCGCGTCCTCGCCGCTATCTTCCACATGGGTGCAGACAATTTCCAATGCCAAGGGATGGGTTGCAGCAGGGTGACGCATGCCCTGCCCCAGCCCGGTCATGAAATACAAAGTCGCTGGCACATCCCTGCAAGCTGGATGCAAGGGCTGCTGCAGTTGCAAGACCACCTCACCGAGGCGCTTGCGCAGGTAAATCTGCATGCATCCATACGCCAGCATCATGGCACCAACCAAGGGAGAAAGCATGAGCAGATACTCCCCCATGGCACAAGCACTGGCACAGTCTTTCCATATCTGCCAGCTAAAAGCTGCACTGACAATCAGCCAGATAACTGACACAACAATGGCAATAGTATGTTTTGCATCCTCCGCATATATATACCTGCCTGCTTGCAGGGGCTTTGCATTCCTGGCGACTGCTGAGAATTCGCTCATGGGCATCCCAGCGCCGTCGCTGCCTGCGGCTGTTTGAAGTACCTTGAATAGCCGCAGGCATCTTCACCGTACAAGTCTTTCTTGCTGCGCTCTGCTCCAGTCAGCAGCAAGAAACTGATCACGGCCAATTGATTGTATTGGGTAGCGATCATCAAGGGAGTAGAGCCGCGTCCTGCGGTGAAGGGCTGGTCGATGGCGACCCCGCGTTCATGCAGATAGCGCAGGCTTTTCAGCGCCCCTTTGTAGGCAGCATAGTGCATGGGTGTCCACAGTTTATTACTGGGACGACGCAGGTCAGCGCCGGCATCGGCCAGCATCTGCACGATCTCTACCCCGTCATTGCTGATGGCAGCAAACAGGGCGCTACGTTCGCCATTGCCATCCGCATCCAGCGGCGTGGTCAAATCTGCTTGCGCGCCTTTTTCCAGCAGGTAGCGCACTTTGGCGATGTCGTTGTCATCAGCAGCTTGCATCAGCAGGCTGCGCCCATCCGCATCTCTGGCGTTGACATCGGCACCGGCATCCAGCCTGGCTTTTAGTTGCGCCAGTGTTTCGGTTTGTGCTTCAGTCTGATCAGCATTTGCGTTACGCCTGTGCCTGCTGCTGTCACTTGCACTGTTGAAGATGGCGACGGCAGTAATCGCAATCAGGATAAAGAAGATGCCATAGGCCCAGAACCAGCTACGGGTTTGTTTGCTGGTATCCCCAGGTGCTCTTGGTAAGCCAAAGAGCCTGACAGGTTCACGGGGGTATTGTCTGGCAAGCACATCAGCGGCATTGACTTGCCCACCCACGCCCTGCCGTACTGGCAACTTAAAGATGAGTTCGGCATCCAGCGCCCTGATTCTGAGCTTCCAGATCACCTCTACATCTTTATGATCCTGGGTACCGCTGGCAGGCATGTCCGCAGGCAGGCTGATGCTGAAATCCATCCCCTGCGCAGCATGCACAACTTGCTGTTCCCGCAGTTGTTGTGACCATAGGGTTTTAGTCGTCGTGTCTTCACCACGCCGGTCTTCATGTTCACAAAGCACTTCCAGCTGCACCGGATAATGTGTTGCCGCCGTGCGCATGCGTTGCCCCAGAGGGGGATCAAAACGCAGCTGTAGCGGCAAATCGTCAATACCGGTATAAGGCTGTTGCGCCAGACTCAGCCAAGGATTGCCAATACGCCTGCGCGCAAGCCCCATGTGTATAGCGGCCCAGAACAAGCCCAACCCTGCCAGCGGAAACAGGGTGATAAAGGAGATCAACATGCCGCCTGCATTTTTTTGCATATACACCGTGGCAGCTATTGGCATGCAGATCAGGTTCCAGATCACGGCAAACACAGTCAGGGCGGCGGCACCACTGCGCTCTGGCTGTAGCTCCAGCTTGCCTGAGGAAGTATATGAGGCATGCTGCCCATTGCCCTTGAATTCGCCAAGCGTTTCTTCTTCGTCAGACTTGAACCAGATTGCCCACAGCGCCCACAAGGCCCCCAGGCTGACAGCGGGAAACAAGGTAGCAAAAGGGATGAGGAAGATGAGACGGTTCAGATGCACTTGCCTGTCGTACACGGCAAAGGCAGGGTTTTGCGGGTCCATCCAGAGGGTGACGCTTTGGTCGCTGCTACGGGCTTGCAGCAGGCTGGCGTGGGTTCTGTGATTGTACCCATTGAAGCCGTCGCTGCTGTCGCCACCGACACTGATGCGTTTGCTGCGATAAGTTTTGCCGTCGTACTGGTAGACAAATTCAGTATCGACTGAGTAGCTGGGGCCATCTTCAGAACGATGCTCGCGCAGTTCCAGTCTGCCGACTTTGGCCTGCACCGCCACCAGATCACCGGCACGCCACCAGCCATGCAGTTGCTGGGCCATCGGTAAAACACCACCGAACCAGCCCCCCGCACCAAATCCAACTAAAAACACCAGGGCAAATAAACTGGCACCTAATTTACTACTTATTCTTTTTGTTTTTGTCATGGCAGCAATGTAGCAAACCGCTTTGCGCACTGCAATATCTGCGATGCAACACTGATGGGTGGAAGCAACAGCATCAATTACTGCAAAATGTCATGCTGTTGTCATATTACTGAAGTAGGAATCGGCCCCATAAAAAAACCAGCTGATGAGCCGGTTTTTTATGGAAAATGACAGGATAGATATCAGGCAGCTCAACAAACTGCCGTTTAAAAATCTATCCCAGCCAGCCTGTGTATTCTATGCCGTTCTGTATCACGCCGATGACCAGTGCCTGGTTTTCTGTACTCTCGCAAAAACTGGCGAGTGCCCCGGCTGGAGTAATCGCACCACTGTTAAGAGCATTCGCCCAATAATCAAACCCCGCCTTGTCGGGAGTGCGGTGCAAGACATTGCTATAAAAATTGGTGATCAGGGTAGTGGTGCTGGGGGCGCTGCCATACAACTTCTGGAACTCGGCAGAAGAGAAAAAGCCCGCTGCTACGGTAGTCAGGCTGGAACCTTTTTCCATATCATTGATCCAGTAACCCAGCCCGGCAAAATCAGGTTTGCGGTCGAAGGCGGCCTGGTACAGGCGATACGCCTGGCCAGCAATTCCGTTGACATCAAATGAGACGTAGTGATCGTCAAACTCAAGCAACTCGACATTGCTCAGGGTATCAGTGCCGGCCTGTCCTGCACTGTCTTTCACGATGAAAGAATTAGCCGACTTAGTGACCTGGTAGCGGGATGCATTGCCGCCATAATAAACAGTATCCTTGCCTGCACCACCATCGATGGTGTCATTTCCAGTGGAGCCAGACATGACGTTATTGCCGGCATTGCCAGTCAGGCGAACGCTGGCGCTATCATAGGCGCGCAGGTTTTCAACATTCTCAAAACTGCTGAGCGCACTGTCAAAACTCACCCAGACAGTATCAATTCCTTCGCCTGCCAATTCCTGCACTTTGTCTAAGTTGTTGTCGAGCACATAGGTATCATTGCCCTTACCACCCAACATCAGGTCATTGCCATCGCGGGTGGTTTGCAGCCAGTCAAAGCGATCATCACCGTCACCGCCAAGCATGGTGTCATTACCTTCACCGCCTTCCAGGGAGTCATTACCCGCCTCGCCAAATAAAAAGTCGTTGCCGCTATTGCCGCTCAGAAAATCATCGCCGCCACCACTCTTGATATTATTGGCCAGAGAGCTTCCAACGATGATGTCTGACTTTGCAGATCCTATGGCATTTTCATATTCGCCATAAAACCAGCGCAAGCTGACAGGGTCACCGCCTTTGACGATGGTATTTGTCGCATCATCCCGACTCATGGCTACACCTACCAGATGTGGAGCACCAACAATGGTGCTACCCATGGCAAAAAATGCCCCCTGGGTGTACATAGTCAGATCGACAGTGTCTATGCCGCCTTTGTCGAAATAGGTCCGGTAACCGTCAGTGCCGGAAAGGATCAGGTCATCACCACTGCCACTGGTACCCTTGCCTTCGCCATAGGCCTGTTGCAAGGCAATCACATCCAATATCATGGGCGTGTAGGCATGCAGGTAAGCAGAATAATTCTGGTCGTCATAAGACATGACAGAAAAATATTCCTTGTACATGTCCATCGCGCTGTTGATAGTAAAGCCCAACGCATCAAACCCCAGAAACTGAGTGGCCGCATAATCTGAAGTAATGACAGGCACGCCATTCTTGAAATCACTATGCGGATGCGACAAGCCCAAAGAATGTCCCAGTTCATGGATCAGGGTTTGGGCCGCGTGGCTATACGGGTCCAGGGAATAGTCGCCCTGGAATTTAGCCGCTGCCTGATTCAGGGCGATGTCACCTGCACCGCCGACATAACCAAACGCTTTATCGGCATTTCCGCCTGACACGCCGCTATAGCTGAGGTCTTTGCGATTGAGCCAGTTGATATTGATGTCAGACAAATTTGCCTTGCCCACCACCGCTGGTGTCACCAGCGCATTACCTTCATACACGTCATAATCCACCACGCTGGAAAACGACAGGTTGGCAAACTGGGAATACATGTCCAGTATGGTATTGATATTATTCAATTGCTTTTGCGACCAATTCCAGTCACTGGACCCCGAGCTGACATCATTGGTAAAACTATCCGATACCGAGACACGGATGTATCCCGACAAGATGTAATTAATCAAACCGGAAGCAACCCCGTCAAAATTAAACATCGCCCTGGTGATGGGAGTCTGTGGGTAATACGGTATGTAAGTTGCCATTGTATGAAAATAGTTACCCGGAAAAGATTAGCTGCCGGATGTGTCAGCCCTGCTTGAAATCATAAAATTTCTGAAACTGGCATTGTACGTTATCTCAATACCTCTCACCACATAACTTATAGCCATGCTCATCGTGTAGCAAGGAGGACAATATCCCACCAATCAAGCCCGCGCCAACTCCCACGCATGGATTTCTGCCCGGGCTGCCTCTGCCAGTTTGGCGGGCTCTATCCCCATGGCACGCAAGGCGCGCACCGCCACACCATATTGCGCAGTGCATGCTGCCAGCAAGACATGCGCGCCCAGCAGTGCCAGGCCTGGCGGTTTTTGCTGGCTGGCCAGCGCTTGCATCAGGTTCTGGCCAGATGCTTGTGCCTGGTACAAACCACCAGTGGTGGGCATATCCCTCTGCGGATTGCTGGTTTTTAAAACGCTGACATCAACTTGCACGCCAACACTGTGCAAGGCATTTGCCGCCTGTTGCCTGATGGCCTCTTTATACGAATGCCCATCCACACCCAGGCGCGCAAATGCGGCTTGTGCCGTGCCATCCGGCATATCGAGTGCAGCCAGCACAAAATGCTCAGCTCCAGGCTCCTGGCCATTGCTACGGGCATGTTGCTCTGCCTGTTCGCATAAGCTCTTGATGCTTCTCATATCACGAAAGCGTTGCTGTATTTTTCCGAACATGGGTTTCTCCTGTTAAGAATCCGGTTTGATGAGGACGTGAGTGCTGTTGGCGCTGCTGATTATCAACTCACCATGCCCGACAGACGCTTGTGTGCCGCCTGCTTGGAAACACCAAGTGCCTCGGCAATCTGTGACCATGACCAGCCTTGCGCCAGTGCATTGCTGACGGCGGCAAGCTCCAGCTGATCTGCCATCTGGCGCAAGGCCAGCACGGCAGCCAAAGCTGCCTCAGGGTCGTCAGGTGATGGAAGTGGTTTGCTATTCTTCATGCGTCAATCTTAGTTGACGACAAGATGAATGTCAACTTTTGTTGACGAAAAAAATAGCATGGAGAGATAATCATCCGACGCAATAGATTGCACTTCAGGTATGCGTCATGCGCCGCGAAAATGCTTATCCCGGAATTTGGAACACCATACGGCGCATTGCAATGCGCCCTGCCTCGCTGTCACAAAAAAAAGCCAGGCATAAGCCTGGCCCAGTCGCGCTTGCTTAAACTGATCAATCGAAAATCAACCCGCCCACGTGATGTACACAATCCCTTGTTGAATCTGCCCCAGCACTTGCGCCTGGTTTTCTGCACTCTCGCAAAAACTGGCGAGTACCGCCGCAGGGTTAATCAAGCCATGGCTGAGTTGATTCGACCAATAATCAAAGCCTGCCTGATCTGGTACGCGGTGCAAGACGTTCTGATAGAGGTTGGTGATCAGGGTTGTGGTGCTGGGATTACTGCCATATAGCTGCTGGAATTCTGCTGACTGGACAAAGGCCCCCGCCACAGCATTAAGACTGGCACCTTTATCCATGCTCTGTATCCAGTAGCCCAAGCCTGCCTGATCAGGTTTGTGGCCAAATGCTGCCTGGTACAAACGATAGGCCTGACCCGCCACGCCATTGATATCAAAGGCCATGGCGGCATCAGAAAACTGCACCCTCTCGACTGCACTTAATGAATTTTTGTCGCCAAGACCGGTTGTATCCCTGATGCTCACATTTGCTGCTGTATTTGCTATTGCGTCAGCCGAGACCACATAGTTTGCCATCTTGCCCGAAAAGACCAGCGTATCCAGCCCGGCACCACCATTGAAATAGTCATTGCCACCACTGGCGATCACAATGTCATTGCCACCACCAGTAAAGAAACTCTCATTCCTGTCGGTGCCGATGAGGTAGTCATTCGCTTCAGTGCCATTAATTTGCAAAGACAGCGCATTAGGGTCAATCGCAATACCACCAATCGAACCAGTGACGGTAATGGCGGTATTTACCCCCATGGCTTTCAACTGGGCTGCGCTATAGCTGGTGGCATTGCCCGCTTTATCAAAGACTTGCGCACCCACTACCTGATACACGCGGTCCTGGTTAACCATCGTGATGGTATAGGTCTGGCTAGACTGGCCATCGGCCCAGGTATCGTCCTCACCATCCATTTCAAAGGTGCTGAGTGTGCCACCATGTCGTTTGACATTGTGGCCCAAAAACGCATCCAGCTCTATCACCACGCTGCTGACGCCAGAACCCTCGTCACTCGCCACGGCAGTGATGACCAGGGGTGTATCGCCATTCGACAAATTCACGCTGGCAGGTATGCTCAGTGATTTCAAGACCGGTGGCGTGGTGTCAACTGCCGCCATGATGGTCAGTGCAGGCACGGGCTGGAGAGCATTAATGCTGGCAGCAGGTGATACGCCTGCCGGATGTTCTGTTAGGTTGACTACTGCAGTGGAGTTTACTACGTCGAGGATAGCAGCATGCATCTTGGATCACCTTCGCAAAGTATCAGAAATACATGGCAAACACTGAGTTTTACCAGTCCATACTTGTAGGATAGGCAATATTTACAAATATAACAAGCATTTATTTTGCAATACTGAAACATTTATTAGATGGCAAGCATTTACTGCTATATGAGCGAATAAAAAAGGGCGGCACTAGCGCCGCCCCATTTCATTGCTCACTACTTACAGCACTGACTTGATCCCCAACTTGAGCCACCAACTAACCCAACCACTCAGTATAGACAACCCCGTTTTGGATTTGTCCTATCACCTGCGCCTGGTTTTCTGCACTTTCACAAAAACTGGCCAGCGCGCCTGCGGGTGAAATCATGCCCTTGTTCAGTTGGTTGGACCAGTAATCAAAACCCGCCTGGTCTGGCGCACGGTGCAAAACATTCTGGTAAAAGTTGGTGATCAGCGTCGTCGTGCTGGGGAAGCTGCCGTACAGTTTCTGGAATTCTGCCGACTGGAAAAAACCTGCAGCAACCTGGGTAAGGCTGACGCCATGGTCCATCCTGTCTATCCAGTATCCCAGTCCGGCCAGGTCAGGTTTGCGTCCGAAAGCTGCCTGGTACAGGCGATATGCCTGACCAGCCGAACCGTTGATATCAAAGGCCAGTGCAGAGTCAGTAAAGATCAGGCGCTCTACTTGCGAGACTGCATCCGTACCATCTTTACCTACCGTGTCCTTGACGGTAAAACTGGTGGTCGTGCCATTGATGGCATAGTCACCCAGCTTGCCCGCCAGCAGCAAAAAGTCCAGGCCACTGCCGCCGTCCACCACATCATTGCCTGCGCTGCTGACGATGGTATCGTTACCCGCGCCGGCAGCAATATTGTCGTCACCCACTGTACCCTGCAGATAATCATTGGCAGCCGTGCCGTAGATGTTCTTGCCAGGTACAGCCACATTCAGGCCCAGGATGTAGTCGGTAGCGGCATATGCCAGATTGCTGACGCGTACAAAAAAATCGCCGTGAGAATAGCCGCCCGTATAATTGAAGACGATGCTGCCATCGGTGGTCAGGCTGGCGTAGCTGGTATCAAGACCGGCCAGCGGGTTGCCTGCACTGTCAGTGATTTTAACCTCGATGCCGCTATAGGTTTCGCGCCATTCATTGGTGGAACTATAGTTATTGACGACGTCGGTGGACACCACCAAGGTATAAGTGCCGGGGCCATCCAGATTGAGCTGGTACCAGTCAGTCAAATCCGTTGCCGACAATTTGCCAAACGAGACCTTGCCCAGATTGACCTGGAAATTGGCGCTCAGGGAACTGGAGTCGTAACCCTTGGTTCTCTCATCGTACACACCATCATCACCATAGACGTATGCCATATCTCACTCCTTTGATTCCATTACTTTACAACTCATCAAACGGATGGAGAGCTCAACTGCATGTGACATTGCCGCATGGCAAAGCTACTCATCCATCCTCTTGCTGCAATAACGCAATCACAAGGGCAACGGATGACAGCATTGTCAAAAAGCTTTAAAAACTGAGGGGATTTTATGAAGGTATCGCCTGGCTATACCTTGGGTACTGATATGTGATAAAGGCCCGTAGCTTCGCCGCCACACGGTCATCATGCGCGGCGAAAGACCGGTGAAATCCAGCAAAGAAATATTGCCTGCATAGAACTCACGCCGATTACGGGCAGAGTTCCGTGCAACTTTCTAAGCTATTTCAAAAAGCCTTTGACCTCAGCCTGGAACTGCTCAGGCTGGTCCCACATGATGAAGTGAGCGCTGGCCGGGATACGCTTGAGCTGTATATCTTTCACGCCCGAATACGCCATCTTGTAAAAGCCATCCATTTGCTCTGGCGTCACCGGCGCACCATTCGGCACGACATACAAAACCGAAGTCGGCACAGTGATGTTTTTCAGTTCCGGCATCAGGTCAGTCGTGATCAATTCATGATAAGCACGGGCAGAAACATCCGGGTCACTCTTGAGTGCATCATCCAATGCGCCAGGGCGCATGGCAGTATTGTTGACCATGCTATTGATCGCCGCCCCGGTTCTTTGTGCACGGCCTTCAGGCGTGGATGCCCGCATTTTTGCCAGCATATCGTCTGCCATGGGTTTGATGCTTTGTACAGTCGTACCTGGCGGGCCAAACATCGCCCCCAGGAAAGGGAACATATCCACCACCATCAATTTACTGATGGCCTGTGGGTGACGCGCCGCCACCATCATGCCTATGGAACCGCCCATGGAATGCCCGATCAGCACAGGTTTTTCCAAACCATGCGGCACAAGCTGGGCAATATAACGCGCGACTTCTTCTGCCACTGGTGCCGCAACTGCACCCTCTGTATTGCCACCGGCAGGGTAACCAGCAAAGCCCGACACCTGCACCAGATGATAACGATAGCCAGGCACCGCCTTGACCAGCTCAGTCCACACCCGTGGTGAAGAGCCCAGGCCAGGCACCAGCACCACATCCCTGCCCTCGCCTTCTATCTTGACGCTGATGCGCTCAGAACTGAAAGCGGCAGCCCAGGCAGCCACAGGGCTGAGTGCAGCACAACTCAGTGCCAATACGGTTTTGAGCAGGTGACGACGTAGTATCATATAAAATCCTTTTATTAATATTCTGCTAGCATACTACAGTCTGATTCCATTTCTTTAAATCATCCATGCCCGCGACCAATCTACAAGCTGCCATCACCATCCAGCTCAATCTCTGGCTGGCAACGACCAGTTCTGGCGACTGGCAAGAACTCACCAGCACCCACGCACCACACCTGCCACACTTGCTCGCCGCGCGTTTTGATTATGATGTGCGCCAGGGCGGCTTTGCCCAGTTTATCTACAATATGCATGGCCATTTACTGGCACAAATCGAAGACATGCTGATCGCCGCCAATGCCCATGTCGCTCATGATTTTTATGTGCAGGCGATCAGCCTGTGCCTGAAAAATAAAGCTGATTACCAGCGTTTTTTGGACAGCAACTACAGCGATGCCAATCCCCTCAAAGACCAGCTGCATTTACTCAGCGTCGCTTACCTGAGCAAGAGAGTGGATTTCCAGACCGAGGCACATGCTTTTCTGGTGAGTGGCTTGCCTGCATAAGTGTTGATGATGAAAGGCCCCTAACCTGCATAGCCGGTAATAAAACAGGCATAAAAATGCTTGAGCAAAGGCTGCTCCTGGCACTTCATCATGCCACCAATTTTATCCAGCCGCGCCTGTTCTGGCGCATGCGCAGGGTCTGCTATATACAGAATGCCGTGATGCTCTGAAAACGGCACATGCAAGGCATAGGGGAAATACACATACACTGGCTTGCCATCGCCGACGTAACAATCATTTGTTTGCCCGCAATTTCCCGGTAAGTTACCGCTGAGTTTAGCAACTTCATTTTCATAATGTCCTTGAAAAATCCAGGCATCAACATGTTCCGCCAGCGATGTAGTGGGCACATAAAACCAGGCCGACCAGCATACTGTAAGCAGTGTCATCAACGCCCATGACCACCCGGCCAGCGGACCATCGAAAGAATGCCGCAAAAACCTCAAGGCACTGAAGCTGGCATACAGGCCAAGACCAAACATCAGCATCAATACAAAGAGGAAAATAGCCAGATGCATTTGTACGTACAGGGCAGAGAAGCCCAATACGGTAGCGGCGAAAATGAATGGGGACTTTGGTAAAGGTCTTTTTTCAGTATGCAGTGTCATCAATGATAGTCCGCGCAGGTGTGGCACCGACAGGCAATCAGCCCTGCCCCATCATCTTTGCAAACCTGATCCTCAACTCATCGTAAGAAACATCCTCCTTGCGAGTTGCCAATAGCCAGACATGGCCAAACGGGTCGATCAGCGTACCGCGCCTGTCACCATCAAACTGGTCGGCCACAGGCATGGCAACAGTCGCCCCCAGTTCCATCGCGCGGGCGAATACGGCATCCACATCGTCCACATACAGGTGTATGGATACCGACGAACCACCCAGCGACTGCGGGCCACGATAACCCATGTCCGGGAACTCATCGGCCAGCATCAGCAGTGCATCGCCTATGCTGATTTCTGCATGCATGATCTTGCCATTGCCGTCGTCCAGACGCACCAGTTCAGTGGCAGCAAATGCAGCCGCATAAAACTCAAGCGCAACAGCAGCACCCTTGATGATGAGATAAGGCGTAGCACCACGATAAGCGGCAGGTATGGAAATAGTTGACATGAGGATGTGCCCGATTGAGGTAAGAGAAGACTGCACTCAACAGCAAGTCAGTTCATCATGATTGACCGTGACTTGTCGTGAACTGCAGGCGTACAGTATGCAGATACTATTGCCGCCTCAGACGCCTGACCATCAGCACCTTGGGTATTTGTATTTTATCAATGATTTACGCAACCGGGTAAATTCGTTGCGCGCATGCGAAATACATTTTAAAAATTTGAGTAGTCATATCGCATACACAAATTTTCCGGCACATTGTGGGCGGCCTGCGTAGGTACGATAAACGCAGCGTAATCGTACGAATGTTGAGCCGGGCAGCCACAAAAGCTCATCTGATTGCCTGGCCTTTATCCACTGAAAAACAATGCGTTTGATATGATTTTTCGTGAGAAAATCAATGTTCAAAATTTGGAGCCTTAGCTAACATGCGTACGATTACGCTGCGCTAATCGTACCTACAGCCTTCTCTCTTGTGGCAGCTAGCATCTCCCTACCCTTTTGCGACAATGTCACCAAACCAGCAGAGCCGCCTTCGCAACTGATCAAGCCGTCTGCACAAGCATCCTCCCAGATACATAGCCTCGGACAGGTGCTGTGCCAGACCTCGATTACTTCTGCATAACTGTGTGGCCGCTGCTGTATCCATTCCAGCATTTGCAGGGTCAGGCTGGTGTGGGCGTCGGACATGATATTTCCTCCCTGGGTTGAGTTTAAATGAGATGCAACATCCCGGCGGCAGCCCCGGCTGTAATCAGGACGACGGGGTTCAGTTTGCTGCGCACAACGATGATGGCTGTCAGCACGGTAATCACATCAGTGCGCCAACTGGCGGTATCGAGTTGCATGAACAGGCAGGCGGTTGCCAGCAAGAATCCCACGGAGATAGGTGCGAAGGTGTCGCGCACGGCGGCTGTCAGGCGTTTGTTGTAGCTTGAGGTATCCAGGCTGATGACGGACAATGTCAATATGGTGGAGGGGATAATCACCGCGAGTGTCGTCAGTATTGCACCTGTCCAGCCGGCGATAAGCCAGCCCACTAAAGAGATGAACAAGAGATTGGGGCCGGGTGCGGCCTGGGCGATGGCATAGGCAGAGGCGAACTGGGCGCTGGTGACCCAGTGTTTTTCTGTGACGACAAAATGGCTGATGTCAGGTGCCATCATCACCAGCCCGCCGCCAACTGCCATCATCGACAGGATGGACAGATGCAGGCACAGGTCCAGCATGGGGGATTCATCACTCATTTTTTTCTTTCAGAAAATATGCGGCCACGCTGCCCGGCAGGGCCAGCAGCACGAATACAATAATCAAGCGAAACTTGAGCAGGGCCAGCCCAGCAAAGGCCAGCGCCATCAACAATGCCTGCAAGCTGGTGCGACTGTAGAGCAGCATGCTTTTGTCCGGAGCGTCAGTGGTACCAGCCTTAGCATTCTGTCCAAACAGCGACATCGCCATCTTGATCGCAGTTGCCAGCACCAGGCCTGCTGCCACTGCCGTCATGCCTGTCAATGCATCCTGCACCATGGCCAGTTTGCCAAAGCGTTGATAGGCAACACCTAGTGCAATCACCAGCAAAAAGGGGCCGATGATCAGACCTGCCATGGCAGCCAGTGCACCGGCGATACCGGCGTAGCGTTTGCCTATCATCAGGGCAACATTGCATATCGTGGGGCCGGGCAAGACTTGGCTGAGTGCCAGGTAACGGGCGAATTCTTCTGCACTGAGCCAGCGGTATTGTTCAACCAGTGCCCGGTAGGCAAAGGGCATGACGCCACCAAAACCAGTCAGCGCTATCCTTGAAAAGACCAAGAAAAGTCGTAAGGCGGAAAGGCTGGTAGTTTCAGCAACAGCAAGCGCGGGCAATGGCGGATTCAGCATAAGACACCCATGAAGACAGCGAAGAATATTTTTTACAAGAGCATCTTCGTACCTGGGCATTTAAAAGTACAATGAATTTATTTAGATGATTGATTCATTTTTCTTATGAAAATCGATATCCTCGGCGTACAGGCTTTTGTGGCGATTGCCGACCATGGCAGTTTTAACAAGGCAGCGGATGTGCTGTTTATCACGCAAACGGCGGTGACCCAGCGGCTGCGCAATCTGGAAATTTTTCTTGGTGTAACCTTGCTGGAAAGAACCACCCGTTCCATCGCATTGACCAGGACGGGGCAAGACTTTTTGCCGCAAGCCAGGCGCCTGCTGCAAGAACTGTCAGCAGCACTGACCGAGATACGTGAAACCGGCAAGGCCCTGCGCGGCGATGTGTCCATTGCCTGCATACCGACAGCAGGTGTACGTTATCTGCCGCAAGTCATCCGTGAATATTCAGCGCTATTCCCTGACAACCGTATCAAGATACTCGACCATGCATCTGCCGGTGTGGCCGAAGCCGTGTTGCGGCGCGAGGCGGAGTTTGGCATCAACCTGGCTGGACCGAATCATCCTGACCTCAGCGCGACACCTTTGCTGGAAGACCGCTTTGTACTGGTCTGCCGTGACGACCATGCGCTGGCCAGACGCAAGAGCTTATCCTGGGCACAATTGCAGCCACACCCGCTAATTTTCGCCGGACAGGCAAGCGGCAACCGCGCCCTGCTTGACGGCTACCTGGGTGCAGAAAGTCTGCATGCGGGCCAGGGTACGCAAGCTGGCCAGACTGGGTTAAGCTTGCAGATTCATTACGAAGTACAGCGCAACTCCACTGCCCTGGGCCTGGCAGATGCAGGTATTGCTGCTGCCATCGTGCCCAATCTTGCCATGCAAAAAGGCAATTACCCTCGCCTGCGCGTGATCCGATTGCAAGACCCGGTCATTTCCAGAACCCTGGTACTGGTCGCCCGCAAAGCCGCCCGCCTGTCACCGGCAGCACAGCTTTTGTACGACATGATCAGAAATAGCCGGGTCGTCAAATAGAAGGTGGAATGAAGAATGAGAAAAGAGACAGGCAGCGTAAATATCAAAAACCAGTCCACATCAGCCAGCTTGCCTTTATTCTGCAGGCACTTTCCTGATATCGATAATGACCAGGAACACAAACCCGGTCTCGAACGGCACCCGATAAATGCCCTTGGTTTTCAGCAGGTAATTAGCCACCGTCGCCATTTCCCATCCATCCGCTAATTGCGCTGGCCAGGTGCGATCTGTCAGTTTGTTGAAGTGATGTTTCGCGCCCAGGATTTTGAGTACATCCATGCGCTTGAACAGGGCTGGGGAAATGGTAGAGTTACCCCAACTCCATAACCATGTCTTGCTGCGTTCAGAATAAGAGCCGACAAACTGGATTTTGGCGCTTACTTTGATCACACCTTTATCTGAAAATGTCAGCTCACCCGTATCCTGATCAAGATCCCAGTGTTCGTAACTGGAAATTTGATAGTCGTCGTCAAGGTCTTTTTGGGTGCTTACTGAATATTCTGCACTGGCGATCAGGATTTGTTCCCAGCCTTGCTGGCGTGCGTGTGCGCTTGTTGTTGACAGGGTCAATGCGGTGATCAGCAAAAACAAGCGGCTGACACCGTGGGCATGAACGGCGTTTATGAAAGAGTTGCGGTATCGCTTTATTGCTGACATTTAATTCACCTCCCCCGCAACAAAGAGTTTTTCGATTCTGGCGCGTTTTCCATTCACACTATAAACGAATCAGCGTTCTCTACGCACAAGTAATATTCACACGCGCTGTCTTTTCACGCAAACGCGCGGCCTGTTGCTTATCAAAATCGATCCCGTCCAGCCAGATGTTTTTCAGCGAAGTAAGCACTTCCAGCTTGGGGATAAGTTCTGTCGCGTCAAAGCCTGGCTGATCATCAAAATTACCAAGTGACAGATATTCCAGATGTGGCAGTTGTGTGAGCAAATCAAGATCATCGAGCATGACTTGCGTTGCCCATAAATCCAGCGACCTGAGCTGCGTCATGCGGCACAGATGCGCAAGTCCCCTACCTGTGGTTTTTGTATTACCCAGATCCAGCGTGTGAATCTGCGTGCTGGTACTCAATGCTTCAGCCATAACATCATCAAATGCTGTTCCTTCCATATCCAGCGCAACCAGATATGGATGGGCCAGCATCGCAGCAATAACACCTGGCGACAGGTCTGCGCCCTGCATGCCCAGTTCTTTGAGCGCTGGCGCCTGCAGGATACTTGTCACGTCATCCTCAGACAAACCAAGATTCGCCCGTACGATCGCCAGATCAGATGCTGTAGCAAAGCTGCCCATCTTTCCTGGTCCTTTGATATCGAGTATGTCCAGCACACGCAAACCTGGGGTTTTTATGACATGGCACATGGCTTTGCGCGTGACATCGCACCATAGCCAGAGCTGTTCTACTGATTGCAAGCTTGGCAGAGCTTGCGCCAGTTTGACTGTCAGCGTGGGCAGTTTGGAGAGCTTGAGTTCATGTATCGCCCCCTTGCTGCGCAAGTTTCTGATGTCGACGGGGGTGATTTTGCCGCTTAGCGCAACATCATTTTCCTGCTTGTCTTTTTTTGTCATTGATGTATTTCATTCTCTTTATGTAGATCATCACAATCATGATGATTCTATACCCAACAACCTCGCCCCCGTCCCCTCTTCTGACAAAGCATCCAGCGGATTACGCAGCTTGCAGGCCTTGATAGACAGGCAGCCGCAGCCTATGCAGTCGCCCAGTTGTTCGCGCAATTCCATGAGCTGGCTGATGCGTTCATCGAGTTCAGTCTTCCAGCGTTTGGACAATCTGGCCCAGTCGGCGACGGTGGGTGTGCGGCCTTCGGGCAGTTCTGCCAGGGCAGCCTGTATGGAGGCGAGCGAGATGCCCAGGCGTTGCGCCACCTTGATGACGGCAATACGGCGCAAGACATCGCGCGCACAACGGCGCTGGTTGCCAGAATTGCGCTGGCTGTGTATCAGCCCTCTGGCTTCATAAAAATGGATGGCCGAGACAGCCACGCCACTGCGCGCTGCCACTTCGCCCACAGCCAGCGGTTTGCCTATATCTTGCGGATTGATCCTTGCCATGCAAATTCTCCTTGACCTCAAGTTAAGTTGAGGTTTTACACTACTCTCCACTTGGATTCAAGCCTGTATATTTTTGGAGAAATAAAGATGAAGACAACAAGCCAGATTGAACAAAACCTGCAACTCGTGCGCCGCCTGTATGAAGACTGCTTCAATACCGGCAAGCTTGATCTTGTGTCAGAACTGATCGCCACTGACTTTAGCAGCAACCGGGGCGAACATGGGCAGGTCGAGTTTGCCGCCAACATCGCAGGCTTGCGCAAAGCCTTCCCGGATGTGCACTTTGTGATTGAAGATATCTTTGGCGCAGCAGACCGGGTAGCAGTCAGGTGGAGCTTCACGGCCACCCACAACGCGCCGTTTGCCGGTTTCACAGCAACTGGCAAGGCCGTGACACAACAGGGCAATGTGATTTACAGGATCATGGATGGCAAGATCGCCCAGGCCTGGGTACAGATAGACAGACTGGGTTTGATGCAGCAATTGGAAAGAGCCAGTTAATCGGTAATCATGTTACGGTAAGCAACGATGCACCAGGCTCAATGCATGGCACCGGAAAGCAAGACAGTTTTGCCTTGCGCCTGCGGGACAGCCGTCAACAGCGCCTTGGCAACAGCCGCCGCCGCGATAGGTTGGTAGTTGGCAGGGATGAGAAAGCCGAGTACCTTGCTGAGCGCAAACCCCAGCTTTTCTCCACGCCGCTCCGGCTGCCCTAACACTTCGCGGTCGCCGACCAGCAGGGAAGGACGGACGACGACCACCCCTTCAAACGGCATTTTTTGCAGCGCATCTTCCAGTTCGCCTTTGACACGGTTATAGAAAACCTTAGAGTTGGCGTCTGCCCCCATGGCGCTGACCAGCCCCAGCTTCCTGACGCCTGCAGCCTGCGCTGCAACGGCAACAGCCAGGTTAGCATCGTAGTCTATGGCACGGAAAGCCTGTTGGCTCCCGGCGACCTTGATGGTCGTGCCCAGCGCCAGATACACTTCATCCGCCTGCGGTAAATCTGGCAAACTGGCGAAACTGAGGACATGCGCCCTCAGCTTGGGATGCTGTATCGCGGGCGGCCTGCGGCCAAGGCTGTGCACCTCGGCCACGCTGTCGTCAGCCAACAATCCTGCAAGAATCTCTTTCCCCACCATGCCGGTAGCACCGGCGATGATTACGGTTCGCTTTGCCATGCCTGATACTCCTTGGTGAAATGCTCAGTGAATTAATTTCATGCCCAGCTTTTGTCTGCGCTTCGTGAATGCTGCTATTCTAAGCTAGGTACATTAGAACTCATCAATATTGCCGGATATGCTGGCATGCTGCCTCCTGCAGTGTAAGCACACTATCGGCATTGTATCGGCATCAGCAGACGAGCATTTTTGCATTACACCAATTGCCTGAGAGAGGTATTCAATGGCTGAGATCATCCATCCCACCACCCATCCTTTTTACGAATCACATCGCGCTGCAATGGAGGCAGCCATGCGCCATCGCCTCGACCTTGCCGAAGCGATGTTGCGTGAGCGTGCGCACCTGTCCGACATTGATGCGATTGATGCGATCAGGCAAGAGGTGATGGACGAATTTGACATCGTGCTCACCCAAATGCCTTATGTAGGCGGCGCGGCAAGTCGCATGAGCGATTTCTTCATGCGCCTGCTGGGCTTCATTGCCATCAGCCGGGTGCTCCGTCGGCATGGCGTGGCGCTGTCCGTCATCGGCGACATTGAGCGAGAAACCTACCAGGCGCAATTGCTCACCGTGGCAGAAGCAGAACGCATGGCCTCAGGGCAGCAATTCATGTCAGCAGAGAACCAGGCTTTGTTGCGCGAGCAGGCTGCGCAAAGCGCGACAGAAAATCATCAGCAAGAGTTTCCGCAGGATTTTGTTTACGACTTCGTAGCACCAGGCCCGGGTGACGATTTTGAATTCGGTATTAACTACAAAGCCTGCGGTTTTTGCAAATTCGCGGCCTGCCATGGGGATAAAGAAATCCTGCCAAATATTTGCGGGCTGGATTTCGTCGCCTATGCAGCGCGAGGCATACGTTTGGAAAGAACACAAACCCTGGCTGGTGGTGCGAGCCACTGTGATTTCCGTTTCTCACGGCTGTTGCCAGATTAAGACCATGCAAGCGTGCTTAGCTCAACGTGCCAGCGATTGAGCACGAAGCCAATGCCGCAGGTATGACAATCTGGTGTAGCTGCGCCATATCTGCTGCTGGTCATACCTATTCCCAAGTCACATCCACCACATCGCAAACCAGGTCTGCGATAAGCCTGCCACCTGGTGCCTGAATCTGCATACCTTGCCTGGCTCTCACAAGCATTAAATTTAAGCGAATATTTATTCTCTTAAAAAGCTAATTTTCCTGGATAATACTCACGCAGGCCACCGCCATACCTCCTGGCAGCAATCGCTAGCTCCGTATCAATAGATGGCAAATAGGTATTTTTAATTCAAATTATGCATTAAACATGCACATCAGCATTGATACGGCGGCATGGCCTTTCATAGAGGAGCGGGATCAAAATCATGGATGTCAGGTGATAAGGGGCAAACGCTGACTTGCATATATTGATCAAGCAAGCCGGCGGCAGACGAATGCCCGCAGCCATCATCTGCTTCGCCGAAATTAAATTCAACAAAAGTATTTACAAACGAAAATATTTTCGGTTATTATTCATTCTATGAAACCTAAAGACGAAAAAAAACTGGATGCAGTCATCGCGGCGACATGCCGCCTTGCCACCGAACGTGGCCTGCTCGGACTGACCCTGACTGACATCGCCAGGTCAGCGGGTATAGGCACCAGCACGCTGTACGTCTATTTCGCCGACAAAGAGGCGCTGTTCAATGAGGTGTATCGGCACGCCAAGCGCGAAGCCATTGATTTCTATGGTGACGGGATAGACCCGACGATGCCGGTCAAAGGGCGCGTACGCAGCTTGTGGCACAGGATGCTTGATCACCGTCTGGGCAAATACGAGCAGGTGAGTTTCATGGAGCAATTTGTTGGCTCGTCCTTCATGAGTGAAGAGAGCAAGGCCTATACCAGTCAGCTTGGTGAAGGCTTGATGCACATCGTCGTTGAAGGTCAAAAAGAAGAAGTACTGAAGGCTGTGCCTATCCCCTTCCTGTCTTCGATTTTTATAGGCTCTATCCGCGAAACTGCGCGCATGATGCGGGCGGGGACGATCGCCGATTCTGAAGAAAATCGCGAGATCGCCTTCCAGCTCTGCTGGAACGGTATCCGCAGTTGAGCTTTTAGTTTTGTGTAATTTCTTTATCTGACATTTTTGCTAAAAGGAGCAATGCCATGTCTACTGAATCTTCCCCTGTCGTACTGATTACAGGTGCCTCATCCGGCATAGGCCAGACTGCCGCACATCTATTCGCTGAACGCGGCTGGCGCGTGGTTGCCACCATGCGCAAACCCGCCGATGGAACCGAATTGGCGAAGCGCCCGGGGGTCACCGTGCTGCCGCTGGACGTCACGGATCCCACCTCAGTCGCAGCAGCAGTCGCGGCAACGCTGGAGCAATTCGGCAAGATCGATGTGCTCATCAACAATGCGGGTTATGGCTTGTTCGGCCCTTTCGAAACAGCCACCGATGAACAGATACGCCATCAGTTTGCCACCAACGTGGACGGCATTTTTACAGTCACCCGTGCAGTATTACCAGCCATGCGGCGTCAGGGCAGCGGTGCCATCATCAATGTTGCCTCACTTGGCGGCCTGATCACCCTGCCCCTGTTCTCGCTGTATAACGCGACCAAGTTCGCCGTGGTGGGCTTCACAGAATCACTGTCTTTTGAACTTGCACCGCTAGGCATACGCGCCAAGTTCATTGCACCAGGCGGAGTAGCGACCGAATTCACCGGCAGGTCACTGGCACGCACCTTCGATGAAAGTAGCAACGCATATAGCGACACCGTGTCTAAGGTCATGACAGCGATGGGCAACCGTCGCGGCAATTACTCCACTGCCGCCTCGATTGCGGAAGTCATCTTCACGGCAGCAACCGATGGCACCGGCCAGGTGATGTATCTCGCAGGCCAGGATGCAGAGCAGATTTATGCCATGCAGCGAAACCTGCCGGAGTCGGAAAAACTGAAAATGGTGCGGCAACATTCGGGCTTGTAAGAGGTCGCCACAATTTTTTTCGCAATCCACATTGCAAGCGTGCTTGTATTGGCGCGTGTCATGCTTATTGCAAGGCCTGCTGGATTGCTTCAGGGCCCAAGCTGCTTAACTGATCAAGTCTGGTGGTGCAGATAGTCCTGCTATTCACCATGCCATCATTCCTCGTTTTTAGACAATATTTCTATCATTGCCCTCGACGCAGCCGAGAGGCGTTTATGTGGTGGGTAAATGAGCGAGAAGCGGCCACTATAGCCACGCAGTTCTGGCAAGACTTCCACGAGTCTGCCGCTGCGTATGCGCTCCTGCACAATGAAGTCATAGATCTGGCACAGTCCCAAGCCCTGCTCTGCCAGGGAAACCACGCCCAAAATGTCCTCCGAGACCACCAGGGCGGCAGGTGGCAGCCATTCAATTTCTTCATCACCTGAGCGGAATACCCAGGAGTTGGTACGGCCAGTGCTTGGCATCAGGAACGACAGACAGGAATGGCTCGCCAGGTCTTGCAGGCTTGCCGGTTGTCCGGCACGCGCCAGGTAAGATGGTGCTGCCACCAGGCATTTTGGTGCGTCTTCCAGCTTGCGTGCGACCAACCCGCTGTCAGGCTGATGACCAACCCGGATCGCCATGTCAAAGCCCTCGGCCACCAGGTCAACATTGCGGTTACCAATATGCAATTCGACTTTCACTTTGGGGTAGAGCTCATGGAAATGCAATAGCTTCGCAGGCAGGCGATAGTGCCCATAAGTGGTGGGCGCGCTCAACCGTACCAGACCGGTCAGCTCACCATCTTGCCCCTGAATCGCACGCTCGACCTCACCAAACATCGAGAGTGCGATCCGTGCTTGTTCCAGATACAGCCTGCCCGCATCAGTCAGGCTCAGTTGGCGTGTGGTACGTCTGAGCAATTGCGTGCCCAGCCTGGCCTCAAGCCTGGTGATAGCCCTGCTTGCTACCGACGGTGTCGTGGAAAGTGCCACCGCCCCAGCAGTGATAGAACCATGTTCCATCACGGCTACAAAGGTTTCAACGTCGGGAAGGTGATCAAACTTGCGACTCACTTTATCCTCCAGAGCAAAAATGAATTGGTTGGCGGGTAGTTTATCACTGACGGAGTATGGAATAAAGTAGCGGCATACCACCACTAGCCGGAACGACAACTGTTCCGGCCCACATCAATGAATCAGGAGTACCTTATGCGCTTTAGATCCACCCTCTTTGCCCTCATCGCTTCCGGCATGATCGTCACCGCTGCCCAGGCGGCCAATGTCCTTGTGGTCTTGTCAGATGAAAATCATCTTGATCTCAAGGATGGCAAGACATTCGAGACCGGTTTCTATCTCAACGAGCTGATACAGCCGGTAGAAATACTGCGTGCAGCAGGCCATCAACTGACATTTGCAACGCCCAAGGGCCTGGCACCCTCCCTGGACAAGTCCTCGGTAGACCCCATGTACTATGGCGGCGATACCAATGCACTGGCAAAGAGCCAGGCAGTGCTGGAGCAGCTGGGCCTCACTGACGCCAAACGCTCCCCGGTCATCAGTCTGGGACGGGTCGAACAATTGGGCTACCAGCAGTTCGATGCAGTCTACATCCCCGGCGGGCACGCACCGATGCAGGATCTGTTGTCGAATACCGCGCTGGGTAAGTTGCTCAAGCACTTTCACCAGCAAGGCAAACCGACTGCACTAGTTTGCCACGGCCCGATCGCACTACTGTCAACCCTGGACGATGCTGCCGGGTTCACCAGGCAAATGGCTGCCAATGATAAGGCCAGCACATCCACCTGGATTTACAAGGGCTACAACATGACCGTGATCAGCAATCTGGAAGAAGAAGCAGCGAAAGCATCGCTACACGGCGGCAGCATGAAATTCTACCCACAGGATGCGCTACAGGCAGCAGGTGCAGCATATGCCAGCAACACCAAGCTTTGGGAGCCGAAGGTCGTTGTTGACCGCGAACTGATTACTGGCGAGAACCCGGCGTCAGCGGTACAGGCTGCACAAGCATTGCTGGCAAAGTTGAAATAAGCAATTTTGGCAATATTACTTCAGGTTGACCGCAGTTACTGTCCCCCCACACAATATTTTGGAAAGTTAATATCATGAAAATTCTTCTTGTCTTGACCTCACACGACCGCCTTGGTGATACTGGTCAAAAAACCGGATTCTGGCTTGAGGAGTTCGCAGCTCCTTACTACGTATTCAAGGACGCGGGTGCCTCAATTACTCTGGCCTCACCAACTGGAGGTCAACCACCTATCGACCCTAAAAGCGATGAGCCTGGTGCACAAACCGATGCAACCAATCGCTTTCGCCAAGACGCAAAAGCGCAATTGCAATTGGCGTCGACGCTGCCGCTTGCGTCGATCACCCTGGCCGACTTCGATGCTGTCTTCTACCCAGGTGGTCATGGTCCATTGTGGGATTTGGCTAATGATGCGGCATCGATTGCCTTGATCGAAGCTGCCGACCGTGCCGGCAAGCCACTTGGACTGGTCTGTCATGCGCCAGGGGCACTGATCAAGGCACGTGGCGCAGGCGGGCAGCCAATGGTCGCCGGTCGCAAGGTAACTGGTTTTTCCAATAGCGAAGAAGCTGCCGTGGGATTAACTGCCGTCGTACCTTTCCTGATCGAAGACGAATTCCAGCAGCTTGGTGGCCACTACGAAAAAGGCCCCGATTGGCAACCCCATGTGGTGCAGGACGGACACCTGGTTACCGGACAAAATCCAGCCAGTTCTGCTGCCGTGGCCCATGCCCTGCTCGCGCTGCTGGGTTGAACATCGCCGGGTTGAACATCTCCAGCATGACAAAGCCTATGAAGACCAAACGCATACTGCACGTCGTCACCAACGTCAGCCATTACAACGATACCAGTCATGCGACCGGTCTTTGCTTGTCCGAACTGACACATGTCCATGACACCGCCTACACCGCGGTCACCACAGGCAACAAAGTCCGCAGGCGCAGGGTAATCATCAAGCCTACGCTGAGTATGCCACCCAACAGCATGACCACGCCCGCCCAGCCGTGGCTGGCCCACACCACACCGGTGAAAGAGCCGATGAGGCTGGAACCCAGATAGTAAAAGCACAGGTAGATCGCAGAAGCAACCGCCTTGTAGCCTTGCGCACGGCGGGCCACCCAGCTGCTGGCGACTGAATGCGACGCAAAGAAGCCAAAGGTGAACAAAGCCACACCTGGGATCATGATGAACAGGGAGTTCGACAGGCTCAGCAGCAAGCCCGCCATCATCACCAGCAAGACTACCCACAACACGCCACGGCGGCCTATGCGGTCTACCAGCCGCCCTACCCAGACTGAGCTGCCCATTCCCAGCACATACAGCAGGGCAATCGCGCCCGCCGTACTCTGGCTAAAGCCAAACGGCGTGCCTTGCAAGCGGTAGCCTATGTAGTTGTACACACTGACAAAACAGCCCGTCAGCATGAAGGCCAGGCAAAACAGCATGCACAGGCCACCATCGGCCAGGTGCAGGCGCAGGCCCTGGTGCAGGCTGCCCCAGACCCTTGCAGCGGGCTTGAAATTGCGCGCCAGCGGCAGGCTGCGCCAGAATTCCCACGCCGCATAGATGCCAGCAACACCGATCACCGCCATGGCCGTACGCCAGCCAAAGTGATCGCTTAACAGCGCAGACAGCAAGCGCCC
Source organism: Undibacterium sp. FW305-107 (assembly GCF_058788535.1). Lineage (NCBI taxonomy): Bacteria > Pseudomonadati > Pseudomonadota > Betaproteobacteria > Burkholderiales > Oxalobacteraceae > Undibacterium > Undibacterium sp. FW305-107. The sequence goes on from NZ_JBYTAV010000001.1 coordinate 54,323, forward strand.
TATCATGCCACCCATGGCGCTGCCTGCAATATACAGGCCCACAGCCGTGCCCATGGCAACTGCCTCGATTTCTTCTCCCATATAAGCCACCGCCACTGCGGGCATGCCACCCAGGGCAAAGCCCAACAAGCCGCGCAAGAGCAACAACTGGCTAAAGTCTTGCGTCAGAGCACACAGCACAGTGGCTATCGCCGCCAGTGCCAGCGCCGCCACCATCATGGGCTTGCGACCTATGCGCTCGCTAATGGCACTGCTGATCAGCAAAGAGAACGCCAGCGATAAAGTTGAAATCGACAAGACCCAGCTGCTTTGCGCCGGGCTCAGGGCAAATTGCAAAGCCAGCGAAGGCATCAGCGGTTGCATGCTGTACAACAGAGAAAAGGTAGAGAAGCCACCAAAGATCATGGCGCGGGTGATATGCCGGAATGCTGGCGTGCCTGCAGCGATGCGGGCTGGCTGGCTTATTTGCTGCGGCGGGATAGTGCTGGCGACGGTCATGATGGCGAGACTGGACGATCAAGGAGCCTTCATCTTATATTTGCGCTTTTATAGCGTCCAATATATATTTAAGTCATTAGTAATACATTTTTTAGATGATTGATTAACGAATAAAGTTCACTCCTGTAGGTTGGGCTACGCTTTACCAGCCCAACACTCGGCGCTTGAATAACGTATACGTTTGTTGCGGCCCAGTGTTGGGCTGGTAAAGCGTAGCCCAACCTACGAAAAATCGCGCTCCTTCAGAAATTCATTTGCAAACACCAAAATAAAAATGGAACTCCGCCACCTCAAATACTTCATCGCCGTCGCCGAAGAACTCCACTTCACCCGTGCGGCGGAACGTCTGCACATAGGTCAGCCACCGCTCAGCCATGCCATACAGATGCTGGAAGCCGATGTCGGTGCGCAGTTGTTTGAACGCAGCAAGCGCTGGGTGCGCCTGACAGAAGCAGGCAAGCTGTTCTTGCAAGATGCACGACATATCCTGGCCCTGTCCGAGCAAGCCAGCGAAAACGCCCGCCGTGCACAACGCGGCGAGACGGGCGAGCTGCGCATAGGTTTTACTTTCTCTACCCCGTTCACACCGCTGTTTGCCGCCGTCATCAACAGCTACCGCCAGCAATACCCGGACGTGACACTGACATTGCGCGAGATGGCGACCAACAAGCAGCTCGAAGCACTGAGCCAGCATCACCTTGATGTCGGCTTCATACGCCCGCCAGAAGGGGGCGAACTGGCACGCGGCGTATCCTCACCACTACGCTTTCGCAAGCTGCGTGAAGACCCGCTGGTAGCCGTGCTGCCCAGCACCCATGTTTTGGCAAAAAAGAAAAAAGTGCCCATGAAAGACCTGGCACAAGAACCCTTCATCATGTACCCACCCAGCGCAGGCACCGGCATTTACCCGCATATCTTGCGGCTCTGCCACGCCGCAGGCTTTGCCCCAAAAATCGCACAAGAAGCCAATGACGCCTCCACCATCATAGGCCTGGTGGCCGCAGGCTGCGGCATCTCCATCCTGCCCGGCTCGTTCTACACTATTCATTTTGATGGTATCTGCTACCGGCCTATTGCTGATGCGGGGGCGACCACCTCACTACTGCTGGCGCAGCGCAAGGGCGAGGTGTCGCCGCTGGTGGATGCGTTTGTGGGGTTGGCGGGGGGATTGGTGTAGTGCCACAATGCTCAGTCAATAGGGACAAGCCTATTTTTCTTCTTCGTAATAATCATAATACGGCCAATAATCCGTATCACTATCACGGACAATATTTGTGAGGCAGCGATGCTTTAACAAATTGATACGGTCTGGTGTGCTTATATCCTCCATAACCTCAGTCTCGGGTATCGGATGACGCAAATCGACAATCGTTGAACCACCATCGACGTTGTAAGCATAACGATCACCCAGGTCAAAATCTCGCCGGAAATCTGTACCCCATTGTGAATTACCGCCCCATCCATGGGAAAGGTCATTCGCATGACGATATTTTCTGCGATACGTCCAATACAGACATGAACGATCTGCGATGCCTTTGGTCAGTATATGACTGGGGGCCTTCACCCTGACACCGGCGCGGGCAAGCATCATATTGCCCAGCATGACGGCTGGCCACAGTATTTCAATTATTTCCGTAGCGGCATCGTCACTTTGAACGACCTCCACAACTTCACATGAAAATGCGTGAAATTGTCTGGGTTCCGTCAAATCAAAACCAAGGTGCGTGAATAACTCTGCATAGTTTTCAATTGTTGTGCCGATGCCGTCACAATCAAGATCACCAGGCTGAAAGGACAGCAACATCAGATCGCTCAAGCGTGAAGCGCAATACAGATTCATGCTCTCACCTCCCAGCAATTCTGGCCAGGGATTCATATTGCAAACCCGATCACGGATTTCTCTGAAATATTGTCCGGCAGGCTCAAGTGCTACCCAATTGGCCAGGAAAACCTCTTGCCAGATTTGCTCGCCCTCATATTCATACACCGCACGATATAATTCACGCAGGCTGCCAGATTCGTGCCTTTCAGGATCAAAAGCAATTGATTGTATCGTCATAAATTAAGCGATTTCCTGATTAGTCTCTGGCACGGTTTCAATATCTGCCGCTTCCCACACCAAATTAACCGACTTGCAGCGCTGGCAATCGACAATTGCGCCCTCACCCAATGCAGACTTACACCAGTGGCAGCGGCGTCCCGGCAAGGCGACATGCATGAAGGTGGCCTTGGCTTCGCCGATAGAGCATGAAGTCATCGTCCGTATTGCAGGAACAAAGCCCAGAAAATCAGCTTTTGCGACCTTGGCATACAAAGATGCCCTGGCTGCATCGTCTTTGACCCAGACAAGTTCGGAAGAACAGGCACATTGATTGCAGCGTGGTTTGCGTTGGTTAACTTCGTCGATTGTCATGATCTGCTACTTTCAATCAAACAAATCCAGATTAGCAGGCACAATAATCTGCGGCTTTTTCGGCTTGATGATCTTCGCCACCTTCTCCACCTTCGGCTTAGGTGCAAACTCGGCAAACATGCGATCTGCCGGATAAGGCCGCAAGAATGCGCGGGCGAATTCCGGGTCGCGGCAGGATAGCCAGTCGTCGAAGTCTTCAGGCGGCACGATGACGAGCGAGCGTTTTTCTTCGCCGGGTTTGTGGAAGCGGCTCATCAATGGGTGCTCGTCAGCATTGATGGTAATCTGGGTGAAGGAATAGCTGACGCTGCCGTCTTCCTGCGGCCATTCCTTGTACAAGCCCGCAACGGCAAAATCAGGTTCTTCGATGAGGCCTATGCGCCAGCGTTCTGCCTCGCCGCTTTCATAATTGGGTTCAAAGAAGTTTTGCATGGGCACCAGGCAGAGTTTGCCGCTGTGCCAGGATGGGGCATAGCTTCGCAGCGCGCCCAAGGTCTCTGCCCTGGCGTTCATGGTAGAAAAGCGTTTGACGCCGGGCTGCATTTTGGACTTGGGTATCATGCTGTAGGCACCCAGCAGTGCCTGACGATTGCCATCGGTATCATGCACGATGATGGGGGCGTCGTAGTCTTGCCATACCTCTGTACTCCAAGGGCCTATTCCCTTGTCTTTGGCTTTGAAGTGGCTCATGCGTTCTTGCGGCGTGGAAGTGAAATTGATGCACATGTTGATTGATTGTTGATGTCACTGGCTTGATGATGGTCTTATTCTCTCACAACATCTGACATGGTAAAAATCATCACCGATTACCACAGACAAACACTTGCACACTCCATCCAAGTCTGGTTATAGTCCTGTCTTCTTATTATTCAAAAAACAAAACTGGAGACCAAGAGATGACTCTTCATAAGCAAACCAGCCCCCTGCTGTCCAGAACATTGGCAAGCCTGCTCTTGCTTAGTTCATTCACGGCATTCATTGCATCAGATGCCAGCGCGCAAGCCAGATTCAGCATGACGGCCAGCAACCCTGCGCTGTCGGGTGACCCTTTGGGTATTACGCTCAGCGGTTTGCAGCCTGGCCAAACGATCAACATCCTTGCCGAGCGTCGTTTTGCGCCCAATGCGCCCATCCATATGTCAAATGCAGAAATGCGTGCCGATGCGCATGGCAATATCGCGCTGGCCAGCACCCCATCGCTAGCTGGCAGGTATACCGGTGTAGATGCAGCAGGTCTGTTCTGGTCTATGGAGACCAGCAACAAAGTCGACACAGAATGGCAGAAAGCCGAAGTACGCCTGAGTGCCGTTTCAGGTGAGCAAATCCTGGCGCAAATGACATTTGCCCTGCGCAGTTCCAACGTCAGTATCAAGACTGAACCGGTCACCGGGCACACTGGCGCCAAAATCTACCTGCCTGCAGATGCCCCCAAAGACAGCAAATTACCAGTGGTGATCTTGCTGAGCGGCTCTGAGGGTGGTGATGCTGCAGGCCGCCGTTTTGGGCCCAAACTGGCAGCGCGTGGCTTTGCCGCCGTCAGTTACCCCTACTACTCACCGAATACCCCGCGCGGGCAGGAAGTGCCAGGTTTGCCCAAAGACTTTATCGACATCCCCGTTGATGGGCTGGATGCCTTGTACCAGACCCTCGCCAAACGTGATGACATAGACAGCAAGCGCATTGCCCTCATGGGTGGTTCAAAAGGAGCCGAAATGGCCCTGCTGTCAGCCAGCCTGTTCCCATGGGTCAAATCTGTCGTCGCCATTGCCCCCAGTGACCTGGTGTGGGAAGGCTTCGCCATGGACAGGCTGCTTGAAGCAGGTCGCTACGGCAGCTTCAGCTACCAGGGCAAGACTTTGCCCTTTACACCCAATGCCGGGCTGGACAAAGCCTTTGCCACTACCCCGCCCGTGCTGGCCCATATCTACGTAGAAGGCCGCAAGGTCTACCCGGAACGCGCCAAAGCTGCCCGCATCGCGGTAGAAAACTTCAAGGGCAAACTATTGCTGATCGCTGGCGGTGACGACCAGATGTGGCCCTCCGCCGGGATGGCCAGCAACATCGTCGCCAGCCGCAAGGCCGCCGGGCTGGAAACTGAATTGCTGTCCTTCCCCAAGGCCGGGCACCTGGTCGGTGGTGATGGCTATAGTCCCAATGATTACAGCGCACCATTTGCCATGGGCGGCAATGCCAAAGAAGACGGGCAAGCGCAGACCATAGCCTGGCCTGCGACCGTGGGATTCTTGAAGAAGACTTTGCAGGGCGCGAAGTAATGACTATGGTAACAGCGGTGGCCCGGCCCATTAGTCATGTGAATGAAGCCGTGAGTCAGCTTCCGGCTTCTCACCTCACCGCTCTGCACCTATGTCTTCCAGCCTGAAAGCCCTGCTTGTCCTTCTTGTTTTGGGTGCTGGCATGTTCCTGATTGACAGCCTGCTTCCAGCGGAAGAAATCACGACGACCATCGCCCGAAGCGAGGCAGACAGCCTGACTTATAACGTGCCGGATAGTGGCGGTGGCGAGGCTGTCTGCTCACCGTGGAAAAAGGACATTCTCCCATTAGCTGCCCAGACTTGGGTTGCAATACAAAAATCCGCAATATTCGGTTTCTGCATCAGTGTCAAACCCGTTCCGGTCGAAGTGCTTGCCTGCCGCAGCAAGCAGGCAGAGCGTATCTACTGGCAAGCTGTAGAATTTGAAAAACAGCACGCACGGGCGCAAGCCCATGATCACTATGCCGCCGTCTGTTTTTTACACCAACCCCAACCCGGGCAGGAAGACCCCTGCCGCGCAAGCCTGAGACTCTATAAGAGAACGCAAGAAGCATATACTGCCACACTCGCCGCACTGGAAAAATTCAAATCAAGAACAGGGCATTATCCCGAATCACTGTCTGCAGTACAGGCAGACTTGACACCCGTCATGCAAGAGGTAGCGCAAGATTTCAGTTACTGTAAAAAGGACCATCCTGGCGACAGGACTGCACCGTGTTCTGATGGAGGGGAATCTTTCGCCGATAGCGAAATCACAGTTGGCACTGGCCTTAACAGATATCTGCGGGTGCTAGAAAAAAGTTTGTCCATATCGCAGTTTTACCACTGCCGGATTGCTAATACTGCAAAATAATATCGTCTGCATCTTCTCAACAAGATAAGCAATTGAGTTTACATGGATACAAAATACTGGTTTCGATCCGAGCTTTTTAATATCCAGCCCGATGAAGATGGAGAGTCCAATCCGGGGTGTTACGGAAAAGAGCTTGGTCAGTGGCTCTGCCAGAAATTTATTGCACTAGGCTACGAAAATGTCGAACTGATTGCAGAAGACTGGGGCTGGTGCGTCATGTGCAAGCGTGACAGCTATTTGCTTTGGGCAGGCTGCGGCTCCATACTCACCGAAACATCATCTGAAAATCTCGACCCTGCCCTACCCCCGGACAATTCAGAAATAGTCTGGCATGTCTTTACAGAAGTGGAAGTACCTTTTTTCTTTTTCAAATCAAACTTTTTACGAATGCTGGGCAAGCTCGATACCAAGACTGCCTACGAAAAATTAAATCGCGATCTGAAACAAATTCTGGAGCAAGAACCAGGCATATGTCTTTGCGAAGAAGCGTAATTAAAATTGACTTTACTTCCCCCTTACCTTCAATGAAAGAAGGTTCAAGAAAACAAAGCGCAGGTATGCAGTTTGGCAAACGACTCTGACTCCAAACCTGGTCCCAGAGTCGATTGCTATCCCCTCTTAAAAGTTCTAACTCAAGGTTGCGGCGTCAATAAAAATGCCCGCTGCACGCCATTGATTTTGCCTGTGCCAGCCAGTTGGCCTGCGTCGTTGATGCGCAGGCTGGTGTAGTCGATGTCACTCAGGCCGCCAGCGAGGCTGGTGACGTCGGCAATCACACCCTCATTGTAAAAAAAGGCACGGCGTACCTTATTGGGATCACTATTGAGTGTGTAATAACCAATCACCTGGCCCTTGCTATTAATGGCGCGGGCATAACTATTGCCTGCGGCACTAGCGGGCATGCCCAGGTTGCGCATGCCGCCTGCGGCATATAAAAAGGCCCGGTTGTCACCGTTGGCAATATTGGCTGTGCCTGTGACCTGACCCAGGTCATTGATGCCAATGGCTGTACTGGTGTTGCCCCCAAGAGTGCCGAGATCATAAAACTGGCGGCCGTCATATAAAAAAGCATGCGTCGCCTGGCCATTATTTGAACCACCCACGATCATGCCAGAAGAGTTGATCGCCGTTGGCACACAACTGCCATTGGCTGACAATGCCCCTATGTCTGTCAAACCACCGCCATAAGACAAGGCACAACGAGTTTGTCCCTTCACATTACTGGCACTGGCAACAATTGCACCTGCATTATTGATTGCCACCGCCCTGCTGAAGCGACCACCCAGAGTGCCAAGATCAACCAGCCCGGCTGTGGTGGCGACAAAGGCGTGCTCGTTATAATTAGAAAAGACGCCGTAACCTACAACCTGGCCATTATCATTGATGCCGTTGATTTCGACGTAGCCACCACCAAAGCCACCTAGCGGTATCGTGTTGTTGCCGCTGAAGATGCCAAGCTCTATACGCAAACCATCAGCACTGGTGATACGGCCTGCTGCGAGGCCGTTTTTGTTGGCGACCAGCACCACGCCTGTGGTGCTACCTATAGGAGCAAGCTGGCCTGCCTGGCTCAGGAATGGATAAGGCAAGCCATCGGCCCTTGCTGACAAGCCACCAACGCGGCCATCCGCCGTCAAGGCATAGCCGCCGCTGGTACCCGATTCAAAGGCCCCAAGATCAGTCAATTGCCAGCCTGCTGCCTGGCTTGTCCCGCTTATGGCCAGCAACAAGCTGAAACCGCCGAGATATTTTTTCAGATGTAGTTTTTTCATAAAGTCTGGTGTAAGTCCGGCGCACTGGCCGGAGCGGCATTGTGTAAAACATCAGCAACACAATCTGGTGGGAGCCTGCACACCCCTGTTTTATCCACCGTTCATCAAAGCTTGCGACCATGCACAAGCGGATCTGCCTGATGCCGGAAAAACCGTTCATGGCATCAGCGCATGCATGAAACGATAGCAATCGAAGTGGGGTGATGCAAGTAGAATGACGTGCATGTTTACTGAGGCTCAGTGTTGAACTGACCAAGCGTAGCGTCGTAAGTCTGACGCACTTATTGCAGCCATGTACATGGCATGACAGTCGTCACCTGAACAGCAATGTACCAGGAATGAAGCGGCTACTTCAAGGTTGCCTGGCACTGGTGCCTGACATCTGGTCTATACCATGACATCAATACGCCATGCACACCACGAGCAGTGTGCATGGCGTATCTTTAGTCACGCAAAGTTTTGCCTGATTGGGGTTTAAGCACGCAGGCTGGCGCTCAACTGGATTGCATAGGCAGTGGCAGTGCCCGGTGACACATTACCTTCCATGTCGGAGTTATATTCAGACCAGGTCTGCGCAGACGAAGGGGCATTACTCTGGACCAGGTTACCCATTCCTTTGACATTGCTGACGCTGACACCACCACCTGCAATCGCAGTGACTGCTTTTGCCACGGCATTGCCATGCTGGACGTTATAGATTGGTTGATTAGTAATTTGCGATGTGATGCTCAGATATTCTGAATACACGCCAATTGCATATACCGTCAGCGGCACGTTACGGGCTGCAGATCCATAGTCATGGATCATGCCTGTCCAGGATTTGGCGCTGACATCACCATTCGGGTAGCTTTGCATCAGGAATTTGCATTCACCCTCGGTCCAGTTGGCTTTTGCACCGCCGCCTGTCAGGATGAAGCTATCAACGATTGCAGCCGTGGCAGTGTCGCCCCCAACACCTGGATTAGTGCCGCTGGCGCTAGCGAGGCTGACCTTGAGCAAGTTGCTTGGGTCATAGATGGCAACTGCATAGGACGTCAATGTCTGGGATCCAGGGTCGGCAGGGAAACTATGATCATGCGAAGCTGCTGTCCAGCCCGTGATGTTATTGTTTTGGTCAAGGCTGGGGTAGCAACCCAACAAATAGTTGGGGCTGCCCGTCGTTACCGAAACACCGCCAGATATGATTTTGTAGTCTTGGCCAACAGTGACTTCCACCAGATTTTCCTGGCGAGGCTGGACACTGATCGTGCTGGAGAAGTAGGATGGATAATTGATACTCTGCATCAAGACTTTCAATTGCACATAGAGCTGCAGGAATTTTTGCGCGGTGCTGCCAGCGGTTGCCAATTCCCAGAATTCCTTACTCTGACTGACGCCTGATACCGTACTGGCAGTGCATGTTTCAGCCCAGGCAGCATAGGTTTTGGGATCATTCACATCCAGATTGGCGGCAACAGCGCTGCTGCCGCCTATGGCTTTAACCTCAGAATGATATTGATCGGTTTTATAAGTGCTCTCAAGACTGCTGGTGACCTTTGCCGTCGCCGTTACACTGGCGACGCTTTTATACTGTGCAGTAACCGCCAGTTCCATACTGGTTTTGCTGCTTTCACTGGTGGTATTGGCAGAGATGCTGACAAAGAGTGCGCCACCGAGGTAGACACCCAGGACGAGGTGCGTGCCGTAATGATCGGTGAATTTGGCAGCGCTCGCCAAAGAGTTTATACCTTCCAAGTCTGCGAGCAACTCACTGGTCAAATAGCTTTTGATCACTTTCACATCGCTGCTGTGATTGAAATAAACGCTGCCGCAACTAAGTATGGCTCCGAAACCAAAATTGAATGCGGTAGATGATTGGTAAGTTTCCTTGTTGAAGTTAGCTTGCACAGAACCGCTGAAGAAACTGTAGCTGCCTTCTATACCAACGGAGACAGCGAAGCTCGATTTTGTTTCAATAGATGAATTAGTCTTGTCGGTCTGCGAAAGAAATTGTTGTTGGCTGGTTTGCTCGGTAATCTGTGCCGAATCTATCACCTTGCCCCGGTAGTCTTGCAGAAAATTGAGGATATTGTTGGGCGACTGTGCAATATTATTATTGAAGACATTGTAAGACTGCAGGATAAAACTCGCCGGTGTGGATGCTGCTGAGCTCATATTGGTTTCCTTGGAATGCTGCCGTGGACAGATCAATTGACACTCGCTTGACGCAATGAGCATATGGCGCAGCCATTCGTCCATGTCAAACAAGTGACTACGCGCTCTAAGGATATAAAAGCCGTGGGTGCCGTCACCAGGGTAGTTCACACCGCGACCGTTTGTCCGTCTTGATCAGCCTGTTTATTGACAAACCTGGGCCGAACAACAAGCTCTGACAGCATGAGGCATAAGTATACTTATTAACAATATCAAAAAGATAATTTCACCTGCATATTCTTTACATATTTTTATGATTTTCCTTTGCGAGAGTTTTATTGACTGACAGGGGCATTGCTGCAAACAGCGGAGAACCAGATTGCATTAACAGCAGGTTGGGCAGCGCAAGGCCGGCCCAACCTGCGCGTTACTCCCTAACTCTGAAACGAAAAATTAATCTGCCCTGTCAAGGTAGCACTGCCATCCGTAGGCACATACACAGCCTGTATCGCATAACCAACTGAAGCCGCATTTGACGTGACGCTGGTGGATGCCCCCGTCGCATCCGCATTGGCATTCGTGCTCATGGTCACCGTTGTCGGGTTGAACAAGGCTATCGTGGTCCCCGGCGGGATGCCGGTGCCAGTCAGCACTTGCCCCGGTGTCAGGTTATTGGTGCTGCTGACATTCTCGATCAGGTTATTGCCGTTGGCGACGACGCCTGTAAAACTGAGCACATTGGCCGGGATATCAAACGGGATGACATTGGTGACGCTGCTGACGGTGGTAGCAGCGACGCTGGCAGCAATGTTTTGCAGGGAGTCCAGCAGGTTCAGTGCCAGCGTGCCTGCCACGGTCGTCAAAGGCAGCACGACGGTGACGCTGACGTTGGTACCGACCGGGAATTGCGGCGGGTTCAGGCTGACGGCAAAGTCCCCGCTGGGGCCAATCAACTGCACCGTGCTGCTGGCCACGGCAGGCTGGTAATTGGCATCGCCCGAATACACTGCCGTGAGTGTGTAGCTGTGGGTATAAGCACCATCGGGTAAAGGAGGCACGCTGAAGCTGCTCTGCGCTGCCTGGCCTGCTACCAGTGGCACAACGGTAGAACTGCCAGCCACATCCGTCATGACACAGCCATCAATAAAATAACTGATACTGCCAGTTGGTGCTGTACTGCTGCTGCCTCCAGAAACGCTTGCCGCCAGTTGCAGGCTGCCACCTTGCGTGCCGCTGTTGGGTGCTGTCAGTGTCACGGTGGGCATGGGCGTGCTGCCCCAGGTGCTGAGGGTGATGCTGATATTGCCGACACTGCTCTGCTGGATATTGGTGCTGCTGCCAAACTTGTCATCGTACGGAAAGGCATAGGCCAGGCCGTTTTCGGTCAGGCCATTCTGGTGCCAGTATTTGACCCAGTAATTGAAAGGCTGAGCATCGGGATACCAGGTCGTGCTGTCCCCCCAGGTGGATGGGTCATTGAGGATGATGCCACGGTTGAAGGCGGCAGAAATCGAGTTCTCCAGATCGCCCTGCACGGCCAGTGCAGTACCGCTCAAACCACGCAGGGTATTGTCGGCAAATACCGCATCGCAGGCAAAGATCATTTGCGAAGCAGATTCCTTGGCCATGGCGGCGCTGATCCATGAAGGCGGCGCAGCGAGGGGGAAAGCAGGCGTATACGCTACCGGCGTATTTTGTGTCGAGAATGGATAATAAATCGTATAGGTACTGCTGTCAGTGTTGCTGGCATCTGCCAGTTGCAATGCATAGTTGCCGTCTGCCTGCAACACCACACTGCCGCTATAAGTTAATGGTTGGCCATAGGCAGATGACTGCAGACTGAAGGTGTTGCCGCCACCATTCGCAGGCACACCCGCGCCTGCCTGCGCAGGGCTGGTGAAATAACTCAAGAAAAAGTTATCGACCTGGGCATTGAAATAATTGTTCAAAGGGTCAGTGGCGGCGATGGAGGGGTTTTCACAAATGTCTTTCGGCGACACGATGCGCATCGGCACCGCAGCCAGGCATTCAAGAAACAGGCTGGCATTGGTTTTATTGCTTTGCTCCTTGATAAAGGTCGCAAAATTGCTCATGTCTGTGCCGTTGAAAATATCATCGCGCACACCGACCACGCCGACAGGCCCGGCCAGGACGGCAGTGAGCGCTGCGCCGCTGGCAGTAGCCGTGGCTGGCAGGTTCAGCGTCATGCTGGCGGGGTTGGCACCCGTTGGCACACTGACCACCGCACTACCCGCCGCAATGCCGCTGCCAGTCACAGGCACACCCTGGCCCAGGCCAGTGCTGTTACCCAGGCCGGTGACCTGTTCGCTGCCTGTGGTGGTGTCACCCGTGAAATTGTCATTGTAAGTCTGCGTGGCCGCAGCATCCTTGAAGAACTGCAATTGCATGGGCAAGCCAAAGGCATCAACCTGCGAGGTATCGATATCGACATTGATGCTGTCATTGGAATTCGACGCGACGGTAAACTCCAGAAAATCATAGAACGTGCCAGTGCTTGGGTCTTGCGCGCTGGCCGGGCTGGGCGACGATACCGAGGCCGGTGTTGATGTGAACGACACCTGGGCCTGCGCGGGCGCGCCGACGGAAATCAGAATGCGTCCCGAATATTGCTGGTTATTATTACCGTTCGCATCACCCGTATAGGTGGGCGCAGGCAGGCTCAGGTTGTTGCCCCATTGCGTGAGTGTATAACTGGGCAGGATGACGCCATCTGGCGAATTAGGCCCTGGCGGCGACAGATCAGTCACGGCAGTCGGCACCACTTGCGTCTGCCCTGCTGCTGGCGGCACCAGATAATAATTGGTGCCCTGTGCCGGGGTCTGGTTATTGCCGGGGTTGATGATGAGGCTACCATATACCGTCACCCAGACATTGTCGTTATTGGCAGGCGAATTATTGATGATGGTGATGGGTGCAGAAGACTGGATGGGAAAAGAAGACATGGGGACGCTCCTTGAGGGTGATGACATCGTAGAAAGGTAAGCCACAGCGGCTTGCACGGTTGATGCAATATCCTTGCCTATTCTACATGATCAAAACACAATCAAAACGCCTGTCTTAACTTATGGTCAGCAATTGTCTGCTGTAGTCTGTTACAGGTGTGCAATACTGGTTTTAGCTTTACTCCTGCCCCAACGGCAACATGCCAGATGGGATGGATGGGGTTTGCGTTGAACTTGAGCATCTTGCTGCTTTGCCGCTCCTACCCACAGAACGGCGGCGATCATACTGCCAACATCTTAAGCGATGATATAGCTGGTTCCTTTGAAACGAATGCTTCCATCCTGGTATCTGGCAAACGTCATCCACTTGACATAAGAAAAATCCCGGGTCAGAACCGCGCGGTAGCATTGCACAGGCTTATTAAAGGGCCAGATGCGATCCCAATCGTCCAGACATTTCTCCGCGGCTACCGCATGTACGGCCTCTATATGCAGCCTGGATTGATCTTCGAAGTTGCGGCTATAACGCTCCCACGGCAAACCGGCCTTGCGCAAGAGAGCTACTCCGTTGAGTTCCGCCAGATTCTTGATCTCCATGGAAGCTTCCAGCGTTATGTCCGGATAGATTTCTGTCCATTGCTGGCCGGGGTAAAACTGCTCACGATAATCCAGGGAAGGGCATTGCCCTTTGCTATTGATGCGGGCTGCATATTTTTTGTTTTCGCTTTCGCGGAAATGCCAGGCCCGGTCTTCCCATTTGAGACTCACCTCGTCAAACACGCAAGCCTTGCCTTGCACAATGGCAGGTTTGCTGACCACAAACGCTTCCGGCTTGGCAAGACAGCGCACCAGCGTCATGCCGTTTTCCAATTTGAAGCTGGACTGCGCCATGATCTTGACGCTCAGCACTTGCTCAACAGGCGCGATGTCACAGGAAAAATTGGGGACTTCATAAACAATGATGGGTAGCATTACTTTCTCCAAAAATCCCAGATGCTGCGAGGGTGCTTCTTGTCAGGCTGGCTATTTGCGTTATGCTTCACAAGTATTCAAAAAAGATAATCTATCATAACAAACGAAACTATTTTTGATCATGTTACGGTACACCTCAATATTGGTGGATGAACGCCGTACACGAAGCGAGCAGGTTTCTTATATGCATGTCAGGCAGAAAAACTGATTCATGTCCATCATCAACGCACTATTATCATAATGCAGCCGGATTATTCACATAAAGCGTTTCTAATGCATTAATTTTGAGCATCACCAGAAACTACCTTGTGTGCCAGAAAGTAGCTCTGCCATACCTGTTTCATTCTGCTGCAACCCAACATTCCCAGACGCATACTGCCATCAAGAACTACTCCAGCGGACAAGCACATTCTCGTTCTACAACAATGCAAAGCTGTTTCAAGTTGAAACAAAATTTAAATAAATGACGACTCAGAACTAGACTGAACGATACCGTTGTGTGTTTTGTGTCCGAACTCTTCACCTAATTTTTTTAAATCATGATTACGTCCATCGCTCATCTGCAAAAGCAACTGCAAATCAACATGTGCTTTTCTTTTCGACAGAAAAGCATGACATGAATCAACAATCAAAGAGGCATCAAAATGAAAAATTCATTATGGAAACTGTCCTTGCCAGGCATCATACTGGTGACAAGCTTGCTGGCAAGCTGTGGTGGTGGCGGTGGTGGCGACGCAGTCGTATCCACATCAATAGGTGGCCTCCAGAACACAACAGGTACATTGCGGGTGTCGCTGACAGATGCACCGTCTTGCGGCTTTGACGCAGTCAATATCACTGTTGCCAAAGTAAGAGTTCACCAAAGCGCCACTGCCAGCGAAAATGATGCCAACTGGACCGATATCACCCTCACCCCCGCCAGAAAAATCAATCTGCTGAAACTCACCAATGGTGCGCTTGAAGACTTGGGCCAAACGCCGCTGGCAGCAGGTCATTATTCACAAATCCGGCTGGTGCTGGATGCCAATACAGGCAACGCACTGGCCAATTCCGTCATCCCTGCTGGCAGCATTACAGAAGTTTCGCTTGATACTCCCAGCGCAGTACAAAGCGGCATCAAGCTGATCAATGAATTTGATGTCATGCAGGGCCAGCGTGCTGATGTCGTATTGGATTTTGATGCCTGCAAATCCATCGTCGCCAAAGGTAACGGCAAGTTTGCACTAAAACCGGTAGTCAAAGTAGTGCCTACCATCCTCAACGGGATAGACGGGTACGTCAATACTGCACTGTTATTGAGCAATGTCGCCGTTACGGCACAACAAAACGGCAACGTGATCAGCGCCACCGTGCCCAATGCAACTACTGGTGAATTCTACCTGGCACGCCTGGCACCCGGTATCTACGATGTCGTCATTACAGCTGATGGCCGTGCCGCAAGCATCATTACCGGCGTACCGGTTGCCAGCACCAGCAGTACGGTCGTGGTCAGCAGCAGTTCTGCACCGATCAATTTATTGCCCAATGTCGGGCCACAGGCAAGCATCAGCGGCACGGCAACTCTGTCGCCAGCCAGCGCCACAGAAGTCGCTTATGTCGCTGCCAAACAAAGCTTCATACCGGGGCCTACCGTGACCATCAAGTACCAGGGCGCAGACATCCTGAGCGGCGCATATACGCTCTCCAATTTACCAACTTCTGCGCCCCAGCTGGGCACCTACAGCGCCATTTTGCCCATCATCTTCGCAACGCCGGTTGTTGTCGTGCCTGATGTTGGCAAATACAGGGTAGAAGCTGCAGCAACCGGCTATACCAGCAAAGTGATACTGTCAGTCGACGTATCGGCAGCGAATCAATCTGGCGTCAATTTTGTACTGACGCCCTGACCATAAACCGGCGCATGTGAATATGCATCCATGCGCCGGTTATCATCACACTTCTGGTGCCGACACATGCCCCACTTCATAAACCTGCACATCCACTGGCGAACTGGTACCTCGCATTGCAGCTTTTGCCGCCGCCGCATCACGCCATAAAGTAAAGCGCACCAGTGTCCATTCATTGGGATCAAAAGCCGTCAGCGTTGCCAGCACGCCGTCTTGCTGACTCAGTTTTTTTGCGGTGTCGATTTCATGTTCACGCAAGGCACCCAGTACGGTATACGGTGCGATAGGGCTGACCTGGCGTGTGGCAAATTTCGCGCTGCACACCTGCGCATCAACATGGTTATGCCATACCGACCATTGCTTGACCGCAGGCCAGCCAAAGGCTTGCGAGACAGCTTTGAAGCCATCGCCACAGAGGAAATTATTCATGCCTTCGTTATCGCTCCAGAGGTAGAAAGGGGCGTAAACATTCTGGCTGGATGCTGTGGTTTCGCTGCTTTTTCTGGCATGCAGATAGGCCTTGAAAGCCAGGCCAGGGAAGTTGTCGAGCATGTGGCCCTTGCTGGCGATGCGCTGGCGGACGATGTCCATGTCGTAGTCGGCAGGGAGGGTGAAGTTGTATTGCATGGCGATCATGTTGGGTGTCCTCTTGGGATTGGATAGACAGGAAAATTTTTCTCATAAATTGCAAGGATCGTAGGTTGGGCCGGGCCTCGCCAGGCTGATACCTCGTAGTCTGTAGGTTGGGCCGGGCCTCGCTAGGCTACGGTTTATCAACCCAACACTGGGCCTCTGCAAACGTATACGTTATTTAAACGCCGAGTGTTGGGCTGATACCCCGTAGCCCAACCTACAATGCGTAGCCTGGCGAGGCCCGGCCCAAGCTATGTAATTGCAACGACCTCACTCATACCGCGCCACCCCGTCATACATCACCCCACTGCTAAACGACCAATCCTCTGCCGCCGTGGTATTGATGATGACCATCACATCCTCTGCCCGCAAACCAGGTGATTCTCCCAGCAGTTCAACCAGCCGCTGGTAAAACGCCTGCTTGGTGGCAGCACTGCGCTGGCGGCCAGCGGTGATCTGTATCAACACAAAATCATCCGACCTTGGCTTACCCTGATGACTGAGATAGTCGCGGTCAAACACCAGCTCATTCGCTTCATGCTGCTGGATGACCTGGAAACGGTCCTTGAATGGCACTTCATAGGCATCGACCAGCGCCTGATGCAAGGCATCAGACAAGGCTTGCAGGTATTCAGGTGATTTTCCCTTTAACAGGGATACGCGGCTCATGGGCATGATTTACTCCTTTGACTTTGACGTAGTTTGGTTGGCAGCCAATTGACGTAGCACACTGATGGCAGAGGCAGCCGTTGGCCAGCCCGAGTAAAACGCCAGGTGGGTGATGACTTCCACCAGCTCAGCCTGCGTGATGCCATTGTCCAGCGCCCTTTGCATATGGAAGGGCAATTGCTCGCTGCGGTTCAACGCGATGAGTGCGGCGACGGTGATCAGGCTGCGGTCACGCGGTGGCAGGCCCGGTCTTTGCCAGATGTCGTCAAACAAGACCTGGTCGGTCAGCTCGGCAAATTTGGGGGCGATGTCGCCCATCAGTTCGCGGGCGATGGTGCTGGGGATTTGCATGGTGCGACTCCAAAAGCGTTGTTGACAAGTACAAGATACCCTACTATCTTCATCCATAAAATCAGATAATTTCAAACCAATCATTCCAAAAAACGGGATGGATAAAAAAGAAACAAAACACAAGGAGTGTTCCAGTGAGCAAGATCACCTTCGACCTCGACGTCATGCGCACCTTTGTGACTGGCATAGAACTGGGCAGCTTTGCCAAGGCGGCGGACAGGCTGGGTCGCTCTACCTCTGCCGTCAGCGCCCAGCTCAAGAAGCTGGAGGAGCAGGTCGGCAGCCCCATCCTGCGCAAATCAGGGCGGGGCATGCTGCCCACCGCAGCAGGCGAGACCCTGCTGGCCTATGGCCGCCGCCTGCTGGAACTCAATGACGAAGCTGCTGCCGCCGTGCGCGGTGTTGATCTCGAAGGCTGGATCAGGCTGGGCATACCTGAGGACTTTGGCGAACGCATACTCACCGACGTACTGGGCCGCTTTGCCCGCGCCCACCCCAGGGTCAGGATAGAAGCCAAGATCGCCCGCAACGCCACCCTGTTCGACCTCATCACCGCAGGCCAGTTGGACCTGGCGCTGACCTGGGACGCCAACATCACCACCCCGCACAGCGAACACCTGCGCAACTTTGCCATGCACTGGATAGGCGCGGCAGACCCGCAACTGCAAGCAGTGCATACTGCTGACGATCCGCTGCCTCTGGTCGCCTTCGAAGCCCCCTGCCTCATGCGCAGTTGCGCCACCAGCGCACTGGACCGCGCCAACATCCCCTGGCGCCTGTCCTTCACCAGCCCCAGCCTCAGCGGCATCTGGGCCGCCGTCGCCGCGGGCCTGGGCGTGACAGTGCGCACAGCAGCTGGCCTACCACTGCATCTACGCATCATCAACAACCCCGCCCTGCCCGCCCTACCCATGCTGGGTCTGACTTTGCACCGCATGGATGCCGAGCCGGACATGGCAGTGCAGAGATTGCGGGAGATTATTCTGGAGACGCTGATGGGGGAGGATTTAGGGCAATAGCTCAAGGCAGCGTGATGGTTTGATGATTTTGATGACTAGCCCGCGCCGCCCCCTCCTCTGCGATCTGGTACGGCAGTTTGCGCGGCACTAAGGGGTCAGGTAATATCTGTGATCTGTGGCGAATGACCAGTCACATCAATTATTTCTACTTCAATCGATATCTTCCAGGAGGCAATATGAAACGTGTTGTTGGCATAGGCGGCGTGTTTTTTAAAGCGAAAGATCCCAAAACCCTGAGCGCATGGTACAAAGATCATCTTGGTTTTGACCTGAGCGAATGGGGTGGCGCAGTATTCGAGGCCAATGGTGCCAACAACGATGCCAAGACAGCCTGGTCATTATTCCCTGCCGACTCCACCTACTTTGCGCCCAGCCCCCAGCCCTTCATGATCAATTACCGCGTCGATGATTTACACGCCCTGCTCGCAGCCTTGCGTGAGGAAGGATGTGATGTCGATGCCAAGGTGGACGATTCGGAATATGGCAAATTTGGCTGGGTGATGGACCCTGAGGGTAACCGGGTTGAGTTGTGGGAACCGCCGAAAAGCTGATTCATATTACTCCTATACAAGCACACGCCATCATTGAAAGCTGATGGCGTCGAAGTTCAATGAGCTTTTTTGTGATCGATCTACGCAAATAATACCTTTATTCCATCGACTGATTAAGCAGCATAGGGAATTGGAGGGATATCTCGTTTTAACAGGGAATATCTCGAACAATCTCGTCAGCAGAGAACCAGTTCCGCTCCAACACAAAGTCATGGACTTGCTGCGGATTTTTTGAATATGCTACTAACGCTAGGCTTTTTCGTGCGCGGCTACATGTTACATAAAACAATCGGCGAGTATTCTCTACGATCCTCTCCCCTTTAGATTTCCCTCCAAATAAATCTCCGTAATTGAATAGAAAACCACGTGCTTCGTCATCATCCATGATTACCATCACTCGCTCAAATTCCAATCCCTTTACACCTTGGTGAGTATCGAAATGAGCCTTGCCTAAGATATAGTTTGCAAACGGTTCGAGTTGCGAAAATGGCGCAGTGAGGAAAGTAGCAATTGCCATGCTTCGTTCATCTTCAACGTCGCTCTGTTGAGTTTGAGTCTCAATGCGCGGGTCAGTATTGACTTTGGTAGACGACATATGATCTAGCAATATGTCGGGGGCGACGAGAAGTTTGTTATTCACAATGCATTGCAGGACATCTTTCAAAGATGGATCAGCTTGATTTTTCCATAATTCCATCAAATTTAAGAGCGAAGACGATATGTTTCTTAAGTGATTTTTTATATCGTCCGCATTACGAAGTGCCTCTGAAGCCAAAAGTGGCGATCCCGCTTTCAATAAGCGTGTCACTGCGAGATCGTCTTCTGCAATTTTTGCCTTCACAAGTGGTAGTACGTCCTCAGTAAAAAAACGGGATACTGACAGTGTGCCGTTCAAAAAACTCGTGCGCCAACTATTTACTTCATATAGAGGAACGAACATTTCCAAAAATCCCATTCTAGACGCCGCCATTCGATGCTCCAGCGTAAGATTTTTGCAAAATTGTGGTTCCTTCCAAGCTTGATCATTCGTAACGCTAAACATATGAATAGCAATCGCATGCTCTACTTCGAACTTATTAGGTGTATCACTTGGCAAAATGAATAACCGAACTGTGCCTTCAATTGCATCTGATCTCCAGCGCTGTTGCTGCTTGTCCGTATCATCTCTAATTTTGTTAATCAATTTAACCACGCGCTCGGGGCAGCGATGATTTAATTTCTTTCCAGGAGTCGCCCAATCGTCTGGCAAATTCTCGCCCAAACCCTCTTTGCCATCGTTATAAATGCGCTGCATCATGTCACCAAGTAAACCAAGTGCAAATTGATGCTTTTGTTCTTTCTGAACTAGAAAAAGTGCATCAATTAAATACTTGTTTGTATCCTGACTCTCATCAATAAGAAGAATCGGGTAACGACCAACTAGAATGCTTTGCATTGTTGGTTTACTGCTTAAAAATTTCGCAGTAAGCTGAAGTACTTCAGTGTGATTTAAAGCGTCTCTGCCTCGATTATCTCCAGTCGGGCTGTAGACAAAACGCTTTATGCTATCAAGATTCTGCAGTCGCTTTGTTTTTGATTCTATTTTGGCTAAACGTTCTAAAGATGCTTTAGTGCCTTTCCTGCCTTTTCTTTCATCAAGATCAACTTGCGCAATATCGTCTTTTAACTCAACACGTAGCCATTCCCTAATATCATTATTGAGTCCATCTATAAGCGACCAAACAAAACTATGAATCGTTCTTACATCTATTAATGGATCAAATTGTAAGCGACGCTTGATTTCATCACTAGCAGCATTTGTATAAGTGATGACACCAATCTTCTGGCCTCTCCTCCTTAGCCTATCACCAAAATTACGTTGCACATTCACTAGAGTATTTACAAGTGACCTGGTTTTTCCAGATCCTGCTCCAGCAAACAAAAAAAAGCTCCGCAATGAATCTAAATTCAGACAATTAATCATTTCTGCATCAGCAGGCGCATCAATGTCATTATCTTGTTTATAATCAGCAGCATTCATATTTCACTTCCAATCGCATTGCCTGTTACCTTTTCTTCTTTTCGCTTGAGCTGATTTGCAAACCACAACAAGCCCTTGTGAATGTATTCTGGTACAACCAATTTCTCAATATCATCACTCAGTAAAAGATCAAGAGAAAATTCAGCTTTACTTCCATTTTTAAGATCATCACGAATTGATTTTGCCAATTGAGTAATGTCTTTAGATTTAGTAAGTGCCGTTCTAAATTTTTGAATAAGGCCACTGCCTTGAAGCTTCGCGAAGAGATCAGTATTCTGGTATACAAGTGCATCTTCGAAAGTATAGGCAAGTACCTCAACATTTTTAGCAGATTTAAAATTAATCATAATCGGCTGCTGATATGCCACTCTGATTGCGTATCCAGACTTATCATCTACAACTAGATCATCCTCCTTCATATCGAGCGCTGAATCTAAACCCTCTTGCCCTGGCACCCATGACTTTATCGTTTCATTGCGAGTCGTTTGTCCTACTCCGCGCTTAGGATTCGCATTACTCCCGGTGGCAGGATCCTTTGCATCAATATCCGTGATAATCAAAGCGTTTATACCAAGGTGTTCAATAAGTGGCCTCAATCGATGTGCATGACTTCCACCAATTTCAAGCCAAGAAATATAGCATCGCCGGAGATAAGCATATTCATTGCGTGACTCAATGAGATGGGGAATCAGAATACGCTCAGCGGGCCCCTCCACAAGAATAGCGCCATCCGCAAAGAATAGATCGCAATGCGTTGCCTTCAAGTAGCGTTTTACGAATTTTTTAGTTGGATCTGCTCCACCAAAAATCTCTGATAAGTTAACTACGGAAGAGAATGGCACAGACCCAACAGCATGAGGTGCAGGAAGTCTACGGAAATATCGTAATGAGGAAAAATCAGCGGCATGAGCTAGATGACTCGAATGAGTACTCACTATTAGCTGAGTATGAAGTATTTTCGACTCTTTTAGCATCTCATGCTTCCGTAGTATTTCATAAGCCTGCTTGATGAAGACTTGTTGAACTTGAGCATGTAAGTGCGCTTCTGGTTCCTCAATTAAAACTAAATGCAGTGGAGGAATATGATCTCCATACGCAGAAATGCTCAACCCGGCTTTACCAACTTTCATCCACTTATCACGGAAGCTCATAAGCTCAAAAACCATTGACACTAAATTTTGATATCCCAGCCCATTTGAATCTTCAGGGAGACTATGTGATTTTCCTTTCTCTGCTTCATATGTTGGAATCTCATACTTAACGGCCGAGCTGTGATTCAAGCTATCCACTGGCCGAATGTTTGCAGACACTGTAAGCTTGGGATCTGTCACACCTGGATAACCAAGATCCTCAAGCTCCTTTAACGCGTTGAAAAAACTTGCTTCAAGTTTTGTTCCAAATGCGGTTTGTGCATCATGCAGCGCTTGCAATGCTTGAATATCCTTGACCTCCGGGTTATTAAATGGATCGAGATGTTCTGCATAGTATGAGCGAAGTTGCTTAGACAATTTTTTTCCACTACGCTGACTCTCCTGTTCATCACCTAAATTATCACTACGTAATTTCGTTGACGTAGAAATTCCAAATCCTCTTTGTGCATCAATTTCATCAATTTGAATGAGGCCATAAAATGGATCTCCATCTACAGGTTCGCTTCCAACATTCAGATTTTGTGGTATTGCAATTCCATTTTTTGGGGAAACAAGTTTAATCGGGTCCAACAAGTAAGCACGCACTTCAAACATAGTGCGCAATCGACGCGATAAAAAATCGACCAATGAACTTGGCCAAAGTGTGAACGGGGATGTATTCTTTTCCTGCTTTAATCGCGCGGAATCTACATCCCCATTGTCAAGCACCGGCACGGGTTCGGTCGCCCCTACCGCTTTTTCCATTACGGCAACAGCTGCTCTTCTTGCTGCAAGATATTCTTGTTGAATGTCTCCAACTTTTTTCGGTTCATAACGTAACCTGACACCGATACTCTCGCCATTCCAGTCTAGGGAAGGTAACAATTTTTGAACGTAATGCAATTCGTTCATAGGCACCTGAAGCCACACATCAAGGAAAGGAATAACATCGCCCCATTCGAACGACTCTAATTTATCTTCTAGATTGCTGCTTTCCCATTTAGCACCAATCTCATCAATCTTACGCCAATGCGTCAAAGTGAAATCGTTAATTGTGAAATTTCCACGATCAACTAAGAAGCGTCGTAAAGCGATCATCGCGGCGGTTTTTCCGCTGTTATTCGCACCAACAAAAAGAGTTGTTGTCTCAGCGAAATCTATGCGAACAGCTTGAAGTTTTCTGAAATTTCCAATTTCAATTTGTTGAATTTGCATTTCAATCCCCAGAATTTACAAGCATTAATTATTTCCAACGGACACTATCTTTACAAAATTCCTGCATTGGTCATTACCGCATTGGCCCCCAAGTCCAAATTCATGAAAAAAGTACATTAACCTCTTAGTCACTAACAATAGCAATGAACAAACTCCGCCTGCAACTCGTGCAAACCTCGAATTCTTTGTTGTCCCTCACCAGCTTCGCAACACCTTGAATACACCATGCTCAACATCCACGGCAAGCAGTTGCCCTCCGTGCCTACCGTGATGTTGGCCGGGGTGAAAACTTATCTTGCCGAATCCGGGAATCGTAAAATCCCTGAGCTGGTTCAGTTGCTGCAGCAGTTCAGCGCGGCCTAGCTGGCGGCCACTGCGTTTGAGTGCTTCTATGAGTACCATGCCTGCGGCATAGGCGGCGTCGCTGTAGGCGGTGGGCAGGTCAAACACCGGGCTGCTGGTGCGCCAAGGCAAAAGCAGGCGCAGGCGGGATGCTTGTGCGGGTGGCAGTTGCTGGCTGGCCGGGCCGATGTGGATGGCGCTGGCATATACCAGGCTATCACCGCTTGCCGCAAGCACAGCACTCAGATGAGCAGGGCTGCCAAGATAAATCACTGCTTCGCCCGGCTTGCGGACTTTGGCTGACCATATTTGCTCGCGCAGTGACTGGTGATTTGCCCGCGCCTGCTCGCGCAACTCTTTGAGCAATGCATGCAAGGCCGGATCATTGCCAAGATCATGGATCAGGGTCAGTTGTAGTGTCGCTTTATTGCCAAGAACATTGCCGGAAGCAGCGCCAGCATTGCCACGAGCATCAAGCACAGCCTGAGTCAGCAAAGCGCTGGCTTGTTCGCGTATGGAGGGCAAGAGGTGGAAACTGTTTGGTGCAGACGGGTCAGAAAAATTGGCAAGCCCAGGCATGGGTAAGGTGCCGATGACAGCCAGCTTGTTAGCTTCAGTTGCGGAATTGGACGCAATTTGCAGCCCGGTTTGCAAGCTACTTTGTAAACTGGCGACCTCGACAAATACCTCGTCCGGCGCAGAATTGACGAGCAGTTCCAGCTTTCGCCCATACACTTGCTGATCAAAAGCCTTGTTCAAGCCTGCCTGTATGGCGGCACCGTAGACACTGTCAGGCAAAGAGACGCCGACACGCAGTACGGTGTCAGTGAGGCCCGGGGTATCCTTGCCGATGACGCTCAGGTAAGCGAGCAGATCATTGAGGCTTGTTGCGTCGATTTGATAGCGTGGCATGAGCGGATGCAGGCTCTGGCCATTGCTGCCTATACCCTCTGCCAAGGCGCGTTGCAAATGCTGACTGTCTGGTTTGCCTGCGATGGCCGGTGCACGCAAGCCGCCCTCTTCGCGTCCCTGACCTTGATTGCCATGGCAGCGCACGCAGGCGGCCTGGCCGTTCCAGCCTTTGTGGTACATGGTCTGGCCACGTTGCCAGGCTTGATCATCGGCGGCGTTGGCAATGTCAGCACAGAACAGCCAGAGCAAAACGCAAAGTGCAGTCCAAAACCTTGACATCATCTTGCTGGCAACAGCTTTCCTACGGCCAGGGCAATATCTTCTGGTTTTGCTGTCGCATAGATTTTTTTCCAGTCACCGGTCTGTACATTGCCTGCCAATAAAATGCCGCTGTGGGCGTCTTTGTCTTCACCACTGCCACCGAGTTTTTTGGCGACAGCGCTGATGTTTTCTGAACTGCCAGTCAAAAATAACCAGCCTGGGCGCACCTTGAATTTGCTGGCAAAGTCTTTCAAGACCTTGGGGGTATCGGTGTCGGGGTCTACCGTGATGCTGACCATCTGCACGCGCGGGTCTAGCAGGGGCTGTACCCTGGCAAGGTTGGCCGTCATGGGTGAACAGATACCGGGGCAAGTGGTGAAGATGAAATTGATGAGTACGACTTTGTCTTTCATGACGTCATCAAAGAAATGCACGGTTTTGCCATCTTGCGTTTGCAAAGGCAAATTGGGGAAGTAGCGGCCATTGGCGGCCTGCATGGCGGGGTCAGGCCCTGCCACTTGTTCTACAGTGCTCTGGATCAGTTTGGCCTCTGGCATGCTGGCGAGTTGTTGCCAGGCCTGTTTTTTTTCATTGATGACCAGCACAAGGCCACTGTGATTGCTGATGTCGCTGACACCGGCATTGAGGGATCGCAATAATTTGTCGACAACAGATTTATTACCCGTCAAAAACTGCCAGCCCGGGCCAGCCTCAAACTGCTGTGCAAAGGCTTTGAGGCGTGCGGGTTTGTCAGTGTTGGGGTCTATGCTGACGGATATGAAAACCACGTCACGCCCTACCCGTGTGCCCAGGTCGCGCTGTACCTGGCGCAAGGTGGCGGTTTGAGTGGGGCAGATCATGGTGCAGGAAGTGAAGATGAAATTGACAACGGCTGTTTTGCCCTGCACCAGGTCACGGTAGAAGGCGACGTTCTTGCCATCCTGGTTGATGAGCTGGGCTTCAGGAATCGCACGCATGGCAGCTTGCGCAGATGGCATTGCCAGGAACAAGACGCTGTACACCATAAGTAGCATAGACAGCAGCGCTTTGTTCATCATGCCTGATACGTGTTTCATCACTTGCTTCATATTGATCCCACAATAAGTCTTTATTTCACCGTCAATACCAGTCGTGCCGATTGATTCCAGCTCATGCCCAGCGATGCCGCCTGGAAGTAGACATAGTAATGCCCGCTGACGGCTGGTGCAAAGCTGATGCCATAGTCACCGTTTTTTTGTTCCTGCGCATCCAGTTGCAGTTGTTGATTACCCGTTGTATTGAACAGCAAGACCTGCAAGTCAGGGATGCCAGACATAACCTGTCCGCTAACCACATCGCGGATGACGAATTGCAGGTTCTGGTTTTCACCTTTGCTTAAGGTGGGCGTAGCTCCCGCCAGTGTCACAGCATAAGGTGTTACAGGTGGCTTGGCTGGATCAGCCTGTACGGTGATCGGAAAACAATGCAGCATTTTGGGTGAATCGAGATAAAACACTACCTGGTAATTGCCTGCCTTGGGCAAGCGGGCACTGGCCTGGTACATACCGGGCTGGCGTTCTTGCAGGCTGTGGTCCAGCACCAGCACGGCGCGCGGCTCGTGGCCATAATTGCGGAAGCTGCCTGCGGGTGCGCTCATGCCTTCCTGGTAGTAATAGATGGTGCGGTCAGCAGGATTGGCCAGCAGAGCGGCTGCGCCATTAGGCACCATCACCGTGGTGTCTGCCAGGCTGCCTGCGCTGCGCCCCTTATCCAAGGCTTTTTGACCATTGCTGACCGATGCCAGCGCCAGTGGCTGCCCGGCCTGTATATTATGTGCAATTGCATCGAGCGGCACCAGTTGCATGATTTCACTGTGACGTCGCCGGATATAGGCCATGCGGTCAGAAAACGTAACCTGGTCCGGGCCATGCGTGATGTCTGCCCCTTGCACGATCTGGTTGGTGGCTGCGTCGAGCAAATCGAGTTTGTTTTTTTGCGGGTTGAGGATAAAACCATAGCGGCCATCGAGTGTAAAACGGATAGTGGATATGCCGGGCAGCGCCTTGATACTTGCCGCCTGCTTGCCTGCCACATCAAAGGCAATAATCTGGCCATCGCCTTCATGCGCAACATACAGCAGTTGTGCCTTGGATGACCATGCCATGGCGACAGGCTTGCTACCACTGGCAAGCTCAGCGCTTTTCCTGAGGCTGCCTGCGTCGATGAGGCTGATGCTGTTGTCTGCAGCATTGCTGACAAATGCGCTCTTGCCGTTGTCACTGAAGGCGATGGTGTGGCTGCCCTTCCCTGTCTTGATGTTTGCCAGCACCTGGCCATTGGATGATGAGAGAACCGTCACACCATCATCAGTCAATACCCATAATTGCTGCGCGCCGGGTCGCAAGGCTATTTGTCCCGGATGGCCAGGCACGGATACATGGGTTCTGACTTGCCAGTTGCGGGTATCTACCAGCGCCACTTCATGCACCTGCGGCTGGCTGACCCAAAGGTTTTGTTCAGGCGTCAGCAACCAGTCTTGCCCTGTGCCATGCAGTATCACCATGGTCAGCAATTTGGAACCACCAAAACCGGTTTGTGGATTGATGACGGAGATGGAATTATCTTCATTCAGGGCCAGCACATAATAGGCATTCAAACTGAGTGCTGGCGCATGCAGCAAATCGCCACCGATAAAGGTGGCAACCTTGCGGCGGCAAGCCTGTTCACTGCTTTCTTCTCCCTGGGTTTGTCCGTCGTGCCCATCAACCCAGGCGATAGGTCGCGCATTGCGGATGGGGCTAGCACTGGCGGCATCACGCAGGCTCAGGCTGAAGCGGGCTTCTGCGCCTTCTTGCATGGGCTGCGACATGTCCAGTTGCAAGGAGACGCCATCCTTGATCACTTGATTTGGCGTGGGCTTGAGTTCTGCTATCGATGCTGCCCCCACGCTACCAGCAAAAACAGTCGCCAGCACCAGTCCGGTAAAGGCTTGATGCCAGCAATTGCGTACATTGACTTGCCTGCTAAGTATGGTTTCCCGCATTAACGCTTCCGTCGCTCTATTTTTTTCAATGGCAACACTGGTGGTTCGGCCTGTTTGTCTATCGCCTCGATTGCATTAGTAGCCGTGAGGATGGCCGCTACCGGTCTGTGCTGTGCCAGGCCACCAAAAGAAGATCGCACTTCCAGCATGCTGGGCATTACGGCACTGGCATTGGCCTTGAATTGCCAGCGCCCGGTCTGGTCAACTGCAACCTTGCCCAGTTCTTTGCCGTCGGCCACGATGGTGACAGAGTCCGCCTGCTCCCATTGCACACTGCCGGGGCGCATCGTGACACTACCGCTGACCTCAAGAATACCCTCTATGGACACGACTTTGTCAATCACGACGATATCGGCGAACACTTCCTGTACTGCTGCTGTGACTGCTGTAGCTCCGGCAGCACGAGTTTGAGCAGGACTGACGCGGAACACGCCCCAGCCACCGGTGCTATATTGGCCATTGGGCCAACTGCGGTACAAGTAATCGCCCGGTACCGAGAATGTGCCGCCAGCCTTATCGACAACAACGTCAAAATGTGATGTCGTGCCATAGCCGGACTGCGTGCCCGTTGATAGTGATGCCGGGTTACTGTCTATCCTTCTGGAGTTATCGGCATACGGTTCAAACTGCCATTGATGGCCAGTCAGTTCAAACACATTCTGGTTATCCGCCAGCCCCGGTGGGCCAAACAGGCGGAAGCGTACTGGCGTGCCTGCATTGGCACGGAAGACCGGTGTTTGAGGATCTCTGCCTATGAGGGTGTTTGATACTTCAGCCGTAGTATCGGTGCTTGGCAGTACTTCATTGATATTGCTGCCAATATTACTCAGGTCAGCAGCCTGCAGATTGTTCCAGTTGGGGATGGGCAACTTGTTTTGCGTGAACCCTGGATTTAGCTGTGTGCCAAAGCGATAGAAGAAAGGCTCGGTACGGTAATTGACTGCCATTAATGGCATACCTGCGCCGTACAGTGAATTACCCCCTAACTGCATGGCGATATCGGTTTGCATGAAGACCGCAAAATCACGGAAAGGCTTGCCCACCGCAGGCGACACCGTGCTGGAGACATGCGTGCCTGGATCGTCTTGCCATTTCGCGCCCAACGGCTCGATGATCATGCCGCCAAACAGGCCATGGTAAGCCTGCATCAGCGGGTCGGCAGGTGCCAGGTTGAGGGCACCAAATTCTACCGGTGTGGCGCGGGTGACGCCGTTCTCGTTTTGCAGCGTGCCGGCATACCAGGTGTAGATGGTGGATGGTGGCGTGCCTGTGCAAGGCGCGGGGTTGCAGGCAGCCACGGTTTGTACTGGATTGTTACCGACGTTCATGCCATCGGCATTGCTGACATCCATCGCCAGCAATTGCGGGTGCAAGCCTGCTTGGGTGGAAGGCAGCAGCTTGATATTGGCGTAGGCATCGGTAAAGCCCAGCGTTGGCCGTGCGGCAGATTCAGGCGTGGTAAATACAGGCGCCCTGGCATTGACACGGTTGGTCAACTGCAGCCGGATGACATCGCCAGCAGCGGCGCGCAGGGCCAGTGGTTCAATAGTGAGCCCGGCTTTCAAAGTGCCGTTGGGGTTCAAGTCCTGGTCTTGCACATACACGATGGCATTGGGGTCGTTCAGGGTTTGATCCGAAAACTTGCCATTCGTCAGTTTGGCACCACGGCTGTTGTACAGCAACGGGCTATTGGAACCCAGCAGTTGTTGTATGGTCGTGGCCGATACCTTGAACTGGCGCACACAAGGGCCGCGCGCAGTGCAATCGGTGGGCAGGTTGGGCATGGTGGTGGCAACCGGCCTGATGCTGGAATTGCCAGGCAAAGGTGACAGCCATGACACCTGGTTGTTATAGCTGCGCATCAGGCTCCAGGCACCGCTGACATTGCCGTCATAGGCATTGCTGGTGTTGACCAGATAATCCAGCGACTGCGCCTTGCCGGTTTGCGGGATGGTGAACAGGGTTTCAAAATGCTCGGACAAGCTCATGGTCTGGCTGTCGCGGTAGCCAGAGTTGGTGTTGAAGGGCTCGAACAACCATTTATTGCCATTCACAGTGACAGTATGGTTACCCACCAGTGCACCATCAATGACGCGCAATTGCACGGGGTCATTTTCATAGACATGCAAGATCGGCGTGAAAGGATCAGTGCCGCCCATCTGTGCACTGACAGGCTGTTTGGGGAAGGTGAAGCAATTATTGGTCGCAGTTTTTACGCAACGCGGATTGATGTTCGCACCACCTGCAGGCTGCACGTTCAGTTGTGCATCATTACGCAAAATGGAACTGTAAGAACGTGCCAGATCCGTGCCTGAATTGACTGTGCCACTATTTGCAGCCACCCGCAAAGCCAGCGACTCATTGCGGTAATTGAGCACAGAGACACCGACACCAAAACCACCAATGATACTGGGCGTGGTCGTTGGTGGCGTAACTGGATTGACTGGATTGCTGATCGGCACCGGCAAGCAGCCAACGCAGTTGATGCCGTTAAGCGGATCAGCCCAGCCGGTGTAAGTGCCATTCACACTGCGTTTGCAACCGCTGTATATCGGATCTTGCCCAGGATAGCAATCAAAGCTGGTACGGCTGGCTGGCAGATAGGCAAATTGTGAGTCTGCAACAGAAAGCGCAAATTCACGATAGGCTTTGCCCTGGCGCGGCACGATGTTGGCGGCATAGCTGGTGGGGCCGCCATCACTGCGGTTGCCAAACAGGGTTTTGCCATCAGCCGAAGTCCAGCGCGAATCTGTGGGTTCTACCACCAGCCCGGCATACAGGCCCACCATCTGATGAGTAGACGGGCCAAAATGGTCATGCGTGAATACTGTCAGCAAGGTGCGGTCGGCTTTTTGTTTGTCCATCACAGGGTCAACCCACCAGCGCTGCACTGTGGCCTGCGCGCCCACCCACTGCATGCTGCCGGGTGTAGGGCCATTGCCAAAGCTAGGTATGGCTTTGGGGGTCAGCCTGACTTGCTTGCCATTCACCGCAATACCGCCAGCCTGGTTGATGCCATTGATGCGGGCGCGCACTTCATCCGGGCTGAAGGTGCCGTCTTCATAGTTGAAGCCATTGGCTGCGCCATCAGAGGCAAGCACATCAAACTTCACCAGGTGGATATGCTGGCCGATGATGTCGGTCGGCGTGCGCACCTGGAAATCATCCAGCTCATAATAACTCGGTACCAGATTGGTGTGCCAGTATTCAACCACGTCATTGCTGTTGGCGCGGAAGAACAGGGGTTCTGGTGGCTTGTCACCATTCAGTATCGGTTTCACATCCTGCCACAAGGCCAGTATGCGTTGCTGCGGGAAGTGCCAGCCTTTTTTGTTGAGCACAACGTCAGTCTGCATGGCGGCACCCTTGTAGATGCGCACTGGCGGCGTGACGGTAGCACCCCGGGCGGGGTTGGCAAACGGTGCGCCGGGCGCACGCTGCAAGCCATTCATGGCGAATTGTGCGAGGCTGCCGTCGGGCATTCTGGTGGCGACAGATTTTTGTTCATGCATGGTCATGGCCGCCTGTTCTGTGGCGGTGCCCTGCTCTGGTAATTCTATGGCGTTGATACGGCCCATTTCTTTGGTAAAGTCAGTCTGCGTGTATTTATCAATGGAAATCGTGCCACCGGTAATCAGATGGCGTGGCAAGCCGCCATTCAATGCCACACCATTTTCCACCGCAAAATCATTCGGCGGATGAGGCGCACGGTGCCCGGCGATGCCGGGGACAAAGAAGGGGTAGCCTGGGTTGCCAGCACCTGTCACCTTGACCTGGCCTTTGTCAATTTGCACTGCTGCGGGCAATGGTGCCATGGCACGGGTTGGCAGGGGCACTAAACCAGGAATGGGTGTACCGGCCAGAATCTCGGCATCCGGCAAGGCCCGTGAACCGGCCCTGGGCTTGCCATCTGCACCAAGAGGCGTGCCCAGTTCCAGCACATCATGCACGCGGAACAAAGCCCACATGCCGCTGGCAAAATGGGGGTAGAAATGGCAATGGAAGATAGAGTCACCCGGCGTCAGGTTGCGGTTACCGCTGCCGTCATAGACAAGGTCCATGGTATAGGATGAACCAGGGCCTATGGTCTGGCTGTCGAGATAGCTGCTGGTATCACTGTCTGGCGAATACAACCACTGGTGGGCATGGTGATGATGCACGTGGAAGATACCCTGCCCCGCATGCAAGACACGGAAGCGCGCACGGTCACCCTGGTAAGTGTGATACACATTGGATGGATCATCCGGATAAAAGGCCTTGGTAGCCTTGGGCGGCGTGCAAGGTTGGGGCGAGCATGGCAGGTTGGCCGGATTATCAACCACCATGGCAGGGTCACCACCCGCCCAGGAGCTCAGGAAAAATTCTTCAAATTTGCATTCAGGGCAATCAGCAGTCGGCCCGACCTTGAGCCGGTTGGCGAGAATTTCAGCAGAAATGCCTGCTGAACCATAATTGATGGAAAACGCATCATTGGCACCACTGAGCACATTAGTTTGATCGGCCAGCTGAGGAAATGCCTGCACCAGCGTGAAAGACTCGTGGTACATCACCGTCACTTCACGGTATGGTGATTCTGGATTGGGGTAAGACGGATTGCGTGTGCCACTGACAGTGAAGGGGCCATGGTTAGGCCCGGTGATGATGGCCGTCAGGTCGCTATGGACGATATTATTTCTTGCATCCAGCATTTTCAGCACTGGCTTGCTGCTGTTTGGTAGCAGCGCATCATAATTAATTACTGGGTAACCCGTAGCACCAGTAACCGACGCCTGTTGCATTTCAGCCTGCGTAACCTGGCTGCGATACCATTCTGAACCGCGTGGCTGCACATTGACAGAACCAAACAGCCCATACGTCAACTGCTCTTGCCCTGCCATGCTATACAGTAAAAAACTGCCCTCTTCTGCCGCGAACAGGCGGTAGCTGATGGCTTTGCCCGGTGCGATGATGCCGCTGTCAGTGCCACTTGCCGAGACCGCATTATTGCCTGCAAAGCTGCCATCATCCCTGATGGATGACACCAGCTCCATGCCAGCGACATGGACAGAGGCATTTTTTGTCACCGGTTTAGGATTGACAGAAGCAGGCTTGAGCCAGTTCTGGAAATTGACCATCAGGCAATCACCCACATTCGCCCGCAAGACCATGGGCCGCGGACGTTTTCCTGGCCGCAATTGCGCATTGCCCGGCCCTGGCGTGTTGCCGCTGACAGCAACCACATCACCCCGCAGCGCATACACCATGCCACCCGGTTGCGCCGTGCCCAGGCGATTAATCATCATGGCCTGGTCTATCGCCACCACATCTGCAGTAATGAAGCGCTCACAACGCGCAGCGGCTAAATTATCCGGGGCAGCCTGGGCTTGAGCCTGAGCAGCGAGCATGAGTAGCATGGGAGCGAGGCTACCGCCTATCATAGAAAGGATTTTCATCTCTGTTCCATTTCAAGAAAGTGGGGGTGTGATAAAGCTTGGCGTAGCCATGCAGGCTTGCTGGCCGTTTATATTTTTGAATGTATTTTTTATAATACAAAGTCCACTATACTCCTGATTCTTAAGTTTTTAACAATCAGGGGAAATATTTTAGTGATGCTTGAAATGACGTTGTGTTTTTAATACAGGTTGGGTAGCGGTGGCGGCGATACGTAGGTTGGGCCGGGCCTCGCCAGGCTACGGGTATCAGCCCAACACTGGGCCTAAGCAAACGTATACCTTGTTTAAACGCCGAGTGTTGGGCTGATAAACGTAGCCCAACCTACGAGGCTAAATGTTCTCGGCTAAAGCTACTCCTACAAAACACATGATCAAAGGTGCGGGCGTCAATCTCACTCAGCAAACCCAAACACCAAACACAAAATTCCCACCGGCAAACCCAGCGCAAAAAATCCTGCATACGTATACGCAAATGCCCCGCCCACTGCCCCCACGCCAAAGGCCAGCACCGGCCACAAGAATTTCCACAGTCGCGCCTTGGTACCTGCCACCGCACTGCCCCTGAGAATATCAACCAGGTCAATCACAATCTGGGTGACGTTGCCCGTCATCACGGTGGTAGGTGCCAGCTCTGTCCACACCAGGCGGCTGGCGGCGTTTTGCACGCCCATGGCGGCGGCACCGGCTATGCCTGCGACCAGCGGCAAGATGGCATCAGTGCTTTGCACGGGAGTAGATAAACAGCCCAGCACCATAAACACCAGCAAAAACAATAACTGCATGCCAGTCAGTGCACGCGCTGCAGATTTGCCGCTGGCCTCAAGCTTGACGGCGACGATGCGTGCCAGTGCCACTGCGAAGATAAACGCAGGAAAAGCCAGGAACTTGATCAGCACACCATGGCTGGGATGAGCCAGCTCGCTGCCGATAAGCACAAAGTTGCCGGTGACATGGGCGGTGAACAAGCCAAACAGGGCAACAAAACCCACGGTATCGACATAGCCTGCGGTAAAACCCAGGGCAATGCCCAATATGTGTTTGCTCGTCATGCGATAGCACCCTTGCTCAATAGATTTGCATCACGCCCATGCAACGCGATGCTGTTGAAAACAAACTGCGTCAGCAATAGCGCCGACGGCTCAATGCTGCAATGCTGATATTGCTTCGCTTTAAAACGCAAAACAACTGCAACCCAGCGCACCCCAGAATCCAGAAAAATCAGAGACCGGCACGTTCGCACCACGCGCCACATCATGCCTGTGCTCATGCACGCCACAAGCGCCACGGCACTGATGCGGCAATGTCGTTTTTTGCGTACCTGTTACCGCACGATAATGGCCGCTGACCTTGCTGACGGGCGACCAGTCAGGCAGCACCGGTATCGCAGGTGGTGACAAGGGGCCAAATTCTGCCGCGCCATAGACTATCTTGCCATCGACGATGGTGAGTACAGCTTCTATGTGTTTGATGCTCTCTTCATCCACGCTGAAATAATCGGCAGACAGCACGGCCAGGTCGGCGAATTGCCCTTCTTTGATCTGACCTTTCTTGCCCTGCTCATTCGAGAACCAGCTACTGCCCAGCGTCCATAACTCCAGCGCGGCATCGCGTGATAGTTGCGCATTGACACTGGCCAGACGCAAGCCGCCAACGGTGCGGCCAGAGACCAGCCAGTACAAAGCAGTCCAGGGGTTGTAGCTGGCCACGCGGGTGGCGTCAGTACCTGCGCCGACGGGCACACCCATCTCCAGCATCCTGGCGACAGGCGGGGTGGCGCGGGCTGCATCGGCACCATAGCGCTCGACAAAATACTCGCCCTGGAAAGCCATCCTGTGCTGGATGGCGATGCCGCCGCCGAGATTACGCACGCGTTCTATATTGCGTTCTGTAATTGTCTCGGCATGGTCGAACATCCAGTGCAGGCCATCGAAAGGGATGTCGCGGTTGACCTTTTCAAATACATCCAGCATACGGCTGATGGATTCATCATAGGTCGCGTGCAGGCGGAAAGGCCAGCGCTGGCTGACGAGATGGCGCACAACTTTTTCGAGTTCATCTTCCATGCCTGCGGCCAGATCGGGGCGCGGCTCCAGGAAATCTTCAAAGTCGGCGGCAGAAAACACCAGCATTTCACCCGCGCCATTGTGGCGGTAAAAATCGCTGCCATCGCCAGGCTTGATCATGCTTGTCCAGCGCTCGAAGTCTTGCAGTTCCTGCCCCTTGTTCTGGGTGAACAGGTTGTAGGCAATGCGTATGGTGAGCTGCTGCTCTTTGGCAAGCTGGTCTATGATGGCATAGTCTTCAGGATAATTCTGGAAGCCGCCACCGGCATCAATGGCACTCGTCAAACCCAGGCGGTTCAACTCGCGCATGAACTGACGTGTAGAATTGACTTGCAAGTCCAGTGGCAGCTTGGGGCCTTTGGCCAGGGTTGCATACAGTATCATCGCATTTGGTTTGGCGATGAGCATGCCGGTAGGGTTGCCCGCGGCATCGCGCTGGATTTCGCCACCGGGCGGGTTGGGGGTGTCCTTGGTGTAACCCACGGCCCGTAATGCTGCGCGGTTGAGCAGTGCCCTGTCATACAGGTGCAGGATAAACACCGGCGTATCTGGTGCAGCAGCATTGATTTCATCCAGCGTGGGTATGCGCTTTTCTGCGAACTGGAACTCAGTCCAGCCGCCCACTACCCTCACCCATTGCGGCTGCGGCGTACGCAATGCCTGCTCTTTCAACATGCGCAAGGCATCGGCCAGCGAGGGCACGCCTTCCCAGCGTAATTCGAGATTGTAGTTGAGGCCGCCGCGTATCAGGTGGATGTGCGAATCATTCAGGCCAGGGATGACGCAGCGCTTTTGCAGGTCGATGACTTGGGTATTGCCGGCCTTGAAGCGCATGACGCTTTCTGTATCACCAACCGCCAGGAACTTGCCATCCTTGATGGTGACTGCACCAGCGAGCGGCTGGCTGCGGTCCATGGTGTGGAACTGGCCGTTGTGGAGTATCAGGTCTGCGTGCATAAAAACGCCTTCTGTAAATTCTTAAATTCTGTCAATTCAAATATACCGTACGGCCCATGTGCGGCCCGCGTGCGGCCAGATCAGGTTCAATGCCAGCTGTAACCAGTTCAACGAAACTGATGATGCTTTACTTTCGATGTGCAAGCAGCAGTTTTGGCAAAGAATGCTATATTCTACTTTCTAACAATAACAGAAAATGCATGAGTTTTCGTGCATGCAGCTCATGCCACAAAAAACACCCGAACTTCAACAAAGCCGCCTGTAAAAAGCAATTTGATAACAAGCAAAAATGACCACCATGTTCGACCAATTAAAAACCCTGCTGCAAACCAATAACGCCCGCTTTCGCGTAGTTGAGCATTCCGCCGAAGGCCAGTCAGAAAAAGTCGCCGCCATACGCGGCACAGAAGTTGGCCAGGGTGCCAAGGCCATGCTATGCCAGAGCAAGGATGAAGCCGCAAAACTGATACTGGCAATCTTGCCGGGTGACCAGAAGATCGATTTCAAGAAACTGGCAACTGCCGTGCAAGTGAAAAAGACCAGCTTTGCAGCACCAGAAGCAGCCATGGAAAAAACCGGCTGCGTCATCGGTGCGATACCTCCCTTTGTGTTTTCTGATGAGATACAACTAGTGCTTGATCCTTCGCTGGTGGCACGCTATGCCGAGATCGCTTTCAACGCAGGGCGGCTGGATACCTCCATCATCTTGAATACGGAAGATTATCTGCGCATTGCAAAACCGATGCTGCATGATATTTGCGCGGCTTGATGCAATAACTTAGAACAAAACATATGCATCTATTGACACAGGCGCGCCGCCATCCCGACCTGATTGGGACATGGGCAGTTCTCACTTTTATTTGCAGTGCTGAGCATGCGGGTTTCATGATTTACTTGATCGCCCTACCCTGTCTTTTGTATGCCGTCATTCGATGCCTTTTCAACCTGCGTTCGCCAGAAGTGCGTGGCAAATACGTATTCTTCATAGGCCTCATACTGCTGTCGTCTACCATCGTGGCGGGCGTGCATGTATGGCGCCATCATCAGGCACGCGACTATGCGGATAATATTCTTGTAGAGCTGAAAAAGCATCAACAGCAACATGGGAAACTCCCGATCAGCCTGGATGAAATTCCTGCGCTGGCAAGCGATGGGAGGCGCCCGCACATGCTCTATTACAGCAACGACAAGGAAGGCCCATCCTTGTTATATGCGGCCACCTTTGTACCGTTTGAATCCTGGCATTATGATTTCAAGGAAAAGCATTGGGTTTATGACTATGACTAAATCTCTATGCGATATATACGCCACTGACAAAATTTTTCTCAAATCCACAAGGACATCCCATGCAACAAACCACCTGGACCACGGTTGATGATTATTTTTGTGAACGCCTGATCCCTGCCGACCCTGCATTGACTGCGGCCTTGCAAGACAGTGATGCGGGCGATTTGCCGCAGCATCATGTGGCCCCCAACCAGGGCAAGTTCCTGCACTTGCTGGCGAAACTGCAAGGCGCAAAGACCATACTGGAATTTGGTACCCTTGGTGGCTACAGCACGATATGGCTGGCGCGTGCCCTGCCAGAAGGCGGGCGTGTGGTGTCGCTGGAGTTCAGCCCGCACAATGCGGCGATTGCGCAAAAAAACATAGAACGCGCCGGGGTGGCACATTTGGTGGACATACGCATAGGCAAGGCGCTCGACACCCTGCCACAGCTAGAAGCAGAAGGCATACACCCATTTGACCTGATCTTTATCGATGCCGACAAACCCAATAACCCGCACTACCTGGAATGGTCGCTGAAACTCTCCCGTCCCGGCACCCTCATCATCGGCGATAATGTGGTGCGCAATGGTGCCGTGGCCGACCCCGCCAGCACAGATGCCAATGTGCAGGGCGTGCGCAGCTTCTTTGATTTGATGGCGAACAACCCGCGCCTGTCGGCAACAGCCTTGCAAACCGTAGGCAGCAAGGGATATGACGGGTTTTCCATGGCCTTGGTGATTGCCTAGCGTTTGATAAACCATGGATCAGTAGGGTGCGTTGTAACGCACCGTTTTTTGCATCCGCGTGGATTGTGAAGATGGTGCGAACGGCGCACGCTACTAAGATATTCGCTACCAACATCCTTACTCAATGTCGCCCTACATGAAGCGTACTGTCGCAATGACACTCCCTCTCATCCTTGCATTTGCCGCCTACCTCGGCCTGAAGCCAGTCCCCATAGAACCAGTTGCCTGGCAGGCACCAATAGCAGCGGGCTATACCGGTGTGCATGCAGTCAACAGCAAACTGCAAAGCTTGCACACGATAGACCTGCCCGGCGAAGTGGGGCCAGAACACATAGTCACGGGCCCGGATGGCAAGCTCTATACTGGAGTGGAAAGCGGTAAGATTTTGCGCATGCAGGCCGATGGCCGTGCGCAAGAGATATTCAGCAGCACCGGCGGCAGGCCCCTGGGCATGGCATTTGATGCAGCTGGCAAGCTGATCGTGGCAGACGCCTTCAAGGGTTTATTGTCCATCGCTGCTGATGGCAGCATCACGGTCTTGCTGGATATCGTTGAGGGCGGGCCTGTCCATTTCCCTGATGCTGTCGTCATCGCCAAAAATGGGAAAATCTATCTGACCGATTCATCCACCCGCTTCACCCCAAAACAATGGGGCAGCACGACCGAGGCTGCCATGCTGGATATCTTTGAACAATCATCAACCGGGCGCGTATTGGAATACGACGCGCCAAGCAAGACCGTGCGCGTGGTCGCACAAGGCCTGAGTTTTTCCAATGGCATTGCACTCAGCAGTGACGAAGCCAGCCTGTTCGTCAGTGAGAGTGGCAAATTCAGGGTCTGGAAAATCGCCATTGCAGCTGAGCGGCTGGACGTATCAGTAGCTTCGCCACAAGCCACCATCTTGTTCGAGAACCTGCCCGGTTACCCTGACAATCTCATGCGCGGACAAGACGGCAAGATATGGCTGGGCTTTGCCGGCCAGCGCAACTTTCTGGACCAGACTGCACAACGCCCTTACCTGCGCAGCATGGCCTT
This sequence comes from Undibacterium sp. FW305-107, assembly GCF_058788535.1. Taxonomy (NCBI): domain Bacteria; kingdom Pseudomonadati; phylum Pseudomonadota; class Betaproteobacteria; order Burkholderiales; family Oxalobacteraceae; genus Undibacterium; species Undibacterium sp. FW305-107. Next base: position 93,713 of record NZ_JBYTAV010000001.1, read on the forward strand.
GCGCATCCCGCGCATGCTGTGGAAGTTACCAGCCCCTTACGGCCATGTGATTGCCTTTACCGAAGACGGCAAGATCATCGCCGACCTGCAAGACCCCAGCGGTGATTCACCGACGGTAACAGGGGTGACGGAGACAACAGACAAGCTGTACATTCACAATGTCAGCGGCAAGGGGCTAGGGTGGGTGACGAAATAATTATTACCCCATTGGATTCCGCAGTGCTGGCGTGGCATTCCCCAATCCACTTTTTGACGTGTATGATGAAAAGCAGTGATTGATCAGACATGATCATCATTAATGATATGCAAAAGGAGGCACGATGCTCAACGATACTTTCTTCCAGAAGTTTACCAGCGAATGGCTGGCTGCCTGGAACACGCATGATCTTGAGCGCATACTCAGCCACTATGATGATCACTTTGAATTCTCTTCGCCAGTGCTGGCGCGGGTCAGCCCGGCGTCAGGCGGCAAGCTCAAGGGCAAGGATGCGGCGCGTATGTACTGGAGCCGCGGGCTGGCAGCGCGGCCTGATTTGCACTTTGAATTGATTGCTCTGCTCAAGGGTGTGAACACGGTTGTCATCCATTACCGCGGGCTTGATCATAAGCTTTGTGCAGAATTTTTTGTCTTTGGCGCTGATGGAAAAATCCTCAGTTCGCATGCACATGGTGAATAAATTGATCGTCCTGCTGCTGACATCGGCCAGCCTGCTGCTTGCACAGACCGCGCCAGCTCTTGCGGCTGAAGCAAAGACCGGGGCACAACCTGCAAAGGCTGAGATAGCAGCACAACTCCAGCAACTCGTCAGCCAGTACCAGGTCTGCTCAGCAGCGCTGGTCTATATCAAAGGTGGGCAAATACAGGAACCGTCTTTTGCCCAAGGCTGTGCAGATGCCGCCATGCCTGATGCACGCAGTATCTTCCAGGCGGCATCCCTGGGCAAACCGGTATTCGCGTACGCGGTGCTGGGCCTGGCTGCACAAGGCAAGCTGGCGCTGGATGAGCCGCTGATGCAGTACCTGCCACAAGGTTATCTGCATGCAACGCGGGCAGGTGAGATCAATAGCCCGCAAGAACTGGTCACTGACCCGCGCTTGCAAAAAATCACTGCACGCATGGTTTTGCAGCACATGGCAGGCTTGCATAACTGGTCTAGCGGCAAACTGGAATTTCAATCCGAGCCGGGTACGCGCTGGCAATATTCTGGTGAAGGCTTCATGTTGCTGCAGGCTGTGGTCGAATCCATCACTGGCATGGGTTTGGAAGCCTGGATGCAGCAGCAAGTGTTTACGCCATTGGGCATGCTGCACAGCAGTTATGAACCACCCAGGGAATGGCAGAATCAGCTCGTCACTGGCAGCATACAGGGCAAAGCCCTGCCCTTGCGCCCGGCACGCAAAGCTGTAGCCGCGGCCAGCCTGCACACCAGTATCAGCGACTATGCACGCTTTGTGCAGGCGGTGTTGAAGGACACCAGCCTGCAAAAACAGATACTCGATAAACCTGTCATGGCAAACCAGCGCAGCAAGATTGAGTGGGGCCTGGGCTGGGGGCTGAGCTGGGGAACAGGCCGCACCGCTACGGCAGAACCTGCGCCACTGTTCTGGCACTGGGGTAACAACTACGGCTACCGCGCCTTTGTCATCGCTGCGCCGCTAACTGGCGATGGGATGATATTGCTGACGAGTGGTGACCAGGGCTTGAAACTGGCAGAAGCATTGACGGCCAATGTGATCCCCGGTCAACTGAGCCTGTTTCAATTTCCTCTACTGGGGCTGAAGCCTGGACTTTTATGCCAGGTCGTGGGTATCTGTGGATGATGGACTGATACTTTCATTGTTCGCCCCGATGAAATCATCAATGATGGCAAAGGTTTTTACCGCCTGCTCAAGATGCGGCAAATGGCCTGCCAACGGTACGGGTACAAAACGGGCGCTGGCAAAAGCGTCTGCATAGGCTTGCCCGTACAGGGTCGTGACTACCCTGTCGCTCGTGCCCCATGCCACCAATACCGGAATAGTTATCTGCCTGAGTCGCCCGCGCAATTGCGGGTCATGCATGAAGGGTGAGCCAGCGATGATGCGCATGGTTGCCATATTGGCGCGCTGCATGGCCTGTTGCTCTGCGGACAGGCTGGCGGGATCGGTAAAGAATTTATCTGGCTCATGGAAGGCATGTTCAGCCAGACCGCGCGGGCCAAGCACGTAGGGATCAGCAATAGGCTGGCCTTCGACATGAATGCCAACAGCATTCACCAGGATCAAACTGCTAATGCGTTTATCGACATCATGCAGGGCCATTTCCGAGGCAATCCAGCCGCCTATCGATGAACCGATGACGATCACATTGCGCAGGTCAAGTTTGTCCAGCAAGGCCAGATAGGCTTTGGCCAGATCGGCAACCGTTTGCATATCATCCGGCCTTGCTGTGCCGTTCCAACCGGGGTGGGTGGGCAAGATCGTGAATGCGCTGGCTGACAGATGGCGGGCAATGCCAGCCACGGTAGCCATGCCGCCACCGCCATGCAAGATCAACACAGGCCGCCCCTGGCCTGCCTGTTCAAAGTGCATGGACAAACCGGGGCGCAAGTCTGCAATATGGGTTTCTGAGGTGTATGACATGGTTGTCTCTCCAATTTTGAATCAAGGCGCATTATATGCACATATTTATATAAACATATTGATATAAATCTGGTTATATCAGTATATTTAGACTTTATGCTAGACTGGTCAGATGTTAAATCACATCCAACAACTGGGCAGGGCCGTCAAGCAAGCCCAATACCGCCAGCACCGCGCCCTGGAAACTGCCCTGGCAGCTGCCGGCACCACACTGGCCCAATGGGATGCCTTGCGCGCCATAAGCCACACGCCGGGCGCATCATCGCATGATCTGGCCGTTGCCACTTTCCAGACTGACCAGGCTTTTGGCACACTGGCCAACCGTCTGGTAGCACAGGGCCTGATAGAGCGCCGCGCAGGCGAAGGGCGGCGCATAGAACATTTCCTGAACAAACAAGGCGAACGCATACTCGCCGCTGCGAATGACATCGCCACGCAGGTGCTGAGCAACAAATTTGCGGTCCTTAATGCAACCGAGCAAAAGCAATTGCTGAAACTATTGACGCGACTGGTGGAAGCAGACGAGGGCGACTTGGGCTAAGATAGTTGGCAATCCTCATCGATGGAAAAACATCTCAGGCGACGCCACCATGAACAATAGCAAACTGCGGTCTATCAAAAAGAACATCACCCATCCTGCGGCCAAGCCTGTAGATGTAAACGCAAACAGCATATTGAAAGTCAATCATGCCGGTGAACACGGTGCCGTCCATATTTATGCCGGGCAAATCCTGATAGCCCGTTTCACCGCCCCTGCCATGCTGGCTGAATTGCGCGAGTTTAAAGCGCATGAAGAAAAACACCGCGCCCTGTTCGCAGCAGAATTGCAGCGCAGGGAATGCAGACCGTGCCGCAGTGCTTTTTTATGCGCGGCGGGTGGTTTTGTACTTGGTATTGTCACTGGCCTGTTTGGCCGCCACGCCATTGCTGCTACTACGGTAGCGATAGAGCGCGTCGTCTTGCGGCATCTGCAAACACAACTCACTATACTGACCTCTGTAGACGAAGCGGCAGTGAAGGTCATTGCTGCCATCGTCGCAGAAGAACAATTTCATCATGATCAATCTGCTGCGCATCTGGATAAATTGACTTTGTGTAGCAAGTCCCTGCAGGCCCTGGTATCTGGTGCCACCGAAGCCGTGATCTGGACTGGGATGCGCGTTTAGGACGATAGGACAACAGGACACTAACAGGCGCATGCGTGATACGGGCAATGATCGAACTTGCACAAGCCTGTATCAGATCAAGCAAAAAAAAAGGGGCAGCCGGGCAAATGATAGATGAGCCTGTCAGTTTACCCGCAACAATACCTGCCATCTTCATCATTACCCATCACTCATTACAGGGATATGGAAAAACAAGCATATAACCCGGTTTTACCTATGATAATGCGATCTGCTACAGCCTGATAATCTCGACAAAGCGCCTGAACAGGCAAGTCTGGCAGGCTTACAAAAACCAATTTAAATTAACTGTTTGACAAATAGTTGATATATTTACTTAAAAGCAACATAATGCAGTAGAGTTGCTTTTTTGAATATATAATTAATTTGATTCAAGCAGAGGCGAACATGCACAACCCTACTTTCATCAGCAATACCGCAGGCGGCGCCGACAAGACTGACCAGCTGCTCAGTGCCTGGGCGCATGGATGGACGATTTCACGCGGCACCGATGCCCCAATTCCATTGGCAGATTTTGGCTATCGCATACAGGTAGGCCTGCCCGGCCATCTTGAGCGTTATGTCCTGCAAGGCCACGTACTGAGCGCCATACAAAAACTGGCACAAGAGCTGGACACACCCGATACCTGGCTCAAGGTGTGCGCGCCGCACAGCAGCGTGGCCCCAATGCTGCCTTCACGCTGGACAATCAAACCCATTGAATACCTGATGACAAAGCCCATCGAAACTACGGTGGTCGCCATGCCCGATGCCTATGACATCAGCCTGACATTCGATGGTGATGCCGTCACCGCACGCGCCTGCAGTTGGGAAGGCCATCACGCAGCCACGGGCCGCATGGCCATCTTCAAACAGTATGCGGTCTTTGACCAGATCGTCACCGAACCGGCACACCGTCGCCGTGGCCTGGGTAACGCCATCATGCAAAGCCTTGCTAACTATGCCTGCAGCAAAGACGCCAGCATCGGCGTGCTGGTTGCCACCGACGAAGGGCGTGCGCTATACACTGCGATGGGTTGGACGCTGGCTTCAGAAATGACGGCGGCAGTGCTGGTTGAGTAAAGATGGCAAAGGAGTTGAAGCAGCTTGCTTCCAGCGACTTGCTAGTAAGCGATGCACTGTATTTCGGCCAGCGTGGGCCAGATGGCCTGGCGGCAATCCATATTCGTGTCAGCGTACTTATTGCTGGCGAAGAACATGACACCAGCATCAGGCTGGATCACATCCCAGGCCTGGGTGCTAACCCGCGCAAGCTGGCTGGCCGGCATTTTACATTTCCAGTCAATCCGGCAGAAGGCTATATCGACGGGTCCGTCTATCTGCATGGCAGGCATCATCCCGTTGATGTCACTACCCTGAATTTTGGTCAGGATTTTGGTGCTGATTCTGGTACCGGGCATGCCACGCAAATGCCGCTGGAAGTTGAAGGTAGCATACTGCTGGAAGAACAGGCACAGCCACTGGCATTGCGCTTCGTCGCCCCCTTGCAGTTGCCGCTAACGCCCACCGCCCTGCAAGCCCTGCTGGAACAGGGGCTGCGTGATACTGCTGCCAATTCCCCAAAAGACATGGGACGGCTGATGGCTTATTTTAAACAGCAGTTGCATTATGAAGAGCAAATCGCAGACATGGCAGTGTTGGCAAAAATGCGGCTACAACAGCCTTAAAGGTAACTAACTACCTCCGGCGGTGTGTCCCAATTATCATTGATGCCGTCTACATAGCTGACCGGTGCCTGCGCCAGCTCTGCGACGGTGATGTCATCAAGACAGCTGACACTGACGCCATAGAATTTACCGCGTCTGGGTGAATGGGCGATGCCAAACGGGCGCACGCCACAATGTTTGCAAAAGAAATGTTGTTCATTCTTTGCGCCGAATTGATATTCAGCCAGATCAGCCTCACCCGCCAGCAGGCGAAAAGATTCTGGCTTCACCGCTGTTGCCCAGCAGCGTATCTTCAAACAAAAACTGCAGTTGCAACGCATGGTACCGTCCGCCAGATTAATGTCTGCTTCAAAACGTATGGCTTTGCAGTGGCAACTGCCGTGGTAGGTTTTCATGATGTTTTATTCGTGTATACGAGCTGTTATTGTACACAGACTTTCCTGAAGTGCAGTCCACCCATACACGGTTATAATCTGCCTACTTTCCACAAAGGAGCCCTGATCATGCCTGCCTTTAACCAAGTTACACTAGACACCCTGCGCCTGCACCTGCGCCCCCTGTGCATGGACGATGCCGCCGCCATCCTGCGCATGCGTTCCAAACCAGACGTGATGCGCTACATGACCACAGCACCGTGGACAGACATTGCCCAGGCAACTGGCATGGTAGAACGTGACCAGGCCGCCATGGTCAGGGGCGACCTGTTGCGTCTGGCCATGATACGCAAATCAGACCAGCAGTTTATAGGCAGTTGCATCCTGTTCCACTTTGACGAAGGCTGCCGCCGTGCCGAAATCGGTTACGACATGGACACCACCTTCTGGGGCCATGGCTATATGCACGAAGCCCTGGTCGCCCTGCTCGATTATGGCTTCAATGAACTGAACATCAATCGCGTAGAGGCTGACATCCACCCCGACAATGTCAATTCTGCCCGCTCGCTGGAAAGACTGGGCTTCATCCGCGAAGGCTACTTGCGCGAACGCTGGATCATTGATGGCGTAACGTCGGATTCAGCCTGGTATGGTCTGTTGCACAGTGATTGGGTCAAGCGGGGTGAGGCCCGTTAAATTAGGCTTGCATGCGCAGCATCAAGACATAGACTGAGTATCCTGCGCAAACGCCCAATGATCAATGACAAGCGGCGAATATCACTCTCACTTTGATTAGATCAAATGAACCACTACTATCCTTGCTGGTATCGCCTTGCAGGCAAAGATGCTTACCTGTTGTGGCATGACTCACCAAAAAATCACGTCGCCACAGATATCTTTAAAAGAGCGCTGCACTTTAAAACCATTGCAGAGATTGAGAATTACGCCCATCAACATGGATTGAACCTGCAGGTCAATGACCCCGCGCTGTTTGACCTTGATGCAATGACCGCAGACTTGCCAGGTGCTATAGAGACATCGGCGGCCTGTCAAAACATGCTGAGCGCATGGAATTTGTTTGATGATGTAGCCCGCTCTTGCAACCAACGGTTCGACCGTAACCAGCGATTAACCAATCGTATTTATCTCAAGTTGGTATGGGGAAGTAATTTGCCTGCGTTGACACCCTTCAATAAAGAATATCTACCCGTCTGGACAAAGGGCCAGTTAAAAATTATGCGCAAGACCCTACGTAAGGGTTTGAGGCTATTTAAAGAATCCGCCGTTACTTAGTTTTCACCAACGTACAGCACTCCGCAGGGCCGTATAGGGTACGCAACTACGCGCCGTATGGATATCCGCATGTATATACCTGCTTTAAGGGGATGCTTGCAACCACATCTTGAAGACAGAGAACCTCACATCACAGGGAAAATATTTTCTCCTTGCAGCACGTACACATGCTACGCATTACAACGCGCCCTACGACTATCCTTTTTCGACGATCGCGGTGCAATTCAAAATCTGCCCACTTGCTTCATATAAAACTACCGGAGTGCCTTGATCAATGCCGTCACGTAGGGTGCGTTATAACGCACCGCATGAGAATGCCGCATACCAAAAGAAATATTTCTGTGGTGCGCGTTAATGCAAGCACACCGCAAAAGTCCTCAAACAGGCAATGCTTCTGCATTTGCCGCAAGTGCTGCATTCACTTTGCGTATCAGCCGCCAATGAATAATCCACAGCGGTAATGCCAGAAACCCGGCAAAAGACCCCAGCTCATTCGGCAACAAAGACACGATCTGCATCCCGCACCAACCCATGCCAGACCACATGCCAAAGCTTTTGAATGATTGCAGTGCCGCATTCGTTTGCGCCTCTAGCTGCAAGGACCTGGCGACATTGGCGATGATGAAAAAATCTTCGACAAAATTATAGGGCAGTAAAAACATCAGCCAGACACTGCGCGGCTCTGCCTTGCGTGCCGCTGGCTGCACCAGGGCAAGCGATTGCTGCAGATCACGGCAATACAAAAAGACCAGGGCTAAAAATACCAACACCAGGACGATGGCACCAAATATGCCCAGCATCTCTACTTCTTTGAACACCCCGCCTGAAGTGCCAGGATGTAAAAAGGGATAAGCCAGCGCATAAGCAACCGGAACAGTCAGGGCAATCTTGAGCAGGATGAGAACAACATGCCTGTTCATGCCTGTGCCGCCGCCTTCAATGCCAGCACCAGATAGGTGTGCACATGCTTGTCGCTGATATCCTGTTCAGACGTCAGTTTGATGTGACGGCGATATTTGCCCTCGCCTTCCAGCATCTTGTACTTGTCCGGCAGAGATGCCCCCAGACCAAACTCCAGCGTCACATGTTTGGCGTAAGAAAAAATACCGCAGAATGGTTTTGTGCCTGAGAATAGCAAACCACCGTATTTCACTTCCTCGGTCACCGTATCATCAAGCTTAAGGACCAGTTCCCGCAAAGTTTGCACCAGCGCGTAACGGTCTTCGTCCAGCAAGCGTATGTCTTGCAGTAATTTGTTGACTCTGTCTGTACTCATGGGGTTTGGCTCCTTCATCATTTACAGTTTTATGGTGATCGCTATCGGTGTGCGCAGCCCCCCTTACAAAATAGGATGACCTGCGGGGTGTGCCTTGAATATGTTTTCAATCATCATTTAGTCCGCCGATGTTGATCTTGGAGTAGCGTCATCAACTTTTCAGCGATGAGTCGCGCTTTATCGCTGCTGTCATTGTAGCTTGCACAGCCTTCTGGCAGTAATTGCTCTGCCTTTTTAACCGGCTGTGAAAAATACAGCTTATCCACATCACAACGCAAACGTGCCCTGACCTGGCGGGTGGATTTTTTGCGCACTTCGGCGACCCAGCAGGCATCTGCGCAGCCGCTGGAATGATAGGCGAGCAGCTCGCCGCGTACTGGCCAAGCCAGGGTGTATTCGCAGGTGCCGCCAGATGCCCAAAGCCCGCTGCTGCCTGCGAGCAGGGCCATGAAGGCAAAACATTTGAAGTGGCGCACAGGTTTTTGCATCAGCCAATATCAGTACAGGTCTATATCAAAACTCAGGCTCTTTGCACCGCTGGCTAGTATGCGTATGCGCTTGGCGATAAAACTATCGCCCTCATATTCAGGATCTGCGCGGTAGTTCTCTATCAAGCCCTGTTGCACCAGTTCGCCTATCTGTTTGTCAGCAAACAATTTGCGCATATACGCCTGGCGCGGCATATAGGCAATATTAAAGGCTACATCTTCGCCGCCAAACTGGGGCGGGAATAAAAACCCGCGCCGCAACAAGCCCTGCTCTGCCAGGGCCTCGGCCTGCTCCCTGCTCTTGATGCTGGCACAATCGATTCCTTGCGGGTGTAATACCGAGGGACGGTCCGGCTTGCTGAACTGGCCTACGCCTGACTTTTGCAGGATGTTCATGAGGGCATTGCGGCCATTGCTCTTGGACCAGATCATTTCATCATCAGTAATCGTGGTTGCCACCAATAAGTTCATTTCACCATTGGGCAATTTGAATGCGGCTGGCAGTGGTGCACGCGCTCTGGTGATGAGGATATTCACCATCTGCTCGCCACCGACATAAATATCTTCGACTGTCATGCCCTGGTATTTATCGACGCGACCCAAGAAATCGACATCCTGCTGTATCTCGCTATTGACTGCCCACTGCAAGAGCCACAGTGGCCATTCTGCCTGCCCATGTGTAAAGACCATGAACTCATAGCCATAACCCGGGCGGCCTGGGTAAGTAGCGACTTTGTCCTTACCCTTGATTTGCATACTGGTTTTTACTGGGCGACCCAGTTCATCATGCTCGACAACCACTTCCTCAGCTGCCAACGTTGTCGGCATATCTGGATTGCTGAGTCCGAAACTGGAAGTGAGCCAGCTAGTCGGCGATAACTGTGGAGCGGCCAGCTGATACAAGCCGCCGCCTGGCCAGACTACATTCAAATTCATCACTTTGAGAATATCATCAGGCAGCGGGCCAAATTGCTCTGAATAAGCTGCCGCACGCGCCTCATACACAGTTTGCCACAATTGCTCGTTCTTTTCTTCTGCGTTCATATTTTTTATTTTCCAAAATTCGTTTGAGCTATGTTCAAGCTATGTTTGGCACATGTTTCTATTATTGCGGGTTTGTCCAACATTCTAATCAACCAGCACTTCTTCCACCTGCCTGGCTTGTCTGATCGCATCCAACATACTGTCAAAATTGGCAGAGCTGCCGGGAATGATAATGGAAAACCCATTGACCAGGATCAGTTTCAGGCATTGCACTTCCATGCCTTTGATCTGGTCCCAGTTATCATCACTGACCAGAGCAATTTTCTTCACAGCGTTGAGGTCAATCTCAGTACGCCCCCATCGTGCATTGATGCTAATTTTCTCATGCTCCAATGTCAGTTGCCATTGCCGTCTTGGAGTATCGATCAGACCCTTTGAATATGCAGAAATAAACCAGGCCAGATAGGCCAATGCCAGCCCGGCCGATGACAAAACCATGAAGATCGTATCAAGCAGTTTGCCTATTAGCAGGTAACTGCCCAACATGATCAGCAAGAATACGGCCAGTGGCATAGCCCTGTACAGCAACTGGCGCAAGGCAAACACGGTGGGTGTATATGCTTTCATTGCCTGGTCTGTGCTTGTGCTTCAGTTTCAGTATCCGCCAGCTTGCCCCGGTACAAAGCCGCCACCAGGTCTGACTGGGTCAGCATGCCGATCAAACGTCGTTCTTCGTTGATGACGGGGACATGGTGCAGGCCCTGGTCGGACAGCAGGGGAACCAGTTCAACGATGTGCATGTCATGGCGGACGGTACGTACCGGGTGGCTCATGATCTGGCCGACGACTTCTGGCTTGGTGGAGTGCATAAGGCGGGTACGGCGCAGCATCTGGCGCAGTTTTTCGTCAAACTTTTCATAGACATCCAAGTTGGCGTTCTTCATGAAATCAACCAGGGTGACTATGCCAATGACGCGGCGCGCCTTATCGATGACAGGCAGGGCCTTGATCCTGTGCTGACGCAATAATGTCCAGGCTTCTTCCAGGGTGGTGCCATATTCTGCGGTGATGAGATCTCTGGACATGATATCGGCACAGGTGATTTCACCAAAACGGCGGCGGTAGGCATGCATCTCTGTTTGCAGGAACAGGGATTCAAGATCATCGCGGCTGACATCAAGTACCTGATTGTATTTTTGCAGCACTTCATCAAGGTCACGCGATTGAAAGCCCAGCCTGTCTATGGGCCGCACATCGCCCGTGCCATGCTTGCTGGAATGATCAGGCTGGGCAGCATGCGGGTAACGGCGGCCAGTGGCATTGTTATACGCCAGCGCAAACAGCATCAGCAAGATGGAATTGATACCCGTCGGTATCAGCACAAACTGATAACCCAGGCCAAGTATGACCGGCCCACCCAGTACCGCAGTCAGCGCCACCGCACCGCCGGGTGGATGCAGGCAGCGCAGCAAGAACATGGCAGCCACTGCCAGCGCAGTCGCCAGTGCTGCCGTTGCCATCGATGGCCCCAGCAAATGCACGCATAGCACGCCCACCAGAGCCGACAGCATATTACCGCCAACGATAGCCCATGGCTGCGCCAGCGGGCTGGCAGGTACGCCAAACAATAGGACTGCTGACGCCCCTATCGGTGCCAGCAACATGGGGATCATGGGGATGGCGGCATAAGAACCCAGCATGGCCCCGGTAGCCAGGCCCGTCAGTAATAATCCGGCCAGCATGCCAGCGCAGGCGCGCAGGCGTTCTCGATTGTCGGTACCGATTTGGGCAGGTGCGAAAGTCTTGCACCAGGCAAGCAGGCTTTCCAAAGTAGACCATTTTTTTTGCATGGGTTTTTAGGGCTTACGCCAAACCGCCCCAAAGCGTTGTAGCTCCTCTCTCAGGAGCCGCGTACTAAAGTACTTTCGCCTTGTTGGGACAATTTTGCGCAAGCCCTTTTCTTATATTTTGCAACAAAGTGCAATGAGTTTAGGGAAAACAAAAGCTTTATCGCAGTATATGATGATGCGATGCTAATTTTAACAGTGATCGCAAACTCAGTTTTTGCACGGCAACATAGCCTGGCCTTGCTACCTCACCACTCCCTGGAGATTTGAATGAACAAAGACTTATCCCGCGCCCTGGTCATACTCGGTGTTTTGCTGGCCCTGGGCATGTCGGCTGCTGCCTTTATTTTTGGTGTGCAGGCCAAACACATAGGCGCAGGCAAGCAGAGTATCTCAGTCAAGGGCCTGGCAGAAAAAGCCGTGCAAGCCAATTATGCTGAATGGCGCATAGGTGTCGCCGTAGTCGCGCCCAGCTTTGCCGAGGCCCTGGTCAAGCTGCGCAAGTCGCGCCCGGTACTGGATGAATTCCTGGGCAAACAAGGCTTTGAAAAAACTGCCTTGAAAGAATCCGAAGAAGCCGTAGAACCAAACATGGTCGTCGAAGAACTGCCTGATGGCCGCAGCCGCCAGGTGCAGCGCGGCTTCAAGGCCACGCAAAGCATACTGGTCACCTCCAAGGATTTGACCAAGGTGACCAACGTCAGCCGCGCAGCCCTGCAACTGGAGGCTGATGGGCAGCCAGTGTTCCACAGCGCGCCGCAATTTTTGGTATCGAACCTGGAAGACATCAAGATGTCACTGATCGGTGCCGCCACAGAAAACGCCAACAAGCGCGCCACTGAATTTGCCAAATACGGTGCAGTCAAGGTAGGCAGCATGCGCTCTGCCTCACAGGGGGCATTCTATATCCTGCCAGTCGGCACAGAAGTCAGTTCGGATGAATACGGCGGCACTTACGACAAGACCACGATAGACAAGGTGGCGCGGGTGGTGGTGACGATAGAGTACAGTATTGAGCGTTGAAAAAATTGGATTGCGTCCCAAACCAAAAGGTTCACCACAGAGACACTGAGACACAGAGTCAGCACAGAGAGAGATAATCGTATCCGGCAGGATGGTCCGATCTGGCCAACCTGCGTTGCGCATCACTTTATTTAAGTTAAAAAACACTCGTAAGAAAATGCACTACCCTACCCAAAAAGACATAGATGACGCCCGTGCTGCTGGTTGCGATGAAACCACCATCGCACAAGCGCAACACAGGGTCAATCTAGGCTTACGTGTTGTCACACTCAGGCAAGCCATAGACCAAGCATTTGCTGATGTGCAGTTGGGCGATGGCATAGGCTTGTATGAAGCGCAGGGAATTGATGACTATGCCAGCAAAGAAGACTGCGCAGCCTACAGAGCCAAGGATGAGAAAACTGACTGGCGACGTATTAGGTCAGAGGATCTTAATCGATGTGATAGCAGCCTGTCTTTTTTTGATGCAGCAGGCATGCGGTTTCATCTGCCCGCCCTCATGCAGGCAGACCTGAATCAGGAAGTCAATTTTGATTTAATCTACCATCTGACATCAAGCAACAGCATGGAAGAGAAGCAAGCGCTATTGAATGACGCTCAAAGAGCAATCGTCATCGACTATCTCAAACTGAAGCTTGACGATAACGACCATAGCCATGAGTGGGATGCCATTTTCAATGCCCTGCTTGGCTACTGGAATCAATAGCTGCCGTACTCACCGCAACCTCTGGTTTCAAAACAACTCATCGAGTTGCATGAAAAACTCCCGCTTCGCTGGCGCATCTGCATACCCTAGTGAAGCCAAGAATACATCCGCCACTTTGTCAGACACTTCTTCCCGCAAATTGCGGTGGGCAAAGGCGATGTCCATCCAGCGGTCGGCAATGCCTGCTCGTCCCAGGTCGATGAAATAGAGCTGGTCGTGTTCATCAACAAAGACATTACTGTCACCGAGGTCACCGTGGGCAAAGGCCAGGTCTTGCGGGTTTTCTGGTGGCAGGGTCGCGTGCAGTAGCCTGATCAGGTCTTGTACGCTGTGCAGGCCAGGCCATTGGTCAAGCTCATAGTCTTGCTCATGCAAACCCTTGCTGACCAGATATTCCAGTTCCTTCAGGCGAAAGGCCGCGCCCGCATGCAAGGGGCAATCCTTGATGGGCAAGCCCTGCAACTGATGCAGGGCTTCGAGGAATAACTGGCTGACTGGCTGCCCGGCCTCTATCCGTGCAGACAAAGGCGTGCCGGGTACGGCACGGGTGATCATGGCTTCGCCATGTTCATTGTCAGCCACAGCCATCAGTTCTGGCACGCCTATGCGCCCGCTCAGCCATTGCAGCGCCTGTGCTTCGCGTTTGACGCTATAGGTGGTCGTTGCCAGCACAGGTGGCGAAGTCTTGAGGAAGAAGTTTTCACCGCCTTTGCTGAAGCGATACACACTGCTTGGTGATTCACCAATGTCGTCGGCGGTCAGGGTGGCGTCTGCAATGAAGCGGGTGATGGCGGTCGGTAGTTGGTGCATGGGCTGCTGTTCTGATTTGCTGTCTGGTTTGCTGGTGCCCTTGATCTTTGGGCTGCACAGCTTATTTCAAGTTTTTTATTCAAAATTGATCTGCCCTGCCATACATGGCCTTGCTGGGCGGTTTCGCTGTCAGCCCCATGCAAGCACATTCCGATGCCATCGATGATTATGTACGAGCCGAGATGCAAAAGCGGCATATACCTGGCATGGCAGTGGCGGTGCTGCGTGATAATAAACTCATCAAGGAAAGCACTTATGGCCTGGCCAGCATAGAACACAATGTGGCAGCCAGGGCAGATACTGCTTATCCGCTGGCCTCGATGACCAAGACCTTTACGGCGAGTGCCATCATGTTGCTGGTGCAGGATGGCCGTATTACACTCGACGATTCCATCACAAAAATCCTGCCACAACTGCCTGCGGCCTGGTCTGGCATCACGCTGCGCCATTGCCTCTCGCATACTTCTGGCTTGCCGGATGCGATTACCGATGACGTCAATATCACCACCATCAGTGGTGACCGCCACATACTCTTGCAGGAGCTGGCAAAATTACCGCTACAGCCCGCCGGTGAAAAATCTGTGTATAACCAGACTGGCTATGTGCTGCTGGGCATGGTCATAGAAAAAATCAGCGGCATGCCGTATGAGCAGTTCCTGCAGACCCGTTTGTTCCAACCCATGGGTATCACTGGCGCAAAGTTTGGTGATGCCTAGTCCATCATCCCTGGCCGCAGTGACTTGTATACTTCGCTCGAGATCAGCAAAGACCATAGCAAGCTGGAGATGAAAAATGGCCGCCCTGTCGTCATGCAAGACAAGATTTACCATTATGGCGCGAAGTTCATGCCCGATTATATGGCTCCTGCCGGACTCTTGAATGGCAATATCCGCGACCTCGTCAATTTTGAACAAGGGCTGGCCAGCGGCAAGCTCATCAAGCCTGCGCTGCTAAAGGAAATGAGCACTTCCTACAAACTGCGCAATGGCCAGGATGGTGACTTTGGCCTAGGCTTCATGTTCATGCCCTTTGGCAAACAGCCTGCCATTTCTTACGGTGGCGGCGCAGCCACCTGGCGTGTGCACCTGCCACAAAAGCATTTGACTGTGGTGGTGCTGACCAATCTGCAAGGCGCACAACCGCATGCGCTGGCGGGTGGCATTGCTGCACTCTACGACGACGAGGCGAAGTAATCTGGCCTGCCCTTGCCTGATCATGGCAAGGGCAATGATCAGGCGCCACAAGCTGGCGCATTTGTTAGCATGGGTAAAAACACTGGCAAAGCCACAGAGGCTCGTATAATTTGGCGGGTCTTATCACCGCCTTTATTTGTCAGAATAAATCAATCCAAGCTGCGTTTTATCTTCATCGCTGCTGCACTCATGGTGGCAGTATTTTCCTGGCTGTTCTGGCTCCAGGATGAGCCCGTCGCCCGCTCTGGTGGCACCAGCCAGAATGTCCGTCATCCAGTATTGCTGACATAGAATGGGCAGAAGTCATCTTTGACATGGAAGAAAAACACAAGTCACACCTGATGAATGGTCCATAGGTGACGTCCCGGGCTTGATCTGATTTTTAAAACTATTTTCAATTATTTTGAAAAAACCTGAATCCTTTTAAGCGTCTGAACACTTCTGGTCAGTGTCATTCATTAATTACAAAGAGGAGTTCACCATGTTTCATTTCAAACGCAATCTGCCCCATTGGGAACGCGCCCCGCGCATTATCAGCAGCCTGCTGAGGTCAAGCTCAACAAGTTGCAACTATCAACAACATAAGCAAACATACATGGTTTTACATATCACAGCATTGTATTACCAGAACTCATTTCATTAGAACTCATCCTATTTATGAAATGCGTTCTGGCAGAGATGAGTTCTAATGAATTTGAACACTATGCAGTGACGGTAAATTACATTCAGGCATATTTTGGCAAAGTCATGATCGTTTCTTCCGCAAGCTCGAAATGCATGCTGTCAACAGAGTCTCCAGAAAATTCAGCCCCCCAGTACCAGCCATATTTCTCAAAATATGGAGCCAGAAGAAGTATTCCACGCTGAGTTTTAGGCACTCCCTGGTCAATCGCTGCATCACCAAAATATAAATCAATACTTGCACCCCAGCTATGATTTGAAAACTTTGAAGGATTTCCTCTTCGGTGTCGAACACAAAGAAGTCCGTCGGTTTTCACTTCAGCGTAGACTTGCGGCAAATCTCGTTTCACTTCCGAAAATATTTGCGCCAGTGTTTCTACAGCATGGTCAAGCCCACTTACCTTAAATGGGCCAACGTCAACTTTATACTTTACTCTCTTCAAAAATTCACCACTTGGATCAGAACAAGATTTACTCAATTTTCCTGGGATCCCCAAGATTTTTAGCATACTCCCTTCGGTCGCTGACGAGAGATTGCGGTTCATCTGATCCTTTGGTGGAATTGGAACTTCATCGGCTAGATTTGGCATAAGAATCTCATGGCTAAGTTTTGTCGGGAAAAAAAGTACTGTTATGTCGATTAAAACAGTGATTGATGCGGCAGGTCATTTACCCATCGCTGTCAAACAAGTTGACGCATTTGCAGGTAATAACAGGGTTTTATCAAAGAAGCCCGATTTTAATAACGAGGCAAGCAACTCAAGCTTATTCCTCTCTTCTTGAATCGATTTTGTATCGGCTTCGGCTTGAAACAACTTTCCCCTGGCGTCAGTTGCGTCGTCTTCAGCTTTTTTCTGAAGCTCAACGTAATTTGCCAATTTTCTGCTTTCCTTTTCGAAGCTGGCAATTAATTTATTTTCCTCAGCAATTGTCTGAGCATCTCTGGCGATCTCTCTGTTTCTTGTTCCCTGCAGTGATTCCTGAGCAGAATTGACGCTGGACAATCTCGACTGTGTCAATTCATTCCTTTTTAGTTTCAGGTTTTCAACGATGTTTTGTTGCTCAGGGATCTGGCTCGACATCTTTTGCTTATAGCCTTCAGCCTGTGTCGATCTCTGGCGCGCCGCTTCGGCAACAGATGCGGCACGACCAGCTTTGCCTGCGTTTTCAAGAAGCGCCGGTTTCAATTCAGAAGATATTTTTTTCGTTGCCCCATCTGCCGTTGCCTGAGCTTTGCTCTTATTGGTAACAGCTGCCTGTATGTCAGACACGTCCACTTTGGCAATGGTGACACTGGCCTGTAGCGACCTTAATTTCTGGTCGATTGCATAAACCGTATCATTGAGTTTGATGTACAAATTCGACAAAGTTTCGTAGCCCTCTGCGACCGCTTTATCCGTTTCCGTGTTCTTGGCGAATTCATCTTTGGAAAATATAAACATGCCGTTGCTGCTATATGCCTGCTGTAATAAATCTTGAGGTATCGCATCAAAGTCGCGGTAAACACAATCTAGTGCATCAGCCGCAGTTTTATAATTGATTGCCTGCTTCATCGTCTGGAAGTGATCTGACCAGAAGGAAGACAAACCTGCTATTCCCGCGCCAGCATTACGCGTAGTGACATCTCCTATCCCCACACCGATTGCAGAAATCACGATGCCGGCCAACTGCGACATGTTAAGACCATCCACTTCATTTAATAGCTTTTTATTTCTTTCACGATAAGCTCCACGGAGTGCCATTATTTGAGATTTAATGCCTTTAGGAGTTGTTTCAACCGGGAGAATTCCTGTTGCCCAGTCGCTGGTTTCACCGGCAATAATTGATTTATCGTTGAGCTTGTAATCTGCTTTTAGCTCGCTGTTGTTTTGAGGTGGATTAATTGTAGGCCCGGCAATCTGATTGGGAAATGTGCTGCATCCAGAAATCACGAAAACTGTTGCCATCAAACATTTAGACGCATTAGTACTCATAAACCCTCCGGCGTTGTGAAAATACCTTACGAATAACAAATGACTAACCATAGTTACAAGACAGATCAATCCCGGAGCCCGGCCTAACAAATATATTGCAATAAATATTACGCATAATTACAATGTTATTCAATGATTAATGTAATGAAATTAACAATTAGTGACTATTCTCATGCTGCAATATCTTGATATCTATTTTTGCAACTGTACGGCCCCTATCTTCCCCATGTCTTCAAACTCCTAATGGGTTCAAACTTGATAAGCATGAAGTTAGTCACCGCTGCCCGATGTTCCACTACTGGAGATAACATGAAGAAAGTTTTGAAAGCTCTATTACTTATTCCATCCTGTCTGGTTCTGGTTTCTTGCGCATCCGATAAAGTATCTGCGAAATCAGACCCATGCTTTGAACCACGGCTCGTAAGTGATGCCATCAAAAAACGCATAGAAGAAATCGGCGCCAGAAACAACCCCATCAATATCAAAAGCACGGGTGATGTTGTCATATATCTTGCACCTGGCTTCAACATTGATAATGCGAGATGTTCAGGATTTACAACTGAAATTCGGTCTGCATCGAACAAAATAATCCGTGAGCGTGAAACCGAGATTCTTCCTTATCTGAGAGATATCTGCATGCGCCAAACAGAACCTGGAGAAATTGATACCTCCCTGCTTGCACGGATGCAGGAAGAAAAAAAAGGGGCCGGACAGGCATTGATTTTTTTAGGCAGGCCGGGAGAATGCATTAGCAGTAATTGAACAAATTGGCGCTAGAATGATGTGCGTTGACACGGCTGGTTTGAAGAAAATCACATGCATTAATCTGTATATGCAAATCATGTGTGAACTACGAGATTAGTCATTCTTTTAACGCACTATCAAGCGCCACCTTTAAGGGAATTGTTTTTTTTCACCTTGCGTTTCTTTCTGCATATTTTGATCTGGCAGCTTGCAAATATCTTCTTAAAATTCTAAATTTGCTCAAACATTCGTCGATCTGACAAGACTGTTCAGCCCGTCCCCCAGCATGCATAATGTCCTCTCACCAAGGACACCTATCATGAAAAACTGGCTCTTCCTGGCTATCGCCATCGTTTCAGAAACCATCGCCACATCCGCGCTCAAATCCAGCGAAGGTTTCTCGCGGCTTGCACCTTCGGTGCTGGTGGTTGCGGGATATGCGCTGGCTTTTTACTTTTTGTCGCTGACGCTGAAGGTAATACCAGTAGGTATCGCTTATGCTGTATGGTCGGGTGTGGGTATCGTGCTGATTACTGCCGTAGGCTGGTTCATGTTTGGGCAAAAGCTGGACATGCCAGCCTTCATAGGGATGGCATTGATCATTGCAGGCGTCATTGTGATGAATGTGTTTTCCAGCTCTGCCCAACATTAACATTGAAGCAGGTTATCATGTCCAATACCCCCATCAACGCCCTCTTCGTCTGCAGCCGCAATCAGTGGCGCAGCCCGACTGCTGAGCAAGTCTGGCGCAAGCACCCCATGGTGCGCGCCCGCTCTGGTGGCACCAGCCCCAATGCCCGCCACCCTGTCTCTACTGCTGACATAGAATGGGCAGAAGTCATTTTTGTCATGGAAGAGAAACACAAGTCACGCCTCATGGCCAGTTACCGCAACCTGATAGGACACAAGCCTGTGCATGTGCTGGATATACCCGATGAATACAAATACATGGATGCCGAGTTGGTAGAACAATTGCAACAGGCAGTGGGGGATATTTTAGGTTTGAACTGATTTATTTCAAAATAGCTGAATCCTTTTGCGTGGGCGGACACTCTTGCTTAGTATCATTCACGACCAGGAGTTCACCATGTTCCATTTCAAACGCAATCTTCCCCTGTGGGAACGCGCCCTGCGCATCGTCAGTGGCCTGCTGCTGTTCTGGCTGGCATACAGTGGTAAAGTTGGCGGCATGCTGAACTGGGCCATCATTGCCAGTGCTGTCACCATGCTCATGACAGCCTTCGTCGGCTTTTGCCCCGCCTGCGCCATGGTGGGGCGCAAATATCTGGATAACTGAGATGAACCTGTCCCGCCCTCAATTAATTGAAGCTGCCCGGCAAGGTGACGGCGCTGCCATTGCCGAGCTGCTGACGGTCTGTCAGCCAGACCTCAAACGCTTTGCCCGCCGAACCTGCTCAAATGCCGAGGATGCCGAAGACGCAGTGCAAATGGCCTTGTGGTCGCTGTACCGCAAGGTAGGTGCGCTGCGTTGTGCTGCCACCTTTGCCACCTGGATGTTCCGCATCGTTGAACGTGAATGCTTTCGTCTGTTCCGCGTCAAGAAATACCATGATGCTCTTGATGAACTCAGCGAAAACGACATGCCCACTGCTGCCACAGTACCAACCGATCTGCGGCTGGATCTGGTGCGCGCCATGGAACGCCTGTCACCACCTTACCGTGAAGTGCTGATATTGCGCGACGTGCATGAACTGACCGCCCCCGAAGTTGCAGCACAGCTGGGCCTGAGCCTGGAAGCCGTCAAAAGCCGTTTGCACCGCGCCCGTGCACAGGTCCGCGAGCAACTGCTCAACAGTGGTTACTGGCTCAAGGACGGTGCGCCTGAGGATGCGGGATTTGCCGGAGTTGTTGAGCGTGACGGAGGCAATCATGTTTTGTAGTACGTCCGTGACGGTGCATTTGCTGCGCGGTATTGGTGCGTTGGGTTTGGTGATTGCCGCTTTCCTTCTCGAACCTTTTGGCATGATATGGTCAGGGTTGGCACTCATTGGTGCATTTTTGTTGATGCGTGGGTGTCCCATGTGCTGGACGATGGGTTTGATTGAGACTTTGTATCAAAGGCGGAAGAAAAAATTATCGTAGGTTGGGCCGGGCCTCGCTAGGCTACGTTTCATCAGCCCAACCTACGATGCCCCTCCAACCCAACTCTGGCACTTGTGATAACTCCCCGAATCATGGATACTTGACTCACCCCTACCCCCACAGTGAGGCTAACCATGACACCTGATCAGGCCACGTCAAGCACGACTGCGCAGTTGAAACCTACGCTGGGTAGTTTGCAGTTGTGGGGTATTGCGGTGGGGCTGGTCATCTCGGGCGAATATTTTGGCTGGAGTTATGGCTGGGCTTCTGCAGGGACTTTGGGTTTCACTGTCACAGCGCTGTTCATTGCGGCGATGTACACCAGCTTTATCTTCAGCTTCACTGAACTGACCACGGCCATACCGCATGCGGGCGGGCCGTTTGCCTATAGCAGGCGCGCCTTTGGCCCTCTGGGTGGTTTCTTTGCCGGGGCGGCTACCCTCATCGAATTTGTGTTTGCACCGCCGGCCATTGCGCTGGCGATAGGTGCTTACCTGAATGTGCAATTTCCTGAAATCAATCCCAAGACGGCGGCGGTGGGGGCTTATCTGGTGTTCATGACGCTGAATATCCTGGGCATACAGATCGCCGCCAATTTTGAGCTGGCAGTTACCTTGCTGGCGATATTTGAATTGCTGGTGTTCATGGGCGTGGTGTCGCCGGGGTTTAGCATGAGCAATTTCACCAAAGGTGGCTGGGCCGGGCAGGATCATTTCAGTATCGCCTCACTACCAGGCATGTTTGCAGCCATCCCGTTTGCGATCTGGTTCTTTCTGGCGATAGAGGGTGTGGCAATGGCGGCAGAAGAATCGCGCAACCCGCAACGTTCCATCCCCATCGCCTACATAGGTGGCATCATCACCCTGGTGGTGCTGGCGATAGGTGTCATGGTGTTTGCCGGCGGCGTCGGTGACTGGACCAAATTATCAAATATCAATGATCCCTTGCCGCAGGCGATGAAGCTGGTGGTCGGCAATAACAGCAACTGGCTGCACATGCTGGTGTGGCTGGGCCTGTTTGGTTTGATTGCGTCTTTCCACGGCATCATACTTGGTTATTCACGGCAGATTTTTGCGCTGGCGCGCGAGAATTATCTGCCGCATTTTTTTGCCAAAATCCATCCGCGTTTCAAGACGCCACACCGCGCAATTCTGGCGGGTGGTGCCATTGGCATCGCTGCGATTTATAGCGATGAACTGATCAAGGTAGGCGGCCAGAGCCTGACAGCGAATATCCTCACCATGAGTGTATTTGGCGCGCTGTTGATGTATATCGTCAGCATGCTGGCCTTGTTCAAACTGCGCCGCAGCGAGCCTGATACGGTACGGCCTTTCCGTGCGCCGTTTTATCCTTATTCACCAGCGTTTGCACTGATCAGTGCCTGCATCTGCATGGCAACCATGATTTATTATAATGCTTTGATATTCGGGATTTTTTGCCTCTTCCTGGGGCTGGCTTATATTTACCATGTCATGACTGTTGGCAAACGTGTTGCGACTACGCAGGATGAAGAAGACAGCAATCCCATGACGACAGAAACCGCAGCAAGATGAGCATGAAGGCAGCACAATTTACCCACATCGTCGGCACGCGCACTTACCAGTTTCGCGACCTCAAGGACTTGCTGGCCAAGGCCACGCCGCTGCGTTCTGGCGACTTGCTGGCAGGTGTTGCCGCAAACTCAGCAGAGGAACGCGTGGTGGCGCAAATGTGCCTGGCTGATTTGCCGCTGAAAATATTCCTCAATGAAGCACTGGTGCCTTACGAAAGCGATGAGGTGACCCGCCTCATCATTGATGAACACGATGCCGCCACCTTCGCCACCATCAGCCATTTAAGCGTGGGGGATTTTCGTAACTGGCTGTTGTCGGATGCGGCAGATACTGCGACGCTAAGCGCACTGGCACCCGGCATCACGCCCGAAATGGCAGCCGCTGTCAGCAAGCTCATGCGGGTACAGGATTTGATTTTGGTGGCTAAAAAATGCCGCGTTGTCACCGCATTCCGCAATACCATTGGCCTGGAAAACCGCATCGCCACGCGCCTGCAACCTAATCACCCTACTGACGATACCACCGGCATCGCCGCCAGCATACTCGATGGCTTATTGTATGGCAGTGGTGACGCAGTGATAGGCATCAACCCCGCCAGCGACAACGTGCCGCAAGTGATCAAACTGCTGCACATGCTGGCTGCCATCATAGAACAATATGCGATACCTACCCAGTCTTGTGTACTCACGCATGTGACCAATACCATGGCGGCAATCGAGCGTGGTGCGCCGGTGGACCTGGTGTTCCAGTCGATAGCGGGCACCGAGGCGGCCAACAGCAGTTTTGGCATCAACCTGGCCTTGCTGGCAGAAGCACGCAATGCCGCGCTGTCGCTGGGCCGCGGCTCGGTGGGCCAGAATGTCATGTACTTTGAAACCGGCCAGGGTAGCGCCCTCTCAGCCAATGCGCACCATGGCATGGACCAGCAAACCTGCGAGGCACGTGCCTATGCCGTGGCACGCAAATTCCAGCCACTGCTGGTGAATTCTGTGGTTGGTTTCATCGGGCCTGAATATCTGTACGATGGCAAGCAAATCATACGCGCAGGACTGGAAGACCATTTCTGCGCCAAGCTGCTGGGCCTGCCCATGGGTTGCGATGTCTGCTATACCAACCATGCCGAGGCTGACCAGGATGACATGGATATTCTGCTGACTTCACTGGCGACAGCAGGCTGCAATTTCATCATGGGCGTGCCGGGTTCAGACGACATTATGCTCAATTACCAGAGCACGTCTTTCCATGACGCACTGTATCTGCGGCGCGTACTCGGCTTGCGAGCAGCACCTGAGTTTGAAGCCTGGCTCAAGCAGATGGAAATATACAAGCACGATGAGCAACTGCATTTGCACGATGCCCTGCCTCGTGGTTTTGAAACTGCCTTGCGACGTTTGAAATAATTCAATAAAGAGATGAGCACAAACAAGCCCCCCGTCCATGCCAACCCCTGGCAAGCCCTGCGTCAGTTCACCCAGGCGCGCATCGCCCTGGGCCGTGCCGGTGTCAGTGTGCCTACCGGTGCGCAACTGGCTTTCCAGCTCGCCCATGCGCGTGCCCGCGACGCCGTGCATCAGGCGCTGGATGTGAACGCGCTGGCGCAGGCCTTGCAACAGGCTGGGTACGAGAGCCTGCACGTCAACAGCGCCGCGCTCGACCGCAATATTTATTTGCAGCGACCCGACCTAGGTCGCAGATTGAATGAGGAATCGCGTCAGCATCTGGGGCAATTGTCATCACCACCAACTGACCTCGCCATCGTCATTGCAGATGGTTTGTCAGCCCCTGCCGTCGCACAAAATGCCTTACCCTTCATGGCAAGCTTGCAGGCCAGACTCACGCCTGAAAACTGGAGCATGACACCCATCATCATCGCCACCCAGGCCAGGGTTGCCATCGGTGATGAAACAGGCGCGCTACTCAACGCCCGCGCCGTGCTGGTACTGATAGGTGAAAGACCTGGCCTGAGTTCGCCTGACAGCATGGGTGCCTACCTGACCTGGGCACCACAGCCAGGTTTAACAGATGCTGCCCGCAACTGCATCTCCAACATCCGCCCGGATGGTCTAAGCTATGATGAGGCTGCCTATAAATTGCATTACCTGCTGACTGAAGCGCGCAAGCGTGGACTGACGGGGGTGGCCTTGAAGGACGAAACCGAAGCGCCGGTTCAGCTTGGCAGCCAGACCACATCCAATTTCTTGCTGGGAAAATAAGATGCATCAACAAATATCGCCAGATCATGGCTGTGATGTAGGGCTGGCATTGCCCCGTACACCACGCCTGCATACGGTGCATGACGGCTCAGGGACAGGGTCTGCCATCTTCGCCTCCTTAAAAGAAACAATGCCTGGCACTCTGCCCTCCGCTTAAAAAAGTAGGGTGCGTTGCAACGCACCGCTTGGGCGATCAACTACCCTAAGGAACTATTTTTCATTAAATCTCTCAACCAGCTGATCATTCGCATCATTTTTAGGTCTCATGCGGTGCGTTATAACGCACCCTACAGTACGAAAATTCGATTTCTGCCAACAGGCTACCAACAAGCCCATACTTTTTAAAACCGCGCTTTCAAATAAACAGAAGGCCCTGTCAGACGCAGATTCAATTGTGCGCTGTCTTCGCGGCCAAGGTCGCGTGTGAGGTCGATTTTGGATATGCCGTAGTCCGCCACGATACCGATATTCTCAACCGGGAACCACTCTGCGCCTATCGTCGCCGTGTAGATATGCCCGTTGATACTGCCGCCATTTTTTTTGATGCCTGAAGCTTCTGTAAACATCCGCACCGCTGGTGAAAATGCATGGCGCCAGCCAAGTTCAATCAAGGGGGCAAACGTGCTGCGCTCAAACGTATCTGCGCCATTGCTGTTTACGCCAGCCACTGTGCCACTCACTGTACCGCCTACCCTTGCCCGGTAATAGGCTGCGCCCAGCCCCAAGCCCACGACATCTGCGCCCTGACCTATCCACCATTTATAAGCCACCTGACCAATTTCCAAACGCGCTTTGGCGGCAAGTGCGGCAGTGCCACTCAGGGGCTGGCCATTCAGGGTAGTGCTACCGTCCAGGTTGGATGAGTAGGATTTATCGTAGCGGTAATAGTCAAGGGAAATACCCTGGCTGTGACCAAGCAAAAAATCTGCCTTCACTCTGGGTATGATAATTCTCTCGCCATCATAAGACGGCGTCTCATACCGGCCCGAGGGGGTATTGACACCCAGTTGAAAACTGGTGTCGGCATTAAATGCGCCGATTGATACGCTGGCACGATCCAGCGCGGGAGACACAGTGGTATCAGCCGCAGATGCTGCTGCCATACAACTCAAGAACAACATTGCCAGGCCAGGTCTTGCGAACTGCCTGCGCAAGTTAAATTGAGAAATAAATTCCGGTGTAAATCCAGCCATGGATTGCTCCTGACAATAAGTTGTTCTTGAGAAAATTTGCGCGCATTCTATGCATTTTTACGCATCTGTAATGAATGAAGGATAGCAATCCGGCACGGCAAATTAAATGGCGTCTTTCTCAAAATCAGGTCGGCGATTTCCTACATGCATAGTCCTTTTTAAATCCCTCGTCCGTTTCTGGCGAGACATAGCGCCCTCCAAAACCAATACTGCAATCTCTTACCAACTAGAAGCAAAGAGAAAACAGTATGAAAGTCTTGAACAATAAAGTCGCCATCATCACCGGTGCCAGTTCCGGCATAGGCCGGGCAGCCGCCTTGCTGTTTGCCAGCGCGGGAGCAACAGTGATCGCAGGTGCGCGCCGACAGGCTGGGCTTGACAGCCTGGTGGCACAGATACAGCAGGCAGGTGGCCGTGCCGTTGGTATTGCAGGCGATGTCCGCCACGAGCAGTACGCGCAAACCCTGGTTGATTTTGCCGTCAGTGAATTTGGTGGCCTGGACATTGCATTCAATAATGCAGGCACCATGGGTGAAATGGGGGCGACGCCGCAAGTGTCTGCGGCAGGCTGGCAAGATACGCTGGACATCAATCTGAACAGTGCATTTTTTGGTGCCAAATATCAAGTCCCAGCCATGCTGAAACGTGGTGGTGGCAGCCTGATTTTTACATCCACCTTTGTCGGCCATACTGTTGGCTTCCCTGGCGTTGCTGCCTATGCCGCCAGCAAGGCCGGGCTGAATGGATTGACACAGGCACTGGCGACAGAATTTGGTGCGCAGGGCATACGCGTGAATGCGATCTTGCCTGGCGGTACAGAGACGCCGATGGCGCATGAAATGAACCACACAGCAGAAGCAATGGCCCATGTCGCCAGTCTGCATGCCTTGAAGCGTCTGGCGCAGCCAGAAGAAATCGCCCAGGCTGCATTGTTTTTGGCATCGGATGCGTCTTCATTCATGACGGGTTCCTCCATGCTGGTGGATGGCGGGGTATCGGTGAACAGGACTTGAAGTAGAACTTGAAGCGAATCTGATATAGGTGAACCGACACTTGCGGCAGCAGGTGTCAGGTAGCCCTCTCTTGCTGCATCCTGCGCAGCATGTCTCATCAGGACAAAGGTGCCTGCATGTATACATTCGCCCTGTTTTTTGCGATGATGCCGACTCTTTTGGCATGTCTATGCCATGCACCTCACTCTGCATCAAGGTTTTTTTACATGGCCACTGAAGTCGACATCCAGAATCTGTACATTGCTTATTTCAACCGCCCTGCCGACAAAGCGGGCCTGGCTTACTGGAAGGATGCGAAGCTGAGCCTGCTGCAGATCGCACAAAGCTTTTCTGAACAAAAGGAATATGCCAGTGCCTTTGCCGGGTTCACGACTGAACAAACCATCAATGCCCTGTATAACAATCTGTTCAACCACAAAGCTGACGCAGAGGGTCTGGCTTATTGGAGCACCCAGATCAAATCCGGCAAGGTCAGCATAGGTGCGGCAGCGATTGCGATTTTGAGTGGTGCTACCGGGGCAGATTATGTGGCAGTACAGGCCAAGAATGCGGCGTCAATTGCCTTCACTCAAAAACTGGCAAAGGATGCAGCGGCAAGCTATGCCTATAACATGGGTGGCACTGTATTTAACCTGGCCAAGAACTGGCTGGCACCCGTGGTTGATAATGCAAGTGGCACCGATGCAGTTAACAACCTGGGCATAGCGATAGAAAAGATAATTTTAAGTGCCCCCTTCGGTAGCGACAGACTCGCCAATACCACGATAGTTCAAGTAATTCCTGGTCAGAATAATACAGGCAAGAATGCTGACTTCAGCTTCTCTGCAGATGATGCTCAGCTACTCAAACCCAATACCGGCCTGACCGGTGGTGGGGGCAATGTTGCATTGAATGTGAATACCTATTTTTCACCAGTCAGCCATGCATCAACCACCGTCACGGGTGTACAAACCCTGAACTTGCAAGCGGGTTCGGACACGAGTTTTGCTAGCGCAGATTTCATGAACAGCTTCAAATACATCAACGCCAATAAGCTTAACGGCGGCGACAATATCGTACTGGGCAATCTGGCCGGCCAGACCGTGCAACTCAATAATATTACCGGCAGTTCATCGGTTACATTGGGTGGGGCTAATCAGAGCGTGATTCAGGCAGCAGAACAGGGGCGCGCCTATATCAGAACAACAAATGCCAACCTGACGACCGCGACCCTTAATTTCATCAATGCGACAGCTGGTGAACATATACTGGAAATTACAGATAGTGGCGCTGCGACTGTCGGCACAGCCAATATGCTGGGTATCAACAGTATCATTTTGCGGGGTGACGAAAGCGGACTGACGCTCTCGCCTTCGCGCGCCATAGCTATCAATATGTACGGCACCAATGATAGTGCGCTGACGGTGAACAATGGCCAACAGGTCAACATCACTTCTGTCAAGGCATCCAGCCTGACTTTAGGTGGTAATGGCAAGTTCTTCATAGAGAATAGCCAGTTTCGTGATATCCGCCTGACGGATAAAGGTGGCACGCTTAAGCTCAGAGACAATAATGACGGACTGCATTCAATAGTGAGTAATGGGGCAGCCACTGTCGATGTCAGCAATATGACTTCCATGCTCAAACTTGGTGGCGCAGGCTCTTATACCATCACTGGCCTGGGAATGCGGGCGGGGTCTTATATCTATAATGACGCAGCAACAGGTGCTGTCAATGTCAGCATGACAGGACCTCATAATTCTCAGTATTCCACTTTCTTGCCTACTGCAGCAGCTCTTAGCACTGGCCCTGTCATCATTAACCTGGATGGCACGGGCATGCTATCACTGGGCGCGTCGGCAAGCAGTTCTTCTACCAGGGTGAATGTCAATGTGCCGGGAGCCTCCGTCAACGTCCTAGGTGTCAGCGGCATAGTAGACATAGTCGAAGCAGAAGGCAAATCAGGAACATTCAATTTTAGTACCAGTGGCTTTAGCGCAACAAATTTACTGCTTGCTACGACCGGTGATGGGAACGATCTGTTAAATATAAAAACTAATTCATTCAGCAACATCAAAAATACGCTGACGACGATCAGCAATTTCAATGCTACTGGTACAGACAAGTTCATCACAGGATTGGCGGCGACAACACTTGGCTATTTCGCGATCACTACTTCTGACTTCGACAGCCTGCCAAAAAATATTATCGATGGCGCTATCGCGTCAAAGCAAGCATTATTATGGGCAGCCGGACAAGCATATATCATCGCCGTAGATAGCGGCGAAGCGGCTGGCGTCTATCTTTATCAGCATAAAAGCAATATTGGTAATTACGTTGGTTACGGTGACGTCCTGGTCAAACTCACAGGCATTGGTCACATCGATGTAACTGATATTATTTCTTCCTGAGCGGGTACACTGAGGTCGGCGCCTGGCGTGGCTTGGCCGCATGCAGGCCAGCAGGCAGTTTTTCCTGTTGACGCCATCGCTCACTGCTGGCACACTACGACTTCCATCAACTACCACAGGAGACAACATCATGAGAACCACGGATATTGCCCTCTTGTCGGCTGCCTGATCTGCACACATCGCTGCCTACATCATTTTCTGGCGTCTTAAAATTTCATCGCTAGTGTATTGATGCGCGCCTGATTGCGCGCCGACTTCCATTTTCTTTTTTTCGTTCCTGCACGCCCAGTTTTTTGCTGTGCCTGCGGGATGGTTTAGTGCATCCAAAAAGCGATGCACGCCTGAATCTGGACACACACTTATCATGATCAATTTTGATTTCGCATCCCTGCGCCTGATCGGCCTGACACCTACTATCGCCAACCAGCTGCATGCACTGGCAGCAGATTATGCTGACGCCGCCCATCCCGACAATGCCACGTTGCAAATGGTGCGCATTACTGAAGTACACCGCGACAGCCTGGTCGCCCACAATGGCATGAACACCATGCAAGCCCGCGCCCTGCCGCGCCTCTTGCATGAACTGGCAGCAGACGATGACAGCCTGGCCGTTGGCGACTGGGGCTTGCTCAGCAACATCAGCGGCGATGCCGCCAGTGGCTACCACTTCATCGCCCGCATACAGCCCATGACGCATCTGGCACGACGCAATAATGAAGGGCGGCGACAAGCACTGGCCAGCAACATCGATACTGCCCTGCTGGTGATGGGGCTGGACAGCGACTTCAACCTGCGCAGGCTGGAACGTTATCTGGCACTGGTACATGCCGCCGCAGTTGCGCCCGTCGTAGTACTGACCAAGGCCGACGTGCATGCAGATGCGCAGGCTCGCCAGGCAGAGGTAGAGCAGCGCCTGTCCGCCAGTGTGCCGGTGTTTGCCGTCAACGGCCAAAGCAGCATGGCCGCAGACATGCTGGCACCATGGATGGCGGCGGGCCAGACGCTGATCTTGCTGGGTTCATCCGGCGCTGGCAAATCGACGCTAACCAATACGCTGACCAGCAGCGCGCAAGATACCGGTGCAGTGCGCGCCAGTGATGGTCGTGGCCAGCACACCACCACCGCACGTTCACTACACCTGTGCCCAGGCGGTGCCTGCATCATCGACACCCCCGGCCTGCGCACCCTGCAACTCAACCTCGACGAAGAAGCCCTCAGCGCCAGCTTTGCCGACATCGACGCCCTGGCCGCAGAATGCCAGTTCCGCGACTGCAGCCACCAAAGCGAACCCGGCTGCGCCGTGCGTGCCGTGGTCGATGAAGACAGGCTCAGGAACTATCAAAAGCTACTACGCGAAACCCGCCGCAACCAGCAAACCCCGCTAGACAGGATTGCGGCAAGGTCCAAGTGGAAGGTCTTGATGCGCTCGGTGAAGGAGAGGGATAAGGTGAAGCGGGGATAAGCTGGAATAAAGTCATGAGAGTCACCCAAGCGCAAATAGCCGCGTGCATTTCCAGTGCACGGAGTATCTACTAAGGTACCAGATATCCAAAGACGTAAATGCTCAATGCAGTTTCTCAAGGCTTTTTGTGGCAACGCTGATTTCACATGACATTGGCTACTTCGGGCCTTACCTGATGTGATAGTGAAGACCGTTGCCATTGATTGACATACTCTGGACTGGAAGCTTGGCTAAGTGTGATTGCGCCAGGCTGTCTCCGCTGTACCATGCAATGGTCATCAGTGCCTCCGGGTATGGCACTGATGGCCAGGCCTACAAATGCTGCTAAGTTTTATTATATGTTCCAGCGAATAAATAAATTGATCAGACTGCCATGACACTTACACAGCATCTTAACCCTTCCATTTCAGGGAAACACAGATCACCATTTTCATCAGCCATTTTCCAGTATGAAACTACCAAAGCGGGCGTTTCGGGAGCAATAAATTCAACCTCTAGTGCCACAGAATCGCCTGGCAATGTGTTAGGAACAGGTATTTCCTGATACTCAGGTACTAATGAATAACTTAATTGCACATAAGAATCACCCAGTTTTCTATAAATAATAAAGTTTTGATCCTGGCAAACGAGTTTGCGACCTATCCAGGGCAATTCTCCCCGATTTGCAATTTCCCATATTTTGAGAAACTTTTGCCCAATTAAAACGATATCGCCATCAGGGAAAGTGACATCCTTAACAAAGTGACTGGTGTCATTTCGCCGGGTTCTACGCCATGTCCCTCTTGGTGGTGAAGATGTTCCTGCCAGATATAAACTGACCAAATGATGTGGATTGTGGTCAAGTGCATACGCCAGATTGGCCAATGTCCTGACCGTTGGTTGTTGGACTTCACCATTCAGTATTTTCAATAGCGCGGTCCTGCTGATCCTGGCTCGTCTGGCCAGTTCAGAATCACTGACTAATTGTTTTCTTGCTTCAAGTCTAAGAAAATTCCCCAAATCCAAACTACTCATAGATGTCCCCCGTATTAATCAGCAAAGCTCTGGGCATGAAATACAGCAAGCGATGCAGCAGCATCATGACCGAGGATGAATGTACGAAACCGTGTTTGATCAAAGTTTCGCTGAAAATTGATTTGCTCAAAAGATTAAAAAAGAATCTACTTTCAATCATACAATTAAGTTATCAATTAATCATTCTATTTCTGATATTGAGGTCAAATATACGAGCTGCAGTGGCTGATACTTTTTATCGAAAGGAAAGACCGAAGGAGATCATCACAACTGGCGCAAGATGTCGCGGGTGCCGATCTTCAACTGGAGTTGAATAATAAATTTTTCATTAACCTGAACATATTCAGGCGCGTAAACCATCACCCTTACTCCCTGCCATTAATTTTTTTTAAATATCAATGCAAAACGCCCCATTTTATTGGGGCGTTTTTCAGGCGATGAGAGATCACTCCTCATCAAGGACGTCAGATTCAAACCACTGTTCACAACTGCGATTGATTTGAAAAACTACAAACGCATCGACGATACTTTCATGGTTAAAATATCTGGAACAGCTACTTCAAGTAATATACCCAAAGTACCACCACTGGCTACCATCATACCAATATAGCTCTCTGGTCGAAACATACATAGCGATGATCTTGCCACCACCAAAATTCTGGCATAGGAAGCTAGTGAAGCATCCATAATTTGAACCAGATTTAAACCCGAAATATCCTTGGTATTTGGCATACATGGCATCGATAGGACTAGCGGCAGTATTGCCGCCATTGGTATTACTTGTCGAAATTTTTTCAAATTTGACAGCGTCAATTGCAACTTCTTCAGAAGTGCTTATTCCTTTATTTCTATCATCACTTG
Organism: Undibacterium sp. FW305-107; assembly: GCF_058788535.1. Lineage (NCBI taxonomy): Bacteria > Pseudomonadati > Pseudomonadota > Betaproteobacteria > Burkholderiales > Oxalobacteraceae > Undibacterium > Undibacterium sp. FW305-107. The sequence continues at coordinate 126,380 of NZ_JBYTAV010000001.1, forward strand.
CTGTCCCCAGCGACAGTCCAACATAGCCAAGCGCATTAAAATCAAAGATATCCGTATTATCTTCTGCTACCAATTGAACCCAATTATTACCGTTACTTTTTTGATCGACCGGTTTCGAGATCAACACTTTGGAGCCGTCAGGTTTTATTTTATAAAAAACAGACTTTGCACTCGGGCCCCGCTCAGGAATATGTACATAAATCTTGTATTTGGCCGCAGTCCCTGGCTTCCATTGCGCAAATGCATCACTCTTCCCTTTGAAGAGATTGGCAGTCAGATAATAGCCAGGTACCTTACCAGCGCCAAGATTTGAAGGTCTTGTGCCATCAAAGACTGACCCAACTGATACCCCATTCTTTGTATTGAGCTGATCATTATCGACAATAATGTCCCCATCATTGACGATTGAAAACTTCAGAGGATATCCATAACGGGAATCGCTTCCATCCAGAGGCTCCAAAAAAGGCAGAAACATATAGTCGCCAACATCATAACCATCGCTTGTAACACCTGAAATACCTGAAGATGGAACTGTACCTACAGTATTCCCAAGAAATTTCTGTTTTTCAGTCAGGCTACTTGATTTTGTGTAATCTTCGGCTTCACTACGGTTGCCAGTTTTCCGCACCACTATACTTGAGCGCTTATGATTGCCCTGAATTGGAAGAAAGCCATACAACGCCTTTTTGGCAATGCCAAATACATCATAATCTGCTTCGGACGTGGTACTGGTTCTCCCAAGAGATGGTATCAACTCTCGCTTGTTCGCCGCAAAAACCAAAGGATCGTAGTAGCGCAAATTGATATCCGTCGTAGAGTAATGCGCAGTTAGCGATGCTTTAGAATACAAACTATTGTTTGCAGCAAGCTCTCCAGGGCGAGCACTAATTGTATAAATCCATGCAAGGCTTACGGTATCAGCAATCTCTACATGCAGATGCGGGCTGTAGACGGTGACTCCCCCCGCCCCTATTCCACCTTTTTTTCCAATATACTGGCCTTTGGCAATATAGTTGCGCTCCACGATGACGTCGGACAGACCGGAACTGTGCAATAGATTAACCTGGAAATACTCGCCAGACCTGATCAAGTTGCGGATGCTTACCTGACCATACGAATCCTTTTTTTTCCCGATTACCTTGCCAAACCCGTATGACATGACGGCATCTATATAGTCTGGATTATTGACTGCGTAGTCCATGCCAGTATGAGTGGCCGTATTAAATTTGCACCCGTCAAAACGGCATTCGTCTCGCGACTTGGCGGGATTCCAGTATCGATGAGCCCAGAAGTTACTCGAGCCTCCCCAACCCGGTGAGCCATACTCCTTGAAGCTATAGGTACTAAATGACTCTTCAGCTTGTGCGTTGAATGAGACTGCCAGCAATGTGATCAATAGACGTTTCACGTTCAACTCCTGTTAGAGGGATTTATAATAAATGCTGTTTCTTGCGTAGGCATCAGCCCATTTCTACTATCAGGTACTGAAATTAGTCTATCCAGAAATATGTAATCTCCAGTTGTCATATTTTGATCTTTTGCTCTTAAAATCATGGATGCCATGCACGGATTGCAGCATTAGCTACGTCCATGCAATTTGCGAAACCACGGTTCTGGCCAGGCACAATGTCATGCTCAGCCCAGCAACTTAAATTAAAAACACAACCAAGTTAGTTGCAATTAATAAATAAGTAAACTATAGTCGGCACATTAATATCCAGAAACCAATCATCATGACCACGCACAACATCACCACCGTCACACTCTACCGCCCTACCGGCCCAGAAGAGCTCGCACTGGTGCGTGACAGCGGCAACAAGAAATGGCCACCCCGTTTGCCAGAACAACCGATTTTCTATCCGGTGACGAATGCTGAATATGCGATTCAGATTGCCAGGGACTGGAATGTGGCCGCAAGCGGCGCAGGTTACGTAACGCGCTTTGAGGTCAACAAAAGCTTCATGGACAAGTATCCAGTCCAGACAGTTGGCGGTGCCATTCACACCGAATGGTGGATACCGGCTGAAGATGTTGAGCTGATGAATGACAATATCGTTGGCGAGATTGAAGTCATTCACAGCTTTACTGCCTGACGAGACTCCACATTTATCATGTGCAATCCGCAACATGCTATAGTCGCAAAGTTGCCAACAAATTCCTTGGTTTGTTGGTAGCAATCACGCACACAATAGAACTGCAGACGACACCTTGACCAGCACAAACCACAGCAGCCTCAGATTATTGCCTGCACATGCTAGGCAAAATAAAGCAAACCTGACCCGGCTGTTTTTCACACTATTCAGTTTCTCATTCACCAGCACCGCATTTGCCTTTGCACCCAGCACCGGCCTGGAAGAACTCCTCGTTGCTGCCGCTGGTAGTTTCGTGTTCAGTGTCATTGCGATGATCGTGATTTTCATCAAACTGAAGAAGAATTTCTTGCCGCGCCTTCTGATTGCGCTGGCTTCACCTTTGCTGGTTTTCCCGGTATGCATGGCAGGTAGCATGGCGACCAGTTATGTCATGCACCAGATCAGCCAATTAAAGAAAAACCAGGAAATAGCACAAGCCTCTCAAGATGAACAGGATGCCTGGCAGCGTAATCTTTTGCGCATCAGTGCCTGTGACGGTGACCGTGCCGTGCTGGAAACAGAACTGTCGTCAGGCAGGCACGATCTGGAGACCAAGAAGCGTGTGCTGGAAGAATGCGTGTTGCCCAAAGCCGATGCCACCGCGATGCGTGCCATGCTGACAGATCTGCTGGCACAGAATGCCGCTGACAATGCTTACTGTAGCTACCTGAACCCGGCGTTGTTGCGCATGGATACTGGCTTGCTGGACGTGTTTGTCGAGCAGAAGCTGTCGCTGATCTGCCCTTCCACAAGGTATGCTTATGCAGTCGGCATCGAAAAGACCGCACCGTCATGGTGGGAGATATTTCAGGATGGGCAAGCGGCAGATGCAGATCAACTACTGAGAACTTTGCGTTATTTACAGACGCATGGCGTGGACATGAAAGTGGTGGTTGATGGACGCTCCCTGCTGTCGCTGGCGATGCAAAGCGGCAAGGCTGAACTCATTTTGTATGCGCTGGATACCGGTGTTGATCCCTACGCCATCCCTGCTGATACAAGTATGCTGTCGCCGCAGCAAAGCTGGACGCTGCAACGGTTTTCTTTTCCTGACATGGGGACTTATAGTGAAGCGGACAAGAAACGCATACAGTCACGCCTGCGCGAAATGAATGGCAAGGAAGCAGAATCACTGGCCCACAGGCTGAGCATCAAAGGCGGGCTGGAAAGTGCCAAGGATGGTGGTGCCGGTTTGCTGGCTTACCTGATACAAAGCGGTGCCAATTTGCGCCGCTTGAACCAGGATGGCAATGGCGTCATGAGCGCTTACACCCGTGTATCACCGGCAGTGGTAGAAGTCCTCAATAAACTCAGCGACCAGCAGTTAAAGGATTTTATCTGCCCGGAAGCCGGGGAATACGGCGATAGCTATCAGCTGTATGCAGAAGCCATCAATGGCGACAACCAGCCCCTCGTCAGCTTGCTCAAGCAGCGCAATATGCCAGCGACTTGCCCGGATACGAAGAAGCAAGAGTAGCTAACAGCACCAGTCTGCGGCAGATTGCTGCGGACTGCAATCCCAGGTATCTTTATGTCAGTGCTGGCGCTTGTTTAATCTCAGGCAATGGTACGTCCTTGCCATTGACTGTCAGGGTGAAGGTCTCGCCTTTGTGTACCAGCCGCACTTTGAGTACGCCTTTCTTTTTATAGACGACAATGCCGTTGAGACTTAACTCGCCATTCTTGAGTTCAAGCACATTACCGTTTTCATGCACGGTGCCACCCACGCCATCAAGCGTGGATACCATGGCATCGCCCTCGACTTTGACGCTGCCACTGTTATTTTGGGCGGCAGACGCCGGGGTAGTCGCCGACAAGGCGGCCAGCATGCTGATCAAGACAAATGTGGATTTCATAAACGAAAACTCTCGCAGAAGAAAACAGCTACCCTATGCCATGGCGAATAGTTTGTCAAACAGATAATTAAAGATAATTAAGCAGGCCCACAGATGCCATCAAACGCATTGCATGCCTGACTGCCTTCAGACGCTTAAGCACATCCAGGCATGCCAAGGGCGGCAGCACGAACACGGGTTCAACACGAAAAAAAACCTGCCGCTGGCAGGTTCTTTTAGAGTCACCCAACTGACATAAACGCCCGTACTATCTGTACGATGAATCGAAATCCGTGGATAACAAGTTCTAAGACGTGCCTCGCTCTGCTCCCTAGCTTATCTGCCAGATGATACCGATCTCTGCAACGTAAAACCATACTAAAGCGCCACGGCGAACGGGTCTGTGCGCTGGCACACACTATCTACGTTCCTGTAGTTTTACCAAATGTAATTAAAGCTGCTTCCGGCCTGCATTTACGTATACTCGCAGCTTATAGAAAAAATAAGTTTATTTGACATGCTTTTTCGCATCAGCCGCCCTGCATGCTTTTCATTCGTCGCCGCTGTGGCCTCTATCGCCTGGTGTTCATCTGCGCAGGCCATGCCCGTAGAGGTGCACAACCGCATCGCTACGCCTATTAGCACAAATAAAATCGCAGACAAAAAAATAGCACTGACGCTGGATGCCTGTTCGGGCAAGTTTGATGCGGAGTTGCTGGACTTTTTAATACGCAAACGCATTCCCGCAACCATCTTTGTGACCAAGAAATGGCTGGATAAAAATCCTGCCGGTGTTGCCATCATCAAGGCCAACCTGGATTTGTTTGATGTTGAAGACCACGGTGAAAAACACATCCCCGCCATCATCGGCCCCGGCAAGAAAGTCTATGGGCTGGCGGGTGAACCCGACATCGCAGGCCTGCAACGTGAAGTCACCGAAGGTGCCAAAGCCATCACCAGCACGATGGGTACTACCCCGCAATGGTATCGCGGTGCCAGCGCAAAATATGACCCGCAGGCCATGGATGAGATCAAACGCATGGGCTACAAAATCGCCGGTTTCTCACTGAATGCAGACCAGGGTGCGACGCTGCGCAAGCAAGCCATCATCAATCAATTCAAACGCCTGCAAGCGGGTGATGTGATCATAGCGCACATGAACAAACCGGCATCCGACTCTGCCGAGGGTCTGGCGGTAGCACTGGCAGAAACCCTGAAGCAGGGCTTTGTGTTTGTACGGCTGGATCAGGTGGAGTTGCAGCGGGTCGAATTGCAGCGTGTGAATATGCAAAAGTTACAGATTGCGCGGCGTAGTCTGGCGTCATCCAATTAATGGGATAGCGGAAGAAGCGCGCAATACATACACAGTATGTGTGCGTCATGTACGGCACACATGTTTGCCCAAAAACCATGGAACACCATGCGGCGCATTGCAATGCGCCTCACGTTACGGCTACATCACGGCGATGGTTGACGCATTACTGGATGTAGGGTGCGTTGCAACGCACCGATTTTGCGTAAAATAAGCTGCGCGCCAATCAATCTCTTTGTTTAGGATATCTTTTAACGAAACCACATTGCGCGACTGACACTCATCAATAAATGGTGCGTTACAACGCACCCTACCGGGCTTCACTCCATCGCATGCATCGCCACAGAATTCCAGGCAGCCTGCGTCAGGTGTTCACGGTATTTTTTTGGTGAAGTGCTTACCCGCCCGGACAGCCAGGCACGGCAGTAATTTTCTGCCTGCCCTATCAATAGCGATGGCAGTAAATCATCCGGTATGTGTTTGATCAGATCGCGCCTGCCAGGCGCGGCCCACCATGTATGCATGTTTTTATTGCGGGTACGGTTCCTGGCTGACAATTCATCTGCTTGCGGCCCTTTGGCAATCGCTGCCCGCGCCTGGTATTGAAAGCGCGCCAACTCTGGCTGCTCTGTCACCCAGTCTACATAGGCGCAGACAATCGCCGCCACACCTTCTTGTGCCGAGCGGGCCTTCTCCAGATAGTCTGCCAGCAGGCGTGCCTGGTCTTCCAGCGCACTAAAAAACAGTGCTGCCACCAGGCCTTCTTTACTGCCAAAGTGATGATAGATATTGCCGACGCTGGTATCACAGTGCTGCTTGATGATTTCTATCGTGGTCAGGTCAAGGCCATGTTCATTGAAACATGCGAGGGCACCCAGCAGGATATCGCGCTTTAACTGCGCGCGCCTGCCGGGGTAATTGCGTTCGAGGACGTCTGCTGTAGCCAAATCAATACTGCCAGAAAATGAGTAATAGGATAGTTCGATGGCGATGATACCGCAGCTCGCCCACGAGTAAACCGCTTGACACAGAAAAATGTTCTAGAATATTTTTCTTAAATAGAATTTAATTCTATTTTAGAATATTATTCTAATTATAGGTATTTCATTTACACTTCAGGAGACAAGAAAATGAGTCAAGCGCTAGAGATGTTCAAACTCGGTGGCCCCGAGCAGTTCAGCAAAATGGTATGTCAGATGGCTCCTTACTTCAGCACCATCAACCCCACTCTGAGTGAACTGCGCCCAGGCTATGCCGAGGCCAAAGTCCCCTTCCGCCGCGAAATCACCAACCACCTGGGCACCATCCATGCGATTGCGCTGTGCAATGCGGCAGAACTGGTGGCAGGCACCATGACCGACGTCTCCATCCCCGCAGGCGGGCGCTGGATACCAAAGGGCATGACGGTGGAATATCTGGCAAAAGCCAAGACCGATGTCACGGCTGTGGCAGACGGCAGCGGCCTGGACTGGACAACCGCAGGCGACAAGATCGTCACCGTGGATGTGGTCGATAGCGGCGGCGTCAAAGTCTTCACGGCGCGCATTACCATGAATGTGAAACTGGCAGAGTAAGCAGGCTTGGGGAAATAGCTTCCCCACTTGCCGTATCTCATGGGATGCATATCCTATACAACACAGGATACTCAAATCACTACCTTGATGTAAGACGCATTGCAATGCGCCGTATGGTGCTCAAATGCCGCAGGAAAATATATGTGCCGTACATGACGCACACATGCGGCGCATTATTTATTTCCAAGCCTGCCGTAATCAAGTTGCTGGCAAGCTGTTTAGTCCATTTCAATCGCTGATCAAAAGCTGAGGCTACGGCCTGATCCAGCCTTTGGCAATAGGCCAGGCCAACAGATAACGGTAGAGTTTTTCTATTGCCTGCATGAATGGGCCACCCCATCTTGCCCACACGGGTGACAACAACAAATAGGCAAACAGCGATACCCCGAGAGCGCCCAGCATATCCAGCGGAAAATGCACGCCCAGGAATATCCTTGACCATGCCACCGCAATACCCATGATGGCAGTCGGCACACCCAGGGCCAGCTCACCCGCCAGTAAAAGGCTGCAAGCCATGCTGGCAAAAACGATACCGTGATCACTGGGGAAAGAGGCAACGGCAGCATGCGGCATCCAGGCATGCCCCAGCCCTATCATGAAGGGACGGGGATGTGGCCAGAACACAGCCAGCAACTGACCTATGCCAAGGGCAATGCAGCACACCAGGAAGGCCCTGAGTGCCAGATGGCGGCGCTCAGGCTGCCATAACCATGCAAGCACAAGAGCCAGCGGGATAAGGTAAATCAACACTTCGGCTATCAGCGTTGCAATGCTGATCACGCCAGCGCCAGTCTGTTCACCAGCATTCAATTGTAAAAACAGGCTACGGTTCAATACTTCCAATACTTCCAATACTTTCATCAGCTTTATCCTGTGCAGGTTTCATGGGCTAATTATAAAACGGTCAGCAAGCAAATCGATTTGCTTGCTGACTCAGAGCACGTGCGAGTGCATTTCAAGGACTGCATGCAAAATCTAGATCTTCCAAACACTTTCCAGCATCGCATACCCACGCGCATCATATTGCTTTAATTCTGCATGTTGATAGGGGTAGAAATCGTTCTCCCCAAAAAAGGCTTCGCTGAGTTCTGCAAAATATTCGTGGTGATTGCTGATGGCGTAGGCTTCTTGCAGTGCTGTGCCATGGTCACGCGTGACCTGGCGGTATAGTCCGGCGGCTTTGGCGTTTTCATAGGCGCGCAGGATGGCTGCATCGAGTTCTGGATGCTGGAAGTGGTAGGCATGTGCCATTTCATGTAACAAGCCATAAGGCTGGCTGCGCACCAGGGTGGCGAATTCTTTCCAGTTGCAGATTTCTATATTGCCAGCGAATTCAACGGGGTAGTCATGTTCCTGCAGCCATTGTGCAGAGGGGTGATGTTGTGCACCAAAGGCGCGGTAGGTGCCACTGGAGACATAGATGCTGACCTTGCGCAAACTGTCCTGCGCCTGGGCTGGCAATTTTCTGAGTTTGTCCAGTTGATCAGTCAAGGCACTGATAAAGGCAGATCTGGATGCCGCATCTGCCGTTTGCAAACCCTGGTCAAACATCAGGGTCCAGCCATCAATCCGGGTTTTCTGGTAAGTGCTGGCGGCGCAAATGGGGGATGAGGCCAGCAAGAGTAATACGGGGAAAAACAGCAGCGCACGGCGGCGGCTGTTGGTAAGGGCAGATGGCATGGGATTGATCAACTGATTTTTGTCAGCAAGATTAAAGCATGCCACCTGCCACGGCGCAATAGTCTGCGCCATGCTCTCATGCAGTAGCCGGGATTAACGGCGATGCGGTGCCCAGTGCCCTTCCCTGAAATGCCAGGAGTGGCCGACATATTCCCAACGGTGCCCTACCCAGACGTGGCCAACACGTGGTGCCGACCAGTAACCGCGATGCCAGACATGGCGGCCACCTTCCCAGAACCAGGCACCGCCTATCCAGACATAATCAGGGCTGGGTGCCACACCTATCACTTCAGCGTAGGGTGCAGGTGGTGCAGTTTCTACCACGACGACGCCAGGTGCATACGCTGGTTGCGTATACACAGGCTGAGGTTGTGCATGATAATAAGGGCGCGGTGCCACGACGCAACCTGTCAACGCGGTTGCGGCAGCTATCGCCGTCAGACCAAGTGCGATTCTTTTCATTTTTTTCTCCAGATCAATGTCCGCACGATGCGGCAGTGCAGGCATTTGGTATGCCTGCTATGTGATGACATTAACGGCCATGATAAAAGCCTTGTTGACTGGGTTTTGTAATGATTTGTAGCAGAAAATTGCAAGCCGCCTGCGCTGGTAAGTAAATGAAACCACAGCATGGCTTGCACATGGCAAACAATACCGTCGTGACAATGAAAATCTCTTGCCGGACATGGCTTTGTATTGCACACTTTGCATTCCACTCTGCCCCCTATCCGACACTGACAACCTGGAGACATCATGCGCATCAACAAAACATCTGCCATCGCCGCCGCTTTTTTTGCCGGTCTGGTCGCTTCGCCCTTGATACAACATGCCGTCAGCGACGCCCGCGCCGATGCACCTGCCCTGTCTGCCACCATCATTGATTTGCTGGCCATCAAGCATGATGACTTGCCCAAGACCGGCAATGCCGACTTGAATGCACGCGCCCTGGTCATTACCGACCATGCCACGGTCGGTATACAATCAGGCAATGTCGCCAAGCACATGCATCCACAGACCGATGAAATCCAGTACATCATTGAAGGCAGCGGCAGCATGTGGCTGGGCACAGAGCGCAAAGACTTCAAACCCGGCAGCCTGATCATCATCCCCAAAGGCACGGCCCATGCCGGCAGCATCGTCAGCAATGGCCCGGTAAAAGCCATCGCCATCAAGATCCCGCCTCAGGGCAAGACTGATACGGTGTTTGTGGATTGATGAGCGTAAAGCTATTGGCAGGAAAAAAACGGCAATCAGCAGGGTGCGTCGTGCGCACCGTTTTTTGACGCACCGATTCATGACTACGGCTCGTTGAAATTTGAATGGTGCGCGCGGCGCACCCTGCCGCCTCTTTCACCCAACTCCAAATAACAGGAAAAAAATGCCCACCGGTTTTACCTGCGCCACATGTGGTGCATTCCATGAAGGATATTCACTATGTTATGGGCCGTCTGCCCCAGAAATCTGGTACAACATACCAGAGGCCGAACGTGAATCACGCTGCGAGCTGTCATCCGACCAGTGCATCGTCGATGACAAGTATTTTTTCGTGCTCGGTCGTGTCGAAATCCCCATCATCGAGACTGGCGAAGAATTCGTCTGGCTGGCCTGGGTATCGCTGAGCGAAAAGAATTTTGAACGAGCTTGTGAATTGTGGGAAACAAAGGGGCGCGAAACCGAACCACCCTGCTTTGCCTGGTTTTCATCTGCCCTTCCGTATGAACAAACCACACTGCACCTGGAAGCTATCTTGCACACCAGACCACTGGGTGAACGGCCTGCGATAGAGCTGCAGGAGTGCGATCACCCGCTCTATTTGCAGCAAAAGCTTGGCATGTCGTTAGCAGAGTTGCAGGTTTTGACGGGGAGGCTGCTTCATGGACAGGGAACGGCACAAAGTATTTCCCTCTAAAATTTGAGGCACCATGCGGCGCATGGTAATACGCCTCACTTTACGGCTACGCCACGGCGATGGCTTGAACATAGGCCACTAGCCTCCCCAAATCATGAAATGGCCTGACTTATTCACCTTGCACCCAGCTCTTCCAACTTTTTCTCACCCGGCAGCAGAATCGTTGCATAATTGCTACTGCGCAATTGCTTGCTGACATCAGCAAGATCAGCGACAAAAGAAAAGTGAACCAAAAGTTCACGCAAAATACGGAGACTTCATGAATAAAAAAATCGCAAGTGCACTGGCAGTCGGCTTATTGGCAACGACCCTGGCTGGATGCGGTGGCGGCTCAGGTGGCAGCGGCAGCAATGCACAGAATTCCGCCATACAAAACCAGGTCAGCACCAGCCTGGTGCCGGTAATATTGCCCGGGCCTGTTCCTGCGGATTCGCCACCTCCGCCAACTGGTGCCACCTATGCGATGTCACTGGCGATTCCGCCACGCCACCAGTGGAATGCCAATTACGGTTATTGTGGCGAAACAGCATTCATCAGCGCCGGTTTGTATTACGGCCAGTATGTATCGCAATACACGGCACGCGCTGCCGCGACACCGGGCGTGAATCAAACCGACGTCAACAGCCAGTTGCTCGTTTCGGTCAACGATTTGACGGCAGCAGCCAATATGCACCTGACTGCGGTTGAATGGAATGGGCAATCCAACGCTGTCACCACCAACCAGTACCTGGCCTGGATCAAGGGCTACGTGCTGGCAGGTTATCCGGTAATCATGGGGATCTATGTCAATCAGTATCAGCCTGGCGGCAATCCCTCGGCTGGCTTCTCCAGTTACGATCATATCGTACCGGTCAATGGCATCGCCTCCAACCACCCTTTGGTACCGGGATTGAACCAGACCTATTACCCCGACGATATTTTGCAGCTCAGTGACAATAGCGGCACTAATAACGTCAACTACCCCAACCAGTTTACTGCCCCGCCGGTGGCAGCTGCTTATTTGTTTCAATATGGTTTCGACAAATTCCAGATGACACGTGTGCAAGCTAACTCCTCAACTGCACCACCGTATTCGCTTGCCTTGCATACCAGCATCAACAATCAAAATTCAGCCGTCGCCATCACCGGTGTCACCGACCTGAACAGGGAAACTGTTCCGGTGCGCCTGGCGACCGACTTGAATTACGAAAACCCGGCAATGAGCAAAGACTCGAATACCCCACCGGCAGCAGCACCATTGACCTTGACCGCAACCGTCTACGGTTTGACCGCCGGTGTTAAATACAATGTATATCAGTACAACTCACTGGCAGCCATCCCCAATTCATCCTTCAACGCCAATGCTGCCGCTGCCTCGCAGATATTTACTTTCACTGCCACGGATTCCACGTATGTGCTGCCTCCAGTAAAGATCATGTCGAACCAGACTGCTGCTTTCCGTGCTGTGCCTGTATCGGCGCGTTGAAGCAAGACCTTAAACCGCGCATTGGGTAAATATGCAGTCATCAGCGATTGTCTGCATTAACCAAATACCCAGTTGCGCAGATGCAGCTTCACCAGTTTCATCTCCACAACATGCAAGCAACCAACCTGAAATAAACCGATGATAAATAAAAGCATATTGGCAATTTTATTTGCTGCCCTGATTCCATTTTCTGAATGTACAGCGCAAGACATGAACCAGACCAAGGCTCAAAACATGTCAATAAAAATCGACAAAATGCTGACCCCGGAAATTGGTGGAATAAAGCAGTTTGTGGAAATTAAAACAGATGATGCAAATAAGCCTGTCCTGCTATTTTTATCAGGCGGCCCCGGAAGCTCGATGATGAATAATGCGGCTTCTTTCACGAATATCCTGAAAGACAGATTTACGATAGTTCAATGGGATCAAAGAGATGCTGGGAAAACATTGAAATTAAATCCTTCACCCGTCCAGCCCTCTGTTGAACTCATGGAGAAAGACACCTATCAAGTCATAGAATTCATCAGAAAAGAGTTAAAGCAGGAAAAAATATATTTATTGGGCAGTTCCTGGGGCAATGTCCTGGGTTTTTACATCGTCAGAAATCATCCTGAATTATTGCATGCTTATTTTGCAGCAAACCCGGTTATCAGCCAGCTGGCGAGTGAGAAAGAATTGCTTGCCGCCCTGAAAATCCATTTCAAGGATAACGCAATCGCCAGCCAGGAACTGGCCAGCGTCAACATCCCATTTAAAATCGACGAAGACCTGTTCTATCTCAGAAAGTGGCTGTTATACAAAGAAGGCAAAGAGTTTGTAACGAGTGCTGATTTCAAAACCGGTTTTCTGCAATGGTCAAAAACCTGGTCACCAGTATGGAATGCAGTCATGAATATGGACTTACCAAAGACCTTGAAAGAAGTCGATTGCCCCGTCTATTTTTTCGTGGGTAAAAACGATATACAAACATCAGCTCAAATTACAAAAGACTATTTCGTGCAATTGAAAGCACCAAAGAAAGCCCTGTTTTTATTTGAAAATTCTGGGCATCAAATTCATAAAGACGAAGCAGAAAAATTTCAGCAAACTATCATCAGCACCTTGCCTGCTACTTCAACGGTGAAGTAGCAGCTACTTTTAAGCCGGGGTTACCCAATAACCCCGGTAGCTTGTAGGTGCGATTAGTGTAACGTAATCGCACGTATTTCAATCACTGCTGACTGTTCATTCCAGGTCTATTCCAGGGTTATACTGGTGATGGAATTTATGCGTGTTGTTCAGCATGCGTGCGATTACGTTTCACTAATCGCACCTACGCACTGATTCAAGAGCAGGTGTCTATTCAAATTAATAAACTACCCCTACCTCGGCAATCGGCCCCCGAAACGCAGTGGACAGTTCATTGACAAAATCGCGTGCGGGCAGTTGGCGTAGCTTTTCGCAAAAACCCGGCAAGCTTTTCCCAAAGTCCAGCATGACAGCGCCGCGCCAATAGCCGGCATAGTCGGTCCAGTCATACAGTCCAGGGAAATTTTTACCCAAATGAATGCGCATCTCAGGTGCATCTGAATACTCCCCGTGAACCAGGTAGGCATCAAAGGTTTTTGAAACCGGCCAGGGAATTGCATCCAGGTCATACACAAAACCCGTGCACGCCTGGTCCTGCGCAGGTGAAATCTGTTCGAAATAACTGTATTCGTCAGACTGCTGGATACGGATATCATTGCCAGCGACGACAATGATTTTTGAAATGTAATGATCCTCATCCTCTACGGTATCGTAGTAACACGGCCCGGCGATGTCTGCTACGGGCTTGCCTTTGGCTTCATCGTAGATAAGCGCCTGGCCAGCACCCGGCATGAAGTTGGGAATGGTTTTTTCTGATGATTCTTTCATCGTCGATAAATCAAACACCGTTGTCGGCGTATCGATCAGCGACCATTTATGCAAGACCGCATCGACACGTGCCAGGGTATCCGCCGCTGGCAGCCAGTCCTTGTCATTGACGACCAAAAAATGCCGGTATTCCACGCCCATCTTATGCTCCCTTAAGTTCCCTTAAAAAGAAGGCATCAGTGTACCCGCTTTCGCATTATGCGAGTACGATTGGGAACCCCAGAGTCATGGCCGCTTCTCGAGAGTCTTCTGCAAACGTTTTATACCAATAGCTGCCCTTTTGCGTAATACGCTCCTGAATAAATGCAAGAGCGTGGCTTTGAATATAAAGCTATCGTTGCGACTGAACATCTTCCATGTGACGCTACAGGATTCAGCACCGGTAGCCTGAAAGCGTATCTCCATTCTTGGCATCAAAGGCGGAAACTCACCTTCCGTAATAAACACTTTGCCAAATTCAGCCTCTTTGACACAGATTTTTATTTTTCTCTTGCCTCTGAGCGGGGCCGCGATTGTTTCCAGATATTCCTTGCCACGCTGCCCATGCTCGAGTGTGTTGGCTGACTCTATCGATAAAACCCCAGGAAACCACTCAGCAAAATGCTCAAGATTTGTCGCGTACTGATATGCGGCCTCGACAGATCTGGCGACGGTTGTAGTCTGTTCAGTGAGTAGTTGCAATGCAATCTCCTTTTTGGAAACTAACTAAGCTGGTAAAAAATTGCGCGCACTTGATTACAGCACGATTTTGGGGGTATCTTACCTGACTTCCCTGATACTACATCTATTATGCACAGCCTTAAGGTTAACAGGCCCGGGCAAATGCATGATTTCAGGCTGTGCTTGAATCAGTGTGCGAGGCAACACCATAAACTGCGGCAGATATAGGCAGTGCCGCTCGTCGTGGCACTCTGGTAATTCTCGTTCGGCATGAGTATTAGGTTTGCCCCTAGATTTGCTTTACCTAATAAAAAGCCACTCGTACCTTATAGAGGAGTGAGTGGCTTTTACTACAAGGTCTGAGTTTTGGCGACGTGTAAAGCTCGTAGGTGCGATTAGTGTAACGTAATCGCACGTATTTCAATCACGGCTATGCACATGTATGCGTGCGATAACGGTGCACTAATCGCGCCTACACTAGCCACAGTCCACGGACTGAAATCGTATGAATATTCGACCTGCCCCAAAATTTCTTGGAATTCAGATAATTGGGAGACGTCCTAGTCGATCAATCTCGCTAACACCTGGCGTTATCATCCATTCAAAAACCTCCTTCGCACTTTTACTGCCAGAACGTAGTAACAGCATTGCTTCGACAAAATACGAATGCTGAAGTAAACTGATTTCAATGGAAGCACATGCTTTGCTCGCGGAAAAGGTATCGAATCCTGGTTTCCCTAGAGTGACTTTATGAACATTAGCAATATCTGCCGCTTTATGCAGTACAGCGAAAGCCTCCTCTTTATTAATTTGCGGGGGTTTCTTTGTAGTTGTTTTACACTCCAAAACAAGCGAAACTTCGTCCATAGTAATCATAAAATCCGGCACGCCTTGACGCATACCATCGTCTAATTTTTGAATTACCCATGTAGTCTCGAGAGACAAAATTCTCTCCACTGGATTTTCATATTCACCTCCAAGCAATGAATACAATTCCTCAACCAACTCTTCTAACCCTAAAGTCTTTGCAAATCGCATATGTTGACGTTCCATTCGCTTATATGGATCCGACTCACTATTTTCAATTGCTTTAAGTAGTAATTTAGTACGCTCTCGGTTCACCAAGACTCCTTCAAGTGCATCAAAAGGGGCTTCCAGAATTTTTTCTGGACTGTCGAAACCAACTTTCCGAAGAGCTAGCGCCCTTTGACGGCCGAAACCGGGAACTTTTGCTCGTTGGGCAATAGTAACCAAGTCAATTAATTCCATCGGCACGCCTAACTGAACCCTGCGCGCAAAAATTCCTATTTGATTCATCACTTTTTGTGATACCAATATATTTGGCACAGTTGCGATTTGTCGAATACCATTTAAAACCCATTGAATATCCCCGGCAAAACGGTGCAATTGCCCTGACGGGACTCCAGACCAAGCGCCTATCTTCCTTTCACTTTCTCCAGATATAAAAAGGTATAACGCATATACACATTGTGCGACGGTTTTATCTATATTCTGACTTTGGATCAAAGAATAGGCCGATGCTTCATTCAGAAGTGAGTATGCTTGTTCGCTGGGAGCGCCATATGTAACGCCTGGAAGAAACCGTTGACCAATTTCCTGATTAAACTCATCGGAATGACACACAGCTAAAAGCAACGCGACTTCGAAATTTTCAAAGTTCACTTCAAGGCTTGCTGAGTTTTGACGTAGCATAACCCCGAAAAAAAGCGCCGTGGTAGGCAGCAATCCCGTTTGCGCCACGACTTTCCCAAATTTCGTTGCTCTCAATCTTCCTGCATCATTGACAATCATTTCCGCTTCAACCAGCCACTGAATAGCATCCTCAATTTTCAAAATCAGTTCGTCTAATTTGGTCGGATTTTTATCTTGAACTTGATACCAAAATAATGTGTTCTCCAAAAATTCCCGGGTGCTTACCGAATCGGTAGCGTTTTCACAGGCAATTAATTGTAAAACTATTTTTCTGACACTTAAGGATGCCAGTTTCGAATAGAGCAATTCATTTTGAGTACCCACTAAATAGTTGGCATGCTTCATTTCAAGATTATCTCGAGGAATCATAATTGCATATCCCTCATTGTGCATACCAAGCCTGCCGGCCCTCCCAGACATATTACGATACGCCCCTAAAGGTATGTCAGCGGGAGGAATATAGCGGCGTCTAATTCTATCGAATAAAACCGTTTTAAATGGAAAATTAACTCCAGCAGCTAATGTAGGAGTCGCAAAGCAAACCTCGAAATGCCCCTCTGTTAATCCTTGCTCTACAACAGTTCTCTCACTGGATGTTAGATCAGCAGTATGAAATGCCACATTTGTTTCTGAAGAGGATTTCAATCGGATAGAGAATTCAGTTGCCTCAGAAAATAGTTCCAGTTGTTCCGCAAACTTATAGCCAGCAGCAGTCTTTGAGCATCTAGCTGAATACTCTGTCGCTAGCTTCATCGCATCGGCTCGCGTTTCGGTAAACACGAGAATTGGCCCTCGCCCTTCTTTCCTTAGCTGATCAACGGCGTCCAGCGTTGTAGTTGGCAGCCTAGTAAACTGAGTTGAAGCACCTTGATCCTGTCCAAATTTGACTTTGTAGATTTGATCTCTTGCCCATATTTCTTGTATGAGATCTACATCACGATGAGTCGTTTGAACAAGCTCACAATTCAACCATCCAGCCAAATCCTTACCGTTTTCAACTGTAGCAGTCAGAGCAACGAACTGCTTTGGATTACGTTGCCTAAGCGCTGCACATAAAACTTCAATCTCAGGCCCTCGTTTGTCCTCACCAAGAATCTGTAATTCGTCCGCTATGATGGTTGTCTCAGATATAGATAAAACACCCATCATAACCAGAGCTATTGCTTTCTCATAAGTTGTAACGAGTACATCTGGGTCAGGATCTCCGTCATCTCGGTCACCAGTTGAAATGCCGATTCGAGCAATTGGATCTTCTCCACTCAGGCCGTAACGTAGCTCAAAATCCTCAAACTTCTGATCCGCCAACGCCTTGTGTGAAACAAGGTAAAGGGTTTTTGCACCAGCACGAATTGCGGATAACATAGCCAATTCGCCAATTAGAGTTTTCCCAGATGAAGTCGGTGCGCAAATAACTAAGCTTTTGCGCTGACAAACTCCGGCGTCAATGGCTAATTGCTGAACCTTAGTAAAGGTTTTAATTTTTTGGAAATGTAGTCGGCTAATGAGCCAAGGGTCGAAAACGATTCCAGTTTGTTCTGAAATATTCATGACATCCTCAATCAAAATTTTCCCCATTCAACTTCATGATTGACACGAAAATCACCGCGTTACTGTTATGCAACTAGTAATTTCATTAAATACTACACACATTGGAATATTTAATTGTTAATTAATGTAGAAAATAAGATAATTAATAGCGAGATTGTTTTGCGTGCACAGCTTATGAAATACATGAATGTGAAATTTGCCCCCTGCCACAATGAGGCAGCATAAAGGTTTAAGGGCAGTCTTTCAGGCAGAGTGCGTCAATCTTAATACGCAAAGAAAGCTAAAAGTCATTCAAATGGACAAAGAACATTTAGTTTTTACTCCTTCGGAGCTAAATTTATTGACTTATGAAGAGGCATTAACTCTCACGAATGAAAGAATCTTATGATTGAAAAAGTTGGCCACATAAAGAATCCGCTTACGGTAATTGCTATCTTTGCAGCATTAGCAGAAGTGAGTGGAACTGTAGTTCTCCCCTTTCTAAATGCCACGACGCAAGAGCGCTATGTTTGGTTTCTGATGGGATTCCCACTATTTCTCGTGGCTATCTTTTTTTTCGTTCTTTATAAAAAAAATCACGTACTTTACGCGCCATCGGATTATAAAGACGATCAGACCTTCAGAGATATGCTCGTAGGTGCTTCCGTCGCAAAGGTCGACAAGATATTTGGCGAGATTGAGCAACCAGCCTCAGAGTCAAATGAGGAAACCACTTCATCGGCTTCTAATGGCACGCATCGAATCCCCGCTTCACCACTTACACCGTCCTCCGAGGCTTTAATTCGCGGTTTCCGTGGAGAAGGGCTTCTAGCTGAGGAATTGGTTCTCGCAAAATTTTCCAAAGATTTGGGCATGCGGTTTGAAAGAAACGTTGCTCTAAAAGATCAACCGAAGATCGTGTTTGATGGAGTGGCTATCTCGGCCTTGAAGGCAATTGTGTTAGAAGTTCGATTCACTCGTATGGGAGCAATCCCCATCACTTCACTTGAGGAATTTTTCGATCGAGCAAACAAATTCGCCAACGCACTTCCAGACAATCTAAAGGGAAATTTGGAATTCAACTATGTGATAGTGTCTGATCGAGAAGAAAAAGCGAATCAACTTGAAAGGACAATAAATCGCATCAACGAGCTTGCCCTAAATTACTCCTTCAGAACCAAAGTTCAGCTTTTCAAGCTTCAGGAGTTAGAGAGTGAGTTTCAAGTAGAACGCTAAACCAGCAGTAAGCGTGAGGAGGCGACTCTCAAATTGCAGCATTTGAATGGGTCTCAACTTTGACAATTCAATCTTCTCAACTAAAGGCAATTTTTAAAAAATTGCCTTTAGCAAGTCTGGGTACAACTGAAACATATGCAACTCAACGCTTTAGCTACAATAGCTTACACCTGCTGCTCAGCAAATCTTGGCTCATCACGAAACCCTCCCCAAACAAGCCCCCACCACAAACCAAGGCAAATGCAAACCCCCTTTGTGCAAAACAACACAAGCCATCCCACCTGCCGCAATACTTTCATAAACCTCACGCTCAACAGTCACATCATCCGCATGCCTTACTGGCCCCCAGGGGGCGAGTTGCAGGTGGTAGGAGGTGTGTTTGCCGTGGGAGATGTGCTTGCTTAACACTTGCACCTGGTAGGTTTCTGCGGCGGCGTGGTCAAGCTGGCTGTTGAGCAGGCCTGTTGCGCCGTAGCCGTAGGCGAAGGAGATTGCTGTGAATACCAGTATCATCATTGGTTTGCTGCGCAAGGGCCAATCGAGGTGCAGGGCCAGGGCGGTGAATGTGAGGCTGCAGGCGAGTGCCATTTGTAGTGCCGGGGTGTAGTTGACAAGGTTGAAATCTGTCACTGCGCGCATCATGAGGGCCAGGCCGGGCATGAAGATCATGATGGCGAGGTTGGGTTTGATGTCCTTGGTATTGCCGTCGATCTGGTAGACGCCTTTTGCGGTCTTCATGAGCAGCAGGGCTAGCCAGGGCATGACCAGCAACACCAGCATCAGTATTTGGTAAGACTGCGGGTAGATGATCATCCAGATGGATAGCACGAAGGCTGCGCCGTTGAGTAGATTGGCTCTCTTTTTTGCGGTGGCGAGTTTTTGCAGGCGTTCTTCTTTGTTGCTGCCAAGGTTGGTGTCGGCGGCAATTTCAGCTAGTGTTTTTTGCTGGTCTTGCAGGTCGAGGTCTGTGATGGTGCTCATCCATGCCTGGAAGGCGGCATCGATTTTGAGCATGCTGGGGACGTGGATTTTTTTCTCATGAGATTCTCGTGGGATGAGTTCTATCTCTTCCGGGGAATTGTTACGGCGCACCATGCGGCGACCATGCAATTGGGTGCGCAGCAGGCGGGTAGTGGCGGATATCTCCTGTATTTCTATGGCATCGCTGTGCAGCACTACTTTATACCTGAGGGTTTTGAGCAGCATGTACAAGCCCAGGGCACTAATGACCAGGCTCAAAACCAGCACGATCCACATCAGCATGCCCGCTTCACGCAACATGGCTACTTCCAGTACTGTGGCAGTCAAACCACCGACGATAAAGATAAATGCCAGCAAAGAAATTGAGACGCGCCAGATGGGCTTGATGCGATATTCGCGTGGGTAGGTGTATCTGTCTTGTAAAGGAAAGGGATATTTGTCTTCTGTCATGCTGCTTCCTGTGAATTCCGTAGTGGTATCAGAGCCTGCCTTGCTTGCCAGGATGGCAAAACTGAGGCTGATTGTATCGAATCCTTTGTTATTGCAAAACGGGAAATTTGACAGTGCTGGCAGCAATCCACTCCGCACAAAATTACAACCCTGAAAGCGGATATGTTTACCTGCCTGAATTCTTACATGACGAGGCATTTTCCTACATACAAAAAAAAACCGGAGGTGCATTATTACTTCACGGCAAAATCAACTCTAACCACAAAAGAGTCAACAAATGCAAATTAATCATATCAATATTGCAGCGATATAGACAATTGCATAATATAAATGTAAATTTGGTAATCATGATATATTTGCACTGGTTTGCAAGCAGGTAACCAGGGCTGGTTTCATAGGTAAATTGTGCTGCGGTGGGCTTGTTACACATACCGTCTTACAGATGTTATGTTACAAATTTCGCGTTGCAACAATGTTGCCTTAGAGTATTATTAATTATTGTGCGCAGGCGAAAGGTGTCAAATGAATGACAGCATTCCGCAAACCAGACCGGTCACTATCCTGGTCGTCGATGACGACGATGTTGATGTGCTGGGTATAGAGCGCGCACTGAAAAAACTCAAGATCGCCAACCCCATAGTACGTGCCCATGACGGCGTCGAAGCGCTGGAAATCTTGCGCTCGCCCGAGGGCTTGCCACGTCCCTATCTGATTTTGCTGGACATTAATATGCCGCGCATGAACGGGCAAGAGATGCTGGCAGAACTGCGGCAGGATAAAAACCTGTCGTCCGCAGTTGTATTCGTACTGACCACTTCACAGGATGACCAGGACAAGCTCATGGCTTATTCCAAACACGTGGCCGGTTATATCGTCAAACAGCATGTGGGTGATGGCTTCATGCGTGTGACTGAGATGCTCGACCATTACTGGCGGGTAGTTGAACTACCCGTCGCCTGAGGTGTAATCATGATGCTGACCGCTCCCCCACAAACCTCTACCCTTGATATCCTCATCATTGACGATGATGAAATCGACAGGCGCAATGTTATCCGTGCGCTGAAACAGGTTTCTGTCAGCGTAAAAATCGTTGAAGCCAATAATGCCCTGGATGGTTTGCTGAAAGCCAAGGAGACCCTGTTCGACGTTATCCTGCTCGATTATCGCCTGCCTGACCGTGACGGCATTGAAGTATTAAAAAGCCTGCGCCTGGATAAAACCCATCACACTGCCATCATCATGCTGACGCACCAGGAAGATGTGAGCCTGGCCGAGCAAGCCATAGAAGCCGGTGCGCAAGATTTTTTGCTGAAAGAAGAAGTCAATGCCCGCCGCCTGATGCGCGCCGTGCACCAGGCACGCCACCGCCACAAGCTCGAATCTGAACTCAGCCGCAGTTATAACCAGTTGCGCGAGCTGGCCGAACATGATGCCCTCACTGGCCTGGCCAACCGCTATGATTTTGAAAGGGCGCTGGCCTTTGCCGTCAGCCGTGCCAAGCGTGAGAACCTGCATGGCAAGATGGCGGTGCTGCTGCTTGATCTTGACCGCTTCAAGAATGTGAATGACACCTATGGCCATGCGATTGGTGACCAGTTGCTCATCAAGGTAGCACGCCGCCTGGGCACCACCACGCGCGGCAGCGACTTGCTGGCGCGCCTGGGTGGGGATGAGTTTGTGGTGCTGGTGCAGGATATGGACAGGGTTGACCAGGCTATCTTGCTGGCCACCCGCGTGGTCGAGGCATTCAAGAAACCCATCGTGCTGGATGGCCTTGAATGGCACGTGACCATGAGCATAGGCATTGCCGTGTTTGGTTCTTGCGCCAACGATGCGACTGAACTCATGAAGTGTGCCGACATTGCCATGTACCGCGCCAAGCAGGAGGGCCGCAACCAGAGCCATTTTTATTCTGACCAGTTGCATCAGGCCGTGCGCCATCGCATGTACCTGGAACGTGATTTGCGTCACGCCCTGCGCAATGAACAACTGCAAGTGTATTACCAGGCCAAGATCAATCCTTTCGATGGCAGCATAGGTGGCATGGAGGCGCTGCTGCGCTGGCACCATCCGGTAGAAGGTGTGCTGACACCGGGCATCTTCCTGCCCATGGCTGAAGAGCTGGGCCTGATGTTTGAAATAGACCAGTGGGTCATGCGCACTGCCTGCGCGCAGTTGCAGGAGTGGCGTTCGCTGCCGTTCTTGCATGCGCAAGACCTGACGATGGCGGTGAATGTATCAGCCATACAATTGCAGGGTGACAACCTGATCTATACCGTGGATGAAGCCTTGCGTACCAGTGGCCTGGACCCGCGTTATCTGGAGCTTGAGATCACCGAGAATGCCCTGATCCGTGACCCCAGCCATGTTGCCGCGATCTTGCACAAGCTGGTGGGGCGCGGGGTCAAACTGTCGCTGGATGATTTTGGTACTGGCTATTCATCCTTCGGGCATTTGAAGTTATTCCCTATCCATGTGCTGAAGATAGACCAGAGTTTTGTCGCCGGTGTCGGCAAGGGTGAGTCACAAGAACGGCTGCTGTCTGCCATGATCGCCTTTGCCCAGACCATGGAATTGTCGCTGGTGGCCGAGGGTGTAGAGACTGAGCGACAGGCACTGTTTTGTGCTGAACGTGGTTGTGAACTTTTGCAGGGCTTTTTGTACTCACGCCCTATTCCATCGAGTGAATTTGAAGATCGCTACCTGACCGGAAGCTTCCGCCATGACCCCATCGGACCGCAATGAAGCAGATAGCAATCACCAGTCAGATTACGTGAATGAACAGCATGCTCTGCTGGCTGCCATTGTCAATTCGTCTGACGATGCCATCATAGGCAGCGACCTCTGCGGCAATATCCTGAGCTGGAACCATGCGGCAGAAATCCTGTTTGGCTATAGCGCCACGGCGATCTACCAGCGCCCTTTTGCCAGCCTCTTCCCCGCCGGACAATTACCTGACCATCTCTCGCTGATCAAGCTCATGCAGCAAGGCGCTTCGATAGGCCATTTTGAAACCATGCGGCGCTGTCAGGATGGGACTGAGTTACCAGTAGCATTGACCATTTCTGCCATGCGTGACGAGGGCGACAATATCATCGGCCTGTCGCTGATTGCGCGTGACTTTAGCGTCGGTTACCGCATGGCTGCCCGTCTGACGCAAAGCGAACGCCATTTCCGCCAGGTGGTGGATGCCGCACCGAACGCCATGGTGATGATAGACCGTCGCGGCCTCATCGAAATGGTGAATTCGCAGACCGAAACCATCTTTGGTTATACCCGCACAGAACTGCTCGGCAAGCCTCTGGAAATTTTAATCCCTTCACGCTTCCAGCGCCATCACCCCAGCCTGCGCACCGGTTATTTTGCCAACCCTGTCAGCCGCGTCATGGGCCAGGGGCGTGAGCTGTATGGGCTGCGCAAGGATGGCACAGAATTCCCGGTAGAGATAGGCCTGAACCCGATAGAAACTGCTGATGGCATCAAGGTCTTGTCTGCCATCGTTGACATCACTGAACGCAAGCGCCAGGAAGAACGCTTCCGTCTCGTGGTGGAAGCCGCGCCGAATGCCATGGTGATGATAGACAACCAGGGCATGATAGAAATGGTGAACACCCAGACTGAAGAAATCTTTGGCTATGAACGCGAAGAATTACTGGGCCAACCCATGGAAATTTTGATACCTGAGCGCTTTCGCCACCACCATCCCGGATTACGCACGCATTTTTTTTCTCAACCCAGCAGCCGCAGCATGGGCACAGGACGTGACCTGTTTGGCTTGCGCAAGGATGGTACAGAATTCCCGGTGGAGATAGGCCTGAACCCGATAGAAACTGCGGATGGTCTCAAAGTCTTGTCTTCCATTGTTGATATCAGCGAACGCAAGCGCCTGGAAGAACGCTTCCGTCTCGTGGTGGAAGCAGCGCCGAATGCCATGGTGATGATAGACAGCCAGGGCATGATAGAAATGGTGAATGCCCAGACCGAAGAAATCTTTGGCTATGAGCGCGAAGAATTGCTGGGCCAGCCCATGGAAGTATTGATACCCGCACGCTTCCGTGCCCATCACCCCGGTTTGCGCACACACTTTTTTGCCCACCCCAGCAGCCGTACCATGGGTTCTGGCCGCGACCTGTTTGGCTTACGCAAGGACGGTACAGAATTCCCGGTAGAGATAGGCCTGAACCCGATAGAAACTGCCGACGGCCTCAAGGTCTTGTCCGCCATTGTCGATATCAGCGAACGCAAGCGCCAGGAAGAACGCTTCCGCCTCGTGGTGGAAGCCGCGCCCAATGCCATGGTCATGATAGACAGCCGTGGCATGATAGAAATGGTCAATGCCCAAACCGAGCACCTGTTTGGTTACCAGCGGGCAGAACTGCTGGGCCAGCCTATGGAAGTACTCATCCCTGCCCGCTTCCGGCCACAGCACCCTGGCTTGCGCACCGGCTATTTTTCCAGCCCCAGCACCCGCGCCATGGGCACAGGCCGCGACCTGTTTGGCTTGCGCAAGGACGGCAGCGAATTCCAGATTGAAATTGGTCTCAATCCCATACAAACTGCCGATGGCCTTAAGGTCTTGTCAGCGATTGTCGATATCTCGGAACGCAAACGCTTCACCGATGAGCTGTCGAGGCGCAACCAGGAATTGAACAATTTTGCCTATGTCGCCTCGCATGATCTCAAGTCGCCTTTACGAGGCGTTGATCAACTGGCTACCTGGCTGACAGAAGACCTGGCCGGCAAGATCGATGACGACACCAATGAACACCTGCGCCTGATGCGCGTACGCATCAAACGCATGGAAAGGCTGCTGGATGATTTGCTGCTCTACTTCCGCGCCGGGCAACTGGGTGGCACGGTAGAGCACATCGACTTTGCCGACCTGGTACGCGATGTGTTTGACCTGTGCTGCCCTGACCAGTCTTTCAGCCTGGAACTGCAAGGCGATTTCCCGCGCTGCCATACCCACAAGGTGCCGCTGGAACTGGTGTTCCGCAATCTCATCAGCAATGCCATCAAACATCACGATACCAAACGCGGCTGCATCGCCATCCACTCCATCCCGAATGATCAGTGGCTGGAATTTGCGGTCTGTGACGATGGCCCCGGCATCGCGGCTGAACACAATGACCGCGTCTTCGCCATGTTCCAGACCCTGCGCCCGCGTGATGAAGTCGAAGGCAGTGGCATGGGCCTGGCCATCATCAAAAAAACCATAGAGTCACTGGGTGGCAACATCAAGCTGAGCGCCAACCAGCCACGCGGTGCCATGTTCAAATTCACCTGGCCACGCAATACGGCAGAGGCGCTTTAAGATTATGGCCAATACCAACGCAAATACCGGCACAAATGCCAGCACAGATACCGGCAACCACGATGCGCCGCTTTCATTATTAGCCGCCATCGTTAACTCATCCGACGATGCCATCATAGGCAGTGACCTGAATGGCCGCATCATCAGTTGGAACCATGCCGCCAGCACCTTGTTCGGGCATGCACATGATGTTATTTTTGGCCAGCCGTTTGAATCGCTCTTCCCTGCCGGGCAATTACCTGATCATGTCGCCCTGACACAGCTGCTGCAGCAAAACAGTGCCATAGGCCAGTTCGAAACCATGGGCAGGCGTGCCGATGGCAGCGAGATACCGGTGTCACTGACCATCTCAGCCATACGCGATGCCAGCGGCAATATCTTTGGTCTGTCGCTGAGCGCACGCGACTTCAGCAATGGCTATAAAATGGCCGCCCGCCTGACACAAAGCGAAAGACATTTTCGCCAGGTCGTGGATGCCGCCCCCAATGCCATGATACTGGTGGGCAGCAATGGCCTGATAGAAATGGTGAATGGCCGCGCCGAACAATTGTTTGGCTATACCCGCACAGAACTCATGGGCCAGCCACTGGACATGCTGGTGCCCGAACGTTTTCGTGAACAAAATCCCGGCCTGCCTGCCACTTACTTTGCCCAGCAAGAAGCAGCTACCATTGCCAAGGCCAGTGAGCTGTATGCCCTGCGCAAGGACGGTACAGAATTCCCGGTTGAAGTGGGGCTCAATCCCATCGACACTGCTGATGGTGTCAAGACCCTGTCGGCCATCGTCGATATGTCGGAACGCAAACGCTTTACCGACGAACTATCTCGCCGCAATCAGGAACTGAAAGATTTTGCCTATGTCGCTTCGCATGATTTAAAAGCGCCACTACGGGGCGTCAACCAGTTGGCCACCTGGATCACCGAAGACCTGGAAGGCCAGATCAATGAAGAAACCACCGAACACCTGCACCTTATGCGCGTGCGCATCAGCCGCATGGAAAAACTGCTTGATGATTTATTGCTCTACTTCCGCGCCGACAACCTGGGCGGCGGCACAGAATGCATAGACTTTGCCGAGATGGTACGCGATGTCTTTGAACTATGCTGCAGCGATGCCTCGTATGCGCTGGAACTGCAAGGGACTTTCCCCAAAGACCATACCCACAAGGTGGCCCTTGAACTGGTCTTGCGCAACCTCATCAACAATGCCATCAAACACCATGACAAAGCCAGCGGCCACATCATCGTGCGTTCACTCCCTTCCCCTGACGAACAATATTACCTCTTCGAAGTCGCCGACGACGGCCCCGGCATCGCCCCCGAACATTACGAACGCGTGTTCGCCATGTTCCAGACCCTGCGCCCCCGCGACGAAGTAGAAGGCAGCGGCATGGGCCTGGCTGTCATCAAGAAAACCATAGAGTCACTCGGCGGCGGCATCAGCCTTGCCGCCAACCAGCCACGCGGGGCGGCGTTCAGGTTTAGCTGGCCAAAGGTGGTGGGATAGCTTGGCTGCCATGACTCTCGTTTTTATCCCGCCGACGGTACGCGATCCATAACAAGCCCAACGCGCCCTACACACTGCTCACGGTACTCCCACTTCAATCCAGAACAGGCGCTTTGCCCGACAAAAGCACAAAACGCCTGCATAGCCACTACTTGGGTGGGAAGGTGTAAGTCACCGTGTAATTCCCACTGCCAGAATACGATTTGACCTGCACATAGTAATAGCCCGCCGCGCCTGCATAGCTGATAGATTCGGTCGATGAACTGCCTTCGCTGCTGGCTACCTTGACCCAGGCGCTGCCCGAATATTTATACAGGTAGAGGTCAAAGTCGGTGCCTGCCGGGCCGCTCAACTGTACGCTATAGGTGCCATTGCCTGCCTGGACATAGCCAGGTGATGCACTGGGCGCATTGGCCGTGGCGCCGTTGGCCAGGCTGCCGGTCTGGGTGACTGGGCCGCCCGCTGGTGTGTACGAAGCAAACACTGTCCTGGCCAGGCCTTCGTTGACCGCGTGCCATGGATAGCCAAGCGTGCGCATGCGCGAATTTTCTGTAGGGCGGTATTTCCCGGTCTTGCAATATTGCGCTCCCTGGAATATGCCTACCGTCCCGTTGGGATACTGCCCCAGGCCAGTTGGTACCGCAGTGGCAGACGAGATCAATCCACCCCATTTGACATTGCGCGTGCCGTTCAGTGATACATCACCGGAGGTGGGCTCAGCGCTCAGGCTGCAGGTGCCATAGTCATATTCGTCAGCCAGGGCAAAGGCGGTGTGGCCTATCTCATGCAGGGCAATTTCCACTGACTGGGCATGCATGGACAAGGTCGCTATCTCGCCACCAGAACCGCCATAGCGGGTGGAATTGGACACCACCACGATGACATCGCGCTGGTCAGGTGCCAGTACCGAACCAACGATGTTGTAGACCTTGGTCGAGTTAACGCAGAGCAGGCGATCGATGTTATAGCAATAGAAGTTGCCATCCATGGCGGTGTCGCGGTAGATGCCTCTGTCCGGCTCGTCCACTCCCGATTGATTGCTGGCGATATCGACGCGGTGCACGTTCATGCTGGCCCGGTTGGCTGCAAACAAGGGGTCGTTCATGAAGCCATCAATGACTTTCTGCGCGTCAGTGTGCCATTTACTCATCTCGGCAGCCGTGTAGCCGTCACCGACAAAGACAATATCCATGCGCGCATTGGCCGGGCCGTTATTGATGATGGTGGTGGCAGTCGCTGCAGGTGGCGGGGCCTGCATGCGTTCTACCTGGCTGCTACGCAGGATTTTCTCCAGTGAAGAGCGGCCAAATACCACTGGCTGCGGCGGTGGCAGCGCCATACGTGCATCACCCGCGGCTTGCTGCTGGATTTCTATACTGGCGATCTTCTCATCAAAAGGCATCGAAACCTCAAAGACACCATCGGCTTGTCTGACCTGCTGCGACACATCAATGGCACCGGTCTTGGGGTCGAATACTTCAACATGCCGCTGCTGGGCGTTACGCACCAGCACTTCATGGATGACCGTCCCTTGTGCATTTTTGGCGACGACACGCCATTTTTCACTTTGGCCACCGTCTGCCAAACTGGGCGTGAGGGCAAATTCGCCAAGCTCAGCGTGAACCGGCGTAAAGCTCGTACCCTGTCTGCCATCGCTGTAAGCGACACGTAGGGAAATATTCCCCGCATAGGCCGTACTGATTTGAAACACTGAAATTGCAACGGACATCAAAATAAGTTTGAATGAATTCATATTGTCTCCGAATAAAATTAGGTGAATATCTGAACTGTCGATGCTGCTAATGCTAATGCTGTTGACTAAGGAAGAGCCTCCCCCGATGTTAGAGAGCAGTTGATGGAAGATGTTATCGGGGCAGTCGCTGCGCGTGATGCTGGCAGCTGGAGATCAGTATAGTAAAATAAATATATTAAACAAATATTAGTGTAAGAAAATGTGAATAAGCTGGATGGATGCAGGCGAACCGGGCCAGCCAATTCTGACATTGTCTATATTCGTTACTGATTTGAAATTCAAAAAAATTGAGATGACCCTAACCCAATTCAAGGTCATCCCAGCGCAGGCTGGGACCCATCTGCGCAAAGTCCGGTTACATGGAATAACCAGCAACTTGCAGGGTGCACCATGCAAGTTGCTATTGCCATGCTCACAGCTGCAGTTAGCAAAGGCCCGGTCGTAGGGCGCACGGATACGATTAGCAGAGTTCTATCTGACGTTAATGCGGCGTACACCATGTTCACAATGTTCGAGCGCATGGCTTTGAATACAATGGATTCCTGCCTGCGCAGGAATGACGATAGAGAGGGCATCCAAATAAGTAGATGGCACAGTTTGCCCAGACTTATGTAACCATAAGCGCAGGCAAAATTAGATAGTCGCCTCCAAACTGTGTTTGAGAATACCCACTAGGCATTGCCCAACAACGGCAACTCCAGTCCCCTCCCATACACCCTTATCAACTCGTCGACAGGCTTGGGGCGGCTCAGCACAAAACCCTGTATTAGCGTATCCCCAAACTGCCGCAAGAAGGCAAGCTGGTTGTCGGTTTCTACGCCTTCTGCAATGACATTCAGGCGCAGGTTACGGCCCAGTTCTATGATGGTGCGGACGATGGCGCGGTCTTCGCTTTGTTGTGGCAGGCCCTTGATGAAGGAGCGGTCTATCTTCATTGATGAGATGGGCAGGTTTTTTAAGTGGGCGAGTGAGGAATAGCCCATGCCAAAATCGTCAAGGCTGATGCCAAAACCCAGGCGCCGCAAGGTGCTCATGATGGGGATGACGTGGTCTGGCTGGTGCATGAGCATGCTTTCTGTCAGCTCCAGGCAAAGGTGATGGGGCTTGATGCCGGATTTGTCGACGATGGCGCGCAATTCATCCGGCAAGCTGCTAGAGGTGAATTCAGAGGCGGCCATGTTGACATGCACTTTCAGGTTCTCAAAACCGCAACGGTGCAAACGTGCCAGGTCGTGGCATGCGCGGTGCACGACCCAGTTACCAATCTGGATGATGAGGCGGCTTTCTTCGGCAATAGGGATGAAGACATCAGGCCGCACGATGTCACCATTGGCGCGACGCCAGCGTATCAGGGCCTCTATCGCATGGATCTGGCCGTTGCCAGCGAAGATGGGCTGGTATTCCAGGTACAGGCCATTGTCGGCAATGGCCTGATGCAATTCGGCTTCCATGGTCAGGCGCTGGGCCAGGTCAGATTGTTGCACCGCCAGCGTATACGAGGTGCTGCTGGAAAAATAGCTCATGGCATTGCGGCCATTTTTTTTGATGCGGTACATGGCGGTGTCGGCACCGCGCAAAAGTTCGGGGCCGGTCAGACCATTGTCAGGATAGATGCTGATGCCTATGCTGGCCGAGACGGTAATTTCATGGCCATTGAACATGAAAGGCAATTGCGCAGCATGCAGCACTTGCTTGACCAGGCTATCAAGCTGTTCAATAAATGGCATGCCGGAGCCATCGGGTTGGTACAGTATCGCAAACTCATCACCGCCCAGCCTCCCGACCAGTTTGCCAGGTATAGACAGTGCCAGCACTCGTTGCGAAAAGCCGCGCAAGACCACATTGCCAGCTTCATGACCAAAGGCATCATTGACAGGTTTGAAGCGATCAAGGTCAATAAAAATCAAGCCAAATACCGTGCCATTGGCGGCGCTTCTTTTACAGGCGGCATCCAGTATCTGATAAAAATGGCTGCGATTGGCCAACTCAGTCAGGCCATCGATTTGCGCCAACTGGCGTATGGTTTCTTGCTGCTCCAGCCTTTGTGCCGTTTGCGCGATGAGTGCGCCTATGGTGGCCGACAGGGTCGGTAATTGCGCTTCGCTCTGACGTGTCAGGCGGCTATAAAATTCCAGCACACCGGGGCAATGACGATCACCTTCATCGGTGATATACGCCACCGGGAAGATATAGCCAGAACGCAACTGGCACAGGGCCGCGCTTTTATTGCGTAAAAAATCTTCATCGCTGTTCATGTTTTCGACCCAGCGTGGCTCGCCCTGCTGCCACACCTGCCCTACCAAACCAGTACCCGGGCGCACTTGCAGGGCCTGGCTTTCTTGCGTGAACAAACTCAATGTCTCTTGCTGAGCATGCCAATAATTTTGCAGCTTCAGTTGACTATCCTCAAGCGTATCTGTCTCAACAGTCCAATACGCGCCCCAATCCCAGCCCAGGTTCTCACATACCAGTTGTATGACCTTGGTGACGGCGACTCCGATGGAATCCGCTCCGACAAACAATCTGGTTGTTTCAAAACTCAGGCGCTCACGCATGGCTGCGTGCTTGGCTGTCGTAATATCTGTCAGGATGCCTTCGCAAATGCCAGATGCACCAGACTCAGGCACTTGCGCTGGCGGCAGGGATTGCAGACGCAACCAGCGCAGCCCGCTGCCTTCATTGAAAATACGGAATTCATACTCTATCTGTACCCGTCCGGCAGCCGCATTGTGTAGCATGGCATGCAGTTGCAACAAGTCATCCATGAGCACTTTGGTAAACCCGGCCCCCAGCGCGGCATGCCAGCCAGACGCCACACCCAGCATATTCGCCGCAACCATGGAAAACACAATCTCATCACTAGCAGCGTGATACCACCAGCGCCCAAATGCTGCCGCCTGCTCGACCGCATCCATGCTTGCTGTCTTTGCAAGTAAAGCCCGCAGTTCAGGTGTGCTGCAGTGTTCTACATATTCTGGCAAGAATGAAGCATGGGATAGAGAGATGGATTCATGCATGGCGTGAAATACTTCCAGATATGCAATGGGAATATTTATAGCCAGCAATTTTTGTACCAGTCAATTCGGCAGGAATGCTGGTCTTTGGTGCGAAGAAACTTAACTAACCTACCATCAAAAGCAGGGTACAGGAAAAGATGCACCATGTGCGTGCTTGCAAGAATGCGCTGGAGCAAAAAGGGGTGAAACCTGTTACCACCAAATCACATTTCAACAAACCAACTACACAACTTATCACCAATAAATGTCATATCTACAAACAGCACTGTTTAATACTAAAATTACCAATAATTGAAAAATTGTGCATCCTGCATACATAAGCAATTGAAATGCATCGTGTAACGTTATAAGATACAGCTAATGATAAAAAAATTTTACTCATAAAGGCCTGGAGAAATTCTTTACTTCTGGCAGCAAGGCTGGCATCAATGCCGCCCATGCAAGCAAGCTCAGCCGCCAACTCGCCATGCTGCATATTGCTAAAGAACCCAGGGATATGGATATACCCGGCTGGCGTTTGCATCCCTTGTCCGGCACTTTATCCGGCCATTGGTCAGTATGGGTGAGCGGCAACTGGCGACTGACATTTCGCTTTGTTGGTGAAGATGCAGAAATTGTGGATTATCAGGACTATCACTAAGCTATCACGAAGGATAATGATGAAGATGTTTAACCCTCCCCATCCGGGGCTGACAATACGTGAAGACGTATTACCTGAACTGGGCCTGACCGTAACCGACGCCGCCACACAATTGGGAGTGTCCCGCGTCGCTCTGTCCAGAATGATCAATGGCCGCTCTGCCATCAGCGCTGACATGGCATTACGCCTGGCGCAATGGCTCAATGGTGATGCTGAGACCTGGCTAAGGTTGCAGATGCAATATGATTTGGCACAAGCGAGGAAAGGTGGGGTGCCTAAGGTGAAACCGGTTAGGCAGATACTTGTTTAAAGATACTGTAAAGCAGCACGGGAACTGATTGATTCAATCGCGAGCTAAGAAATTATTTCTGAAATAGGTCACGAACGCGAATAAACGGTACTCCAGTTTCTGCTGCCCATCGAACCTTGCGCTCTAGCACGTGATTAAGTGGGATTTCTCGGTCCAGCATATCGCAGATATCTAAACCATCCATACAAATGACGCGCTTGCCTTTTCCAAATGCCACTAAACCATCCTCTGTAAAACCACAATTACTCACAAATAGGCCGCGTGTCCAAGCTGCCTTTTGTTCGATTTTTCCATGAAATGTATGCAGGTCGGCAACGCCAGTCGGCTGCCCTTCCCATTTTGCTTCCAATAAATAAATTTCACTTGCCAGTTGAAAACTGCCATCAATCTGCTCGCCCTTCTGGCGAAATGGCTCACGTGCGGCCAATCCATAAGCATTGAAAAGTCGGGTAAGAAATTTCTCAAACGCATAACCTCTAGCTTGAGGTGCAAGCTCATACAGTGCAAGCAATTCAATCTTCAATTGTGCTAGTACTTGACGATCAAAAGCTGGGACTGGTGGGATTGCTGGCTTTGATTCCGGCACAACGTTATTAGTTTTCCCTTCCAGTAGGTTAATTAATGCAAGAAGACGGCCTTGAGCATTCTGGACGGTTTCTTCACGCCCAACACGCTGACGTAGTGCTTCGCGATACTCCCATAAAACTTTGAGTACGCGAACGACAGTTAACTTATCCACTGTCTGAAGAAAGCAACGTAATCTTTTCCCCTTCGAACGACCATTAACAGAGTAAATCGGGGCATCAATATCAACATTAAGCTCTTCAGCAAAAAAGAGCGAAAAAGTCCTATCACTAAAATTGAGGACGTAGCCACCACTCATATCGAAAATATCGTCAAGAAACATCATGTCGATGGAGCGGATGTTACTCATGTTAAAGCCTCCAAAATGTGGCTTGGCATCTGGCATCGCTCATCGCTCGTGTCACCAACTAGTTGTATATTATTTCTAGTTTATCAGAGGTAAACGGTTACGATGAAATTAGCAGTATTAATTCATATACAACAAATTACAGTATTAAGGCATCAAGACATGGAATTCAAACCGCACTTCCGTAGGTTGGGCTTCGCTTCATCAGCCCAACATTGGGCGCTTCAGAAACGTATTCATTTAATTGGAAACCAAGTTTTCGCGGACAAACCGCAGCTTAATGGAATTAAAAAATACTAAGTAACTAAATCACATGCTGCACTTATTATTAATCAACAAGCGCCGTGAT
This sequence comes from Undibacterium sp. FW305-107, assembly GCF_058788535.1. Classification (NCBI taxonomy): domain Bacteria; kingdom Pseudomonadati; phylum Pseudomonadota; class Betaproteobacteria; order Burkholderiales; family Oxalobacteraceae; genus Undibacterium; species Undibacterium sp. FW305-107. The sequence goes on from NZ_JBYTAV010000001.1 coordinate 160,571, forward strand.
ATCCCTGACTTACCCATTGAAAATAAGATAACGAAACAGATTTGGCGAATCATAATTCATTTGAATTATTATATAAAAATCTTAAAAAGCAATTGTTTATATAATTTATGGCGGATGATCTGGCGAAACACGTAATCCAAGTAAATGACAATTACCCTTACCCGACGTAGCTTGCAACTTAACTCACCGAAAAACATGACAAAGAAAAAAGCCAGGGCACACGCCCTGGCTTTTCTCATTCTACCTTGCAGACAACAGGCAAACCAAACTTCAATCCACCCGTCATCCACCTTCAATACAACTTACACGCCTTACACAAACGACGCCTCATTCACATCACAAGCAGCATGACGTGCATAGATTGCACTCGCAAAGGCCCTGCCCTGTGACAAAGAACGCAGGTCATTCGTATGACCGAACAGCTTGGTCAAAGGTACATCAGCTATCACTTCAACACGACCGGTGTTTTCTGTGATGCCCAAGACGCGGCCACTGCGTTTTTGCAAGTCACCGATGACATCGCCCGTGTTGATCGCGGGAGCATCGACGGTCACTTTCATGACGGGTTCAAGCAAGACCGGGTTGGCCTTGCGCAAGCCTGTCAGCACCGCTTCTTTGGCGGCGATGATGAAAGCCATTTCGTTACTGTCAACGGCATGGAAATCACCATCCAGCAAAGTGACTTTGACGCCTGTCACTTTTTGCCCCAGCGGGCCTTGCTGCATGGCCTGCTGTACGCCTTTTTCAACAGCCGGGAAAAACGCTGTTGGTATCACACCGCCTTTGACAACATTGGCAAAGGCAAACTCACCGTCTTTGGCATCCAGCAATTCCAGCCTCACAACGACGCGGGCATACATGCCTTTGCCGCCGTTTTGCTTGTCGAGCTTGCCCTCTGCTTCGACCATAGGCAAGCCCATGGTTTCCTTGTAAGCCACATGCGGCGCACCGACACGTATATCCACCGCAGCTTCACGGCGGGCACGTTCGAGCACCACATCCAGATGCAATTCACCCATGCCCCACAAAATGGTCTCGCCAGTTTCAACATTGTTTTCCAGACGCAAAGACGGATCTTCACGGCGAAACTTGTCCAGCGCTGCCAACATCTTGGCACGGTCAGTGCCACTGCCTGGTTCAACCGCCAGGGCCACTACCGGTTCGCCTGCATGGATGGTTTCCAGCGTCCACGGCTGCGCCTTGCCAGACAAGGTTTGCCCTGTCAGCGCGTCTTTCAGGTTGGCGATGGCGATGATACTGCCCGCGCCAGACTGCGTGGTACTGGTACGTTCATCCGCATGCACGACATACAAACGGCCTATGCGCACAGAGCTGTCCAAACTAGCATTCCAGATGGTTTCACCTTCATGCAAACTGCCACCATAAATACGCACAAACGCCAGCGAGCCATGTTCATCATGCGTCACCTTGAACACCAGCGCCGCCAGAGGATCAGCATCGCCAGTTGCCACGGTCACGCTGTCACCGTTCAATGTCGCAACGGGAGCAGCACGGTCATCAGGCGCAGGCAGCCAGGCTATCACGGCATCAAGCAGCGGCTCTATGCCTGCGTTTTTATACGCAGAACCGGCCAGCATGGGCGTGGCTTTTCTGGCCAGCGTCAGGGTACGCAAACCTTGCAGGATTTCTGCATGGCTGAGCGTGTCGTTCGCCAGATAGGCATCCGTCAGCGCATCACTCGCTTCTGCCGCGACCGAGGCTGCATACACATAGGCAGCCTGGGCTTGTGCCTGCAGTTCTGCGGGCAAAGCCGTTACCGTCATATTGCCCTTGGCATCCCATTGCAAGAAACGCTGTTGCAAGACATCGATAACGCCAGTGAATTCATCTGCCGCACCAATCGGTATCGCCAACGGCACAGGGCGCGCACCCAGATGCTTGCGCACTTGTTCAGTCACGCGGGCAAAGTCGGCACCGGTCTGGTCCATCTTGTTGACGAAGATGATCATGGGCACGCCATGTTTCTCGGCCTGATGCCAGACAGTCTCGGTCTGCGGCTGCACGCCAGCGACGCCGGACAAGACTGTGATGGCACCGTCAAGCACGCGCAGCGAACGTTCAACTTCAATCGCAAAGTCGATATGGCCGGGTGTATCAATCAGCGTGAACTCATGGCCGTTCCAGACGCAGCGGGTCGCCGCTGCACCAATGGTGATGCCACGTTCTTTTTCCAGCGCCATGGTGTCCATGGTGGCATTGCCTTCATGGACTTCGCCAGTGCGGTGGATTTCGCCGGTTTTAAACAGGATGCGTTCTGACAGCGTGGTCTTGCCAGCGTCTATGTGCGCGATGATGCCAAAGTTGCGCCAATGCTTACGCGCAGTGTGAGCAGATGCCTTGTTGGAAGCGGCACGGGGTGTGGTGTTCGTCATGATGGTACTTTCTACATAGCGAGCGGTCGTGGGTTGTCTTGGTGACAGCGCCGCGGGGCCATGCGACCACCCTCATTTCAGTGGACCCGCGCGCGTTCTACATCTGCTGACTTCATGTTATATGGCTCCTCAATAAGAGAGTATGTTGGTCAAAGTGCTGACTAAAGTGGTGCTGAGTTTTTGGATATCAAGGGCAAAAACAGAGCGCCGGAAACAAAGTGCTGGAAAACAAAAAAGGCCCTTGTGGGCCTTTGTTTTTTTACTCTTTACAGAGTTTTCAACGGGCACACATCAGCGGCCCCGGGATGTCGTCTGACATGCCGGGAGGGCGGAGGTAAAAAAGAGTATGCTCAGTGTTTTCATCTCTACAGAATAATCCTGTTTTGCAGGCTTGTCAAATGGGTTCATACTCGTTACACAATAGGAAAAGCGTACTTTTGCAAACTACTTCATAGGGCAGATACCTGTATTTTCGCATTGAAGTATGAGCCGATAATAATTATTGATCGGCCTGATATAAACTACCTATCATAAGGATGTAAAGCAAGTTGTTAGCATAAGAAATCAGCGGGTAGAGTGCGTTGAAACGTCGAATGGAGCAGTATGGTGAACTACCAAGAATTTAAAAAAACCTACTTCAAAACCTTGACAAGCCGCATGGCAGATCTGGGGTTTATCAAAGGGAAAAACGATACACCAATATACTGTCGTTTTCCATGCGACGATCAAAGACTGGTCTGGGTGATTGGTTTCAATTTTTCTGCGAGAGGCAACCCGTACTTCGATATTTTGATTGGGCCGTATTGGATGGGATACCAGTTGTCGTCTGGCGACTCTTTCCCTCGCTGCGTTGGATTCAGCAACCATTTATGCGCGGGTGGTATAGATGCCGGGTCAACTTCATGGACTGCGGCAGAGAGTCAGTTTGAGCGTGCGATAGATGCCGTTGCTAGGCATGGTATTACATTTCTTAGTCAATATGATTCCCCACAATCTTTGTTATCAAAACAGCCGAGAGGGATTTTGGCATTCGATTTAGGAAACTATGAACTGGCTGAGAAACTCCTTTTCCGTGAGCTGGTAGGCTTGTATGTCGCTGACTATACACATACCGCTTGCTCAAAAGCGGGGCAACTCATGCACAAAGAAGAATTGCAGCGTACCGAAGCATTGTTCAATGAAACTGCAAAATTTTTGTCAAAAGAAAGCGAAACCAATCAACGATTACTGCTAGCCAAAGGCGAAGCAGCAATAAGGATGATCAATACCCTGCGCAATCATCTCAAGCGAGACCCCAAGTCCCGCTGGATCAAAAGTACGCTCAAGACCTGCGAAACTCAAGTACTTGCCAGCGGTTTGCTCATGCCCAAACCAGTACCATAGCCCTTGTAGGTACGATTAGTGCAACGTAATCGTACGCATGCTGTGCCGTAAATGACTAAGCGTCACTGGCAAGTTCCATGGTCGCCACTTATTCATCTCAAAATGGATGAGATGCATGCTTGATTAAGTCGCATAAAGCTCCCGTTATTATCAAGTAGCATGGAGAGTTTCTGTCAAACATGCGTGCGATTACGTTGCACTAATCGCACCTACTTTCTTACCCTTAGGAGCAGTATAGAAGATACGCGACTCGCTCAATATTGCTGATGACATCCCCTATTCCACCCGATAAACCGCCGACACCCGCGTCCCCAGCACCAGTAAAAAATGCGTGACTGCACAGGCACTCAATATCCACGCCAGCGGCAAGTCGCCCACCAGTGCCCCTGACAACACCAGGCTCACCGGCATCAGCAATTTGAATAGCGAACCCGTCAGGCCAGATATCCTGCCTATGTAGCGGCTGTCTGTGCTTTCCTGGCGGTAGCCCCAGATGCAGACATTGCCGATGACGGTGCAAAAGCTGTTGATGCCCAGGGCAAGCAACAACAAGGGGATGCTGTTGCCCCAGGCCAGCAAGAGCATGGAGCAGGCTTCGACGCCCAGTTCCAGCGCCAGCAGGCGGCCCAGGCCGAAGCGCTGGCGCAGGCGGCTGGCGACCAGGCCGCCGATGACGCCACCTGTGCCCGCCACGCCATACATGAGGCCGACTTCTGCCGCACCCAGTTGCAACTGGTCACGGGCGCGGAATAAAAAGAGTACATCCACCACGCCCGCGCTGCCATTGATGATGACCACCAGCCAGGCCAGGTGCCACAGGGGTTTGTTGGCGATCAACACGCGCCAGCCGTCGCGCCATTCATTCCAGTACCCTTCGGCATCCGGCTTGCGCACCGGCAGTTGCAAGTCCCTGAGCAGCCAGGCAGCCAGCAGCATGGCCAGCATGGGCAACCACAGGCCCAGGTCCATGCGTATGGAAATCACTGCACCAGCCAGTGCCGGACCAAGAATGCTGAACACCTGGTTTAATACCGTCAGATGCCCGGTGGCGGGTAACAGCATTTGTTCTGGCAACATTTCCTTGAGCATGCCCATGCGGCAAATCGCATACACATAATGCAGGGTCATGAGCAGGAAGGCAGTAATAAAGAAAAATGACAGCGCTCTAGCGCCATGGTCCAGCAACACCGCCTGCATGCCGGTCAGCACGACGATGCCGACGATGGCAAAACGTGCCCAGCGGCCACGGTCTATGCGGTCTACCCAGACGCCAATGAACATCGCCAGCAACAGGTTGGGCAGCAATTCAACGGCACGCATGCCTGTCATGACCCCGGCTGATTGCGTCAACTGGTAGAGTATCAGCGGCATGGCGAGCTGGTAGATTTGCGTGCCTAGTGAAAAGCTGATGGTCGATGCATACAGGCGGCGAAAGCTGGCGTGCTGCCAAAGCGAGGGAGTGGTCATGAAAAATGTAAAGGCTGGGTTGAGTAATGTCACTAGCGTATATCAAAGGCGGAAGGACAAAAACGGATAGAATCAGGTATTTCTTTCCTCCTTTATTCACACTACCGTAATGCGCCTGCTTGATCACTTCCAGCGCCTGGCCGAATGGCACCCCAGCGCCAATGCGCCTGACCTGGCCCAGATTGCTGCCGCCCTGTGCTGTAGCGAACGCAATGCCCGCCTGCTGCTCAAACGCATGCAAGAGCAAGGCTGGATAGACTGGCAGCCAGGCAACGGGCGCGGCCACCGCTCAAGTCTGATCCTGTTGCAAGACCACGAAAGCCTGCGCCTGCAAAGGCTGCATCACTTGCTGGCTGACGGCAAACTGGAAGCCGCCTTTGATGGCTTGCCCAGTGCGGGGCGTGAGCGCCTCAAGCAATCGCTGCCTGGTTATCTTGGCAGTGGCCGCGCTGGCACTTTGCGCATGCCCTTCTATCGCCCCCTGCATGCGCTAGATGCCATTCACATCAACCGCCGTACTGAACAGCACATCATCATGCAGATTTGCGCTGGCCTGACGGAATATGACCGAACCAGCGAACAGATCATCCCTGCACTGGCGCACAGATGGGATGCCAGTGCCGATGGCAGTAGCTGGGAATTTGTCTTGCGGCCCGGCCTGCAATTCCACGATGGCCGCCCTGTGCGTGCCGAGGACGTGGTCTATTCACTGCAACGCGCCCGCGATAGCGATGGCCCCTACCGCGCCATGTTTGCTCACCTCGTCTGCATCAGTGGCACTGAGCGTAGCGTGAAGCTGCAACTCAACAAGCCTGATCATTTGTTGCTGCATCTGCTGGCCCATCATGCCGCCGTGATCGTGCCTGCGGATGATGCCCAGCGCGCAGATTTTGCCACGCTGCCCATAGGTGCCGGGGCTTTCCGGCTGATACGCAATAATGAACACAGGGCGACGCTGGCGGCTTTTGATGGCTATTTTCGCGAACGCGCACTGCTTGATGAAATCGATTTATGGGTAGTACCACACGGCAGCCCCTTGCCTGAAGTTGACCTGCACCTCGCACATGCATCGCCCGAACAAATACCCGCACGTGCTGATAGCTGGTCGCAGATACGTGCTTTAGAACAAGGCTGTGACCTGGTCATGCTGAACCCGGCGCGCACAGAATTTGCCACGCCTGCCGCCCGCCTTGCCATCGGTGCCTGGTTGCGCCCCGCTGCGGCTGAGTTGGCTGCGAAAGAAACCCGCCCCATGGCTTTTGGCATGCTGCCTCAGTGGAATCATTTACCTGAACAATCGACGACAACAGCACCAGCATTGCCAGGCCACTTAGACGTAGTGACCTACGAACTCGACAGCCACATCGCGCTGACGCATTGCGTGGCAGCCAGGCTGCGCGAGGCAGGGGCAGATGTCACCATCCACATCCTGCCCTTCCCAGAATTTGGCCCCTATGGCTGGCGGGATTGGGCTGACGTGGTGATTGCCGGTGACGTGCTCGACAACGATATGGAATTTGGCCTGTATAGCTGGCTGGCCGGAGAGTCACTGGTCAAGCAAATGATGGATGCAGCAGAACGAAACTGGCTGGCGCAAGCCAGTACAAGAATCGCTGCGGAAGCAGACGTGGCACAACGCGCCGCCCTCATCGAAGCCTGCTTCGCCCGCATGGTAAAACAAGCCTGGATACTGCCCATGCGCCACACCCGCCACGGCATAGATTATGGTCCGCAACTGGGCGGCGTCACTCTGGCACGCTGTGGCTGGATGGATTTTCGCAAGCTGTGGTTGCGGCCTTGACTATTCTGCCGGCAAGTGTCTCTCAAAAAATTTCGTCATTCATAAACGGTGCGTTGCAACGCAAGCTACACAGTAATCCATGCGCCACACCTGTTGCGATCTACTTATTTCATTTACAATAAATCTTCCCCCATCAATGACCGAGATGTCCATGCGCAAAATAATCCCCCTCCTTTTGTTATCAACTGCACTCCACACGTCCCTGGCTTATGCAGATTTTGCCGCCGGACTTACCGCAGCAAAAAACAAGGACTTTGCAACAGCATTCAAAGAATGGAAGCCCTTGGCAGAAAAATGAGATGGCAGCGCACAGTTCCATCTTGGGTATTTGTACTACATGGGTCTGGGTGTGGCTAAAAGCCATGCTCAGGCCCTAGACTGGTTTAGCAAAGCAGCAGATCAGGATATACCTTTGGCCCAGTTCAGGCTTGGTGTCATGCATGAACTTGGGGAAGCTGTCCCGGCAAATCCATCACAAGCGATCATTTGGTACCGCAAGGCCGCAGAACATGGCTATGCTGATGCGCAATTCAATCTTGGCTACCTGTATTACCTTGGACGAGGTGTCCCCAAGGACGATGCGCAGGCGATAACCTGGTACCGCAAAGCGGCTGACCAGGGTGCATCAGGTGCCCAACTCAATCTGGCGCATATGTATGACAAAGGTGAGGGGATCACCCAGGATCGTGTACAAGCCATGAATTGGTATCGCAAAGCCGCTGAGCAAGGTCAAGCTGTTGCTCAATATAATCTGGCGCTCATGTATGACACTGGCCAGGTTGTGCCACAAGACTATGCACAAGCGCTAGTCTGGTATCGCAAGGCGGCGGAACAGGGAGACCCACGTGCACAACTCAACCTTGGCTACATATACAACAAAGGGCTTGGAATAAAGCAGGATCATGCACAAGCCCTGGCCTGGTACAGCAAAGCTGCAAACCAGGGCAATGCCAGCGCACAACACAACATTGCCACCATGTATCGTGATGGCGAAGGTATGGCACCGAATATCACGCAAGCCTACAACTGGTATCGCAAAGCTGCAGACCAGGGGCACGCCAAGTCACAATTTTCTTTGGGATATATGTATGCACACGGCATAGGCGTGCCCAAAACATTCTCTTTGGCCTTGAGCTGGTACCGCAAATCGGCTGAACAGGGCAACGGCAGTGCCCAGACAGAATTGGCTACGATGTATGAAAATGGTCAGGGCGTACCAAAAAACAAAGTGATTGCCTGCGCGCTTTACACGCTGGCAGCCAGCTCGGATACTTACAGTGCAAAAAAAAAATCGAGACAACATCCTGGCGACGATGTCTGCACAATCAGCCGATGCAGCGCAAAAATTGTCAATGCAGATGGCTGGGCCTGGCAACTTGCTCAAGGCAATTGATCAAAACACGGCGCAGTGAGTTGGGTTAAATAAGCGGATCAAAACAACTCACATGCAAAACATCCGCCCCATCACCCGCGCCGATATCAGCAACGGCATTGTCATCATTACCATCGGCATTCCGTATGCCAGCTTCGTTGACAGATTTGGTGAAAAGCATGCACATCATCCCAGTGACTGGGATAGCCCAGGCCCGGTAGAACTTTGGTTTTTTGAGCTACCTTGGGGACATAGAATCACGCTGAAATATCATCTCAGCATAGACCAGTGCAATATCTATCTGGACTTGCTGGAAATTGATGCGGTGCTGGATTATCTGCAGTTGCATGCATATGAAGTTCACTTATGGACAGCCAACATCACCTATATCAAGAAGTCTCATCCTGAAACGCAAGCAGCACTGCAAGCCCATGATTTATATCGTCTGGATGACAATGGCAACCGCATCTTGATGCATACTTACGAAAGCTTCAGGATCGCTGACTATTACAGAAAACTGTATGAAGAGCGCGAGCACAAGCAGCTGTACATTGTCGAACGGGCGGCGGATTGAAGTCGTTCAATTTACCTATTGGCAGGCTTGCAAACATCAAATGTATATGAGTGGAAAAAAATGCCTGATATCATTCATGATATCAATACGACTCTCGTGTAATTGGCTGAAGATGAGTGAGCTGAAATCAAGAAAATGATTGGTAAAGAATTTTCTATTTATGAAATCGATGAGTATGGCTCTGTTTGGGTAGGGCAATGGTGGGATGGAGCAGAAAAAGGGGCAATGTATGCCATTCTCTTGGCCTGCTCCTCAATAAATTTGAGCTCGTCGTCAAAAGAAATGCACTAACATAGCACGCAAGTCGAACTGACCAAATATGGTACAGTTCATTTTATTTCTCTGGGCGGCCAGCCGCTCAGTTCAACGTTAATCTCTCACTTCCATGCTGTCATTACCTTCTGAAGAACTCCTGCAAAAAGCCATCGCCGTGCTTGGGCGTGACGGCATTTCTAAAGATGAAATAAAAGTTGAAATTGCTGCACTTGCTCAAGAACAAATGTTAGCAAGGCGCTTGATAGATTGGCTTCCTGAAGTCTTTGGCATTGTTCTAATTTCCCACACTGTGGATATTCAATTGCCGGATACTTTTAGTGCACAGGACAAACATGGCAATTGGTTTCGGTTGGAGTTTAGGCATGAGCCTATCATTCAAATGGCAGGTAAAGTAGCAGATGAAATGTATCATGTCGGGCCGCGTAATACCTTCAGCAACATTGCGTTTCGCAGTGCTTTGCTTGGTGCTGTAAATAGTGCTTTCAACGAATCAGGATCCTTCAATGGAGGATACTTATCCGGGCCTGCACTGATAGGTATTCCTGCTGAGGTTTATCTACCACCGGCAAAGCCATTTTTACAGAGATTCTTCAAGTGAACCTTATTAAGGCTCACTGGATGGTCGATCTGGCTGGCAGCGATGCTGCTCCATATTTTATAAACTTGTGGGCGGTCAGGCTTGCCGATCAACTTAGCGTTATACGACATGAGTTCTGTACATGAAAAAGCGCTGCGCCAGATTACTAGCCGGAATCTGGCAAGTCACACGAACAACACCAAATGGAGCTTATTGCTTCCGGCTCTCATAGATATTGCATTAAGAATTGATGTAAAGTGGCTATTGCAAGAGGAGCCAAATGGATGGACCACGCGATATTTAATTCCCAGTCCAACATATTTTGAACCGCTACCTCCAGGCCCAGTTACATTTCGTGAACTAGAGTGGCTGCTAATCGACCCGATCGAAATAGAACTGGCCAAGTCCCATTTGGCAGAGCCAAAAATCCCCTTCTCCTTGGAGGGCAGACTTCTAAAGGTATGGGGGTATTCAAGCCATGCCGTCAATTTCGTTTAACATGGCAGTCGGGGTCGCTACAGCCTGCGCTTGACATCCAGCAAGCGGGCCGCCACCAATCTAAAACATTAAACATCATGAAAAGGGTTTTCAATGCCGCAGTTTGAGACATGGCCGCACAAAGTTGAAGTGGATCTTCGAATTTTCCGAAGAGATGGGGATGAAGAACAAGATTATCGAATGATCTACAGCTATTCGATGGATGCATTGACTCCCGCCTCTCTGGAAGATGTTTTGAAACTTCAGCAGGCTGGCGTGATAGAGATTTATGAATTACCTGAGTGAGTATTAAAACTATGCTGTTTAACAGGTCAGTCGTCTCGAAACAATTGCCTGATGATGACTATCACGCCACACCCGTCACGGCATAGACTACACCCCGCCACTGGGCGTCACTCTGGCGCGTTGCGGCTGAATGAATTTTCGCAAGCTGTGATTGCGGCCTTGAGTAAAGAGATCATATGAAAACTTAGGAGATTTACGATCAGGTGTCGCGGACACGGCAAGCAAAGATAACTTCGCACAAGACTTAGGCGAAGGCCTTTTCATCTCGCCGCAAAAACACCTGTCTTCACTCTAGATATTGCATAATTACAAGCACGGAAAAACTGAGGTAATGATCTTATTCCCTATAATGAAAAACTCCTACAACGACGCAGCGTTTTTCTTGTTGCTTCATATCGCGGCTCTACTCATCCTTATGGGTGGTCAGCTCATGGGGGTGACCTGGCCCATCGCTCCAGGAACAGGCGTTGGACGCATGTTGACGCACCCGGAGCTGGTAGCAGTACATCTGATTTTTTCCAGCAGCCTGCTATTTTTATTCTGGCTCAAGAATGAGAAGACATATAAGCTCATGCTGGGCATTACCGTGGCAGCCTGTATTTATGGTTTATTTACTGCTTTTTACTTTGCCATAGGTCCGGATTTTCTATTAATCTTTGGTGCAAGCAGGATCGCCCGCTACAGCGCACCTTTAGCTTTTCCAAACGGTCTGGGCATTTTTGCCAAACCCATTCATCGTGCTGATGAAGATAGAAAATGAATCCGGCGTTCACCAGCGACAACCCGAATACCCAGATGCAGACACACACATATTACCGTCACGGCTATCACGTTATCGTATGGACAGATATCTTCGATCCCTCGCTGGCAACACTGATCCAGAGTTGCCCTGAACTGGTTATGGGGCAGCATATAGCAATTGCTGCTTGTGATGGCGGCCCTTACATGCCTGATCAGCCAGAAATAGCAAAAGGCTGGGTGTTGCACAATAAGCTGGCCGTCAGTCCGCGCGTGCAAGACATAGCCGATTTGCCGACGCCTGGTTTTGATGAATGGTATGTGTATGAGGGTGAGGTACCTCGTGCGCAGCATGTGATATCTGTGAGTCACTTTGAGTTTTCGATACTTGATGAGCAAAGTGAGCAAGCGCAGGTTTTCTGGTCACAAGTCGAGAATTTCCAGCCTTTGCATGTATTGGGGGCTGGTGTCGGTTCCATGTTTGTGCTGAGCCGTGATGAGCAGGCCCACAAGCAATTGCAAAAGATATTCATCATGCACACTGACATACCAGATCCCGCGGCGTTTTTTCTCACGCTTGGCGGGCTGCATGATGCCCGGTTTCATGCAAGCGCAAATCCGTCTGACAGGACACTGACGTTAGAGCTAGATGACATCAATATCAACTTGCTAGGTCTGCCTGAATATCCTGGAAAACAGCAGGCCATCTTCATTTTCTCAAATGTGGCAGGTGTAGATATGGATTATGATGTTGACGATGCTCGCAATTACCGTATCTACGACCTGGAAATAAAAACAGAATGGGATGCACGCAGAAGCACAATGAACATTTCCATATCCCCGGGTGGCAGGCTGTCTTTTCTATTTTCAACTGTAAAGCGCGTCGAATATTTCAGCAAGTCTCAGCTTTGAACATCGGCCATACACAAAGCATCTACATGAAAAACGTCCACAGCAAGGCACTTATATTTTTGTCAATCCACACGGTCGCAACCCTGGTATTGAGCCTGGGGTAGATGATGGATGTGCATTGGTTCAACCTGAATGAACGCCAACTCAATAAACTTCATTTACATCCAGCGCTCGCAACAGCATCCATCGCAGTGTCACTGATACTGCTGTTCATGCTATGGCTGAAAAACGAGCGAACCTACCGCTTCGCGTACGTTCTGGCACTAGCTGGCTGTATTTATGGAGCCTTGCTGGTAATAACGAACGGCATACTATTTGGCTTCATGCTTGCTTACGGTGCGGTTTGCATTATTCACCTGTATGCGCCTTACGGTTGGCCTGGCGTGAACAAGATGTTTGCCCATCCTGGCCGTCGTACTGATGGAGATGAAAAATAAGCGTGCCTCACATCGGAATGAAAGAGGCAGATACCTTCACATTGCTGTTATTGAACACAGACAAAAAACTACATGGCCGAGATATTCCACTTTATTAATGCGACTCCCGTAAAACTGGTTTCCAGCAGTATTGCTTATGAACCGAGGCCTGTCATCCATATTGATATCTGCGAAGGTGAGCAGGTCGTAGCTGCTGCCCGTATCATGTATCCTTACCATGGTAGCATGCTCAACAGCAGCACCAGTAAAGCAGAAGAAGAGCTTGAGCTGGCGGTGCTGACGCTGTTCAGCAAAGGTTTGCTGCCATTAACACTGGGGCGCGTGATGGAACTCAGGCAACTGATGCAATCGATAGGGCATCACGAGATCGCACCCATGTACCAGCACCCTGCAGACGTGGATGGCTGAATGGTGCTCCGCCTTTTTACTCCACACCATTCTCAAAATCAGTCACCACCTGATTAAAAAAAGCACGCATGCAAACAGTGGAGCAAAAGTAGGATTCATTGATGCCATCAAATAGCGTGAGCCCTCTACCAGATTTCGTTGCATGATGGCTTAGGAGATGGACAGAGATTTTCACATTTGCAGGTCCAGACGAATCCGTGTCACCAATTTTTTCTGACGCGCTTATTGAAAGACAAACGAAGTTTCCGTTAGTCGGATTGCCGCAAGTGCCACACTTGCCATGTGCAGGGAAGAATCCACCGGCCCTGTGTGTTTTTAATGGATATTTCATACTTTTATAAAGTTCCATGTGTCAGCGAGTACGGAGGTATACCGCTCCGCTCTGAATATTCAAATGCACTGCAAGTTTTATGCAAGACGCGATGGTTTTTATGCAAATGGTTTCGATAAAAGGTACACGATTATTTGTCATCTTGCGAACGGTACGCTGCAACGCAGCCCTGCATACTATCAATTTACCGCACACCACTCTCAAAATCAGTCACCACCTGATTTAAAAAAGCACGCAGGCAAGTAGTGGAACAAAAGAAGGCATCATTGGTGTCATCAAATAGCGTGAATCCCTCATCAACACCGATCTCGCCATGAGGTGCCAGGCTTACAGAGGTAGTCACCTCTGCAAATACAGGCGAAGCCATGTCGTTCATTTTTTCTGAAATGTTTATTGAGAGACAAACAAAGTCTTCATTGGTCGGATTACCGCAAGTGCCGCAGTTACCATGTTCAGGGAAGAATTTGCCGGTCTTGTCAGCTTTTAGTGGATATTTCATGCTTTAATAATTTCATGCTTTTATAATTTCATGTGTCAGAAAATAGTGGTGCGCATGGCGCCCCCTACCAGAGTATGAAGCCACTTTTTGATACTACGCTATTTCAAAGAACCCCAGCATCAAACAAGAACGGCAACAGCCTTGCAATATTGCGCGCATCGTCTATGCCACGATGTGCCGTGCCAGAAAATTCCAGACCTGCATGGCGTATGGCTTGCCCCAAGCCCAGCTTTTTACTGAGATTAAAACGCTCAGACATCAAGGGTTTTAGATTGATGTGCAGTGCACTGATGGGGTTGGGGATGCGGTGAAATGCGCAGTCTTGCTGCAATTGCTTGCGGTCGTAATCGCCCCAGGAACAGAACACGAAGCCCTGGTATTGATACAGCCAGTTTTTAAATCGTGCAGCTACGTCCTTGAACAAGGGGGCGCTATCGACGTCTTGCTGTTGTATGGATGTCAGGCCTGTGCAAAAGCTGGTCAGCACCGGATGTCTGACTGGCCGTACAAAACTCTGGAATTCGCTGACGACTTGAAAGTGACGTGCTTCGACCATGACGACGCCGAATTCTATGATTTCCATTTGTTCACGCGGCACACTGCCCTGGTCGCAGCAGGTGGCTTCAAAGTCGATGACGAGGTAATAGTTTGTTTTCATGATTTTTTTATTGTTGGGCGCAAGGTGTCGATGGCCGAGGCCGTGGGCCATGCGCGTTTTTTATTATTGACTGAAAGAGGTTTCAGTTTTTTATATCGTAAGTTTTTATGATGCGGTACAGAGCTAATCTGTAAGGTCTGAGTAATGGCATCGCGCTGGACATTCCATGTTGTGCCTGGTGTTTTTGTGCTTCTTGTTCTGACCTGGCAAACTTTCCCGGAAGCGGGTGTTGATCACATAAAGTGTATGTGCGGTATTGCTACGATGGGCGGATTGTAGCAAGACTTGTTTGATGAATGAAAGCCTATTTGCGATTGATGTTGTGTGTTTGCTGCATCTGGCCACGCTCTCAAGCCACCCGCAAGAACGCAATCAGCGACTGCAACGCTGCCGTCATGTGTCGCCTGCTGGAATAATACAAATGAAAACCTGCGCGTGTCGTCGCAAAATCTGGCAGCACTTCTTGCAAGCGCCCGCTTTGCAGATAGGGGCGTACATGGTCTTCTGCCAGGGATGCTATGCCTGCACCGCTTAAGGCAGCAGCCAGAGCCAGGCTGGCGTCGTTGACAATGAGGTGACCATTGACGGCAATGTCCAGCGCCTGCCCTTTGTCCGTGAAAGCCCAGGGTATATACACTTCAGTCGTTGGGCGTTTGATGCGTATGCATTCATGCTTTTGCAAATCACGCGGGGTATGCGGCATGCCGTGCCTGGCGACATAGCTTTTTGAAGCCACGCAGACAAAGCGGCGCTCCGGGCCTATCTTGATGGCGATCATGTCTTGCGCCAGCAACTCGCCCTGGCGTATACCTGCATCGAAACGGCCCTTGGCCAGATCGACAGTTTTATCTTCTACCGAAATATCCAGCACGATGTGTGGATATGTTGTGCGGAATTCTGCCAGCCTGGGTGCCAGCAATAATTCTGTCGCTACCCTTGGTGCGGTCAGGCGCACCGTGCCGGATGGCGTATCGCGGAAATCGTTGATGGCTTCTGCCGCCTTGTCCAGCCCTTCGAGCACTGGCCGCAAATGATCCAGCAATTGCTGCCCGGCTTGTGTGAGCGAGACGCTGCGTGTCGTGCGATGCAGGAGGCGCACATCCAGGCGGGTTTCCAGTTGCCGCATGGACTGGCTCAGTGCCGATGGTGTGACTTCAAGGAAGGCGGCAGCTTTGACAAAGCTTTGCCTCTCAGCGATGGCCACAAAGGCCTTGAATTCTGCAAATTCACTGGCGCGCATGCTTACCCACATTCGTATCCATATTAGTTAGTCAAACTACATAGTTTAGTTAATATTTAGTGCATTATTTAATCATAATTCCTACTTATACTAAAGCCCTGATACAAACATAACAAGCGCAACGCGGCGAACAAAAACCTCACCAACGCTTTCAACCAACGACAAGGGTTTATCATGAAAAACAATTTAAAAACGCAGGTCAATCTCATCACCAAAGCAGTCGGCACATTGGCAGCTTCGCTGGCTTTGGCAATTGCCATGACTTCAGGTGTTCAGGCACAGTCATCTGCACAAACCAAAACCCCGGTACCGATGGCAAAGTTCCAGGCACCCGGCTTTTACCGCATGATGCTGGGCAGTTTTGAAATTACTGTACTATCAGATGGCACGGCCACTCGTCATGTTGACGAGATCATGAGCAAGCCGGAAGCAGTCAAGGGGGCCTATGCCCATCATCATGAAGAACTACCGGCTGAACTGTCGATCAATGCCTACCTGATCAACACTGGCAGCAAGCTCCTGCTGGTTGATACCGGTGCTGGCGAACTCTTTGGTGATGCCAATGACGGCAGTGGCAGCAGTAACAGGTTGGTCAGCAGCCTGCGCGCTGCCGGTTACCAGCCTGAGCAAATCGATGCAGTCTTGCTGACGCATATACACGGCGACCACTCAGGCGGCTTGAGCATAGGTGGCAAGCGCGTGTTCCCCAATGCGGATGTGTATGTCGATAAAAACGATGCCAGCTACTGGTTGAGCCTTGCCAACGCCAATGCAGCACCGGCGGCAAAACAACTGACATTTACCCAGTCGCGTGTCACGGTCAATCCGTATGCGGATGCCGGGCGGCTGAAAACTTTCAGCGGTGCGCAAGAGTTGTTCGCCGGTGTCAGCAGCATCCCTTCTTATGGTCATACGCCTGGGCATACGGCTTACCTGATCAGCAGCCAGGGCAAGAACTTGCTGTTGTGGGGCGATGTAATACATGCTGGTGCGGCCCAGTTCAAAGACCCGACGATTACCATCGCCTATGATTTTGACGCTACCGCTGCTGTCAAATCGCGTCAGTATTTATTACAGCAGGCAGCAAGCAAAGGCTATCTGGTTGGCAGTGCGCATATTTCATTTCCTGGCCTGGGGCATATCGGCAGCTCGCCAGCAGGATATGAATGGCTGACTGCGCCTTATCAGATTCAGGGCACGTATTAAATCACCGGAGCTGATGACAAAGGAACAGCCATGCGTGTCCGGCATGTCTGTTCCTTTTTACTTTTGTCTACCTCAGTGAACAAGTTTAAGGGCAATTACCTATGATGTAATAGCCTGCCGCAGTCTGTGCCAGGGTCTTGGTATAGAACAGGTTGTCCAGCCCCATGTTCTGATTGGAACCATTGGCCAGTGCATAGCCACCACTGTCATGCGCCCTCCCGGCCTGCACATGGGCATAGTTGCTGGCGGTGACCGCTGTGCACGTCCAGCTGGACGCGGTGGTGACGCTGAGGGCGGCAGACAGTGCACTCTCACCACTGCTGCCCACAGCCGAAACAGCAAAGCTATAGCTGGTGCTGGCAGTGAGACCGGTGACAGTGTAACTGGTGGCACTGAGCGGGGATGCGGTGATCTTTGTGCCATTGCTATACAGGTTATACCCGCTTACGCCGCTGACTGCATTCCAGCTCAGCGTTACACTGGTGGCGGTGGATGTGCCTGCACTCAAGCCAGTTGGTGCCTGTATCACCGGTGCTGTACCCACGAGGAATTGCGGAATAGTGCAATTGGCTGATACCTGGCCAAGATTGTCGGTGGCATTGACTGTGCCTGTGTAATAACCACTGGAGAGGTTATAGCTTTTGCTAAAACTGCTGCCACTGCCTGCTGCTGCATCGTTGACATTGGTGGGGCCGCTGAGGTTGACCGCATAGCTGGCTATGCTGCCGCTGGCTGAAGCTGTAGCAGCACCATTGATGGTGGCGCTGGTAGCCGTGATACCTGAGCTGGAACAGGCACTCATCACAGGTGCAGGCACGGTGGATGCGCGCAGGTTATTCTTGAACCAGAAATCCATCAAAAACGCCGGGTAGTTGATCTTGGTGCTGTCAACATAATGGCTGTTCTGGCCGCCGCTGCCAGCGGGCCAGGCATGGCTCATGCCACTGATGGTGATCTCATGCGTGCGTACTTTGCCATTGGCATCGGTATAGGGAATATTGGTGCCGCCAGTCGCGATGCTCACGCTGCTGCCCTGGGTAAAACTGCCGCCATAGGCCAGGCGCATGGCTGCCACATCCATGGGACCATAGGCGGGTGCCACCGTATAGTCGCTGGTGCCCCAGGCGGCACCTGCAATTTGGGTGGCAAATTTCGCGGCATTGCTGCCTGCCATGGCCTGGCATTTACTGGCTGCCGTGGCAGCGGTAAAGCCTGAGGGTACGTAACCTATCTGCAAGGTGGTCGTGCCTGGTGGCGGCCCGGCATTGATACCAACACCGGCAAACACATCGGGTGCCAGGCATGCCAGCACCATGGCTTCGCCACCACCGGATGACAAGCCGGTGACGTACACCTGGTTGGGATCAATGGCGTATTGCGGATTGCTGACAAAGCGGTTGACCAGATCCAGCAAGATCGCATCATGCCCCGGCGCGCTGCGGGTGTGGGTGGTATTGGCATAGTCCCAGCAATGATTGCTATAGACATTGCCGGTGGCATTCGGTGCCAGGATGACGGCACCATATTGCTCGGCCATCGCCTTCCAGTTAAAACCCTTGTCACTGGTTTTATCGATCACATCACCAGATGCAGTCTGGGTGCAGCCGTGCAGCACCAGCACCAATGCGCGTTTACCAGCCAGCACGGGTTGTGCTGCAGGCCAGTAAAAATAACCTGTCAGGCTGCCACCGTTGACGGTATCAGCAGCCCAGGTTTGCTGGGTACTCCAGTTGCCTGGCCCGGCAGTCACTGCATGGGCCGTCAGGCTGGCCAGCAATGTGCAGGCAATCAGCATGATGGTCTGCAGCACAATCTTGATATTGTTCATTCATGTCTCCGTTATTTTCTTTATGTGATTTGAAGCAGCTTGTGAGTTATGGCTTTGAAGAAAATCGCTTTACACTTGTGCGAAGATCACGCCTGTTTCAAAGTGATAGCCCACTGGTCGGGCGGCCAGGATGAGGATGAGCAAGCGCCTCTCATTCCTGATAAGGAAAAGCGCATGCGTGCCGACATCGCCTGCCTGGTGAGGCTGGCGAGGTGCAACTTTCACTGTCATACCATCTGTTCATTCCTGGTTTTTTTGGTGACGCGCACGCGTACACCGGCTCAAAAAATGAGTCGCAAAAAATGAAACACTTGAAGTTTTGTCTCCTGATTTTTTTTGGTATTACATCCAGGCAAGCGGGGAGAAAACCAGATGCAGACCTGTACAGGTTGAAATCATGGTAAATCATTTATCTGCGAATACAAGACACATCGCCTGTGCAAATCTGCACATTTGGCTGGCAAAAACACGCATGCTTTTTTAATGCAAGCCTTGATGAGCAGATTCAGATTTCACCAGCCACAAACACTGCATTTGAGACTGCCCGCCTTTGCTAAGTTACAATGCCTTGCACACCGCATAGATTATTTTCCTGAGGACCCGCATGAACACCGTATTCGCCGCCCCCGTCTTTGACACCACCGTGATTTTTGAAGGCAAGGAACTCTTCAAAGGCAAGAGCGCCGCCGAGAACTGGGCAAAAAAACTGGGCGCAGAACTAGAATGCGTCACCACCGTAGAAAAGATAGGTACAGGCTGGGCCATCTGCGGCAATGTCGATGGTGAGGATTGTGTCTGGGCGATTATGGGGCAGAGGTTGAAGAGGATTAATCGGGAGTGATGGGTTGAGAAACAATCTTTTTTTGAGTGCGTTATAACGCATCTTACAAACTGGTTTTTAAAATAAACTCCCTCAAAAAAATGCCACCATGACGACAGAATTGCAGACAACAGTACAAAAACTGGAAGGATATCTGCTGGCCATTTCAGCATTAAAGGCAGATGGCGACAGTTTCCAATGTTATTACCTTGGTCAAGTTCCACTGGAAGATGCATTATCGCCTTTAAGTGGCTTGCTCAGAGTCGAAGAAAATACGCTGAGGCTTTTTCCTGCAGATGAACTAACTTTATCTGGTCTGCCATCTTCGTTTCGTCAATGGTTGGTTACCCGCAGACGATTGTGTGAGCCTGGTGATACTCAGGAAATCGACATCCGATTATTTGATGGATTTGTTGAAGCAATGAATGAAGAGCTTGGACGGCCAGAGCAATGGATACGCGCAGGGGCGGGGCCTGCTTACCAACCAGGGCGGCACTTTTGTGCAATCTGGGACGTCTATGTATTTTCGGCCAAGGGACATGCTTATGCAGTGCATTGTTCCTGGGATTCGTAGTTTTTGCAGTTTGTGTGCGATTGCGCGATGATCATCGCATACAGGGGAGAAATATCTGTGCCGCGCGCGTCGCGCACATGCGGCGCGTTACAATGCACCTCACGTTACGGCTAAGACTGCCCTGCTTCTACCGTCGCTATCTTTTGAATTTGAACTGGCACTTCACCCCACTCACAAAAACTCCACCAGTTGCCCGCTCACGCTGCGCAGGCGCTGGCTCATGAGTTTGGCCAGCCGGGCCAGGATTTGGACTGCCAGCGCTGGCTTTTCCTTGATGATGCGCTGGTAATTGTCCTTGGTCAGCAAGAGCAGGATGCTGGCTTGCGACGCGATGCAGGTGGCCGAACGTTTTTCGCCATCGATGATGGACATCTCACCTATGGTCTTGCCGTGGCCTACCGATACGATGCGGTGCGGCGTGCCGTCAAGATCAGTCTTGAGTATCCCGACTTCGCCCTTGACCAGCAAACCCATGTAGGAACCGGATTCACCTTCCCTGAAAATGGTCGTGCCTGCCGAGACTTCATAGCATTGCAGATACGCCGCCAGGGCCTCGATGTCTTTCCACTCAAGGTCGGCAAACAGTTGTGATTCTGAGACCATGTCGCAGATATCGCGCGACTGGAAGGTCGTGCCAGCGCCAACGAGGCGAAAACCTAGCAAAGCTTGATCTGGATTCATTTTCTCACCCTCCAACATTTTACGCGTGGTAGTGGCTGATAGTTTATCGCAATCAGGGCATCTGTGACAGCAACTGTGATAGTAACAATCACAAGCATTTGCGCTGCAAGCGATATAAAATTTCCAATTATCAGTATGTCATATCCAGACTCGTGCGCAGTGTTCTACTGTAAGACACCCTCACATTGCCATTCGCATACGCCTGATATCGCGCAATGGTGGTTCTCCAAACAGCCTTGTGTACTCCCGGCTGAACTGGGATGCGCTTTCATAGCCCACTCTTAACGCGGCGCTGCTGGCATCGATGTCTTCGACAAGCATGATCTGGCGGGCGTTTTGCAGGCGCAGGTGTTTCAGGTATTGCAAGGGGCTCATGCCCGCCACGGTGCGGAAGTGCAGCCTGAAGGTGGAGGCGCTCATGTGGGCTTTGCTGGCCAGTTCATCAATGGCAACATCCTCAGTGTAATTCTGCTTAAGCCAGGCGATGACGCGGGCAATTTGCTGGCCTGGTGAGCCAGCGGTAACCAGATGGCGCAAGACCGGGCCGTGTTCGCCATTGAGCAGGCGGACGATGATCTCTTGTTGTATCAGCGGCGCCAGCATGGGCACGAGTTGCGGTTCATCCAGCAAGCGCACGAGGCGGGTGATGGCGTCCAACAAGCCCTCCTCCATCGTCACGACGGACATCGCCAGCGAGCTTGTCGCCTTTAGCGGCGCGGCGAATGTCATGCCGGCGGCGCACTGGGTGATGGCCAGGGCATCCAGCATCAGGTACATGCCCAGAAATGGCTGTGCGCTGCTGGCAGAGGTCACATAAGACACCACCGGCAAATCGACCGAGGTGACCAGGGATTGCCCTGGCACATAGTCAAATACCTCTTCCCCCAGATTCACGCGCTTGCTGCCTTGCACGGTCAAACCCAGGCCCAGGCCATAGAAGCAGGGCATGGGGTCGGTGACCTTGCTACGCCTGACCATGATCAGCCCTGGAACCTGGGTGATGCAGTCGCCGTCTGCCTGAATGATGTTGCCGACCATTTCAGCCAAGGAGGGGCTGGATGGTTGATATGCGGCTGTCTGGTGTGAGGTCTGCATGATACGACGCTAGGTTTTTTGAACTGTCGTAGCCTACCATTTTCAGGGTGGAAATTTCAATTTCTGCCGGGCATTCATCGAAATAGGCAAGAAATACGTCGGATCAGGCAAACGCTTTATTGCCTGAAGAGCAGACAATAGCCGTCAATTAAGGTTTTGCAGCGGCTACCTGTACTTGGGCATTGCCGCCACCATTAACCTGGCATCAACCCGGCATCAACAACACTTTGTCACCCCATTTTGGAGGTTTTCATGATCAACTCAACTATTAATGGCAAGAATACCAGCGTCGATGTCGCCCCCGACACGCCCGTGCTATGGGCCCTGCGCGATACGCTGGGCCTGACCGGCACCAAGTTTGGCTGTGGTGCTGCTTTGTGCGGTGCCTGCACCGTGCATTTGAACGGCCAGGCCATACGCTCTTGCGTGACACCTATCTCTGCCGTTGCAGGCCAAAAAATCACTACCATAGAAGCAATGAGCCAGGACAAGGTCGGCAAAGCAGTGCAAGCAGCCTGGATCAAGCATGACGTGGCCCAATGTGGTTACTGCCAGAGTGGCCAGATCATGAGTGCCACCGCCCTGCTCAAAACCAATAAAAAACCCAGCGACGCCGACATCGACAGTGCCATGGCAGGCAATATCTGCCGCTGTGGTACCTATGTGCGCATCCGCGCTGCCATCCACGACGCCGCATCCACCCTGGCCTGATTAGGAGCACACCATGCATTTTGATTCCCGTTTGGCCGAGATGCCAAAGCATTTGCAATCCCTGTTGCAGCAGACGTCTGCAGAAGAAAAGCCGGATGCAGGCGCTGGCAGTCTGAGCCGCCGCAGCTTCTTGAAGATGGCTACAGCCAGTGGCTTTGCCCTGGGTTGCTACCCCATGCTGGCGATAGGCCAGGACGCTGCCGCCAAGGCACCCGCCGGTTTGAAAGCGACTGAGCAGCCCGGCGCCTTTGTCCAGATTGCCAAAGATGGCACAGTCACAGTGACGATTAACCGCCTGGAATTTGGCCAGGGTGTGCAAACCGCCTTGCCCCTGATACTGGCAGAAGAGCTCGATGCCGACTGGTCCAAGGTCAAGTATGCCAATGGTAATAACCACCCTGCCTATGTCGATCCGGCATTTGGCATGCATTTGACGGGTGGCTCGAATTCCATCGCCCATTCTTATACCCAGTACCGTGAACTGGGTGCGCGCACCCGTGCCATGCTGGTACAGGCTGCGGCAACGCAATGGGGTGTCGATCCCTCCGGCCTGCGTACAGAAAAAGGCGTGGTCGTCGGGCCAGGTGGAAAAAAACTGGGGTATGGCGAACTGGCTGAAGCTGCCATGAAATTGCCCGTGCCAGAAAAAGTCGTGTTGAAAGATCCCAAGAGCTTCCGCCTGATCGGCAAACCCACAGGCCGACTTGATGCAAAAGCCAAATCAACTGGCACCCAGGATTTTGGGATTGATATGCACTTGCCCGGCATGCTGACGGCTGTTGTCGCGCGTCCGCCAGTATTTGGTGCCAAGCTCAAGTCTGTCGATGATACGGCTGCCAAAGCCATCAAGGGTGTCAAGGCCGTGGTACGCGTGCCAGTGGATCGCGGTGGCGAAGGCGTGGCCATTATTGCGACTGGCTATTGGCCAGCCAAGCAGGGGCGCGATGTCCTGAAGCTGGAATGGGATCTGGGCAGCGTAGAAAAAGTCGATAGCGTGAAACAACTGGCCAGTTATAAAGAATTGGCCAAGCAGCAAGGCGCATTGAAGTACAACGACGATGTATCAAAAATCGCCACGGCGCCGCACAAATTGAATGCGGAGTTCAGCTTCCCTTACCTGGCCCATACGCCAATGGAGCCTTTGAACTGCACGGTTGCCATCAAAGGTGATAAGGCAGAGTTGTGGATGGGTACGCAAATGCCTGGTCTGGATGGCTTTGCGGCATCCGCTGCGCTGGGCCTGAAACCGGAAAACATCGCTGTCCATACCCAGATGGCCGGTGGCGGCTTTGGTCGTCGCGCAATTGCCACCAGTGATTATGTAGTGGAAGCCTGCCATGTCGCCAAGGCAGCAGTAGCCGCTGGCCTCGATGCACCAGTGCGTACCTTGTGGAGCCGTGAAGATGACGTCAAGGGTGGTTACTACCGCCCCATGCATGTGCACAGGGCAGATATCGGTTTTGATGCGCAGGGCAATATCCTGGGCTGGGACCATGTCATCGTCGGCCAGTCCATCGTCGGTGGCACACCATTCGAAGGCATGATGGTCAAGAATGGTGTCGATGCAACCGCGGTGGAGGGCATGAAAGAGCCATATGAAATGCCTATGCGTCTGTCTGTCCATCACCCAAAAATCAATGTGCCGGTCTTGTGGTGGCGCAGTGTGGGCTCTACCCATACCGCCTTTGTGATGGAAACCCTGCTCGACGAAATTGCAGAAACCACCAAGCAAGACCCGGTGGCTTACCGCCTGAAACTGATGGGTGACAAGCATCCACGTCATAAAGCTGCACTGGAACTGGCGGTAGAAAAATCTGGCTATGGCAAGAAAAAACTGCCAGCAGGCCGCGCCTATGGGGTGGCAGTGCATGAGTCCTTCTCGTCCATTGTTGCCTATGTGGTGGAAGCGTCCATCAAAGATGGTCAGCCCAAATTGCATAAGGTCACGGCTGGCGTGCATTGCAACCTGGCTGTCAATCCCAAAACGGTGGAAGCACAGGTGCAGGGCGCAGCACTGATGGGTTTGTCGATGTGCCTGCCGGGTGCAGCCATCACTCTCAAGGATGGTGTGGTCGAGCAAAGCAACTTCAGTGATTTTGTGGTGCCACGCATTACCGATATGCCACAAGTTGCTGTGCACATCGTGCCCAGTGCAGATGCACCTACCGGCATGGGCGAACCTGGCCTGCCAGCCTTGGCACCAGCATTTGCCAATGCCGTTGCCAGGGCGGGTGGCAAGCGCTGGCGTGAACTGCCTTATAAACAAGTATAGGCCAGCTAAGGCAGAATCGGTTAAGGTCAAAGCAATGGAAAATCTCGATACCCTGGTCCTGCGTACTGCGCTGAGCTGGCACGCGCAGGACTTGCAAGTCATCCTCGTCACGGTGGCGCGCACCTGGGGTTCTTCACCACGCCCGCCGGGGTCGCTGATGGCGATCAATGGGCGCGGTGAAACCGTGGGCTCGGTATCGGGTGGCTGCATAGAAGATGATCTTATCCACCGCATCAGGGAAGAAGGCGTGCAGGCTGTCTGCTCAGGCAACCTGCCGCTGGTGCTGCGCTATGGTATCTCTGCCGACCAGGCGCACCGCTTTGGCCTGCCCTGCGGCGGCACGGTAGAGCTGGTACTGGAACCTGTCTCTGCACACAGCCGTCTGGATGAATTGCTGCTCGCTTGCGAACAGCGCCGCAGCGTAGAGCGCACGCTGGATTTGCAGACCGGCCATGCCCAACTGCAGACAGGCCAGTATGATGGCTTACCCAGGCTGGATCATCACAAGCTGATCACCTACCTTGGTCCACAGGCCCGCATCATCGTCATCGGTGCCAGTGACCTCTCGCGTTACCTGTGCCAGTTTGCACTGAGCCTGGGTTTTGCCGTCATTGTCTGCGACCCGCGCGAAGAATACCGCGCCAGCTGGCAATTGCCGGGCGTTGTCGTCAGCGAAGAAATGCCGGACGACCTGATACTGCGCCTGCAACCAGACAACCGCACTGCCGTCATCGCCCTCACGCATGACCCCAAGCTCGATGACCTGGCCCTCATCGACGCCCTGCAATCAAATGCCTTCTACGTCGGCGCAATCGGCTCGCGCCGCAACAGCCAGCAAAGACGCGAACGCCTGCATACCCATTTCGACATCCCTGAATCTGCCTTGCAAA
The DNA here is from genome assembly GCF_058788535.1 of Undibacterium sp. FW305-107. NCBI lineage: Bacteria > Pseudomonadati > Pseudomonadota > Betaproteobacteria > Burkholderiales > Oxalobacteraceae > Undibacterium > Undibacterium sp. FW305-107. The sequence continues at coordinate 186,497 of NZ_JBYTAV010000001.1, forward strand.
CCCTGCATGGCCCCGCTGGCCTCTACATAGGCAGCAAGACCCCGGCAGAAATCGCCCTGTCCATCATGGCAGAAATTGTCGCGCTGAAAAATGGCATACCGCAGGCAACTAGCACACCTGTCGTGCTTGGCAAGGCGATGTATGAAGGCCAGCCACAACGCGATGTGCACACCTCCTCTTGCGCCATCTGAGTCTGATGAGTTGTATCCTCACTTAATCCTGATTGAGTGTTACTTTGATTTTGCCTGGCCTGCTCCCTCCTGATTCTCTCCTCTGCAACATCTCCAAAGTCAAATCCATACCCTGCCGCAAGCGCATGTCAAAAATAAACAATTGACAATAAATGAATAATATTGCAAGATTTTATAGCAATATTTTTGCATACCTGATCATCTCAAGGAGGACATATGGCATTTGAACGCAAGGACGTATCAAAACTGGGTTCTGGCTGGAGCGACACTTTGATCTGGTATGCAAAAGCAGTAGGCAAGCTTAAGGAAAGGCCGCTGGCATCACGTACCAGCTGGCGGTTTCTGGCGGCCATGCATGGCTTTGATGAAGCGCTGTGGACAATCCAGGGCTATCTGAGCAGTACCGATGCCCTGCCTTCACAAAGTGACCAGGACAGGTTCTGGAAGCAATGCCAGCACCGGTCCTGGTATTTCCTGCCATGGCATCGCGGCTATGTGGCGGCATTTGAAGCCATTGTACGCAGTGTGGTGGTGGATCTGGGTGGCCCGGCTAACTGGGCACTGCCATACTGGAATTATTATGACCCGGCTTCGCGTTCTGTGCCCTATGCTTTCTTGCAAAAAACCATGCCGGATGGTTCGACCAACCACCTGTATGTAGAAGCCCGCTTCGGCCGCAGCGATGGCAGCTTCATCATCAAGCCTGAAGATATCTCTTTCAATGCACTCAAAGACCATGCCTTCATCGGTATCAATTCTGGTGGCAACCCTGGTTTTGGTGGACCGACAACCCCATTTACTCATAACACGGGCACATTCAATGGCCATCTGGAAGCTGATCCGCACAATACCGTGCATGGCCGGGTTGGCGGCAATAAAATTGAGGCGGACAAAACTACCCCTGGCCTGATGTCGAAACCATCGACCGCCGCGCTGGACCCTATCTTCTGGCTGCACCATGCCAACATAGACCGCCTGTGGGAAGTCTGGCGCAAGCGCGACCCGCAAAATCTTGACCCCGACCAGGACAGCTGGCTCAAGGGCCCGGCTGACCGTAAGTTCATCGCACCTGATCCGATCGGCGAAGGCATCAGCTTTAACGCATCCCAGATGCTCGATACCACGGCAGCGCCACTCAATTATAAATACCAGGACATCAGCGACCCGCTGGCTGGCAGCACCCGCAAAAAAATCAGGCTGACAGGCTTGCGCCTGCTCAGCGACGCGCCTATGGTGAGCTTTTTGGATAATCAAACTGCAGGAGGCCAGATGGCGACTGAATTAATCGGTGCCAATGACGACACTGTCAAACTGGCAGGCGACATTTCGCAAACCCGGGTAACCCTGGATAAAAGCAGTGTGGACAAAGTCAACGACAGCTTTGAAGGTGTCAAACTATTCAATGCCAAACCCAGGGAACCAGACCGCGTCTTCCTTAACCTGGAAAACATACGCGGCAAGAATGATGCCGCCATCTTTTACGTGTATGTGAATGTGCCCGCCGGTGAAAAACCGGAAAACCATCCTGGAAACAAGGTCGGTGTCTTGTCACTGTTTGGAGTTTCTGATGCCAGCGAAACAAACGGTGCACATGGTGGGGCCGGTATTACCCAGGTATTTGAAATCACCAGCATCATTGATAACCTGCAACTGGACAACAGCCAACTCGCCGATACCCTGCAAGTACAATTCGTACCACAAAGTACCGTCATACCTGAACACGACATCACGGTAGAACGTGTCAGCGTATTCAGAGAAAGCCCGTAATCGTGTTGCTGCCAGTATTGCGCGCTGCCCTGCTGAGCTGCCCCCGCCCCCTGCTGTTGATCAGCCTGGCGGGCTGGCTGGGTCTGGCTGCGCTGCAATTTGGCGTGCGAGTACCAGAGTACTGCGGCAGCCTCGCCAACATGGACCTGGCTTATCTGGCGAATATCGGTGATCGCCTGGTCTTTGTCTGGCACACCAATTCATCGGGCAACATGATGAGCAACTGGCTACTCATGTTGCTGGCCATGATGTCACCCCTGCTGGCGCAAGAGGTGAGCTACCTGTGGCAACGCAGTCTGGCGCGCCGCCGTTTGCGCGCATTACTCTTGTTTGCCATCGGCTACCTGCTCGTGTGGAGCCTGGCAGGCACACTCATCATGCTGGCCTCACTGGTGTTGCGCCTGGTCGTGGGCGACATGCGCTGGTGCTTTGCCTTGTTGCTGACGCTGGCATTGTTATGGCAAATCAGCCCGGCCAAACAATATTGCCTGAACCGCTGTCACAACCGCCCCCGCCTCGCCGCCTTTGGCTGGCAAGCCGAACGCGACAGCCTGCGCTATGGCCTGCAAGCCGCCCTCTGGTGCGGCGGCACCTGCTGGGCCTGGATGCTGGCCGCCACCGCCGCTGGCCCCGCTCACTTCCCCTTCATGCTGCTATGCTCCGCCTGGCTATTGATAGACCGCCAGGCCCCGGGCTGCGTCCCGGCCTGGCAGTTGCCGTATAGTTTGAAATGGTATCGCCTGGCCTGATGCCAACCGCGTACCCCCGGTGATATCATCCGGTATCACCGAAAAACAAACATGAGCACATAAGCATGAGTACGCCCACATCCCGCAGCCTGAATGGCATCACCCTGGAAGCAATCCTGGAACAACTCGTGGCCTATTATGGCTGGGAGAAAATGGGCAAATTGATAGACATCAACTGCTTCACCACCGACCCCAGCATCAAATCCAGCCTGAAGTTTTTACGCAAGACGCCATGGGCACGGGCCAAGGTGGAGGAATTGTATTTGGGGATGCCGGGGTGAAATCAATGCTTGCAATATTCCCGTTGGGCACATTTCAATGCGACGGATGTGACTTAGCAAACGACTAGAGTATATATTTTCCCATGCATGACATCGCTGATGAAAGCTTCGTTCGTAGAACGCCATCTGCGTTTGCGATTGCCCATGTGGCATGTTACTACCCACTCTACAAACTGGAACTTGGGGTAAAAAATGATTGAAAAAAAATGTTTCAATGAGCGAACAAAGTATCGTAATAAACAATATACCTGAAAGTTTTTCTAAATTAGTAATTGAGCCATGGGCAGAGGAAATTGCGATTGAGCAAAAAGACAAAGTACATGTGGTGGGATTTGGCCCGATTGCAAATGCCCGGTTACAGCTTGAGTTTAAAAATAATTCGTTAATTATTTATGCTTGGCAAGGCTCTACATTAACTATCCGATTGAATGAGAAGACTCTAGAAACGGCATCGAAAGTAATCGAGGCGATTTGATGGGAAAAATACAGCCTGCGTAGGTACGATTAGCGCAGCGTAATCGTACGCATGCAGTGGCGCAAATAACGAAGGGCCTCAAGCAAATTCCATATTCAACGTCTATCCATCTCAACGTGAATTTGATGACTACTTGATCCAATATCATAAAGCGACCGCAATTAGCAATCAGCATAAAGAATTGCTGCTGACCATGCGTACGATTACGCTGCGCTAATCGTACCTACGGCCCTCAAGAAATATCAGGATAATGCATATATGATCCCCACAGAATATCGCTGCAATAGTTGCCTGACAACGTTTCAAACTCCGTTCACCAAAGCTTATTACTATCTTGGTTCCGCAGCAATGGGGCAACAGGTAGAAGACAGCCAGTTGTTAGACATACCGATGCGCCCAGCCTGGTGCAATACCTGTGCAGGTATTTGCGGTGCCGAAGACATACTGCCATTGCGCGATTTTGAAAACGCTTACGGTGCAGCACGAGCGGGTAAAGAGATCGACTATCCTGTAAACTCAGAATATATGCGCGCCAAATCTATAGTCGGCGAGGTTGCCCGTTACCTCAGTTGGAGAATGACACGTCGCCACGTACCAAGAGTACTCTGCTGTGGTGGCACCAACTTTCAATATCTGGACGTCGCGCAACCTCTGATCAAACACGCAGGTTGCGAATTTGGCTTCATACAAGGCTGGTATCGTATTGGTTCAAGCACACCTGGCCCTGGATTTCTTAGCCCAGCCGATATTCGCTTGTATGATACTGAGGGCATACTGATAGGACAACTGACTTGGCGTAGAAGAGCAATTGATGGTTGGGATATTGAGAAGCTCAGTTACCCTACAATTATTGAAGATTAGCAGCATCGTTACTTTTCCTGCATAGGTGTGAATAGTTCCACATATCACGCACAGTTAATTACCGCTACCCGATTTTCTTTATTGCAGAAAACCGCTCAATCAAAGATTGGCATGCGGACGATCCTGTTTTCCGAGCCCAATTTTCTGCTTCAGTAATTTCAGGTTTTAGCCGCTCCAAAGCATTCTTGTCCCAGTACTGTTGCGCAGCGTCTATGGGTAAACTGTCAGTTTCAGTATCAATCGTAAGCATAGTCACAAAATCACGGTCCAAGTCCATCTGGGGTATTTCATGACGCACTGAACTTAATATTCTCGCACCCAGGATGAAGCTGGTTTTACTTTCCAACATATCTCTCGCAGTGCTCACAATTTTCTGATCCACTTTTCCAGATATTAAGCACTTTATTGATTGACCGGCTTGCCGAAAGGGGCACAAGCTTTGATCTATTCTTGCACTCTCACACTACCTCTCGCATAAGCTCGCGCGCAGTAGCAATTACATTTCTCTGCCATAAGATCACATCACATATACAAACTCTTATGATGCAAATAATTGCGGTACACAATCTTGAAATCATCCAGCTTGCGATTATCGTCCTGTATCAATAAATCGCGTACTTCGTATTCATTGCCGTCAATTTTATAGACCCAGAAATCGAGTATCACTTCGGGGTGATCTTGCGATACGATGGAGACGCCTTTGCCACCGCCTATCAAGTTCGAATATTGATAGACCATGAATTTGCCCTTCAAAATCTTTTTGTCTATCTTCAATCCATCAAGAACCTGCGCGGCTCTTTCATCCACTGCTGAAACTTCATCGCGCTTGTCGGCATAGGTATTCAAAAACTTGCGCAGGTGTTTGACTTCAGCAGTTTGATATGACTTACCGTATTTGCTTAGTTGTTCTTTATTGAGTACCAGTTCTTTGGGAGCTTGCGCCTGGCTGACGAGGGGGAGCAAGAGCAGGGATAACAGGAGGATTTTACTGAGTGGCATTATTTCTTTCGGTATTTTTTTGCCATTATAGTATACGGCGGTATGCGATGACCTAATCCGTATGGTGCACCGTGCGCACCGTTTCCATCTAGTGCATACAGCCTGACAAGTACATGGTACGCGCGGCACACCTCACTGCGCAGGCGTTGTCCTCAGTCCTTTCCCACATACAACTCACGCGCCATGACGACGACATCATCGACGCTGAGCTCGCTGAAATTACCGATGTGCAGATGGGGGATGGCTGCCCTTTCCAGCACGGCGCGGGCACCAGATTTAAGGCGGGCAAACATCAGGTGCTTTTTTTGCAGATACAAGGCTGCACAAAAGTCAGCAATGGCTTCTATGCTGGTGCTGTCCAGATCGGGGGATTCTTCGAGGCTGATGACGACTACCTTCGCATCGCTGGTGGCCACATAGTGTTTGGCTTGCGTCAGGGCGCGTTCGGCATTGGCGAAAAACAGGCCTGTCTCTGGCCGCAAGATCAACACGCCGGGGATGACTTTGGCTTCAGGATAATTAACCAGGTTGACGAAATCATGACCGCCATTTAATCGTCCCAGCACAGAAATACTCGACTCTGCCAGTCTGCGCAATAACATCAGCAGGCTGATACCGATAGCGACCAACAAGCCATCCAGCACGCCCAGCATGAGCACGGCGACCACGGCAGCGAGGGCGACGAACCTGTCCCTGTGCAAAGTAAAATACGGGTAAAACATGGATGGCCGCAGCGAATGACTGACCGCATGGATGACGATAGCCGCCAGCACGGGTGAAGGTGTCAGCGCTATCACGGGCAGCAAAGTCAGGACGATGATGAACAAGGCTGCCGCTGCTGACCAACCGGCCACTTTGCTACGCGCGCCATTGCTCTCATTGGCGGCAGTGGCAGAAAACCCTGCGCCCACTGGCAAACCCTGGAACAGGCCCGACATGAAATTGGCCGCCCCCAGCGCCAGCAGGTCACGGTTGGGTGCGACGATATCGCCATGGCGTATCGCAAAATTGCGGATGGAACTATACGACTCGGCGTAAAGTATCATCAGCATGGCGATACTCAATTCACCTATGCGCAGCCACTGTACATAGCTCATGTCGGGCAGGCTGGGTACTTGCAGTTGCAAGCTTATCTGCCCTACCAGCTCTACCCCGCTTTGCGCCAGACCCAGCCATTGTCCGGCCACAATGCCCAACACAATCACCAACAAACCAGCTGGCATATAGGGTAGGCGCGTCAAAGCAAACAAGAGCAATAGCGCCACCACACCTACCACCAGCGACAGCCAGTTCCAGCTTTGTACCTGGCTCAGCAAGGCATAGATAAAACGTGGCATGTCGGTGTAATGCACATGCGCACCTACCACATGGGCAAACTGCTTGATGATGATGACGGCAGACAAGCCAAAGGCAAAACCACGCAACACGGGCCGCGCAATAAAGTCTGAGATGCTACCCAGCTTTGCCACACCAGCAAGCATGAAAAACACGCCCGTCATGATGACCAGGCCCATAGCCACCAGCATGCGCAAACCCGTATCGCCATTCGACATAGCAGCTGAAGCCGATGCCAGCACTGCCGCAGACGAAGACGTGGCAGCCACAATCGCAAAGCGACTGCTACCTATCAGGCCATAGCAAATCAGACCGGCAAACACGGCGACGATGCCTGCCTGCGGTGGCAGGTTGGCGATGCTGGAATAGGCCACGGCTTCCGGCAATAACAGCCCCGCCAGCGACAACCCCGCGATGATGTCAGACCAGGCCCAGGTTTTGTTCATGTAGTTTTAGTGAATGCGTTTGGGTGAATGCGTTTCATGAAAGCGACCATATATTGTCTAAATGATTTATCTTTTTATTTCAACCAGTATACGCCGCGCAGATATGGGAGTGGGAAATCTCAGGCTTGAGCAGGTATTTTAAGAAGATGAACCATGAGGTAGCTCAAAGTGACGCCAGTAAAGCGCACCGCACGCGCCACATGGAGAGCAAATTGCGAAGAGGGATATTTTTAATCGGTAAGCCTGCATGGATTCTATTCAGGGATATGGAACCTTGCTGCTTTATACCTGACATGTGGTGCGCACATAATAAACCCGACACTCCCTGCTGGCTGTTCCTGCCTTTAAATTCAGGCATGCACTTAATCCTCCGGCTCGATCCCGACAAGTTTCAAGGCCAGCACGGCAAGACCCAGCACGATGCCAACAAAGATATCAGTGATCTTGCCCGAATAAGGCAGCAGGAAGATGCTGTACAGGATACAAGCCAGGATGATGACAATACAGGCCCCTACGATCATCGTCCTGATGATCGTCGCTTTGCCTGCGGGAGGTTTGCTCATGTCAATCATGCCTTGCTAAGCCAGACCTGGATTGTGCTACGTACCTTTGTTCCACATTTTACTTCGTATTAGCAAAAAGTATTTCGTACTTCGCAATTTATATTTCCTATCAGCAACAAGTTCGCTTGCCTGCATTAGCTATTGGCGCACTGTCAGATTGCATCCAGCTTTTCCTATCGTTTTCAGTCGCGGGCAACAGATTGCCATCGCACTTGCATGCAAAAACTGCGGAGGCAAATCACACAAGAATTGATGCGAATTGCAACATAACGTTACAAAGCAAAATATCTTGCGTGAAAATCGGCTAACTCCGGCTTTTTTCTTTACCAAAATCAATATAATTTCTATGCGGAAATTCTTCTTATTTGTTATTTTCTTCCATCTCCAGACAAAATGATGACAAATTGACGACAAAATTATACTTGCTAATATATTCCAATCTTTGATACATTGAGTTACATTATTCTGCAGTACGAAACAAATGGTGCAATCGTGAATATTTTGAACTGGCGTGAGCTGTGGGCTGCAGGCAGGGTACCGGAAGCTATCGATACAAAGAAGTTGCATGCCTCGGGCAGTTTCATGGCCAGCCTGCGCTGGGCCTTGCATGTGCGCCTGACGGATGGCAACAGCAATCTCAAAAGCAAATGCCTGTTCCTGTTGCGCAGCAGCTTGCGCCCGCAGGTCAGCTTGCGCTGGTATCACTTTCTGCATCAAACCTATTTACGCAAGGCCGCACCAGACGACATCGCGCTGCTGGATGCCATCCACCGCCCCTTCTTTGACCGTCAGATTTGCTGCGTCTCACGCCTGCGTCTGCTGCGCAATCATTTTCATTTGTCGGCCCAGTTATTTGGCAGGCACCGCGCCCAGGATATGCTGACCGGTGGTGACTTTACCCTGGCAACCCTGCAGGGCAAGGACCAGGAAGACTATCGCATCAGCCTGTTTCGCAGTTGCGCCTTCAAGCGTGAAGGTGGTCTTAGCCTGGGTCTGTTCCAGGGCAACAAGCTGCTGCAATGCATCAGCTTTTCTTTTGACCGTAAAGACCATCAATTGATGATACGCGTAGGCGGGCTGCAATCGTGCAAGCACAATGCGCGTGACACCATGCGCGCCTGCACCAAGAACCTGCATGGCATACAGCCGCGCCTGCTGATCATCGAAGCCTTGCGCAGCCTGGCCCGCGAGCTGCATTGCACGGGCATAGAATGCATTGCCAAAAAGAATCACATCTACCAGTCATGGCGCTATCGCTTCAGCAAGACCATCAAGGCCGAATACGACAGCCTGTGGCAAGCCGCCGGCGCTGCGGCACAGGCGAATGGCAATTACCTGTTGCCACTGGCAAGTGAGGAGGTACCGCTGTCAGAGCGCCCTTCCAACAAACGCAGTGAATACCGGGCACGGGATGGCTTGACGATGAGCATGCGCGAGGGCATCAGACGGAGCCTGGTGGGGGTCTGATGCAGGTTTGATTTGAGCTTGCGATGAGAGCGTTCCCCTGTGAGCCTACCGCAATTACCTTCATCGCCATCACCACCGTAAGGTAACTGTAACGTAGCCGTAACGTGAGGCGCATTGCAATGCGTCGCATGAAATCATCACATCTCCGGGCAAAACATCGTTGCCATATGCAGGGTGCACCACATGCGGCGCAATATATTGCGCCCTACGTCACGGCTGCGTTTCAGCAATGCCGCTTACGCTAGCTTGAAGACATGATTGCTCCAAAAAATAAGACAATTCGATTACGTTGAATCGCTGCCATCCAAACCATCATTGTCAGATTTGGATACACTATCCATTATCAGTTGTGCTGCCCGCCCCCAAATCATGCGACGAACACCACCAACATCAATCGGAGATATTCATGAACAATGAATCAATGACAAATCCTGACGACCTGAGTGCGCAAACGCTTTACCATGGCACGCGGGCTGACTTGAAGGTGGGCGATCTCATCGCACCCGGCTATAACTCCAACTATGGCAAGAAGAAAACAGCAACCTACGTCTACCTGAGCGCGACCCTGGATGCTGCCACCTGGGGTGCGGAGCTGGCAGCAGGTGCCGGCCCCGGCAGGATTTATATCGTTGAACCGGTTGGCGAGATCTTCGACGACCCCAACCTGACGGACAAGAAATTCCCCGGCAATCCGACCAAGTCATACCGTAGCCGTGAGCCATTAAAAGTCATTGGTGAAGTCAGTGATTGGCAAGGACATCCGCCAGAAACGCTCAAGGCCATGAAAGACCATATTGAACAACTGAGGCTACAGGGGATAGAGGCAATCGACGATTGACTTACTTTCATGCATGGACATGTGGTGCCATCATGCCAGATGGGATGGATTGACGAGAGCCACAGCCAGACGCATTCATCTTGCAGCCATCGCAAACTGCATTTTTGAGAGTGCCGTAAGGTAGGGCGCAATATATTGCGCCGCATGTGTACCTGGCACACGGCAAAGATAATTTACTTGAGGATGCAATGATCACAATGATCACAATGATCATGCAGGCGCCTCATGTTAAATCTGCCTCCCTTACTAGCTGCAAAATTTGTATTAGCTGCAGTGCACAAATCGCGCAAGCATCAATAAACCACACCCGCCCGGCCTCAGTCTGCAATTTCCACCAGAAAATCGTGTAAACTTAACCACACTATAGCTTCAACCGGAGAACAAGCTTGATGACAGCCCAGCACGAGCCCACGTCCGCCGCCAGGGTATTGCTACCGGCCTGCCTCTGGTATTTTGTGCTGGCAGTGGCGGGTATGTGGCTGACGCGGGGCGAAAACCAGGTGTCGATTTTGTGGTTTGCCAATGCGCTGGCGATAGCTTATATGTATGGCCAGGGGCGTACGGGGCAATTACAGATACTGGTGCTGACCATGGTGGCCAGCCTGGCGGCAAATCTGCTAACGGGCAATGACCTGGCTGTTTCTACCCTGTTCACGCTGGCCAATGCGCTGGAAATCGTGCTGGTCAGTTATACCATCCGCCATGCGGGGCTGGACCAGAACTTTGAGCAATCCAGCGGCGATATGCTGAAACTGATCTTGCTGGGCTTTTTGCTGCCCTGTGCCTGCAGTGCCACGCTGGCGGCAGCGCTGGCTGCCTGGGTGGGCCTGGGTGAATTTGAGTTGATTTTCACTGGCTGGTATGTATCGGCCTCGCTGGGGCTGATCCTGATTTACCCACTGGTGCGCATGATGCGGCGTGACGCAGCTCCTGCCTGGGCCAGCCGGATCAACTGGAAACGCTTTACCCGCTTTGCCTTGCCCATACTGCTGCTGGTACTGGTCTCGCTACTGTATCTGCCACTGCCCTTCCTGTACATTTTGGTGGCGCTGACTTTTGCCACCCACAAGCTTAATTTTGATGAATCGCATTTGCTGACCGTGCTGGCCATCACCAGCCTGGGGCTGATGTTAAGCCTGGGCAATGTCATGCCTTTGGGTGGCGTGGCACGCTGGCAGTTATTGTTTGTCTACCTGCCTATCCTGATTACCTCAGTGCCGCCTATGCTGATGGCAGCAGCGCGCAATGAAAACCTGATCAAGGAAGCCGAACGCCAGCGTTTTTCTGAAGAGCTGCAAAAGAGCAAGCAGTCGCTGCAATCCACCATCGACCATATGCCAGCCATGATAGGTTACTGGGACCAGCAATTGCACAATCGATTTGCCAATGCTGCCTATAAAAAATGGTTTGGCCTGACACCTGAGCAGATACGCGGCATGCACATACGTGATGTCGTTGGCGCAGAAATATATGCACAGAATTCTGGCCATATGGCGGCCGCACTGGCTGGTGAACCGCAGATATTTGAGCGTTCTATCGTCGACCCCGAAGGTAATCAGCGCTATGCCCTGGCTTATTACACCCCGCATATCGTGGCTGGCCAGGTACAGGGGTTTTATGCCTTCGCCACCGACATCACGCCACTGAAACAGGCACAACTGCAAGAGAACCGCGCCCAGGCCAAGCTGACCAGTGTCATCGAGGCGGCCAGTGAATTTGCCATCATCGCGACCGATATGGAAGGCATCATCACCCTGTTCAGCAAGGGGGCAGAACGTATGCTCGGCTACCAGGCCAGTGAACTGGTCAATCACAAAACACCCACCATTTATCATCTGCAAGAAGAAGTGGTCAGCCGTGGTGCAGAGTTGACTGCTGAACTGGGTTACCCGGTACAAGGCTTTGAAGTCTTTGTCGCCAAGGCACGCCGGGGCCTGCCGCAAAGCCAGCAATGGACATATGTCAGCAAGCAGGGCCAGCACATCCCCGTCAGTCTGATCATCAGCACCATCCATGATGAACATCAGCAAAACATCGGCTTTTTGGGTATCGCCACCGACATCAGCCGCCAAAAACAACTGGAAGCCTCGCTGATTGCCGCCCGCGACCAGGCCGAAATGGCCAGCCGCACCAAATCAGAATTCCTGGCCAATATGAGCCATGAAATCCGCACCCCCATGAATGCGGTGCTGGGCATGAGCTATTTGCTGGGCAAGACCGACCTGACCTCTACCCAGCGTCATTATCTGGAAATGATACGGTCGTCCGGCCAGTCTTTGCTGGGGATTTTGAATGACATCCTCGATATCTCGAAGATAGAAGCAGGCCGCATAGAATTGTCGCCGACTCGTTTTTACCTCAAGGATGTGCTCAGCGCACTGGCCAATATGATGTCGGTCAATGTCGGTGAAAAGCAGCTGGAATTGTCGATAGGCATAGATACTGCCGTGCCCAAGGAATTGATAGGCGACGCCCTGCGCCTGCAACAGGTGCTGATCAACATCATCGGCAATGCCATCAAGTTTACGGCGAATGGCGAGGTGTCGCTGCTGGTACAGAAAGCAGATCCAGCAAACCCGGCAGAAGCGACTGAAGAAAATATCCACGGCGCAGACGATTTGCAAATCCAGTTCATCATCCGCGACACTGGCATAGGCATGTCGGCAGAACAGATCAGCCGCCTCTTCAATGCCTTTGAACAGGCCGATGCCTCGACCTCGCGCCGCTTTGGTGGCACTGGCCTGGGGCTGGCAATCTCAAAACGTTTTGTCGACCTGATGGGCGGTGATATCCGTGTCAATAGCAAGGAAGGTACAGGCACAGAATTCATCGTCAGCGTGCCCATGCAAACCGCACCTGCACTTGAGCAAGACAATGCAGAGAGTAGCAACAGTACTGCAGGCAGCAACCAGGCCAGAAAAATCCTGGTGGTGGATGACAATGCCACCAGCCGCAGCTATATCGCCAAGACCATAGAAGCCTGGGGCTGGCAGGCTGACACCGCCAGCACTGGTGAACAGGCCCTGCAAAAAGTGCGCGACCACCTGGCACGCCTGTCCCATATGCCCGCCGCCGAAGATGAATATTGCGCCATCCTGATCGACTGGCACATGCCCGGCCAGGACGGCCTGGCCACCCTGGCCGCCATCAAGAGCATGCAGGCCAGCCAGCGCATCCCCCTGATTTTAATGAGCAGCGCCTATGACCGCAGCGCCCTGCAAATGGATGGCCAGCCCGGCGCACCCGATGCCGTCTTGCTAAAACCCGTCACCGGCTCCAGCCTGTATGATGTGCTGCAAGAAACCAGCCTGCACCTGCACCATGCCGCAACTGCTGCACTATCTGCTGCAAACCCGCATAATCAAGCAACTATGATCAATAGCAACAACATTAATAGCAATAGCAGCCACAGCAACAGCCCCGTCAAAGTCGGCACTGGCAGTTTCAGTGGCAAAAACATCCTGCTGGTGGAAGATAATTATTTCAACCAGATCGTTGCTACCAAAATCCTGGAACAAACCGGCGCCAGCATCAAGGTCGCCAATAATGGCAGTGAAGCCGTAGAAATTTTTAAAACCGCAGAAGAACAGTTTGACCTTGTCCTCATGGACGTGCAAATGCCCATCATGGATGGCTGGACAGCCACCGAAATCCTGCGCAAGGAACTGGCCCTGCCCATCCCCATCCTGGCCATGACCGCCGGTGTCATGACAGCAGAACGCGAGCAATGCATGGCGGCAGGCATGAATGATGTCATCTCCAAACCCATAGACATAGACCAGATGCTGGGTGTGCTGGCGCGCTACCTGTCGCCAGAACAGCCCTCTGTATCTGTACCTGCATCTACACCCGCATCTGCCCGCGCACCTGCAACCGTAGCCCCCCAGGCACCAGTGCCTGCCCCCTCGCCTCCCCAAAGCACGCCTTTCAGCGCAGAACCAGAAGCACTGCCCATTGCCAGCGCGGTAGCAACACCCCCGGCCAGTGGCGCCTTTGACCCGGCCAAGATCATGGCGCTGGCCAAGGGCAATCCCTCACTTATCAAAACCCTGTCCGGCGTCATACAAAACATGATCAATCACGCCAGAAAAGACTTTGACCAGGCCGTCAGCCATTGGCAGCAGGGTGAACCCCAGCAAGCCGCCCGTACCCTGCACACCATGCGCGGCAGCATAGGCACCCTCGGTGCCAAAGACTTTGCGGGCGCTGCACTGGCACTGGAACACGCCATCGCCCAGCAAGACCAGCAACGCGTCCCCAAATTGCTGGCAGATGCCGACCACCAACTCAGCCTGACCATCTCCAGTGTGCAAGCCTGGTTGCACGAACAGATGGCGAACATCGCTACGCCCGCCCCTACCGCAACTACCGCAATTATCCCAAGCCAGATCAAACCTGCTGAACTGCAAGAATTAAAAAGCCTGCTGCAAGCCCAGAACATGCGAGCCACCGTCCGCTATGAAGAACTGCAGGCCAACCTGAAGCAACACTGGCCTGCCGGGCACCAGCAAGCCATGCAAGATGCCATGCTCAACCTGGACTTTGCCACCGCTTTAAATTTGCTGGATGAGATCATCGTATAAATATTGCAACAAAGCAAAATTCGATTGCGTTCTGCATAACAAATGTTATCCTGAGAACTCGCTGCCACACAATGAACAACGGCAATGAATAAAGGCAATAAATAAAAGCACCATGTAGAGCCATGCCCAACAAAAAATCCCTGGCCAGCCTGATCGACAATCTCGAGTTTTTGGCGCATCGCCCGCGCATACTCGTCGTGGATGATCAAGTCATCAATATTCAGGCCCTGTACCAGATTTTTGCCAAAGACCATGAAGTCTTCATGGCCACCAGCGGCCAGAGCGCCCTGGATTTTTGCAAAAAAACCCCACCCGACCTGGTTTTGCTCGACGTCATGATGCCCGACATGGATGGCCTGGAAGTCTGCGAACGCCTGAAACAGGGTGAATACACAGCCGACATCCCGGTCCTGTTTGTTACCGCCCAGAATGATGCCAGCCAGGAATCACGCGCCCTC
Source organism: Undibacterium sp. FW305-107 (assembly GCF_058788535.1). Classification (NCBI taxonomy): domain Bacteria; kingdom Pseudomonadati; phylum Pseudomonadota; class Betaproteobacteria; order Burkholderiales; family Oxalobacteraceae; genus Undibacterium; species Undibacterium sp. FW305-107. Next base: position 201,510 of record NZ_JBYTAV010000001.1, read on the forward strand.
ATGGCCGGCGGCATGGATTTCATCAGCAAGCCCGTCAACCCCGATGTCGTGCGCGCCCGCGTCCGTACCCATGTCACCCTCAAGCTGCAGCGCGACCTGTTAAAAAAACTGGTCTTCACCGACCCATTGACCGGTCTCGCCAACCGCCGCAGTTTTGACCAGGCCATCGCCAAAGAATGGCGGCATTGCCAGCGCAACGGAAAATCCCTGGCCGTACTGATGATAGACATAGACTGCTTCAAACAATACAACGACACCTATGGCCATCAGCAAGGTGACGCCTGCCTGGCCGCCGTCGCCACTTGCCTGCAAACCAGCCTGGGCCGCCCGCACGATGTCGTGGCCCGCTACGGTGGTGAAGAATTCATCTGCCTCATGCCCGAATGCGAACTCGCCGGTGCCATCACCAAAGCCAGCACCCTGCTACGCGCCATCACAGACAAGACCATCCCCCACAGCACATCCAAAGTCAGCGACATCGTCACCCTCAGCATAGGCGTCGCCGCCATCGTCCCCGATGATAAGAACAGCACCGCCGACCTCATCGCCAAAGCAGACCAGAAATTGTATGAAGCCAAACAGGCTGGGCGGAACCGGGTGGTGGCGTAGAATAGATTTTGCAGGGTGCGTAGTGCGCACCATTTTTTCAAACTCTTGGAAAAGCTGCGTTATGATGCGCAGTCCGTAGGGTGCGTTATAACGCACCGCTTGTATGGGCGCATACATAAAGCAACTACAATACTTCTCAAAAAATAAGTTCCTTTGCCTACGTAGCCCACTATCTTCATCAGACGACGCATTCGGTGCGTTGCAACGCACCCTACTTATCTGCGACCACATGCGGCACATTGCAATGCGCCTCAGGTTACGGCTATATCACGGCGATGCTTGCGGCTAGGATATGCGCAAATCCTGTCCTGTAGGGTGCGCCATGCGCACCGATGTCATCAAAAAAAAACGCGCCACATCTCACAATGGCGCGTTTCTCTTTGCTACTTAATTTACTGCTCAATTTACGGCTTACGCCGCAAACTTATTTCACTGCTGGTGTGACTGTTTTGCTGCTACCTGCTGTTGCCACTTTGCCTGCATCAGTTTTCACTTCCGCTTTTACTTCTGGCTTGACTTCCGTTTTCACTTCAGCCTTTGCCTTGGCATGCTTTTCATGAGCGACATGCTTGGCGTGTTTTTCATGTTTCTCTGCAATTTTTTCTACTGCTGCAGTTTTTCCTTCGACTGCTGGTGTTGCTTGTGCAACTGCTGTCGCAGGCGTCGTTGCTGTCGTTACTGCCTTGCTCACTGGTGCTGTAGCGGTCGTGACTGCTGCGGTTGGTGTTGCTGCCGTCGTTGTCACTGTTGCTGGTGTTACTGTTGTTTTTGCTGATGTAGTTGCAGTTGCGGTTGCAGGTGTTTGTGCAAATGCACTACCCATCAAAACGGTAGAAGCGATCAGGGCGGTAATGAGTTTGTTCATGGTGATAATCCTTAATATGTCTGTGAGCGATTTGCTTGTTTCTTTACCGGCAGCTCGTGCTGCCGGCAGGCTTCAAAAATTTACTGGCTAAAACTTATTTCGATGCTGCGCTGGCTGCGGCAGATGCGCCTGCTGCTTTTGCTTCTTTCTTGGTGTGCTTGGTATGTTTTGCAGCTTTTTCACCTGTATGCATTGCTGGCTTGGCTTCAGGAGCAGATGCTGCTGGAGTTACTGCAGAAGCACTGGCTGATGCAGAAGCAGCTACCACTTTTGCGGCTGGTGCAGATTTCGCTACACTCGCTGCTGCGGCGGCTGTTGCTGGCTTGGATGCAGCAGTTGCAGATGCGCTCGCTGGTGTCTGTGCAAATGCGCTACCCATAACAACTGTGGAAGCGATGATGGCGGTGATCAGTTTGTTCATGATATTTCCCTCTTTATGTTTGGGTTGCTTGCTTGGTTTGTATTTCGTTTTTGCGTTTCGTAGTCACGCTACGTAAGCCAAAAACGCCGCCCGGATACATTGCGTTGACGCAAAAAACCACAGAAGAGGGGGCTTAGTGTTGTTGTTCTAAACGACATGTCACCTGTCAACCGAATGCCATGCTCATGCGTTACGCGCGCAGGAACATAAAAAACGACGCCTGCTTGCAGCATGGCGTCGTTTTGTTTTTTGAAGGGAACACAGCAAACCGCGCACCTTGAACGCAGCCGTAACGTAGGGTGCGTTATAACGCACCACATTAGATGCACAAACAAGGATGGGCGATGGCTGGAACGGTGAGGTAAAAGGGAAAATATTTTTACAATATTGCGGCCACCTTGCCTGTTCATTCGTCCAAGCGGTGCGTTATAACGCACCCTGCAGACCTGACTTTTCGCACGCTCACAAAAAACTCTTGACCTTCCTTACCCCACGCCTGCCCCAGCGTCGTGCTGTCCTTTGCGACTGGCTGACGCGGTCCAGCTGCACGCAACGCAAGTGCGAGCTGATACTCTGGTCTATGTTCCACAAAGCCTGGGTGATGAGCAAATCCATTTCTGTGGTGAACTTGCCTGTCACCGGTGCATTGGTGTTTGTACGCGGCGTATCTGCCATGCTGATGCGCCAGGCGTCTTCCAGAGTGATACCACCAGCAGGTTTGGCGAGGTTCCAGTAAAGGCTGTTTTCTGCTGCAGAGATCAAACCTTCTTCCTGCAGGCGCAGGCAGATTTTGCGGATGGCGTACTTGCTCATGCCGCAGTGTTTCGCCAGTTGATCCAGCCTTACCTCCGCCGGAGCGGCAGCAACAAAATGCTCCAGCACCCTGGCCAGTTTGCGGAACATGCCGTATTGCGAGGCGGGTAAAAATTGTGCTGTGCTCAAACTCATGGCAGGATCTTTCTTTGATACTCTCTTTAATACTCTCTTTGATACTCTCTTTGATACTCGCTTTGATACTTTACCGGCATGGCACATACAGGCGATGTATGTGCCATGCGTATTCACAAAACAATCAGTGGGTCACAGCGATGAGTTCGCGTTTGCCACCTTTGTAAGTGTACAAAGTCAAAGTACCATCACGGATATCACCACGCGCATCAAATGCAATTTCGCCTGTCACGCCCTTGTGTTTGATCCTGGCCAGCTCTGGCAAGTATTTGGCTGGTTCGGCGGAATTGGCTTTCTGCATGGCGGCTACCATGGTCATTACGCCGTCATAGGCATAGGGCGCATTCAGCACGACTTCATGACCATATTTTTTACTGAAGTTAGCTTTGAACTTATCCAGATCTGCCTTCTTGCCCTCTTCTACCCCGCCTGCCTCGGCACAGACCACATTACCTTCACCGATGGCGTCGCCTGCCAGTTGTGCCAGTTCTGTCGAACAGATACCGTCGCCGCCCATGAACTTGACCTTCATTCCCAGTTGCTTGATTTGCTTGAGCATGGGGCCGCCTACCGCATCCATGCCGCCAAAGAAAATCAGATCAGGATTTGCCGCCTTGATGGTGGTCAGGATGGCACTGAAGTCCGTTGCCTTGTCAGTCGTGTATTGACGCGAGACGATCTTGGCGGGGGTGAGTTTGCCCGTCGCGCCCTTGACAAATTCATCTGCCACACCTTGCCCATAAGCTGTGCGGTCATCAATCACGGCGATATTTTTTGCCTTTTGCATTTGCACGGCATAGCGACCCAGCGTGCCACCGAGTTGACCATCATTGGCAACGACGCGGAAAGCTGTCTTGAAGCCCTGCTGCGTGTATTTGGGGTTAGTCGCCGAAGGGGAAATCTCTGGTATGCCCGCATCATTGTAAATTTTGGAAGATGGGATGGTGGTGCCAGAATTCATGTGGCCGATGACGCCATTGACCTTGGCATCGACCAGTTTTTGCGCCACAGTAGTGGCTTGCTTGGGTTCACCCGCATCGTCTTCTGCCAGCAATTCAAATTTTGCTTTCTTGCCGCCTATGGTGACGCCTTTGGCATTGAGTTCATCCACGGCCATGCGTGCACCTTCTTCGGTATCCTTGCCCATGTGTGCAGATGGCCCGGACAAGGGGCTGACATGGCCTATCCTGACGACAAGATCCTGGGCACTGGCATTGCCTGCCAACAGGATGCCTGCAGAAGATGCGGCGACGATGAGTTTGATGGTAGTGGACATACAGATTCCTCTCTAGGTTTAAGTCTTAAGTATTAGAGAACCTCTGATTAAGTTACTGCGCGACGCTATTTTGGGTCTGCGATACTCGCCGTACTATCGTACGACTGCGCTTCTTAACCCAAACTAACGCCGCTCGCTACACATAATTAGAGGTCCTTAGTTTTGGTAATTCGGTTTCGCCTTTCGGTGATGAATGATTGTCTGGCGCATCTCAATGCACAAGGCAATAATTCTAAGGGTATGAATTAGCAAGACTAATGCGTAAAGACAGGCCATGCCCTGTGCGGGTACAATGGACAAGAGGAGAAATATGGATTAGCAGGGGTAATACTATTGCGCTCAATCTGCCGTCGCAGCGAGCCAGAAAATCAGACCAGTCGCGCAATACCTGACAAAATTGCATTGCGCTGTGTTTCAAATTCGCGACACTCTTCCGTCAACCAGTCCTTGAAGATACTCACAGACTTTTTATTACCCACATGCTCATTGATGACTAAAAAATAAGCCGCGCTGGCCTTGACGCAGATAGGTACGGTAGGCGTCAACTGCCCCTGGCTGAGTTCATCGAGTATCAGCGAGGTACGCGCCATCGCCATGCCTTGCCCGTAAGTGGCAGCATTGATGGCCAGGTGCGAGAGATTGTATTGATGCCCGTGGCGCACAAAATCCTGCACCTCGTTATCATTGCATTGGGTGGCAATGCGCATCCACTCACCCCATTCGGCATAGGGCGGCGCATTCTCCCAGGGTGAATCATCATGCAGCAGGATGTGGTCTGTAAAATCAGATGCCTGCGCCAGCGCCGGGTAACGCGTGAGGTAGTCACTGTTGGCCACCGGCAGCAGGTATTCAGACATCAGCCTGCTGGCATGGTGGTTACTCTGGTCTGGCCCCTGGCCGTACAGCACCAGGATGTCGATCGATTCTGCACTCATCTTCAGCGCACTCATGCCAAACAGCTCGCCACGCAAGTGGATTTCTATCTCTGGATACAGCCGTCCAAAGCCACTGAGCCTGGGCATGAGCCACATCATCGAAAATGAGGGGGATGAGCGTATCGCCACGCTCTTGTTGTTCAGGCTCGGTTGTATGGCCTGCAATTGCAGCTCCAGCTCTTGCAGCAGGCGGTTGACCACCCTGTGCAACTCGCTACCCTCACGCGTCAGCCGCAGGCTGCGCGTCATGCGCACGAACAGGCGCGCGCCTATCTGCTCTTCCAGCCCCTTGATCTGCTGGCTGACCGCTCCCTGGGTGACATGCAACTCAGCCGCCGCACGGGTAAAACTCAGATTGCGCGCCGCTGCATCAAAGTATTTGAGTGCATGTAAAACCAGGGGAGTAACAAGCTTTTGGGTGCGCATGGGCGGGCTTTAAAAGTGGGGCTAAGGTGATTATAAGTTTGAAACGTACAAACCGGGCTATGTCGGACATATGTACTCATCCAGGAAACAGAGCGGGCAACTATTCCAAGGCAGCTCTGAAAGTGTCTTTATAGCAAAATTATTAAAATACCTTGCCATAGAATCTATTCGAGAATCCATTCACTAATCTATTCACTAATCTATTCATTTATAGTAGTCTTCTATATGAAATATACCCAATATTATCTATTCACTGAAACACAGTAAAATGTCTAAAAACCAACAACAGGACAAGCTCAGGCATTTGCTCATGCAAGGGCCACAGAAAACCGCTGCCATCCTGGCTGTGCTGGGCATCAGCCAGCCAACGTTTTCGCGCCTGTGGTCTACTATGAACGATGGTTTCGTGACAGGAGCAGCCAGGGCGCGCAGCTATGCCTTGTTGCGTCAGGTTGCCGGAGTGGATGCACCAATACCGGTATTCAGGGTGACTGAGCATGGGCAGATCGAATCCATAGGCAACATCGATCCCCTGCAAGGCGCTTATTACGCGCTCACAGGCAAGTCCAGTCGGCTATTCCAGGGCATGCCATATTTTCTCAGTGACCTGCGCCCGCAAGGGTTTTTAGGCCGCTTGGAGCCAGGCAAAAATCCTGACCTGGATTTGCCAGCGGATATCCTGCGCTGGACGGACGAACACGTCCTCAAATACATTTCACGCCGCAGCGAACATGCTGCGGGCGACCTCATACTGGGGAATGAGTCGTATGCCAGATATCTCGCCGACACAGGCAGGATACATGCATCAGTGACACCAGAATCACAGCGTCAGGCGCTCTACCCTGTCATGGCGGAAAACGCCATGCAGGGTGAACCACCAGGTTCTTCTGCCGGGGGTGAACAACCCAAGTTCACCGCCATCATTCAACGACATGCACAAAACAGCGCAGAAGAAATTGAGCATGTCATCGTCAAGTTTTCACCGCCTGTGGATACGGCAAATGGCCGCCGCTGGGCAGACCTGCTGATCTGCGAGCATCTGGCGCTGAAAACATTGGCGCAGAACCAGATTGCTGCCGCAAAAACCGCACTGCTTGAAGCCGGTGGACGCGTGTTCCTGGAAGTGGTGCGTTTCGACAGAGTGGGTCTTAAAGGACGCCGCCCCATGGCCACCTTTGCCGCCATGGATGGCGACCTTGGCATGCTTGATCAAAAATGGACGGCTGTCGCCCACGAACTTGCACGCATGGGCCAGTTGTCGGCAACAGATGTAGAGACTGTAGAAATCCTGGACCTCTACGGCACATTGATAGGCAATACCGACAAACACCACGGCAATATCGCGCTGGCATGGACATTTGAGCAGCGTCACCATTTGCTGCCAGCCTATGACATGCTGCCTATGTTCTACCGGCCCAACGCACATGGCGAGATCGTGCCACGGGTCTGGGTGGCTGATCTTGCCGCAGGTCTTGAATTACGTCACCTGCCCAGATGCTATGACATGGCACATCAATTCTGGACGGCGGTATTACATGACAGCCGTATTTCCCAGGTATACAAAGATGAAGTGGCCGGGCCTCATTTGAATGTGCTGTGCTCCCTGATTAACATGCGCAACTGACAACCACCGTAACTGCTAAAATGCTTCGGCCCTTAAAAGACAAGCTTGCCATTACAAACTCAATATGAGTTCTACCCTGATTTTTGATATTACCCAAACAGCCTGGATAGACTCAGCAACGCTGATTCCACTTGTCCCCCTGGCCGCCGGTGTCATCATGATAAGCATGAATATCTCGCGCAAGCGAAAAGGTTTACCGGCTCATAGCTGGCGCTCACACTCGGATAAGCCAGCTCCTTTTTTTCCTTACATTGCTCTGGGACTTGGCCTCATCACTAGCTGGATGGTTGTCAAGAACAGCTATTTCGCTTATACAGAATTGCGCTCGGAATATGAGGCAGGAAAATGCGAAGTCATCGAAGGCAAAGTAGAAAATTTCCGCCCGGGTGAAAATAAAAAAGGGGCACCGCCAGAGTCTTTTGATATCAGGCACAAGCACTTTGCTTACCGTGATGGACTTGGCAGACCTGCTTTCCACCATACGACAGCCAATGGCGGCCCCATCAGGGAAAACCAGCACTTACGCATTGCCCACTGCGATGGAGCCATCGTCAGACTGGAAATTCTGAATGATGATGTCGCTCCGCCTAATGATACTGGCAAGCAAACACAATAGCCCCGCTAATAGCCTCGATTAGAAATTATCGTTTGTTGCGCAAAACGGCAGCATCCACAATCGCAGCCATCATGTGCACCCGCTCATGAATACGATTGGGGAAATACCATGCACGTACTTAGCACAACACAGCAGGCAGCCAAGCTGATCATGGCAGCCGCAGCATTCAGTTTATGTAGCAACACAGCAATGGCTGGCGAGACACTGGAGCGTATCAGCCGCAGTGGCAGGATAGTGCTGGCAACCAGGGATGCATCCATCCCTTTCTCATACAAGGACAATAATGGCAAACCCCTTGGTTATACGGTGGACATCTGCCTCAAGCTGGTCGATGCCATCAAGCTGCAACTGAAGCGGCCTGAGCTGCGCATAGACTATATGCAGGTGACGCCGTCCAGTCGTTTCAAGGCTATCACTGAGGGTCAGGCGGATCTGGAATGCGGGCCTACCACCAACACCGCAGAGCGGCGTGCGCTGGTGGGTTTTACGATTGCGAATTTTATTGCCAGCGCCAGGATGCTGGTCAAGAAAGATTCTGGCATACGCAACTGGGCAGACTTGCGCAACAAGACCATCGTCACCACAACGGCCACCACCAATGCCAAATCGATTGCTGAACGCAATGACGTGAGTGCCTTGCGCATCACCCTGCTGGAGGCGAAAGATGACCTGGAATCTTTCCACCAGGTTGAAACCGGCAAGGCCGATGCCTTTGCCATGGATGACGTCTTGCTCTATGGCTTGAAGGCCATGTCACGGCACCCGGCAGACTACCAGGTCGTCGCCAGCCCCTTGACGGTGGAGCCGTATGCCATCATGTTTTCAAAAAACGATGCTGAACTGAAGAAGCTCATGGATGCAGAAATGGCCAGGATCATTTATAACGGCGATGTCGAAAAGCTGTATAAGAAATGGTTCAACAATCCCATCCCGCCGTCTGGTGTGAATCTGGATATGCCCATGAACGCTCTATTGCGCAATTCGTTTCAGTTTCCGTCTGATAAGGTGGCGGATTGAGCTTGTGCTACCTCATACGACACATCACTTCGCCCCCAACTCCAGCCGCACAATCTCAGCAAAATACTGCGCCCCCGTCGCCAGGATTTCATCATTGAAATCATAGCCCGCATTGTGCAGGGGAATGCCGCCCTGGTCGAGGGCGACACCATTGCCGATGAAGCTGAAGTTACCCGGCACGACTTGCAGGAAAGCACCAAAATCTTCAGAGATCATCATGGGCTGCACGTTGGCATCGACCTTGTCTTTGCCCGCGATGTTGGCGGCGGCCCTGGTGGCGACATCGACAAACTCTGCGGAATTAATGGTAGGCGCAAACTCATGGGTATATTCAAACACGCATTCTGCACCGTGCATGTGGCAAATTCCTACGCTGATGTCGCGCATGCGCTGTTCCAGCATCGCTTGCACCTCACGCGAATAACTGCGGGTATCACCCTTGATGATGACATTGGAGGGAATCACGTTCCTGATGCCATCAGTGATGAATTCAGTACAGGAGATAACCGCCTGCAAACCCGGATCAAGATTACGTGAGACGATGGTTTGCAAGGCCAGCACGATTTGCGAGGCGATGACGATCGGGTCTATGCCCATATGCGGCCTCGCTGCATGGGTGCCGCGTGCCTTGATGTGGATGACGAAATTATCTTCCGATGCCATGATGCCGCCTGCGCGCGTGGCAAAAGAGCCCGCGGGCACGCCCGGCATATTGTGCACACCAAAAATCGCATCGACAGGGAAGCGTTCAAACAGGCCATCCTGCATCATGGCCTTGGCACCGCGCCCGTGTTCTTCTGCCGGTTGAAAGATAAAGCGTACCGTGCCGTTGAAGTCTGGCCTGGCAGTCAATAACCTGGCCGCGCCCAGTACCATGGCCATGTGGCCGTCGTGCCCGCAGGCATGCATTTTACCGTGCGTGCATGAGGCATGTGGCCTGCCGGGGGCGTTCTCGGTGATGTGCAGGGCATCCATGTCGGCGCGCAAGCCTATCGCCCGCTCGCCCTTGCCTGCACTCAGGCTGGCCACCAGCCCGGTGCCACCTATGCCGCGATGCACTTCCAGCCCCATGTCCTGCAAGGCTTTGGCGACATAATCAGCGGTTGCAATCTCTTCAAAACCTGTCTCTGGATGCTGGTGCAAATGCTTGCGCCAGGCCAGCAATTCTGTCTGCAATGCCGATTTCAATTCTGATGTCAATGATTCATTCATGATGCCTGTCCTTCCAGGAATTTTGCTGGGCAAGTACCGCTTGTGCCGACATGCCAACCAGATCGTGATACACCGCTGCTGCCGTTGCGCCTTCGGTATTGATGACCAATACCCTTGCGCTGGCATCCAGGCCCACTTGCTTCATGCAGACCTTATTGCTGCAAATACTTAACAAGCCTGCCAGGCCCGCTACACCAGATTCACCAGCAACGATGGGGATATCAGCCTCACTACCCGCCGCCAGCACGCGCATGGCCTGGATGGCGAGTTCATCTTCTATCGTCAAAAAATAATCGACCGCAGGCTGCAAGAAGCGCCAGGCCAGAGGTGAAGTCTCGCCACATGCCAGGCCTGCCATGACAGAGTCGATAGAACCCAGCGCCCTGCTCGCCTTACCATGCAAAGCACTTTGGTAAAGGCAATCTGCCTGCGCAGGTTCTACCACGATGAAGCACGGGCGCTTGGCGCCATACAATTCCCAGAAATAACTGACTATTCCCGCAGCCAATCCACCAACGCCACCCTGTAAAAAGACGTGGGTATAAGCGCTTTGCCCATCATGCCCGGCAACTTGCTCCACCAGCTCGGCAGCGATAGCTCCATAGCCTTGCATGACATCACGCGGGATATCTTGATAGCCTTCATAAGACGTATCTGAAATCACCTGCCAGCCATTGGTGCTTGCCAACTCTGCGGCCACTTCTACCGATTCATCATAATTGCCTTTGATGCGCACTATCCTCGCACCATAGGCCGCAATCGCCGCTTCGCGCTCTGAGCTGACATGCGCATGCAAGACAATCACACACTGGCAGCCTGCAGACTTAGCAGCCGCTGCCAGGCTGCGCCCATGGTTGCCATCGGTAGCGCTGATGACGGTGTAGTCTTGCAGCAGTGTTGCATAGCGGCCTGTCAGCACCTGTTCCGGGACGATATTGTGCCCATGGTAAAGCCGCAAAACCTGCCGCACCAGCGCGACAGGCGCACCCAGTGCCTTGAAGCTGCCCAGCGGTGAGCGAACTGATTCATCCTTGACATAGACACTGCCCACCTGCAATTTGCCGGCCAGATCAGGCAAGGTATACAGCGGCGTTGCAGCGTGGGCCAGCTCTTTCCAGGCTGCCAGCCAGCGCTGGCTTTGCTGTGCACTCTCTATGTTCATGATGGCTGCAAGCTCAGCAGGATAGGGCTGGCGTACAGCGTGTGGATTGGATAACAGCATGCTTGCTCCTGACATTAGGTGTAAGATTGACTGAAATAATATTCCGCAACCAATGGTAAGATTTACGAAAATAATGCAGATAAACGCAAAATCTTTGCATAGATGACCATAACCAAGGATGGCGGAGCCTATATGACTACCCTGGACAATTTTGACCGCCGCCTGTTGGCAGAAATCCAGCAAGACAGCAGCCTGCCACAAAGCACTTTGGGGGAAAGGGTTAACCTCTCCACCGCCGCCGTCAACCGCCGCCTGAAACGCCTCAGTGATGACAAGGTCATAGAACGCTACAGCGCACAACTGCGCCCGGATGCACTGGGCTACCCCCTGACCATCGTCGTCGAAGTGGAAGTAGAAAACGAACGCATGGATTTGCTCGACGCCATGAAAACCGCCTTCCTCGCCTGCCCCCAGGTGCAGCAATGTTATTACGTCGCTGGCGAATGTGATTTTGTTCTGATCTTCATCGTGCGCGACATGGCGCAATACACCGAGCTTACCCGCCAGCTTTTTTTTGAAAGCAATAATGTCAAACGCTTCAAGACTCTTGTAGCGATGAGCAGGATGAAGACGGGGTTGGATGTGCCGGTAGATGAAGTCTGATGTCTGTCACTTAAGCTTCAGATTAAACGCTAACCTATGCATTAGAAAAACTAATGCCTGAACATAGAATTCATGGTTTGCGGTATCTGTTTTGAACAGGGATGATGACAACATCAAACCAATCAAAACAAGACCAATGACCAGCTCTCTACCACCCCGCATAGGCATCACCCCCGACCGCAACGCTGTCGCAAGCGATATCGAAGCCCTGTTCTTTGTACGCCGCAATTATTGCGCGGCAATCAGTGACAACGGTGGCGTACCGCTGGTGCTGCCCTATGACATGGGCGCGGTAGAGACTTATCTCGACCAGATCGATGGTTTGCTCATCACCGGCGGCATGTTCGATGTCAACCCTGCCCTGTACGGCATGCCTGCCCGCTATCCTGAAAAAATGGCACTCAAGGAAGACCGCACCGCATTCGAACAAGCCATGCTGCGTGCTGCCATTGCGCGTGACATGCCCGTGCTGGGCATCTGCGGCGGCATGCAACTGATTGCTGTCGAGATGGGTGCAACGCTGCTGCAGCACATACCTTCTGATATTGCCACCAGCATAGAACACAAACAGGCTGAGGACTGCGATCTGGCCAGCCACGCCATCCACATCCGCCAGGGCAGCAAGCTGCACGCGATTATGGGTGTCGACCGCTGCGAGGTTAACAGCCTGCATCACCAGTCAGTGTTTGGCCCCACGGATCAGGTCAAGATTGCTGCAATCGCCGATGATGGTGTGGTAGAGGCCATAGAAGTACCGTCACTGTCGTTTTGCATGGGCGTACAGTGGCACCCTGAGTATCGTGTCAATGCCAGCGAAAAAAACCTGTTCACTGCCCTGGTTGCAGCAGCAAAGAAAAGCGCTGCACGTCACCTGAGGGCTATCAGCGTTTAATTTATTTTTACTCACTAAGTACTCATTAAGCTCACTATGAAAGTTTGTATCATCGGCGCAGGTGTCATCGGCCTCACCACCGCGTACGCACTGGCAAGACGCGGTCATGATGTCAGCATTGTCGAGGCGCATGATGGTGCCGGTGAAGGTGCCAGCTTTGGCAATGGGGCGCAGCTCAGTTACTCTTATGTTGCGCCGCTGGCGGATGCCTCGGTCTGGGCCAGCATGCCCTCTTATCTGTTGAACCCTGATTCGCCTTTAAGCTGGCGTCCTGCGCTGGAGCTGGCGCAGTGGAAATGGTTATGCAGTTTTTTACTCGCCTGTAACCAGCGCAAATCCAGGCAGACCACGGCTGAACTTTTACGTCTGGCATTCTATAGCCGCGATTGCCTGGCGACTTTGCAAACGCAGTTAGCACTGGATTTTGATCTGCGCCAGGCAGGCAAGCTGGTCATGTATTCATCTGATGCTGCGCTCAAGGCTGCGGCTGCGCAAGTCGCCTATCAGGCGCAACTGGGTTGTGAGCAGCAAGTCTTGTCCACCCAAGCTTGCCTGGACATAGAACCTGCCCTGGCACATGCAGCCGCCCGTTGGGTAGGCGGCGTCTACACGCCGTCTGAAGATGTCGGTGACTGCGCCCTCTTTTGCAGGCAATTGTCGCAGGCATTGATACACAATTATCCTGATGTGAAGTTCTTGTATGGTACCCAGGTCAATGGCATGCTCATACAGGCAGGCAAACTGCAGGCGCTGCAAACCAGCCAGGGCGATATCAGCGCAGATGTCTTTGTACTGGCAAATGGATCGCATGCCGCCACCCTGGCTGCCAGAGCTGGCTTGCATTTGCCCGTCTACCCGCTCAAGGGTTATAGCATCACGCTGGATGCGCCAGCGGCAGACGCCAGCCTGCCCAGCGTCAGCATCACCGACAGCGCCAGGAAGATCGTCTATGCCCGCATCGGTGAGCGCCTGCGCGTGGCAGGACGGGTAGAAATTGTCGGCCACGACATGCAGATCAATACCGCCCGCGCACAGAGCCTGCTAAAAGAAACGCAAGAACTCTTCCCATCAGTCAGTGCAGATGCAAATGCCATACACCCGTGGGTGGGCATGCGGCCAGCAACGCCCACTGGCATCCCCATCATAGGCGCTTCACCGGTCAGCAATCTCTACCTCAATGCAGGTCACGGCGCACTCGGCTGGACACTGGCTTGTGGTAGCGCTGAACTGCTGGCCCAGCAAATCGATGGCGAGCAGAGCACTATCGATTCCACCCCATATCAATACTAAGGACATACCATGCAAGTCATCACCAACGAACAAGTCGCCTCACTGTTGACAGTCAAGGATGCCATCACCGTCATGCGCGAAGCGTTTACGCATTACGCCACAGCAGGTGCCATGCAGGAGCGTGTACGCATAGACAGCGGCAAAACCAAGCTCAGCGCCATGGGTGCCGTCATCCCCGGCCTGAATGCTGCCGGGGCCAAGATTTACTCCACCATCAATGGCAAGTTCACCTTCGTGATTGTCTTGTTTGCTGCTGACGATGGCCGCCTGCTGGCCGTGATGGAAGGCGACACCATGACAGAATTCCGCACCGCTGCCGTCACCGCCGTCGCTGCCGACAAACTGGCACGGCAAGACGCCACAACCCTGGCCATCTTTGGCACTGGCATACAGGCGCGCGCCCATGTCCCGGACCTGCTGGCCGTACGCAACTTCAGCGAAGTGCTGGTGGTCGGCATAGAAGGCCAGGACGCTTTTGCACAGCATATCAGCACGCAATACGGTATCCCCGCCCGCGCCACCACTGCTGCTGAAGCCGCCAGCCAGGCCGATGTCATCCTCACCGCTACACGATCAAGTACGCCACTGTTTGACGGCAATGATGTCAAACCCGGTGCCTTTGTCGCCGCCATAGGCTCCAGCAAACCCGACACCCGCGAAGTGGACGACACCCTGATACGCCGCGCCAGCAAGATCGTGGTTGAATGGAAAAAGCAGGCCGCCTACGAGGCAGGTGATTTGCTCCTGTGCGACAAGAACAGCTTTGCATGGGACGATGTGCTGGAGATGACCGATGTGGTGCAAGGTGCAGGCATACGCAGCAGTGAATCAGACATCATTCTCTACAAGGCCATAGGTGTAGGGCTGGAAGATGTGGCGCTGGCGGAGTTTGTTTATCGCAAATTGGTAGAGTAAATTTTTCTTATAGGGTGCGCCGTGCGCACCCACAAATTGGCGGTCAACCTACCTCAACGGATTTTGCGCCGCATGGCATAAAAGCATACAAAAACAGATCAAGAACCGCGTATTCCAGACTACAATTGCACCTGATCCATCCACACATCACGTGCCATGCTCGCTTTTGCCCTCATCATTCTCTTCTGCATCACCCTGCACTTATTCGGCATTGCTGCAGCAGGCCAGGCCGCAGGTACCAGGGTACTGGAATTAACCATGGGCATGGGACCAGTCTTGTTCAGGTACAAGGCTTTTATCCTGAAACTGATCCCCCTGAATGGCTATGTCAAATTCATCGACACCCGCGAACGCGTAGTCAGTGACGCCGACCTGCCCTTTGCATTTGACCGGCTGAGCCTATGGCGGCAAATCATGGTCACCCTGTCTGGCTGTGCCGTCCTGATGATACTGGCCGCCGTCTTGCTGGGCGCAGGTGCATGGCAAGACTTTATCGCATTGCCAGTACAATATGTGATGGGTGCGCTATCACCTTTTGGGACAGCGCAAACCCTGTTGCTTGAGGCAGCCCGCGTGATCCACACCGCCGCATTGCCAAGTCTGCTGGGCATAGTTGCAGCCAAGCTGGCGGCTTTTAATCTACTGCCGCAGGCAGGTTCCAATGGCAGCTACGTCATCAATGCTGTGGCCCAGCGCCTTGGCCTAGTCAAGCCCTATCCCGGTGCTGTCCACAAGCTTGTTGTCTTCATGACGATTGCTGTGATGATCTCGTGGTGTCTGGCGATAGCGTATGCTGTCTGGGTGCAATTTGGCTTGTAGGGCGTGCCGTGCGCACCCTGCAAATCACCATCTGTCCATGCATTGTCGGACCCTGCCGCAGATGAGATAAAATACACTATCCCCCAACAGCCAAGGACTCCCATGGAAAACTATGCATCCCTCATCGGCATCTGCGCCGCACTCACTGTCGGCGTCGTCAGCCCCGGTCCCAGTTTTGTGATGATAGCCCGCACCGCGATGGCGTCTACCCGTGCTGAAGGTGTCAGTGCAGCGATAGGCATGGGCATGGGTGGCACGCTGTTTGCGCTGGCGGCCCTGCTGGGCTTGCAGGGTATCTTGCTGGCCTTGCCTGTGCTGTTCATTGCGCTCAAGGTATTGGGTGGCCTCTACCTGGCCTGGCTGGGTTTCAAGATCTGGCGTGGTGCACACGAACCTTTGCAGATCAAAGCGGCTGAACAAACAGGTGAACGCAATTTGCGCAAATCATTGCTGCTGGGCTTTACTACCCAGGTCAGCAATCCCAAGACATCCATCGTCTATGCCAGCGTCTTCGCCGCCTTCATGCCGCGCACGCAAAGTCTGGCGTTTGATGCCTTACTGCTGGCGTGTGTCTTCATCATAGAAGCCAGCTGGTATGCGATAGTTGCCGTCGCCCTGTCATCAGAAAAACCACGCACGACTTACCTGCGCTACAAACAATGGCTGGACCGTGTTGCCGGTGGCGTCATGATGGCGCTGGGGATCAAGCTGGTGGCATCAGCACGCTGATACCCGTTTTACTTGTTACGCATAACAAAAGACGCTTCATCGCGAATGATGAAGCGTCTTTTTTTATAACCGGTGCTGCCTGCTGCTAAAACCCCTGCAATTTATTTTGTTGCTGGCGTTGCTGTCTTGCCTGTGCCTGCTGTCGCAACTTTAGCTGTATCAGTTTTGACTTCAGCTTTTACTTCTGGCTTGATTTCTGTTTTCACTTCAGCTTTTGCTTCAGTCTTTGCCTTGGCATGTTTTTCATGGGCGGCATGTTTGACATGCTTTTCATGTTTCTCTGCAGTTTTTTCTACTGCTGCAGTTTTGACTTCTGGCGTTGCTGGTGTAGCTGCAGGCGTAGTGACAGATGTAGCTGCGGCTGTGGTGTTTGTTGCCATTGCCGTCGTCGTTACTGCCTTGCCCGCTGGTGTTGCTGTGCTTGTTGCAACTGTGGTTGCGTTAGCTGGGGTGGCTGCCGTCACTGCTGGTGTTGCCTTTGCTGCAGTAGTTGCAACAGTAGTTGCAGGTGTTTGTGCAAATGCGCTACCCATCAAAACGGTAGAAGCGATCAGGGCGGTAATGAGTTTGTTCATGGTGATAATCCTTAATATGTCTGTGAGCGATTTGTTTTTTGCTTGATTGACCGGCAGCGTCTGGCTGCCGGTATACGTTCTACAACTACTTGCTGAAACTTATTTCGATGCTGCGCTGGCTGCTGCAGATGCGCCTGCTGCTTTCACTTCTTTTTTGCCGTGCTTGACATGTTTTGCAGCTTTGGCTGGCTTGGCTTCTGGTGTAGAAGCTGCTGGCATTGCCGCGCTGGCGCTGGCAGATGCAGAAGCGGCTACTACTTTAGCGGCTGGTGCAGATTTCGCTACACTCGCTGCTGCAGCGGCTGTTGCTGGCTTGGATGCAGCAGTTGCAGATGCGCTCGCTGGTGTCTGTGCAAATGCGCTACCCATAACAACTGTGGAAGCGATGATGGCGGTGATCAGTTTGTTCATGATATTTCCCTCTTTATGTTTGGGTTGCTTGCTTGGTTTGTATTTCGTTTTTGCGTTTCGTAGTCACACTACGTAAGCCAAAAACGCCGCCCGGATACATTGCGTTGACGCAAAAAACCACAGAACATGGGGCTTAGTGTTGTTGTTCTAAACGACATGTCACCTGTCAACCGAATGCCATGCTCATGCGTTACGCGCGTAGGAACATAAAAAAACGACGCCTGCTTGCTGCATGGCGTCGTTTTTTTTGGGCGGTCATAACGCGTAGCGTGCGTTGTAACGCACCATCAGGACAATGGTCATGTAGAGATATAAATATTATATAAATAATTTATACTTTATTTATATAAACCACGATAAAATTTTCTTTGCGGGCTTTTCTGGTGCGTTATAACGCACCCTACTGTATGCAAGCTCCCTACCTCAAGCGGAGTCCTAACATAGGGCGCAATATATTGCGACGCATGTCAACGTCGAACACGAAAAAAATATTCGGCTTGGGAATGCGATAATCATACGCGCTCATCGTTTACCACCACTAAAACGAAGCGATTGCAGAAAATCGCGCCGCCCTGTGACCAGCACATCGCCACCAGCATTGAGCAGGGTATCTTGCGGTACACCGATGCCAGAATAATTCAAGCTTCCATGCTGCATGGTCACCTCCAGTTTCCCGACCTGGATTTGACCATTGAAATCAAGATTGAGTGAGCAATCATTTTCTTTAGCAGGATTTTTACAGCCAGACGCCAGTTTGAGCCGGCTGATCAGCAATTCATTTATCGTGACGCGTGATGCGCTATCCAGGAATTCCACCGTCAACTCTGCTGACAGTGCTGGCAAACTTCCAGAAATCCGAACATTACTCACGCCAAAAAATTCTACTTTACTGACTGTAGCAGGCAGGCGGATTTCGGTTTTACCTCGTGGATAACCCCCTCGTGTTGCCACGCCCTTACCGATGGTAATATTGAAAACACCGTCGATAAACTGCGCACTGGCCCCAAGCTGCATATTCTCATTACTGATCGTTGCCTGCGTAGCTGCGGGGTCGAAAATGAGATCAATCTCTACGCCACGCGCATCAGTATCCTGTGTACGAATCACCGCCCTGTTATTACTGCCGATATCTGCTTGCTGCTTGGTGACATGGATGCTTTGAGCATGGGATAGCTGCTCTTTCTTTACATTGTTCAGCAAGAAATTGCCTGCCAGATACCAGGCCACTGTCAGCATGAAAAGCCAGACCCCGATTTTTGAAAAATAACGTGACATCATGCGACCTCACGTTCTTTGATGTGGAAGAACAGCACTATCCACAGCAACAGCGGCACACCCAGCCACAGCCCCAGTGAAAGCCCATATTCCATGGTGCTGTACTGTATTACACCTTCGCCATAATACCGGGTGAAAATACCTAATTGCGGGGCGCTGCCTATCCAGATCGACAAGACGAACAGCAAAAAGGAAAACAGTACCGTGCGTAATACGGGTGAGCGTTTGAAGAATGCCGTTCCTCCGGCAATAAGCGCTTGCGCGCCCGATAGCAGCATGAAGAAAAATAACTGGGACTTCAAAAAAAATTCCGCATCATTTGTGCTTTTTTCCGCTAATTCTGCCGTCAGAAAAGGGATGTAGAGTCGAAAATCCCTGGCACAAGTTTCGCAACCTGATAATGAGCCTGACATCACCCTGGCCAACTGAACAGCAGGATAGTTGAACAGGATATACAGCAGGCTATAGGCCAGGGGATAAAAAATACTGATGACCAGAAAAGCCATCAGCCATTTTTCAAACACTGACGCCGGGCGCATCAGTGCGATCAGGCTGGCGCCAGGATTAAGCAGGTATTTGAAATACCTGCCCGCAAAAATCACTCCCGACAAGGACAAACCCGTCATATACCATATGAGCTGCCCCTGAAATTGGAATTGCCAGATCATGCTGCCAGATGTAGTGCTGAAAGAAATCACAATAGCGATCAGATCCAGCATCACCAGCGCACCGGCAAACCAGGCATATTCGCGCCAGCTCTCGGCCCAGTGCGCACGCAGCAGGCGGCCAAAACGCTGCATATCAAAAAAGTCCGTCATTGCGTATTCCCCGCCATGTTTGTTGCATCTGCTGAATTTGCTGCGTTTTTTGCACCCAGATAGCTCGCCACCGCATCGAGCACGCCTTGCTTGTTGATGCTCAGCGCCTTGTACAGCAATTCAAGATTAACGACACCTGGCGCAGTACCCGCATTGCGGCTTACATAAGCCCATTGGTGACCATAAGCTTCCTGGTAAATACTGCCAGCAGTGTCAGCCTGGTTATCGGCCACACCCAGGTGCAAAGCACGCTGCAGCGTCTCCATGCTGGCTGACAGGGCAAGCTTGCCGCTATCGACGAACAACACATGGTTCATCAGACTCTCCAGGTCATGTGCCTGGTGGGTGCTGATGATCACCGTGCGGTTCGCATGCTCCTTGCCGCCCAGGATGGTCTTGAATTGTGAGCGCCCGACGATGTCGAGGCCATTGGTTGGTTCATCCATCAGCAGCAAGGGCGTGTGCGTTGCCAGGGCAAAGGCGATGACAGCCTTCTTTTTTTGCCCCAGGCTCATGGCGGCAAAACCCTTGTCACGCGGGATTTCAAAAATCTCGGCATACTTTAAAAAATCACTGCCAGA
Organism: Undibacterium sp. FW305-107; assembly: GCF_058788535.1. Classification (NCBI taxonomy): domain Bacteria; kingdom Pseudomonadati; phylum Pseudomonadota; class Betaproteobacteria; order Burkholderiales; family Oxalobacteraceae; genus Undibacterium; species Undibacterium sp. FW305-107. The sequence continues at coordinate 221,589 of NZ_JBYTAV010000001.1, forward strand.
AAAGTGCGGATAAAACGGTGCATGGGTTTTATACAGAACCACCAGGCTGATATCGGGCAGATGAAATTCTTCCGGCACGACATACACCTGCTCCAAAAAGGTCGGCAAGCGTGCCGCTGGCTTGTAACCCAGCACATCCACTTCGCCACCATGTGGGAACAGCAAACCCGACAATATCTTCAACAGCGTTGATTTGCCACTGCCATTGCGGCCGAACAGACCATACACGCCGGGCTTGTTCAGCGTCAGCGAAAAGTCGTCATAGACGCGCTTCTTCCCATAATCAAATTGTAGTTGCGTGACTTTGATCATTACATTCCTTAAGGCATTTTTATGTGCAGCATGGCGTATTCAGTGCGTGAGGCTGGCAGCAAACAATGGGATGAGCGTCATCATCCCTGCTGATAAAAGTGTGAGTATCAAAGGCAGGAGTGTATTACTATTTTGAAAAGAAAGGGAAATTCTTGGCAGCAGACAAGGTCATTGAAGGGACATTGCAATGCGCCCTGCTCCACAACATGACGGCTACATCACGGAAATTGCGGCCCGAAGAAAAACCTATCCCCGCACCACGACCCTGCCATGGCATACCGCCCGCACCGGCCCCGTCATCATCACTTCAAATTCTGGTGAAATAAGTATCTGGATATCCCCACCCCGCATATGCACCGTCAGGTTTGCATCAACCAGGCCCAGCTTGTGCGCCACGGCTGCGGCGGCGCAACTGCTGCTGCCGGATGCGTGGGTGTAACCTGCACCACGCTCCCAGATTTCTATCTGTATGTTCTGGCGGTCCAGCACCCGCAAGAACTGCACGTTGCTGCGATTGGGGAAAAGTGGATGCTGTTCCAGCGAGGGGCCCAGTTCTCTTGCCACCGCTTCAGTAGCTTCCTTTGTCAGTACCACGCAATGGGGATTACCTATGGTGGCGCAAGACACCTGCACGGTGCGCTCGCCAAGAGCGATCTCTTCGAGCAAGACTTCGCGTGCTGGCCCGAGCACCGGTATCTGTTCTGCCTGAAAATTGACCTGCCCCATCGACACTTCCACCAATTGCTGTTCAGGAAAAACCCTGGCCTGCACAATGCCACCAATAGTCTTGACGCTGAAAGCCTGTGTGCCAACCAGCCCCTGGTCATGCAGGTACTGACAAAAGATACGCAAGCCGTTACCACTTTTCTCGGCCTCACTGCCATCTGGATTGATGATGCGCAAACCAAAATCCGCGTCATCCGGATAGCTGGGGCCAAACAACACACCATCACTGCCTATGCCGGTACGGAAATCGCACAGGCGCTTGATTTCATCCACGCCCATATCTATCGCCGCAGCATCAACGACCAGATAGGCATTACCCAAAGCCTGATATTTTGCGAAACTGATTTCCATGCAGGTATCCACCATTTGCATCGTTTGTACAGACAACAAAGATACGGCAAACAATTAGCTTGTTCAAGAAGATTTGTACATGTGCTGGGGCGGGATACCGCTTATGCCGCTGCCCAAGTCCTTAAGATGGTCGCGTCAAAGCTGCCGCTATCACCAACCAGCGTCGCTGAGATCCATCTGCGTAATATTCAATTGCCTGATGATGAGCATGATATCGGCGCCAGGCGCAATCTGGCCACACAAATGCATATCCTTGACGCCACTGTAGCAGCAGGATAATATCGCGCAAAATTTTATCCTGCAGGATAGATAAAAAATCCAGTACCCTACCCACATCAAGGCCAGCCCGTGACATCCCTATCTCCATACGCAAGACCTCTCGCCTGGGCATGTTGCCTGATCAGCTCGCTGCTGGTGAGCATCATCAACACCCTGGTCTGGCGTGGTACCGGCCTGAATCTTTTTTCATTTTCTTATCTGGTGTTCCTGCCGATAGGTGCGATCCTCATGGGGTTTTGTGCCCTGAGCGGGTTTTACCTGGTCGCACACCATTTCAAGTTTCCAGCCCGCCGCATTGATTTTGCCTTTTTGCTGCTGGCCGCCGTGGCTTTCGTCTTGCAGATTTTTTTGGGCATTTACCTGTCTTTCTACTTCATGGGCACTGTCTCACATCCATCAGCCGCTTCGTTCATGGAATTCATTTCCCTCTACGTGACCAGGGTCAAGCACGCCATGCGCCTCAATAGCCATACCCAGGACGCAGTCGCCGCCGGTGAAGCGGGATGGTATCTGTTAATGGTGCAAGTCATGGCGCTGTGCGCCGTTGCACGTACCATTTATGGCGCGACGGACAGAAGCGGCAATGCGCAATGGGAATCGAAGTTTTAAACCGGAGGGCAGGCGCGCTGCGTCGCATCATATAGCACTACGCCGCGCCACCCCATCTACGTTTCTTTTAGCGCCTTGAAGATCAGCGAGCAATCCATGCTCAAGGCGACAGCCGCCCTGGCCCTCGATGAATAAACGTCGCTTCTTTAATCCCCGGCAAGCCCAGGAATAAAGCTGTCAAACGTGCCAGGCCCAGGCCAAAGCCGCCGTGCGGTGGTGCCGCCAGTTTGAATGACTCCAGATAGAATTCCAGGCCCTTGCCTGTCAGCCCCTTTTCTGCCAGTTGCGCCATCAGGATATCGTACCGGTGCTCGCGTATGGCACCCGTGGTAATTTCAACACCGCGATACAGCAGCTCAAAACTCCGTGTCAGGCTCTCACCTTCGCGCATATGGTAGAACGGCCTTTGCTTCCATGGTACGCGGGTCAACGCCACCAGCTCATGGCCCTGCTCTTGCATCATTGCACCGAGTTTTCGCTCTTCCTCGGCGCTGAGAGATTCGTCGCCGGACACGCCCAACAAGGCCTGCGCTTCTGCAAATTCGAGGATATGGCAGGCCGCTGGCACTGTCGCTTTAGGGTAGTGCAAGGCCAGCTCTGGCCCCATCCTGGCAAACACCTGCTGCAAGGCGGCGGTGATCATCGCACACTCAAGCTCTATGATCTCGACTTCGCTTTTGACTCCTTCCAGCTCAACGTCAAAGGAGATGAACTCGGTCGCGTGGCGCGATGAAAAACTGGGCTCTGCCCTGAACACAGGGCCAACTTCATAAATCTTGCCCAGGCCAGCCATGATGGCAATTTGCTTGTATATCTGCGGTGACTGGGCCAGATAAGCACGTTCGCCAAAATACTTTACTTCAAACACTTCTGAGCCTGATTCAGACGGCGCCCCCATGAGCTTGGGCGAATGGATACCAATGAAGCCCTGGCTCCTCAGATAGCCAGTCATTTCCATCTCAATTTCGCTTTGCACTATCAGCGCCAAAGCCTCTTTGCGCTCGCGAAAACGCGCTGCCGGCCATGCCAGCTTTGTGCCAATTTCACTATCGCTGGATATTGGCCACTGCACCGTCGGTGACAGCAATTCGATTGACTCTGCCTGTATCTCAAAACCGCCTGGTGCCTGCGCCGACGCGACTACGGTACCTTCGACCGCAGCATACGCCTGTTGCATCAATGCCTTCGCCTGCTCACGTGCCGCGCCAGATGCCACGACCTGCACTTTGCTCGCGCCAGACTGCAAAATGACGAATGCCATTTTGCTTTGTATGCGGGTGGTTGCCACGAAAGCCTCCACTCTTACTTTCTTTCCTGCTTGTACGGCGATTTCCTCGAATGTAAACATGTCCTTCTCCTTGATTGCGGGTTGATAAAAATGCCGCCTTCGGATTCCGGAAATGAAAAAGCCCGGAATCTCCGGGCTTTTTTGAATCGTGGTTTTCGCTATTTATTTAATCTGATACAGCGCAGATACAGCGAAACGACTCCAGCCCGAGTTCGAGTTGGAATCATTATTATTAATGCGGGCAACCAGCAGCAAACCACTGCTCGCGCAGGCGAAGCTACGCATGGAGCGTGGCTCCGGCGTACTTGCTATGCGTGGATACAAAGTAGTTTGCATGATTGTTGTCAAAAATGGTTGGGTGTCTGCATGACACCGAGCAACTAGGCTATATCAAGATGATCCTGGCTGTCAATAGCCCAGCTGTCAGCAGGGTACATTGCAACGCATCCTGCTCACTGCCCCCTGCTCATCAGGATAAGCAGGGGCAGCTTGCTAAACATAGTTCAAATTTCAGTACAAATCAACAGCTGGTGCATTTCAAATTAGCCGCACAGAGGTAATGGACCATGTCTTATTTCGGCGTATGGTTGGCAAACCAGTCCAGGATAATTTGCGTGCGCTGAATCGACAAATCCCGGATGACCGGCATATGCAAGGCATCATCCATTGGTTTTGCAAGCACCGTGCGGATAGGCTCGGCATATTGAACCACAGTCGCATAGTCGTCCAGCTTGAAACGGCCCATGATGGGATACAGCTTGGCATATTGCGGCAGAATGAACTGGATGCAGTTATCCCAGGTCGGACAATCGGGGAAGTTTTGCTGGCTAAACAGCAGGATACTAATCAAATCGTCAGGATGCTGGGTATAGCTTTTTGCGATAGCCTGATCGGCGAAATTGTAGCGGACAAAGTAGATTTGCCCATCGACGTTTTGACTGGCACGCGGAAAACCAGGGTCAGTGCCGACGATTTTCAATTCGACCATGCCTTGCGCATTGGTCATCAAAGGCGCAGTGTTGAAGGACAAGGCATTTTGCGGTACCGCGATGTTTTTCAATCCAGAAGTGCCGCCAGTACCCATGGTATTGCTAGTGTATTTCACGGAATCTTCCGGCGACATCAGCGTTGCCTGGAGGCCGATATTGGCCGCAGGTTGACCAAACCTGGTGGCATATAAACGAACCAGCGCCGTTTCGCCGTTAGCTCCCGATGGAATGCCGGGGTTCATCCTGAAGACAAACTGATCGGCCCGCAAATTATAGCCATTGATATTTTCTGCCAGCCAGATAATTTGAAAAAATGCATTTTTTCCCACTAGGCCCAGGGGCATCGTCAGTACCCCTTGTTCCGCCTGCTGCACAGTCAAGCCAGGTGGCAGTAAGGCAGGATTGACTTTCACCGTCAGAATGCCACCGCTCACTGTCATCAACTCTGCCATCTGGGCCGGGTCGTTTGGCAAAGCGGCGATAGTCACCGCGTTGTTCAAGCTAATGCCCGCCCCTTGGCTTTGATCAAAATAAACCAAAAACAGATCGCCCAACGCATACAAGGCAACCCCGAACCTTTGCGCCGGATCGTTATAACCGGGCTTGTCGGTGGCGAGCGAGTTGCCCAGATTAACGGTGATCAATACTTCCTTGCTATCCTTGCTATCGCTAAGCACCTGCGTGCAGAACGGGGCAAAATTGCATTGGGTATTGCTATTGGGCAGCGCAATCGGCGCCATCATGCGTGATGGCGTATAAAACACAGGGGTCGCCGTAGCCTGCGGCCCTATCGTGCCAGTTAACAAGCCGGTTGGAAACGTAGTATTGATGTTCGGCGGTGGCACTGGCGACGGTGGCGGTGCCAGGGTCGTTGCCAGGATAGTGGTGCGATAGGTATCGGCGTCGGCTTGCCCTAACAAAATAGTGAGCTGATTATTGACATACGATTCAGTCGGAACCTGGCCCAGCTTGGCAGGTAAGCCATTACTACCGAGGTTCATGAAATATCGGGTCATGGGCAGTAATTTGTCAACGATATTGGCGGGGACGCCTTTTTTCACCAATGCCTGCAAGGTATCCGTATTGAACAAATAGATCACTGGCGCATTGTTATGTGCATTCACCACAAAATTGACGCTCAATTGGTTTGGGGATTGTTGCTGGAGCAGACTGAGAAATTTAGACTGCGGTTTTGTCGCAGTCGTCCAGCTCAGGTTGGTCAGGCTTGATTGATATACCCCGCAACCACTGCCCGAGCTACGTGGGCCGTTGATGGCCTGGGCCCACACCGCGTTATACGAGCCAGCGACGTAATCACCACGGACAAAATCGCTGATCGATGCCGGGTTGGCGCTAACGCCCGCCACTTGCAGGCTCAGCCCCCATATTTCGCTGGTATTTTGCTGATCCGGGTCAAGGTCAACCAATTTGGGTGCTGCCATCGCATACGCGGCAATGACTGGTTGGCCAATCACAGGATCAACAGCGGGGTCGGTGGTTTCATCGCCGGGCCCATAGACGACCTTGGTGACAAGACAGTTTTGAAAATCAAAAATACCGGTGCCGTTCGGATTCCAGTAAAGCTGCAACTTTGCGATGTCATCATTCGCATCGGTATAGTTGTCCGGTGTATTGTTCACCGTGCTTGGATCAGCCAGAAAGCCACCGCTAAAGTGCAATCTTGGATAGGTCAAATAGCTCATGTCAATTCCTCTTTTTTTGAAAACGGTTTTTATTTTTTAGGGCCACCGTTGGCGGCGCACATTGCGTTGCTTGGCAGCACGCCTGTGCTGCAACCTTTGGTTTTCAGATTCAGTAAATTGAAGATGTGGGAAAGCCCGGCTGGCGGCAACTGGACTTTGATTGCATCACTCAGTGACTGGCCTTTACTCTTGCCATCCTGGTTATGGCAACTGAAGCAATTGTAGGGATTTTGAATATTGGAGACGCCATTTTGCACATAGGTTTCCATGCTATTGTTTGCGCCCGACAAGGACCCGACCTGTACCTGCATTGAGGGCGGCAAGGTCCCCCTGGCTGTCCAGACATTGCCGACCAGTGAATAGTTGGCCCACAGTTTATTGGCGTCGCCCGCAGGCAATGCGGCCAGCATTTTTTGCACTGATAAATCCAATGCCTGCAAATTGGCGGTGCTGGGCTGTATGACGAATTTTTGGGTATCCGGGTCACAGATATAGCCAGGTGGCGGGGTGGAGCTACAATTCAAATTGTTGGGCATGGTACCAAGGGTCGGATCGCCCCAGGGGTGCATGGTGCAAACCTGGGTGGCTTTGCCTTCGGCATAATGATTGGGGGTGCAGTTGCCGCCAGTGCAGTTGGGATTATAAAAAGTCCAGTTTCCACCCAGAGGGGGTTTGGCATCGGTCGAGGAGCAATACGGCGCGTTATTACGGTGTTCAAAAGTACCCCAGATAAATTCCGGCTGGGTCGGTGTCTTGCTCACGATGTGCATGCCCACCAGCCCCAGGTCCACATTCTCCATACAGTTTTTGTCGGGTGCCTGAACCGAGCCTTTAGTGCTATAAAAGGTCTTGCCCGCCAGTTCATCGGGCGTCAAAATCTTCCATGCAGTTTTCAATTGCATGGCACCAGTGGGGAACTCCAGATTCGGGTACAAGCCTGGAATGTCCACCACCTTGTAGCCAACCGGATCAACCAGATCGGGCGCGAGAGTCAAACTGCACTGCGCCTGGTACAAGCCGCAACCGGTGATGAAGTCATAGCTCGGTTTATTCACCGATACGCCGTAAAAAACCCGGTTCAGCGATTTGTCGATCAAGGGTTGCCCAACGCCCGCCTGCAAGGTCAGGTTGGAAAAAACATAGTTCTGTTTCAGATTCTGTTTTAAGCTGGATGGCCCTTTGCAATACGCCGGTTTGGGTACTTTCCCCCATGGGGTCGGGGTCTTGCCAGGATCGACAAAAATGCCATAGCTAGGCATATAGGTTTCAAATTGCAGAACCTTGCTGCCCTTTGCTACCGGCTGCACCAAGTACAGCATGGCCTGCCACATATACTGCTGGAAACTGCAATTGTCGGTATTCTGCACATCGCCTGGCAAAGACGGGTTGCTGACCCATGTGGAGCTGGCGTTGCAGCTTACGGTACTTTGAACCGGGGCCTGTTGTGCCAGAGCGATTGAGGGAAGTGCCGTGATCATGCCGATGGCAGCAATGACATTGACAGCAGCCGAGCTGATCGAGCTTATTAAGAAACGGCGCTGAGGGGCGATTTTTTTCATGAGCATTCCATTCTTTGTGATAAAGAAGCTTGTTGGCACTTCTGACGGAAGACGACTTTCTGCATAACTAATTGCGCAAAAAAAAAACAGCAAAAAAACCATCAAAAACAGCATCCATAGACTGCATATCCAACCTGACTTGAGACGGTGCAGCAAGGCCTGCAGCAGCGATCAAACTGCCGCTTTTTGATCATTCAGGAAAGAGCCAAACATAGTGACGCACCGTCCCTCGCGTTGATGCCGGGGGAAGTGCAGTGCGCACTTTGGACAACACGGGTAAGCTGGTACTGGACATGGGGACATGGCTTCTCAAGTTCTATCGTGCGTCAAATAGGGAACGAAACGTTTAATGTCAGTTTTCTTGAAGCTATTACTGGAACCCGGGGGGATGAAGGCTCCACTCCTACTGAGGTGCAAATCCTATTAATGCGATATGTGGCCGGACTCAACGGGAATTGCTTGGTAGTTAATAAATTATAATGCAAAATATACCATTATTTATATTTAATCAATTGATATTTTAAAAACAAATTGAGACTGCAGGATGCGTACCCAGGTGCAGGAAAATGAGATCAGTGCGAGATCTCGGCCTTGCACCATTTTTGTGCATCGCATGCTTTTGTGGACATCGCGCACGGCACAGATATTTTTCTTGTAGATTTGGAGATTGCATGCAGCACTTGGCAATGCGCCGCAGGTTACGGCTGCGTCACGGTGAGAATGGCCAGTGGAGCGATCACAATCCGCAGGCCTTCAGCATGCCTGGCTGCTACTGCCATGTGCGACGATATTCCTGGTGCAAAGCAGCCTCAGTCAAACCAGAAACAGCACATCAAAAAAAGCGCCGATTGCTACCTGCTTACTCCCGCTGACAGGCCCATGTTCCCCCCAAAAAAGCGACCCCGGGCACATCACAAACCGCTTCATCAGCCCGCAAATCTAGAGGGGAAATTCTAATTCCTGCTTTATTGGGCTGATTTGATTCACGCATGAGGCAATCAACAAAAAACCTGTATCACAACACCTATTATTACCCCCTTTTTTTGTTCAAAACACGCACATCAATGCGCAAATCGGCACAAGAATTTCAGCCAGATGTGCGCTTTTTGCGACGATTTTGTTGTGATTTCGCAACCATTTTTTGCGCTCCAACTCATTCCTTTTCAGTAATGAAAGTATATCTTTTCCTCTATGAAAATAAGTTTTCATAAATTTCAAGGTAAATGATAAAAAATATTTGTCTATACATCAGTAGTTATTGCTTTTGACATATTGTTAAAGAATGTCAATAATTTGCCTCTGTTGCAAAACGGCAAACTGGTATTAGTTTTTTTCAGTGCCATAAAAAAATTCAGCAGTGCCAATAGTCTTGTACGGCGGTCGCCGTGTGCAAGTGGTCTTACTATTGCCTGAAAGAATTGTTATGTGGGGAATTTGATCAATTGCCTGCATGGCAATGCGGAACCAAGGGTGGGCCTCGCGCAGCCTGCCTGGGTGTTCCTGGATGTAGGGCCTGGACGGTGCGGATACACCGTTTTTATCTGTGCATCCATCCCTGTTTTGGGAAGAATGGGGATGAGTAAATAGCTGGATCGGCGTCGCCAACACGAACCGATCACATACTTCGTATCAAAAAAACAAGGAGAGAAGTAATGCGTATCAGTTGTAATCTCAAACTAGCAGGTGTCTCCATGGCTTTGGCCATGCTGTTCGACACGGCCCAGGCAGCAGAACAATGGGCACCGACAGCAACCAAAGCCACCAGGGTACCAGCGACGGTGGCTTCCAAGTCAGCCGCCACGTTGATGCAGGCGGGTGCACCGACACAAGTGTCGGTCGCGCTCAAGTTGCGCAACAAGGCTGAGCTGGATGCCATCACAACGGGCATATTGAACGGCAAAAATGTCAAAACGATTTCCAGTGCCGAATTCATGTCCCGTTTTGCACCAACAACAGCCCAGGTGCAGGCAGTAGTGAATTATTTGAAGGCCAGTGGTTTCGTCAACATCACGGTGTCGGATAACCGCATGCTCGTCACTGCAGAAGGTGCGGCAGCGACAGTAAAAACGGCCTTCAATACTGATCTGCAAACCTTTAGCGTAGATGGCCGTACCGTGCATGCCAACACGACGGATGCACAAATACCGCAATCGCTGGCTGACACGGTGCTGGCAGTACATGGCCTGCAAAATGTGCATACTTATCACACCAACCTGGTGCGTCCAAATGCCAATACGCTGGCTGTAGGTGGGCATAATCCTACCGAGTTTTCTGCGATCTATAACGCCACCAGCTTGCCCAGCGCAGTGAATACCACTATCGGTATCATCACGCAAGGCAGCATGACGCAAACCATCAAGGACTTGAACACCTTCACCAATAAGGCCGGTTACCCGACCGTAAATGTGGAAACAGTCACGATAGGTTCGCCCAGCTCTGACACCTCTGGTGTCGGTGAATGGAATATGGACACGCAAGATGCGCTGGCAACTGCGGGCGGCACCATCAAGAAAATGGTGCTGTACACAGCCAACACGCTGAACCTGACTGACATTACTGCTGCCTACAACCGCGCTGTCACTGACAACGTGGCCAAGGTCATCAACGTGTCTTTGGGTATGTGTGAAAACGATGCGTTCAATGGTGGTATCACGGCCAGTAATGACCAGATATTCCAGACAGCGGTTGCACAGGGCCAGACTTTTGCCGTCTCGTCCGGTGATTCCGGCGCGTATGAATGCGGTGGCCCTGGTACTTCACAAAGCTATCCATCGGCTTCACCTTATGTGATCTCGGTGGGCGGCACGCAGCTCAATACTTCGGGCACTACCTGGGTTTCTGAATCGGTGTGGTCTTGTACCTCAGCGTCCAGCTGCCAGGCAAATGCAAACGGTGGTGCTGGTGGTGGGCCGTCCCTGACAGAATCAGCACCTAGCTGGCAAGTCAGTTCCGGCGTATTGGGTTCTTCTACCAAACGCGGCACGCCAGATATCTCGTTCAATGCTGACCCTGCCAGCGGTGCTTTGGTGATTGTCAATGGTTCCAACCAGCAGATCGGTGGTACCAGCCTGTCAGCACCTATCTTCACCGGCTTTTGGGCACGTGTGCAGTCGATGAACAATAACAGCCTGCCTTTCCCTGCTGCTGCGATCTATCAAAAAGCGGCCAGCACACCGGGCATGTTCCACGACGTCACAACCGGCAGCAATGGTGGTTATACCGCCAAGGCAGGCTGGGATTATGCCAGTGGTTTTGGTAGCCTGAACATGGCAAACTTTGCAGCCGCCATGGGCTCGACACCGCCACCACCCAATGTCCTGGTCAAGGATGTACCTGTCACCGGCATCAACGTAGCAACAGGTGCCAACCTGGTCTACACCTTTGCCGTGCCAGCTGGTGCAACCAACCTGACGTTCAAAACAACGGGCGGTTCAGGCGATGCTGATCTGTATGTACAAGTGGGTGCTGCTCCAACCACCACGGCCTACCTGCAAAAATCAGACGGCTCTACCAGTACTGAAACCATTACTGTGGCAACACCAACAGCAGGCACCTACTATGTCTTGCTGAACGGTTACACTGCATCCAATGGCGTCAACCTGGTTGCCAGCTATCAAATCGGCACACCACCGAACGTGTTGAGCAATGGCGTACCAGTGACAGGCATCAACCTGGCATCAGGCGCATCATCGATCTACACCTTCGCAGTGCCTGCTGGTCGTCCTACGGTGACATTCAAAACCAGCGGCGGCTCTGGCGATGCTGACTTGTATGTCAAACTGGGTTCTGCACCAACGACATCGTCGTACCTGCAAAAATCCAACGGTGCCAGCAACAATGAAAGCATCACCATCAACTCACCTGCAGCAGGCACTTACTACGTCATGGTCAAAGCGTATAGCGCGATCAGCGGCGTAAGTCTGGTAGCAACAGACTAAGCTATGTCCTGATCTGATGTTGATTTAAAAAGTAACGGCATTAAGGCCCCGGGGTAAAACCCGGGGCCTTATTTTTTTGTCGGCGTATCGGCCTTATTTCAATGCCTTTTACCACAGAGACGCAGAGGTTTCACAGAGGTTCACAGAGAGCGACATCGTTCACATACCTAAGATCGCAGAAAATGGACAGATGCTGGGCGCATTGCAATGCGCCTCCCGTTACGCCCACGTCACCGTAAGGTGCGTCGTACGCCGGATTAAACTTGTATGACGAGAAGCCGAAACCGGATTGAAACGGGGGAAGAGTTAAAATGCCCCTGAGCCCTGTTACCGTCATCCCAGCGCAGGCTGGGATCCATCTGCCCAAGATCCGTTTGCATGGAATAAGCAGCGGCTCGCAGGGTGCGCCATGCGCACCGTTACAGCAAGATGAATAAATGCGATGGTGCGCACGGCGCACTCTACAAATACTCAAGCACAGACAGCAACACGATGCCACCGAAGGACATGAATGTTACAAACAAATTTTGCCATTGAAACCAAACACGACCACGGTGGTGGCTATGGCATCAATGAAGGTGAATTGCTGTACGCGCTCAGGAAAAAGAGCAAATTATTGATGCTCAAAATCGTCACCAGTGACACCTCGCTCTGGTCTGTCCTGGTCAGCCTGTTTTTCTGGGGGCCGGTACTGTGGGCCATGATACTCTATCCGGCATTTGTCATCCTGTCTTTAGTGCTGCGCAATTTCGTCGATATCTCAAACTCGACCATGAATACGGCCACTGTTTTGCTGACCTACGCCACCGGCGTCTGGCTGTCGCTGCGCAAGCAAACCCCTGTGCGTGATTACCGGACCAGGAAGCAGCACGTCGGCACCAAAACCCTGCATCTCGATTGCAGCCAGCAATTGCTGGTAGCAGAAGAAGTCTATCGTTTTGTGCCTGAAAAAAATCGCGTGGTAACGGTGCCGTTTGAGCATATCCATGCCTGGGTGGTCTGGCACCAGGCCGACCAGGAACTGGCGGATGACGATACCTATCTGGACTCAGTCAGCATCTATTTAAGACTCAGCCGCAACAGCCGCCTGGACATGGATTGGGCTAATAAAAAAATCGGCGACCCCATTCTTTATCACCAATACGACCGCAGCAACGAAGCCCAAAACGCACTTGCCAAAGAAAAATTTGATGAAGTGATGGCTTTATTGAAGACCTGTCAGATACTGCAAAAGTAGGGAATGACATTGATGCAGGGTGCGCAGGTTGCCTTGTAACGCCGCAATTTCCACCAGAAATTTCAAGCTCCCGGGAAAATCAGACGGGCGTGAAATCCTGAATCACACATCAATTGTGACCAACATACGTGATATGACGCGCCCTGCGGTGCGTTGCAACGCACCCTACGTCACTGGACAGCAAGACCTCTCATCACAGCGAAAAATCCGTTCCCATAAAATGACCAGCAACTTGTAGGGTGCGTTATAACGCACCAGTTCCCCTGAAAATTCAAACTCGCCGGAACATTAAACTAGCATGACTGATCATCATTCATAATATGACGTCTCTTGTTGTGGTTCATTTGCGGTGCGTTGCAACGCACCCTACGCACCTACGTCACGGCAATTTTATATTCGTTTGTCATTACCACACACAGGGAAACAAGATAGTTACATGCCAACTCGCCTGTTTACCCCCAAAACCCCGCCAAAGTCACAATAAAACGGTACCCCCGCCGTTATCCTATGATTAATCCCCAAAATTGATTACACTCATAAACTGTCGTTTTTGCGCTATTTTCTTGATTTCTACCTGACCCCGCACCATAAACGTGAAGCCCGCCATCGAGCCTGCCAACAAATTTATCGTCTGTCATGAATGCGACCTGGTTTGCATTGATGTACCTCTGGTGACGGGTGAAGCTGCCAGTTGCCCGCGTTGCCAGGCGACGTTGTACAGGAATGGCAAGGCCAGTGTTGACGTGGCACTGGCGCTGGCCGCCACAACGGTGATTTTGCTGTTACTGCTCAATAGCTTCCCGCTGTTGTCACTCAAAGTGCAGCAGGTCACCCGTGACACCACCCTGCTGCATGCAGCACTGGCGATGTGGGATGACGGCATGCATATCCTGTCGCTATTGGTAATTATCACCACCATACTGGCACCAGCCATGCAGATATCGGTAGCCATCTACTTATTGTGCGTACTCAAGTTTGGTGACGCCAGACGCGCCCTGGGTGCACCTTTGCGCCTGTTACAGACCCTGCGCCCCTGGAGCATGATAGAAATTTTCATGCTGGGCTTGCTGGTGTCGCTGGTCAAGCTGCAGCACATGGCCGATATTGTCATCGGCCCGGCCTTGTGGTCATGCGCGTCACTGATCTTTTTTACGGCAGCGCTGACATCGGTACTTACGCCGCGCAATGTCTGGCTGTGGGCACATGCTGCAGATAATATGGAAGACAACAAGTCTGCACCCGCCGGAGTGCCCCATGGCTGAACACGAATACCGCCACATCCCCGCGACCAATCTGGCTGGCCAGACGGGCGCTGCTACTGGTCTCATCACTTGCGACATTTGCGAAACCCTGTGCTGCACCCATGACGAAGCCGCGACCCACTGCCCTGTTTGCGGCGCGTCCCTCCATTTGCGCCATCAAGACAGCCTGACAAAATCGCTGGCTTATCTGGTGGCCGCGGCGATACTGTATATCCCCGCCAACCTCTTGCCCGTCATGCAAACCAATACCATCTTTGGTGCGCAGAATGACACCATCATGAGCGGCGTGCTGGTCTTGCTGTATTCTGGTTCGTGGCCATTGGCCTTGCTGGTATTCTTTGCCAGCATCGTCGTGCCTTTGCTCAAGCTGTTTTCCATCAGCCTGCTGCTCTTCACCTGCTGGAAAAAATCTGCCTGGAACCCTTTGCAGCGCACACAATTGTTCCGCATGATAGAAGCCGTGGGGCGCTGGTCGATGCTCGATGTGTATGTGGTGACAGTGCTGGTGGCACTGGTGCAGTTTCAGTCACTGGCGGCAATACACCCCGGCGGTGGCGCGCTGGCTTTTGGTGCTGTGGTGGTGTTGACGATGTTGTCGGCACAAAGCTTTGATTCACGTTTAATCTGGGTAACAAAGACGCATGAGTGATCCAACTTCAGAAAAACCCGCCACACCTCCTGCAGAAAAACCTGCAGAGGCTGCCGCAAATACCGCAAATGCCACTAATACCGCGAATGCAGCCGATACAGTTGATGAGGTAGATGCCATGGTACCCGTCGTCAAGGTCAAACCACAGCGCCGCCTGCCCTCCTTCATCTGGGCCGTGCCCATCATTGCCGCCCTCATCGGCATCTGGCTGGTGGTACAAAGCGTTACCAGCCAGGGTCCGGTCATCACCATCACCTTTAAATCAGCCGAGGGGCTGGAAGCAGGCAAGACCAGGCTGCGTTACAAGGATGTGGATGTCGGCCATGTCAAGGCCATTGCCCTGTCACCAGACCGCAAGCGCGTGCTGATCACGGCGCAACTGATCAAGAGCGCGTCAGACATCCTGGCGACCGACACCCGCTTCTTCATCGTCAAACCGCGCATTTCTGGCGGCTCGGTCTCTGGCCTGTCCACCCTCTTGTCTGGCAATTACATCAGCGTTGATGTGGGCACAGCTACTGAGACCACCAATGAATTCACCGGGCTGGAAGAACCGCCCCTGATCAACCGCGATTCACCCGGACGAGAATTTGTCTTGCATGGTGCGCAGACCGGCTCGGTCAATTACGGCTCACCTATCTTCTTCCGCCACATCAATGCCGGCCACGTCACCAAGTTCCAGCTTGACCGTGATGGCAAGGGCGTCACCATCCGCGTCTTCATCGACGCGCCCTATGACCAGTACGTGACTGAAGATACCCGCTTCTGGCATGCCAGCGGTGTTGACATGCAGCTTGATGCCAACGGCCTGCGCGTCACTACAGAATCGCTGACATCATTGATCGAAGGCGGCCTCGCCTTCCAGGAACATGATGATGCCCTGCCAGGTGGCAAACCCGCATTCGAGGGTTCCGTCTTCCCCCTGTTTGAAGATCGCGAACATGCCATGCGCGCTCCCGACACCAAGGTGCGCAACTTCCTCATGTACTTCCCTGAAACCCTGCGTGGTTTGTCCAAAGGTGCGCCTGTCGATTTGCGCGGCATTGTCATTGGCGAGGTTAAATCCCTGGGCGTGGAATTTGCCGAGAATGGCCGCCTGCCGCGCTTCCCGGTCGAAGTCAGCCTCTACCCTGACCGCCTCAAATCCCGCGTCAGATCAGGTGCCCGCCTGCCAGACGACGATACCGAAGCCAAAGAAAGATCGCTGCTAGACCACCTCATCGCCCGCGGCCTGCGCGCCCAACTGCGCAGCGGTAATCTGCTGACCGGCCAGTTATACATCGCCCTCGATTTCTTCCCCGATGCCGCTCCCGCAAAAATGGACTGGCGTACTGACTACCCCGTGCTGCCCACCGTCGGTGGCGGCCTGGGTGAAATACAAGACACCGTAGGCCGCATCGCCAAGAAGATAGACAAGCTGCCTTTCGACAAAATATCCGATGAACTGGTGCAAGCCCTGAACAAGCTCAACACCACACTCGCCAGCACAGAAAAACTGGTGCGCCGCCTTGATGTTGAAGTCACGCCAGAACTGACCTCCACCCTCAAAGAGGCACGCGGCACCCTCAACAGCGCCAACGCCCTGCTGGCAGAAGACGCACCGCTGCAACAAGACATGCGCGAATCACTCAAGCAAGTCGCCAAGTCCGCCCGCGCCGTCGCCAACCTGGCCGACATGCTCGAACGCCACCCCGATGCCCTGGTGTTTGGCAAACAAAAGGTAAAACCATGATGCGAAGCACACACGTCCTGACGATTTCCCTGCTTACCCTGCTGCTGACCGCCTGCGCCACGCCGCCAGTCGAACACCTGTACCGCCTCGACTATCCGCTGACGACCAGCAATCAGGCAGAACCGCAGTATGAACTCGTCATCACCACCGTCAAACTGCCAGAAGCCGTCAACCGCCAGCAACTGGTCATCCAAAAGTCCGCCACAGAATCCATCATCTCTGACGAACAACGCTGGATAGCCCCGTTGGACGAACAACTGACCCTCGCCCTCATCGCCCACCTGCGCACCCGCCTGCCCGACGCCTGGCTCTCATCCGATACCGGCATCAGCGCAGGCATCGCCGCCAATACATCCAACAACCTGCCCCGCTACCTCGTCAAAGTACAGGTAGACCAGCTACTCATCAACAACGGCGACCAGCTCACACTGGAAGCCAGCTGGGTCGTACTGGACCAAGGCCGCAAACTGCTCAAACGTGAACACAAAGTATTAACCGTGCGCCTGAATGGCACGGCATACGAAGCCGTAGCACCGGCAATGTCGGAAGCGGCGAAGCAGCTGGCCGAACAGCTTGGAGTAAGTGTGCAGGGCGCACGCAAGTAAGGAAAATGTATAATCACGTAGGTACGATTAGCGCAGCGTAATCGTACGCATGATGCGCCGAAAATAACGAAAAACTTCAAGTAAATCTCATGACCACTGTCCATTCATCTCTGCACGAGTATGATGAATTCTTGACTCAAGATCATAATGCAGTCTTGCTTTTTCAAGCCGTATAAAGAATTGCAGCTGACCATGCGTACGATTACGCTGCGCTAATCGTACCTACACGAGCTGACTGTGAAACAGAATGCGATAGAATGGCGGCTGTTGCCAATCAATTACCCTTGCGAACTCGATGATATCCAAGCTTGCACACCTTATCAACAACACGAAGGAGCTTCCATTTGTGATACGTGTCTTGTGTTATGGAGGAATGTTGGTGTGTCCGTTGCTGCTTCTCTTGCTGCTGCTGCCCCTGTTTAACTGGGAGGTCGATGGCAGGGAAATGACTTACCTTGATCTCTGGACTACCGGTACAAGTGTTGTGCTTGCAGTTTCTTTAGCGATGGGCGCGACGGGTTCATGGGGTATGGCTGCACGCAAACCCTGGGCGCGCTGGGTCTTGGTATTCATGCAGCCAGTACTGTTGCTGATGTTGGCCTGTTATCCATCGACATGGATGACGCAGGAGGGCCTGAGCATTGGCGAACTGACTGTAGAAACACTGCTCACTTCGCTCGGCATTTATGCCTGCCTGTTTCATCTGCCTGGCATGCGCCGTTATTACCAGTTGACTGAACCTGCTGTTTAGGTGGCAAGCCCGCGTAGGTACGATTAGCGCAGCGTAATCGTACGCATGATCTCCGCTAAATTAACCATAACCACTCAAATACACATGCCCAACTATCGCCGCGCATTCGTCTCTGGTGGCACATGGTTTTTCACCGTGAACCTGTTGCAACGGCATGGCAATGACTTGCTGGTGCGTGAGATTGATCTGTTGCGGCAAGTAATCAAGAATGTTCGTCAGAAATACCCATTCCACATCGACGCCTGGGTAGTCTTGCCAGAGCACATGCATTGCATCTTCACCCTGCCTGAAGGCGACAGCGACTTCAGCATGCGCTGGCGGCTCATCAAAAGTGGTTTCTCACGCGCCCTGCCAAAAACAGAATCACTCTCCGCCGCACGCATGGCAGCCGGTGAGCGCGGCATCTGGCAACGCCATTATTGGGAGCATCTGATACGCGACGAACTGGATTTCCAAAGACATGTCGATTACGTGCATGTCAACCCACTCAAGCATGGCCTGGTCCAGCGTGTTTGTGACTGGCCTTACTCTACTTTTCATCGCTATGTGAGCGAAGACGTGTATCCTCTCAACTGGTGTGGAGATGTGGCGGCTGATGCAGCTGGCAGTGAGTGATATGTGTCATGCTGGATTTACCCTACAGTTGGTGGACTCTGTATGCCTGGCATGCGTACGATCACGCTTTGCTAATCGTACCTACATAACATCTACTCACGATCTCTACCGCAAACATACTCTAAAAAATCTCCCTGGATACTCCCATGTTTTTACGCTTTACAAAAAATGCTATTTCCATCCTGACTTTGAGCTTGTCAGTCAGCGCAAGTGCGGCCGCGCCGGTTGACGCTGCGCAGTTTCAGGCTTATCTACACCAGCAGATAGACAGTGAAGGTGCGTATGCGATTATTCCCTTGTATCCAAATGAGCAGACAATAAAATTGGCCCATACCGTGCTGGACAAGCTCTGGCAAGACAGTGCCTATCGTGACAATATGCGTGCGTGGCTGGAAAAAAACAAGGCAGACGTGATGGAAGACTTGCTCGCCAACTGGCGCAAGCATTATCAAAAAGCCTTTGTCAGCAGCTTTGACTTTGTGGATGATGACAGTCTTTCCTTGCTGTGGCGCATGAACGGCCCCAATGCAATCTATGCGATGAACCGAGAAAACTGCCAGACCTATAGCCCGGCGCAAGTGGAGAGTTTCGTCACTGAAGAGCGTCAGCGATTGCTCAATGACAATGCGGACAAGCTCGGCATCTCACTGCCAAAGGCATTGCACACTGAATTTGTCCGGCTAAATACACCGCGCCCTGGAGACCGGCCTGTCGACACGCTGATCGCAAAAATCGCCACGCGCAGCTTGCATGCCATCGCCTTGCAATGGCCGGAGGCGGATGCCAAACGCATTATTGAGCGTTTCTCTTATGGCGCAAAACAACCAACACCACAAGAGTATTGTGAAATGCTATGGGTCGTCAGCCACGCCATCAATGACAGCAAGCTGGATAATTCCAAAGACCTGGTCTCATCCCTCCTCCTGCGCGTCAGCGTGACAGGGGCTGGCTATACCAAAGATTTTGAGCGGGCCAACGCAACAGGGCGCGCCAAACCAGCCATAGAAGGCTTCAAGCCCGGCAATGCTTTTGTGTATTACCCCGGGCTGGTCGTGACAAACAAGGCCAGCGGCGCCGTCACTTATCTGATTAATATTGATGACAAGGGCCAGGTCAGCGATGTCAGCGTCGAATCCAGCGCAGTGAAACCGGCCACACTGAAAAGCATAGATGGTTCCAGCCATAAGACAGACACCCTGCTGCTCAAGGTCGTCGATGCCTATTTCCGTGCAGGATCGTTTGTGCCTAAGGTACAAGATGGCAAAGCTGTCGCTTATAAAGTATCAGTGCCTTTTACCTGGCGTGCAGAATAGGATAAGCTGAGGGTCGGCAGTGGTATGTACTGTAAATGCTTTCGGTAAAATCTTTATGGGATGGGCTGGAGCGGATAATGCAATCCGGGGCCTTGCAAGTGTAGCCCGCACAAATACTATCAGCTACGTAAATGCGATCAACGCAGCACAATCACCGCATGCCTGCAACAAGAACAAATTCCCGTTCAAAGTTACCGTGACATACGGCGCATTTCAATGCGCCGTATGAATCGCCGTACGCTGAAAAAATCAACAATATCTGTTACATGTAAAACGCCACAGTTCTTCAGTCTCCCCCAAGTCTTAACACATACCCGGACGCGCTGAAGCTTTCATTGCCGGCCAGCTTGCCTTGCGAGTGTTCGGCGATCCTGAAGCCTTCGCTCAGGTAAAGGGCGAGTGCGGCTTCGTTGCCGAGCAAGACTTCGGTGTCGAGTTTGCCGTTGTGGATCTGGATGGCGTGACGCAGCAACTGCCTGCCTATGCCTTGCTTGAAGCTGGCCGGGTCTACGTAAAGCCAGGTCAGTTCGCCTTCACTCCAGGCGGCAAAGCCTTGTACCTGGCCGTCAAGTTCTGCCACGACGATGTCGCCGTCGAACAGGCCTTCGTTCTTGCCGGTTTGCTCCAGCGTCAGGTAGGCGTCTGGCAAACCCGCTGCCTGCAGTTCAAACACGCGCGCTGCGTCGTGGATGGCGCACAGGCGTGGCCAGTCGCTGCTTAAATAAGTTCGTATATTCATATGGTCGTCCGTAAGATTGGATCAATTGCAAAATCAGATCGCCATGTGCAATGCCGCACCATGTGCATGGTGTGCACATTGCCTGCGCTAGCGCAAACGTCCTGTCTGCGAGACACAGTTGCAATCTGATTGCTGTCGTTAACTGCACGGGCATTAGAAATTGCGTATTTCCTGGCCCTGCGCATGTTCTTACCGACTATACGAACATAAAAAACATTGTCATCCCTTTGTTAATTTCTATAATAAAATCTGTTTTCCGGCCCATCCACAGAGAGGCATCCAGATGAAACTTCAGTTCAAAAAAACCTATGCACCTTACCTGGCGGCACTGCTGGCCCTGCCCTGCCTGACATTTTCTGCCGACAAGGGCAAACCTGCGCCAACCATCAATACGCCGGACACTACCGTCTGCAGCAGCAATGCCGTAGAACGCACACTGCCATTTCCGGTTGGTGACAAGGCTTTGTATTTCCTTAACCTGCGCGATGGTGACAAAGTACGCTCGCCTTTCAGGGTGGCGTTTTCAGTCTCGGGCATGGGTGTCGCGCCTGTGCAGGCGGGCAATATTGATGGCACTGGCCATCACCATATCCTGATCGACCTGGATCTGCCGCAAGACATCAAAAAACCGATTCCCTTTGATAGTGCTGAAGAATACCAGCACCAGCATTATAAACATTTTGGCAAAGGCGAAACAGAAACCGTGCTGAACCTGCCGCCCGGCAAACACAAGCTGCGCCTGATGTTCGCCAACCACCAGCATGTACCTTATTACATTGCCAGCAAAGAAGTCAATATCGAGGTGCTGGCGAGCAAGGGGTAAATCAAAACCTGGACGGAAAGTGCAAGGTTCAAGCGACCACTCTATCGTGGTCGTTTTTTTTACTCGCCACCGGTATGGGCTGCAGAACCTGCCCCCAACCGTCATTCCTGCACAGGCAAGTATCCATCTGATCGAGGTTGAAAAAGCCTGGGCAGCGGGATTATTCTTAGCCGCGTAAACACAAAAAAATCGACGTGCGATCCAAAGTGGAAGGCACGTCGATCTCTTCAGTTGCAACCCTCATGGCTGTTATAGCCACCTGGGTGCAGGCTTAGCGGCTTACTTCGATGCTGCCGGGGCAGCGGCTGCTGCTGGTGCTGGTGCTGCCTTGGCATCGTCCGCTTTCTTGTCCTTTTTGGCATGCTTGGCATGCTTCACTTTTTTCTCTACCGCAGGTTTGGCTTCTGCCGCAGGCTTTGCCTCTGCTGCCGGTGCTGGTGTGGCGGCCATTGCGGATGCAGGCGCTGCTTTGGCTGCCGGTGCCGGTGTGCTGGCAACTGCAGAGGCAGATGCTGCCTTGGCTGGTGCGGCAGGCGTTTGTGCAAATGCGCTACCCATCAAAACAGTAGAAGCGATCAGGGCAGTAATGAGCTTGTTCATGGTGAGATTCCTTACATTATGTGAGCGTTTTAAATCTGTGTTTTTTTATCCGGCAGCTAATGCTGCCGGTGTACATACCTGGTGCAAATTCTTGCTACTGGCGATTGAAACTTATTTCGATGCTGCGCTGGCTGCGGCGGATGCAGATGCTGGTTTCAATTCAATTTTTTTCATGTCTTTGCTGGCGTGCTTGTCATGCTTGGCGGCCTTGTCAGTCACGGGCTTGGTGTCTGCCGGTGTTGCTGGTGTAGATGCTGTTGCAGAGGCAGAAGCGGCTACTACTTTAGCTGCCGGAGCAGATTTCGCTACGCTGGCTGCTGCGGCAGCTGTTGCTGGTTTGGATGCAGCTGTAGCAGATGCGCTGGCTGGTGTTTGTGCAAATGCGCTACCCATAACAACTGTGGAAGCGATGATGGCGGTGATCAGTTTGTTCATGATATTTCCCTCTTTATGTTTTGGGTTGCTTGCTTGGTTTGTATTTCGTTTTTGCGTTTCGTAGTCACGCTACGTAAGCCAAAAACGCCGCCCGGATACTTTGCGTTGACGCGAAAAACCACAGAGCACGAGGCTTAGTGTTGTTGTTCTAAACGACATGCCGCCTGTCAACCGGATGCCATGCTCATGCGTTACGCGCGTAGGAACATAAGAAAAACGACGCCTGCTTGCTGCATGGCGTCGTTTTTTTTGGGCGGTCATAACGCGTAGGGTGCGTTGTAACGCACCGTCCAGGAAGATAGCTATGTAGAGAGGGGAAATATTACATAAATAATTTTCATTGTATTTATATAAAACGATCAAATTTTTGATACGGCTTTTGTGGTGCGTTATAACGCACCCTACTGACTGTATGGCGTCGTTTTTTTTGAGGGATAATCGCAGCACGCCGTACCAACTTAAACGCAGCCGTGACGTAGGGCGCAATATATTGCGCCTCACGTTACGGCTACGTCACTGCTATGTTCATCGTTGGGATATACGCACCGGCTTTCCTTCTGTCCGTGACCTCCTCCTGATGTCCAGACAGCATCCGGCTTGTCACCACGGCAGCCATGCAAGCTGGGTATAATTAAGCAACCAACGCACACTCAGGGACAAATCAATGAGAGCACATCTCGATGCACAACACCAAGGCAATCGGTATGCAAATTATCCAGAAGATGAGCATGCCGCCTCGCTACAGGCAGACCCTGAGCTGGTCGGGCGCTGGCTCAAGGGCTGGGCGCTGGCACGAGGCATCGCCCAGCCTGTCGCTGCGCATGGTGGCTGGCGTGTCGATGTAGGCTGGCCCGAGCAAAAGGCACGTCATGTCTTCCCTGGCCTGTTGCCAGGCATCGCAGACCTGGCGCGCACCATCAGCGAACCCTTCATTTTCTTGAAAACCTGCGCCTCCGCTGCCGCACTACGGGCCATACTGCCTGCCCACTGGATCATGCAGCGTCCCGGTTATATGATGACGCTGGCGACCCGCATGCCAACAGCGCCGGATTTGCCAGCGGAATATAAACTCGATATCACACTGGCACAGTCCATCTCCATGGTGCGGGTGCTGACGGCAGAGGGTGAAGTGGCCGCTTCCGGACGCATCGTATTCGTCGATGGGCTCGCCATCTATGACAGCATAGAAACGCAAGCGCCACATCAGCGGCGCGGCCTGGGGCGTGTGCTCATGAAGCAACTGGAAGCCATCGCCACAGAGCGCGGTATCGACGGCGGCGCACTGGTGGCGACGCCTCAGGGCCGGGCACTGTATGCCAGCCTGGGTTGGGAATTGCATTCACTGTACAGCACCGCCGTCATCCAGGCAGCTGTCTGAAACTATCACAAGCGCTGGAAAAAACTGGCACTGCCTGCCCCAAGTATGCACAGTCCGAACCGGCTCTTTGCGATCTTTTGCGAAGCATCATTGCAAAAGTGGCGCATGCAGCGACAGGTTCAACACACCAGGCTATCTGCTTAGCAAGTCCAGTAAATCCTTTTGCGCAAGTCAATCACGTCGGGGCCATCGCTACAGCCACCAACATCCCTGGCATAGCGGTCGTCCTTGCTGGTGCCTATGATCCATTGTTTCGAGGCTGCATGCCACATCAGCGTGCCCTCGGCAATGACCCCTTTGGGAAAAACTTCCGATGCGCGCCGGTTGATCAAGACGATATGATGGCCACGAATTTTGGCAGTCAGCACCAGGCTGGGCATGTTGGGTTGTTCTGCAAATCTGTGCTTGAACGTATATTGTCCAGACTGGAGCGGCAACGGCGGCGCGGCTGCAACTGTGCTTGTGCAGATGGCCAATGCGAACATCGCGATCAGGGCTTTTATTCCACGGACAAGCATGTGCTTCTTTTTTGATGACATCACTTTCCCATTCAAGCCCGCGTAGGTACGATTAGCGCAGCGTCATCGTACGCATGTGAGCCGCAACTCTATTTACTGATTAAAAAGCACGACGGCTTTTTGATATTGGGTCAAGTATACATCGCACTCGTGCAGGGATGGATAAATGACGAATACAAGATTTGCTTGAGGTCTTTGCTTATTGATGGCACTGCATGCGTACGATGACGCTGCGCTAATCGTACCTACACCGGCTGCCGTCTTTGCCCTTGATGATATACCCCATTCATGCCAGTGGGGCGTGCCGCGCGCGCAGGGTGTTAAAATTCTCACGCAAATCATGGTGATAAATAAGGCGTATGGCATGCAACATATTGTAATGCACACTGCGTCAACTTGTGCATCACACGCGTACGATGACGTTGCACCAATCGTATCTACATGGGCTGTGCTGTGTTTTGCCCGATTGATGAAATCAGGCTAGTCCTGCCGCGCAAACATGCTCCCCGCCCGCAGTCATCCCGCTTTTCGACAGGCTTATTTTTTGACGATCATTTTTTTGATATCTCAAATTGCAAAGTGTAATCTCCAGGCCTTCCTCCAGTTGCTTCCAGGCACAGGCGGTAATCCGGTCTATTGAAGCATCCCCTGTGACTGATACCAAATTGTTCACTGGGCGACAACCAGGCCATTATCTCATCAGAGATTGTTTGCGGAATTATGCTTTCAGTGAAGTCGCCGCTTTTTTGTTCTTCCTTGCGCTTGAGATAACCTGCAAGCTCTTCTTTGCTAAAGCCTTGTTTGATACTGCCATCGATTGATTTCACTTTCCTGCTATTCGGATAGGTAGACACCCCGATATTTTTTGCTTTTGCCCGAAATTCAGTCTTATCAGAGAGACGAACCGTCAAATAGAAAATAATGCCATCACAATAATATTCATTATCGAACCCGGTTACTTTAAAACAGTGTGCTTTTTCTTGCGACATGATTGTGTCTATCGTCGTGCTCTCGTCCACCGTCACATTGATATGGGCGGGCCAAATACGTTTAATCAGGAAAATGCTTGTTGGCACAAAGACGCAGAGCGACAAAACCCCAATAATGACCGACTTATAAAGTTTGGTTCTGCGCCTTTTGTAGGCATAGACAAGACCAAACCCTGATGCAAGGTAAGCCGCCGCCCAGAAACATAGAAAAAAAAATCCCACATAAACGAGTTCAAGACCCATTCCCCCCATCATATATTCGCCCCTTCCGCATTAATGATGCTGTCAAGCTGAGGAGCTGCCTTTTTTTGAAATTTCATCAATACTCCTTTCAGACTGAAATTGCTTTTATTGTTGTAATCAGTGTAGCGTAAATGCGTGCATCATGCTTTTTATCATAGCAGCGATGATAGCCATGCGTACGATCACGCTACACTTTCTACCTACATCCCGGACAGGTTCTTTGCCTCCATTACTTTGATATTTTCATATATGGCACGAGCTCAGATGGGATTTGATACAGATTTCTAGGGTCGGTCATTTTCTGAATTTGTTGGCGCGTTATGTCACGTGTCGCGGGGCCATTGTATCTACCTGTAAACTGATCCAGTCCCTTGCCGGCATAAGCCCAGCGATCATCAAAATTAGAGAGATCAATGCTTTTATCCGTTGGTGAAATTTCAAAATAGCCGGGCTCCCCCTTTTGACCAACATGCACATCCAATGGCAGTATTCGTGAACCGGTAGCACCGTTGATCCATGCGCCTCCGCTCATCATTGGTTCACTATACATTTTTTGAAGAACGTTTTTTTGTTCGTGATAAAGCATTTTTTTAGCTGAAATAGCACGAAGTATTTCTGCCCGCTCAGGGTCTTTGGTTTCCTGACTGACTTGAAGCGCTTCAAATGCCTCTCTCATTTCATCTTTCATGCCAATATCTTTGGCAATAGAGAGTAATTTAGCGACACCATGCTGCTGATAAAAGCGCAGATACGGCGTAATGTCTTCAAATACTTGCTTATTTCCTTCAGCAAGGTTATCAAAGGCCATGCCAGGCATGGAAGAGCTATCCAATCCTCTATCAGGTGTGGCCGATAAAAAATATTTACCTTCAACTGACTCACCTCTATTTCTCAAAGACCGCTTGGCAAGC
Source organism: Undibacterium sp. FW305-107 (assembly GCF_058788535.1). Lineage (NCBI taxonomy): Bacteria > Pseudomonadati > Pseudomonadota > Betaproteobacteria > Burkholderiales > Oxalobacteraceae > Undibacterium > Undibacterium sp. FW305-107. Next base: position 248,143 of record NZ_JBYTAV010000001.1, read on the forward strand.
CACGCGAGTGCGGCACGAACTTCGTTCGATGCAAATGGCGCGAGACCAGTCCAACCCAATTCCGGATTTTTTTTATTGATATCTGCGTAGGTGGTAATGTAAATGGAATTTTGGTCAAATCCCTTACTAAAGATATCGCCACCGTGTTTCTCTTCCAATTTCCGACCGACATCCTTGATGCCTTCTTTAATGCCGTTAAATGATGAGATGAGTTCGCTTTTACTGGGTTGCCTGGCGCCATTCCCAACGCTGGCCTGCGCGTTTGATTGTTCAGCTTGCTGTCGTTGCGCAGATTCAATAGCCTGCTGCCTTGCAGACGTATCATCAGCAATAAACTGGCCACCTGCACGCAGGTTCGCATTGCTGATGTTATCCGGAATAGTCAAGACGCGTCCAACTGGCAAATTGCGTGCGCCATCGACGGAAGTTGCTAGCCCATTCTGAGCAAGGATGGACATCCCTGCCCGGCCATCATTAAAATATTGCTTACCGAGCAGCGAGGGATTATCACCACGCCGGATAGTGTGTTTACGAGGTGCAAATCTGAGGTCTGCAGCATTACCGAGCAAGTCATCTATCTTGAACGGGATATTGACTCCGCTTTCTACTTCTTCTCGCGTCAAGGCGGGCATGCCACGCAATCTTCTAACGTCTCCTTGCAGGGACAGGCTTCCTACATCCTCAGGACGAATCCTTTCTGTAAGACTTGCGCCCAAAGAATAATCTGGCAAGAATTTAACGCTATCGTCATCTGCTACTTTCTCTCTGCCATACGGGGTATATGTTGGATTGCCTTCTTGCAGGTCATCAGGATTAATGATGCCGAAGCGATTTTCCTGCGGAGCCGAAGTATCAAATCTGCTGAGTAATCCCGTATTTCGCCGGGTTAAATTTTGCGCAGCAGAAGATTCGCTGTTTGTCTCGCCATTATCCGACATGGTATTCAACAGCCAGCTCTTCGCGGGGGTGTTGGCTTGCAGGTATTCACGACCGAAGCCACCAGCGTCAGTAGTGGACATGCTGTCTCCTCTTGTCATCAGCCTGACACCAGTGCTTGCCGGGGAGAGCTGGCTGCCCATGTCAGCGAACAATGGCAGCCTGTAGCTGCCTTCATCATTGTCGGCCCTGCCCATGGCGGTGCCGGATGGCAAAAGACGGATGCTGGGGTCGAGGTCTGAGAGTTACAAATCATCTGCCATGTTACTGGCATAGTCTTGCGCGTTGAAATTATCGTAGCCGTCAAGATCATCAAAATCGGGGATGTGGTAGTACAGGCCGTCGCGGCCGCGTATGCTGCTTGTGTTTGGCATGGTTGTTCCTTATATGTTTTTGAATGGAGATGCAGGCTTGTTGCCTTGTTGTGGCATTGCTGTTGCGCATGGCGATGCGCCCTGCACTACAGCAATTGCTTCCTGTAGGAGCGGCGTTAGCCGCGAAGCTTGCGACCCTTGCAAGCATTCACAGCTAAAGCCGCTCCCGCAGAAACTCTTCTCCTGCATCAAGAGCTTGATACAGCGATATGACGCAGTTTTTGGCATATCCTATTTTTTGTTCATTGCCGTGATGTAGGGCGCAATATATTGCGCCGCATGTGCACTTGGCATACGGCAAAGATGTTTTTCGAGAGAATGCGGTGATCACATACGGCGCATTGCAATGCGCCCTACGTCAAGGAAATTGCTGCCCGCAAGAACGGCTTCGGGCGCGAAAAATAAGTATGATAAGCATTTGCGGCTAAAGCCCCCCCCCTACGGGAACATGCGCGATTTGAAAATGCAGGTGTTCGTATTTGCCAGCTCACACGCCCCATTCAGCTAGTATGACTTTAAAGTCCGGAGAGATATCAAATCCTGGTAGCCAGTCGTCTTCAGGATAGGCATCAAGTCTCACATAAAAACTGCCATCTTCGTGCAAATATAAACAAGAGATTGGCGCGTTGAGGAGTCGGTAATCAGGATGCTTTTTTCGCCACTCCTCAGTTGGAGCATCAGGAAAATTAGATGAGGCAATGATTTCAGGCAGCCGTGCAATCAACTCTGCAAATATGTCCATTTGCGCTACGCTTGGTTCGTGGCTCTTTGCCCGTATTCTGATCGGGTAATCAATACCACGCAAAAGTGCATCTGCAATCCAATCATTATGTTCGGCGCGGTACCTGTACTGACCGACCAGCGGGTGACTTATCCAGCCCGGGTTTTGGGTTTGAGAGACATGATTTTTTTCGTTCATTTATTTCTCCTTGCCAGTGAAATGTGGAGATTTTTGCACTGCGATTGTATAGATACATCAACTTCTTATCGCTTTCGAAATTGACATTGACATCGGCAAAACAACGTTCAGGATGTTTGTCTACTCGTTCAATTCTTTCAATATCTCTGATATCATCTTTCTCACTTCGTCATCTTTGTCATGGATAAACGGCTGCAATAAGCTTGAGTTGTCTGGTCGATGTGAGTATGCAATGATCGGTATTGCATGTACCAGACATATGGCTGGAAGCTGGTTTAAAAGTTCAGCAGTTTCATCTGCAATCAAGTGTGTTAAATCCCCATTGTCGAATACTGTTGCAAGCAGATTGAATATGCTCTCATTGACAGCTGGATCAGCTTCATGTTTGAGTTGATTCATTAATTGCTTCACGATAGATTCCAGATCTGTCGGGTTCACCTCCCCATAAACAATGAGGTCGTTTAACTCATCAATGAGCAAATCGCGCTCTTTATACCCAGGGTTGCTGATTCTGTTCATCAAGTCGCTCATTGTCCACCTTTCTTTGATTTCAATTTGCGCTTGGCGTGGTTCGTTTCCCTCTGCGGTTATCCTGATTGGATAGTCAATGCCGTACACGGCAGTGTGAGCATTCCAATCGCCCAAGGATCTTCGCCTGAATTGTCCGAACAGAGGGTGGGGAATCAGTTCAGGATTCCAGTATGAGGGTTCTAAATTTGTTTGATTTGACATCTGATTTTTTTCTGATATTGGGTACGCTAATTGTATCTACGCAGGCTACTCTCAATTCCTGCTCCCTTGAACCAGATCCGATATAACACCAAATCAACACCAAATTAACACCAAATTTTTTGCTTATACAACCCACGCGGCTTCTCTAACTTTGAAATCGGGAAAGATTTTAAATGCAGGGGACCAGTCATCTTCAGGATAGGCATCGAGACAGACATAAAAGCTACCATCTTCGTACAAATACAAAACAGAAATTCGTGCGTTGACTAGCCGATAATCAGGGTGCTTTATCATCCATTCATTGGTTGGTGCCTCAGGCAAGTTGGAAGAAGCAATGATGTCAGGGAGGCGCGCAAGCAATTTGATCATGCTGTCGATTTGCACAGCTGTCGGCGCTTTACCAGGGGCGTATACATCAATCGGATAGTTGTGATTGCCAACAGGCGTCTCGGCAAACCAAGAATTGGATTTGATATTTTGTACGTATTGACCAACAAGCGGGTGATCTATCAAGCCTGCTCTAGTGTCTTGTGATTCTGAATTATCTTCGTTCATTTATTTTTCCTTGTCAGTGAAATGTGGGGCTTCCTGCACTGCTATTGCTCAGCTTCATGTTTGAGTTGATTCATTAATTGCTTCACGATAGATTCCAGATCTGTCGGGTTCACCTCCCCATAAACAATGAGGTCGTTTAACTCATCAATGAGCAAATCGCGCTCTTTATACCCAGGGTTGCTGATTCTGTTCATCAAGTCGTTCATTGTCCACCTTTCTTTGATTTCATTAAGCCCGCGTAGATACAAGCGCAGCGTAATCGTACGCATGTGAGCCGCAACTCTATTTACTGATTGAAAAGCACGACGGCTTTTTGATATTGGATCAAGTATACACCGCACTCGTGCACGGATGGATCAATGACGAATACAGTATTTGCTTGAGGTCTTTGGTTATTGATGGCACTGCATGCGTACGATTACGCTGCGCTAATCGTACCTACGCGGACTGAATCCCCCCCAATCAGCCAATGTGACTTTGAATTCGGGAGAGATATCAAACATAGGGATCCAGTCGTCTTCAGGATAGGCAGCAAAACTCAAAAAAAACTGCCATCCTCGTGCATACGAATAAATGAGATTCGTGCGCTGGCAAGCCGGTATTCAGGGTGCTTGCTCCTCCATTCATCCGTGGGCGCATCCGATAAATTGGAAGAAGCAATGATTTCAGGCAACCTTGCAATCAATTCTGCAAACCTGTCAATTTGCACTTTGGAGGGTTCGGTTCCCTTTGCCCGTATTCTGATCTGGTAATCAATACCACGCACAGATGCATCCGCAATCCAGTTATTGTGTTCGGCACAGTACCTGTACTGACCAACCAGGGGGTGACTTATCCAATCCGGGTTTTGGGTTTGTGGGGCATGATTTTTTCGTTCATTTTCTTTTCTTTACTAAAGTAAAGATAATTTTCAGTGCCTCAAACACCCCATATAGCTTCCGTGACGATAAAGTCCGGGGATATGCCAAATATTGGCCCCCAGTCGTCTTCAGGAAAGGCATCGAGAAAAATAACAAAACTGTGGTCTTTACGTAAGGACAAATACCCAATCTTTGCATCAAGCAAGCGATAATCGGGGTGCTTGTTCCGCCACTCTTCAGTTGGGGCATCAGGCAAATTTGATGAGGCAATGATTTCAGGCAGCCTCGCAATCAACTCTGCAAATGTGTCCATTTGCGCTTGAATCGGTTCGCTTCCCATTGCATTTATCGAAACAGGATAATCTATCCCATGTACTTTTGCTTCTGCAATCCAGTCATTGTGTTCGGCGCGGTACCTGTACTGACCAACCAGTGGGTGACTTATCCAATCCGGGTTTTGGTTTTGTGGGACATGATTTTTTTCGTTCATTTTCTTCTCTAGAATAATGAGTCTTTGCATTGTCGATATTCTTCATCAACAAGAATTTTTTGATACGAATATTCTACACGGTATGCATTTTCAACGTTTAGCCGTACCTGCTACTATGCACACCGCCTCCAATGAGGAGGCGACGGAAAATTCATCGCGAATTGGCGATATAAGTTATTTCTATCTTGTTGAAGGAACTACTCCCACATCCTGATCCCGATAACCAACGCCAAAATAGCGATTGATCGAACCACAATTCTGGCAGGCGGCTCTGATATTGCCTGTAGGATCATGTAGCTGGGCTGCTCCCATAAAGCCCCACGGTTGGTCATTATTATTCAATATCTGGGAAAAAACCTGAGGTTCGGCGCAGGTGCCGCGAAATCCTGCGGTATCTGGATGTAAATTGTTTTGGTCGATCAGCTCTTTTACGAAAGAATTCTCTATTGACGGAATCTTTAATTTTCCTCGAGGGTTAATGCTATATCCGAGTTTCACTCCCCCTGCCTTGTCAATGAAAGCGGTTACCATTCCTGATTTTGCGTCGTTTTGCACTTCTTTCACCGCTTGTTGTGCCAAAAACTCAGCATTCGCCTGGTTGGGAAATATCGTGATTTTATCCAGCTGCGTCCTCCAGTCAGCTGGTAAATCAGCTTTTGAAAAAGTGCGTTGTTCCTTAAGCCCGGCTTCTGACATGAAGCCGCTTTCAGGTCGCATGCTGTCGCGAATTGCATTCACTCTACTACTGAAGCCTGAATTTGTATTAAAAAAATTCGCTCTGCGAGATGGAGGAACTGTATTGCTTCCCCATAATTGTTGACTGTCATAAGTAGTACTACTTCGCGGTCTACCAACCCTTGCCCCTGCAATATCAAGCCCTATGGCGCCAAGCTGATTTGCGGATTCGACTTGTTCTTCATTTCCGCCAAACAGGCGGGTATAAAAGCCGGGAGCATTAAAAATTGGCCCAAGCAAAGCGAGTTCGAGATTGTTCTTTACTCTCAGCTTTGCCGCATAGTCGGTCCTGTCCAATTCCATGCGTTCATTCGGCCTCCCGGCATGTAGCATTCGTAAAGAATCGGGCATCCTTGATTGATCGGGAGTTTCGAACTTTCTCAACTGCGGCATTTCATCGGTCAATTCCTGCCAATAGTAATAACCCGCTGGTGGTGGCGACCATTTTTTAGAAAATTTTGCTTTACCCGCACCCGGTCCAAAAATGGTGACATCTTCTGGTAACGGTGTCGTTTCAGGCTTGTCGTAAGGTGTTGCCCAGCTCATGGCGCCGGTATCGCGGTCTGTAAAACTTGGTGGTCCTTGCTTCGCGATGATCCCGGGCAAGGAATCAAACATATTGCCTGGGTCGCTTTGTCCTGGCGTGGCACGAGAAAATAAATCCTGCACCGGTGTGTAGATTTGTGGACTGCCGCCATAGAAGTGGTCATCTGCGGCAGCTCGCCTGATGTCCATATCTGCTGGCGAGATGCGGCTGCCCCAGTCAGCAGAAAACGGCAGGCTGTAGCGGTCTTCATCACTACCACCTCTACTGACAATGGTATTGGGCTTCAAGCGGGGAATGTTGGGCCCCAGGTCTGACAATTGCAGATCGTCTGCCAGATTCTGGTTGTAAGCTCGTGGATCGAAATCATCGTAGCCGTCAAGCTCGTCAAAATCGGGGATGTGGTAGTACAGGCCGTCGCGGCCGCGTATGCTGCTTCTGTTTGGCATGGTTGTTCCTTATGTGTTTTTGAATGGGGATGCAAGCTTGTTGCCTTGTTGTGGCATTGTTGTTGCGCATGGCGATGCGCCCTGCACTACGGCAATTGCCCAGTGCAAGGTGCGCCGTGCGTCCCTGTGTTGATTTGGATATTTGAAAAAAAATGACCGGAAATGGTACGGGTGGTGCGGGTGGTGCGGGTGGTACGAGTAGTACGGGTGGTGCGAGTAGTACGGGTGGTGCGTGTGATGCGATGTAGTGCGCACGGCGCACACTACTGGATATGAGTCAGTAAAGTGCGCGTGGTTTATTGTGCCGGGCTTACAAAACCAGCTTGCGTTCTTCGACGAGGTATTGCAGTTCGTCCAGCGCGTTGATAAAGGCTTCTTGCGGGTCTAGCCTGGGATACTTCCAGAAGTTCATCAGGCCCAGGTGTTTGCAGATGGCCCAGTAGGTCCAGGGTTGTTCGAGGCGCAGGTCGTTGATGAGGCAGTCTATCTCTTTGACTTTTTTCTCTCTTTCCATATCCCAGACGGCGTGGCAATCGTCACTGGCAACGCAATAATTGCTGAGGGCGTTTTTGCCGATGATGCCGCCACCGATGCCGGTGTCGCGGGCGATTTCTGCGTGGTTGTTGTTCATCCACATGGCCCATTGGTCCAGCCAATAGGTCAGCAGGTCTTTTTGTTCCTTTTGTGGGTCATTGTTTTTGGTAACTGTGTGTGCAAAATTCTGACGTGCGTTCATGCTTGCTCCTTGTTATGCATGGGCTGTAGAGGTGTTGCTTGCGTATTTTTTAAAACTTTAAAACCTTAAGATCTCTCAACACAGAGGTACGGGGAAAGGCTGGGCGCATGTTTGTTGTGTAGGTTGGGCCGGGCCTCGCTAGGCTACGCTTTACCGGCCCAACCTACGTATCTACCAACGCTTCAATTTCTCAACGGCTTTGCATTTCTCGGTGTTAACTCTGTGTCTCTGTGCCTCTGTGGTGAGTGGTTTTGACGATCTATATCAAACCACCCGCCGGTACGAATCCCAATCAAACACCACGGCTTTACCACCGCCTTCGCGTAGCCTGTCCATGGCGCGGGGGCCGATGTAGCGTTCGAGTTCTGCCAGCCCCAGGTTGCTGATGAGGATGCTGGGTTTCATGACTTCGTAGCGGCCATTGATGATGTCGAAGAGCAGCATTTTTTCTGTCTCGCTGCCGAACTGCACGCCGACTTCGTCGAGTATCAATAAATCTGGTTCAACAAATTCCTGTATCAATTCCGCCTCGGTGTGAGGGCTGTCGCGGCGGTAGCTTTCTTTGATGCGGCGTACTGCTTTTAAAACGGAGCTCATCACGGCCTGCTTGCCTGCATCCATGATGTGCCTGGCGATGCCCACCGCCAGATGGGTTTTGCCTGTGCCGACGCTGCCGCAAAAGATCAGGCTGCGGCCCGTTTTGAGGACAGCATCAAACTCTTGCGCATAGGCCTGGCAATTGCGCAATGCCTGCTCTGCAGCGGCGCAGGTCGGGTGATAATTTTGCAGGTTGCGTTCTGCAAAGCGTGCCGGAATGGCGGCACGGCCGAGGCGTTTTTTCCACAGTGCGGCTTGTTGCGCTTGCCGTTGTTGGCGGATGCTGGCCTGGCGTTGTTGTGCATCGCTGGCTTCTTGGCATTGCTCGCAGGCAGACCAGATGCCGGACTTGTGCGAGTAGGCGGTGTAGCTACCGTGCTGCTGGCATTGCCTTTGCTCGCTGCCAAGCTGCATACCGCCGACGCGGACAAAACTGCTGCTGTCAGAATGAACCATCCTGGGCTATCCCCTGTGTGTAGTTGGTGTTGGCAAACCCTGTGTGCTTGCTGCTGGCGGGTGGTGCCTGATGCTCAGGCATGCTCCAGTCGGCCTTGTAGTGCTCGTAAGGGCCAAAGAAGGTCGCAGCATGCTTGACGAACCTGGGTGCCTGCCCGCTGGCGGCGATGTAGGCGGCATAACGCTTGACGCCATCGACCATGAGGGTTGCATCGACACCATCACGCCGTCGTGCCAGCCAGGCTTGCCAGGCTTCTTTTTTGCTGGCACCGGGTCGGCGTGGATAGGCTTGCCAGGCGGTTTCGAATTCGGCAGGGCATTCGTCGAATTTGCCTGATTTTTTTGGCTTGGCAGCGGCCGTTTTTTTATCGGCAATATCCTGGCGAGGCAAAGCCGTGACAGCTTCAGGGTTAAGGGAATCAGGAATCCGGTTAAGGGGATCAGGAATCAGGTTAAGGGAATCAGCCGGGCCAGTTCCGGTTAACTCTGGTGCTGGCATCATGCCTGGCACGGTCATCATCTGGTGCTGGTCTGGTGCCGGAATGAGGCTGTCATTTTCTTTGACGTGCGGGTTTTGGTGCGCATCCCATTTGCAGATCTGGATATAGTGATTGTCACCCACCACATAACGATGAATGAAGCCACGCGCATCAAGTATGCTGAGCAGGCAATCCACATCACAGTCGTCATAAGGCAAGACCTTGGCCTTGATTTTTTTGACGCGGTCTTCCAGCCGTCCTGCTCTGTCGGCAATGGTCCAGAGGCCGACAAACAATAAACGCCCGAGGGCGGGTATGTCTGCCAGCACATCATTGGTAAAAAAACCGGGTTTGATATTTCTTGCGCGTGCCATCTCAGCATTTTCCTTTTATCACTTTAAGACCTTAAAAATTGCAGCTTTCGCTACCCACCACGACATAATTTGCAATACGTATACACAGGCTGGTTCTGCGCATTGCAAAACTGCCGTATCGAGCGCATTTGTCCACGCCCGTGACGACAACGCGGGCCTTTGCATAAACGGCGTGGTGTGATGGTGTGGGTGGGGGAAATCACCCGGTTGTCCAGATGCTGCCAGTCGGTGGTTGCGGGTGACTGGCTCAGCATAGGCAGACCTTTGTTTGTGTTGATGCGTATGCGGATACTTGATCTGTTCCGCAGGCTTGCCCCAACAGGCGTGCGCGTGCGAACACCTGACGCAGGATGTCATTTTGTATTTTCATGTTGTCGTCGTGTGGCTGCCTGGGCAGCTTGGTTTGTGTTTTTTAAACAGGGAAGACCTCTGAACACAGAGACACAGAGGGGGCACAGAGGGGCACAGAGAAAAGCGAAACGTTAGTAAAACGAGAGTGTTGGCAAGTGCGTAGGTTGGGCTGGTAAAACGTAGCCTAGCGAGGCCCGGCCCAACCTACAGATACAGCGCACCTTCGCCTTCGCTTTTCTCTATGCCTCTGTTTCGAGAGGTCTTCATCGTAAAATTTATGCCCCTTGCATGAGGGGCCTCGGTCGCTGAAAACGCGACAAAATAATCAGCCGGATCGCCAGAACAAAAGGCGGCTGATGGTGGCCGGGGAATCCCGGCGGATAAGTAGATAGTTAAACAGCATTCGCGCGGTAATGAATCAAGGCAGGCGAACGGCTAGTATGTTTATTTGATCGGGATTATTGAATTTATACAGTGGGCGGCTTGTTTAAAGTAAACGAGCTCATCCCCACAAACTCAATTATATACACTTTCGTATTGCGATCCAAGTTTTTTTCGTATTGTTCTTGGCATTTTTTATGCGATAACGCATAATGCGCTCATGGACGCGAAAACTAATATCAAATACCTCATGGATAAGTCGGGCATGAACCCGACTTCGTTGGCAACTGCCCTGGAAAAAATGTTCCCTGATGAAGTCAGGGTGCCGCAGGCGACGATATTCCGTATCGTCGAGGGCATCACCAAGGACCCGCGCACTTCGTCGCTGGCGCCGATTGCCAAGTTCTTTAATGTCAGCCTGTCAGACTTGCGCAGCAAGGATTTGCGCGGCTATGAATCAAACCAGCCAGCTGCGGCCAATGATGAGCATGTCGGCATTGCTGCTATTAATTACTATGCAGCCAAAGGTTCATGCGGTGGCGGCGCACATAATGAAGATGCCGAACCCAAGGGCCAGCTGATTAAAGAAGTCGGCTTTTTCAAGAAATACGGCGTCAAGGCAGAAAACCTGGCTGCCATCTATGCCGATGGCAGCTCGATGGCTGACTTTATCGTCGATGGCGACATGGTCATCATCGACCAGACCAAGACTGAACCGCAAAGCGGCAAGATCTTTGCCATCCAGCATCCTGACGGCCTGCGCATCAAGCAACTTCGCCGCGAAATCGATGGCACCTGGGTCCTGGAAAGCCGCAACCCTGACAAGCGCACTTATCCCGATGAGCGCATCACACCTGAAAACGTGGGCCTGCTGAAGATCATCGGGCGCTTTGTATACAGGCAAGGCGGTTGATCAATGCCCCTGAAAGTGCGGTATGAAGGGGCGGTATATGGCGGTATATATATGTAGCACCGCAGTGTCATCTCAATGTCGCCGCACTTTCCCATGCTGATTTGCTATGATAGGCACTCATTCAGAGTGCTATGCCCCTGCTCACCATCATGATTGGATGATCAAGTCTCATGCAAACCAAGTTGCCACATCCCCTCCACACTCCGCGCCTGATCGTGCGCACGATAGAAGAAGGCGATCTGCCTGATTTGTTCCAGGTATTTTCTGACGATACCGTCACCCGCTTTTTGCCCTATATCACCTGGCAAGACACGCTTGCTGCCCATAGCTGGTATCAGCGTGCCAAGGACATGGCGGCGCAGGCAAGTGCCTTGCAATGCGTGATCGTTGATAAAGAAAGTAACAAGGTCATCGGCTCTTGCCTGCTGTTCCGCTTTGATACCGACAGTGAGCGGGCCGAAATCGGCTATGCCCTGGCCCAATCGCACTGGGGCGGCGGCTACATGGCAGAAGCCGTGCGCGCCCTGCTCAAGCATGCTTTTGGCGAGATGGGTATCAACCGCATAGAAGCTGAAGTTGATCCGCGCAACCCCGCCTCTGCCCAGCTTTTGAAGAAACTGGGCTTTGTCCAGGAAGGTTTGCTGCGCCAGCGCTGGAAGATGAAGGGCGAAATCAAGGACACCTGGATGTTTGGCCTGCTGCGGGATGAATGGCAGGCGCAGGCAGCAAACCGGCCTGCTTGAAGCTGCTGGTGTGCTGCTGAGTGGAGCTTGACCTCAGCAATTTATTCACTGCTTCCACTGTATTCACCATATCCAACTACACTACAGACTTAGCAAACTACATCAAGGAAGACGCATATGACTACTTTCTTCACCTCGCGCGACATCCCTTCCCCCCCTGAGCAAGTCTTCGCCGCCATCAGCGACCCGCAACGCCTGGCGCGCTGGTGGGGGCCTGCTGGTTTCACCAATACTTTCAGCATCTGCGAGTTCAAACCTGGCGGCCAGTGGTCTTTCATCATGCATGGGCCGGATGACAAGAACTATCTCAACGAAAGCCAGTTTGCCGAGATAGAAGCCCCCAGCAGGGTCGTCGTGCAACACGTTTCAGAACCCCGGTTCCGCCTGACCATTACCTTGGCACCATCGGCGACGGGCACCCTGGTGTCGTGGTCGCAGGTTTTTGAAAACCCGGACATCGCCAACAGCATTGAGCATATTGTCGTACCGGCGAATGAGCAGAATCTTGACCGGCTGACGGTGGAAGTGATGGGGGATTAAACCCAACTTGGGAACCCTCGTTAGACAAAACTGCACAGTAAATTTATAGATATGTCGATAGTATTTAAAAAATCGACATATTGATTCTATATGCCGACGTGACCAGCATATAAGGGTTTCTTCTCTTATAGCGCCTATCTACCTCTGTGTGCGTCTCACTGCAAAAACTGACATTCTTTAATTCTGTCCGTGGTGCAAGACGCATAACCCACAGAGCAAGCATTTCACTGCCCGCTTCAGCCAATTTCTTTATACCAAATCCAGCACTTTCCGCGTTTACATATAACCAACAATTCCATACGAAATCATACTTTTCAATACAATTTCGTATTGACTCGTTTAATACAAAAGCGTATAGTTCTATACATGGTCAGACAAACAAAGAAAGCGACAAATGAGCACGCAAACTTATTTCGGATTGCCTAAAACTTACTATGCCCAGCCTGCCACTGCATCTACTGCGGTGCTCATGAACGGGCAAAACCTGATCGACGCCTTTGCAGAATGCAGTATGGAACAATGCGACAAACTGGCCAGCATGCTGGACCAGGGGCGATATGAAAACTTTGGCCGGATGATGGCGAAGGTTTTATCAGACTGGCAGCAGTAATCTCAATAATCACAACACTATCCAACTGATCCGCATCTGATCATATTGCGCACACAAAAGTATACGCTGGTGAAATTGGGTCGCGGCCAATTTCGCGCTTGCCGGGGTCAGCGTCCGGCACCTTGTCTGCGCTGGCCTTGCATATTCTGCTGCCGCGTTCACCCGCGGCGGGCAAGGCCAGCGCATCACATTGTCACCAGTTTTTTCAGCATCAACAGCCAGCCGCAATGGCCAGCTATAGCAGCAACAGTTTTACCCTGCAGATTTACATCCAGCAGACTTACATCCAGCAACTAACACCTATTTTTTAACACGAGAACGAGTGCGTTTTTTCGCTGTGTACGCGCTCGCCCAAAATTTTGTGAGGACTAGTATGAAAACATCCCTGACAGACTGGCTGGTCACTGCCCTGGCGTACATCGTCATCTGCGCCGTGCTCAGCATCATCAATAATGAAGAAGACAAACAACCCGGCACAGAGCAGCCTGAACAACAGGCAGCGCCTGCCAGCAAGGCCGCCGCGACACTGCATGCCTCAGTGAGTGCATCAGTGAATGCACAGCTCACGACAAAAATAACGGCACAACAAATGAGTATGCCACGCGCTGAACGCAGCGACCTGCGCCAACTGGCGCAAGAGGCAGAACGCATGACTGGCTTTGGCGCGAGTGTGCAATGAAACATAGCCGCCAATTACACGCCGTCGGCAATGCCTTGTTCGATGCGCGCAGCAGCCAGTGCATGGCGATTGCCTATGGTTGGCAGGCCGAGGCGCATTACGATGCCAACGGCAAGATCTGCAACCCGGATGCCCTGCAACCGTCTGACGAAGCCATTGCCAATGCCCGCCTGTGGGCGATGGCACCAGAGCTGCTGGACAAGGCACAGGCCCTGGCTGCAAAACTGCCACAAGATAATCACTGGTTTGCCGCCGATGAAGCGCAAGCCCTGCGTCAACTTTGCCAGACTTTAGAGAAAACCAGCACATGAACGATACACACGCCCTCATCAACCACCTGCACATGCGTGTGCGCATCATGTGCGCGGTCTACCGCATGATCAGGAACCTGGGTTACAGCCGCCTGGCGGCATGCAAGACAGCATTGCAACACTGAACGATTTTTCTTACCGCAAGGCGACAACACACATGGCATCTGTCAATAAAGTTATCCTCGTCGGCAACCTGGGCCGCGACCCTGAAACCCGTTATGCCCCCAGTGGCGAAGCCATTAGCAGCATCACCATCGCCACCGCCGACAGCTGGAAAGACAAGTCCACTGGCGAGCGCAAAGAGCGCACTGAATGGCACCGCATCAGCTTCTTTGGCCGCCTGGCAGAAGTGGTAGGCATGCACCTCAAAAAAGGGGCATCCGTCTACATCGAAGGCAGCCTGCGCACACGCAAATACAAAGACAAGGATGGTGCAGAAAAATCCATCACCGAAGTACGCGGCGACACCATGCAGATGCTGGGCAGCAGGCCAGCGCCGGCCGGTGGTGCTGATGGCACACCCGCAAGAACACCCCAGCCAGCCCGCGCCCCTGAGACCTGGGACAACATGGATGATGATTTGCCGTTTTGATCAGCACTAAAAACCAAACATATAAAAGTAATCGCAATCCCCTCCTCTTCAATGAGGAGGAAGTAACAACCCAAACAACCGCCGAAAGGACACATCATGAGAAACGACATCGCCGTACGCTATGCCCAGGTAGCGCAAATCCTGAGTGACAAATTCCTCTTCATTGAAGACATCATGCGCGAGTTGCGCACTTCAGAAAATTATGCCCGCAAGCTGGTTGCCGACCTGTGCTTTTCTGGTCACGTCGTACAACGCGCCATCCCCAACAACCGTGGCCGCAGCAAGCTGCAGTTTGGCTGGCACAGCGGCAAGCCAGCGCCCACCATCTACACCCGCCAGATCAAGCCCAGTGCAGAAAAAATCCGCCGCACTGATCCCTTGATGATTGCGCTGTATGGTGAAGCCTGACGACAATTCAAACACCCGGAGCATGGCCATGCCATGCAATCAACAAGTATCACCGTAGGAGCAGCTTTAGCCGCGAATGCTAGCAAGGGCCACCAGGTTCGCTGCTGAAACCACTCCTACAGACCGTAATTTCCGGATGGTAGGGCAGCGCCGCATGTAATTTACACATTTACCAGGTCAGTCTGCATGGTCGTGACCGATGCTTACATGCGGTGCGTTGCAACGCACCCTACTGGCTTTATGTGCTTCATGCGCTTTGATCCAGGCGAAGATGTAGGGCGCTTAGTAATGCGCCACAGGTAATTTCGCATTCCCTCGGGTCAATGCGCATAGGCGTGATCAACGCTTTCATGCAGTGCGTTGCAGGCACCCGACGCACTGCTTACAGAGCATCATTTAACAAGCATGCATGACATGGCATTTTTTCTGCCAGGCACATACTGGGTATAAACAAAAAAATCGCCACTTCACAGGAATATCATGGCAATCAAACGCATCATAGGCCAGGATGGCCTGCCCTACCTCATCAGCTCCCTGGATGAAGCTGGCGATGAACAGTACAGCGACTGGGCAGCCCCAGACCTGCCCTCATCCAGCCCAGGATTCTATACCTCCACCCTGCTCACTGAGAGCTATCCAGGGCAGCCCGGCAACCAGGGCCACATCAGGCTGATGCCATTTGCAGAAATCAACGACACCGGCGAGTATCAAAACCCGCGTATATACGACAGGCTGCCAGGTGGAAGCAGCAACTTCCAGTCATTTGCGCCATACAGCAGCGACAAAGAACAAACGCCAGGCCAGGCACCAGTCAAAGGTTTGTTATTGCGTGTTATGGCGGCGAATGATGAATCAGACGCGAATGAACCTGTGATGCAGGTAAACGATGTGGATAGATGGTCCCACAATTCTGTAAATGAACAGGAAGGTGAATATCCGTCTTCTGGACCTGCAGAGCAAGATGCAATGCCCGGAAAAATGGGGTTGCTCAATAGATTTTCTTATCCTGAATCAAAAGGCAGTAAGCCACAATTTATTTTACCCGGTGAATCGGAAAATGATGTCCCGATGATGCGAGTTCCTTATGAGGATCATATCGATCAACATGAGCATTTCACTGATTCACGCGTAGAGCAGCAACTGAATTCGCCAACTTTACTTCCATACAATAAAATTGAACAGGGTTTTTATTCCAATCACTTCAATAATTCAGATAACAATGAGTTACTCAATGAGATGAGTAAAGACATCAGCAGCTCATCCTGGGACAGTGGAAAAGGGCAATATCCTTTACTGGCTTCGAATGACCCTGTACAACTTTTGCAATGGGAAAAAAGCCCAGATTCGGAAAATAAAAAAGGCATACAGTATTATTTTGACGCTTTCAAAAAAGTCGACAAAGTAATGGATAAAGCATTGCTGGAAAAATGGAATGAAGGCTTACTTCGTAGTGCATTGAATCCAAATGAACTCAAACCTTTTCCTCTCGTTGCGCATCCAAAGACTAAAGAAGCACCTATTACCTTCAATGGAAACGAAGCCCCCACGCCTGAGTTTGTCAACGGATCAGAAATTCCAACAATTAATAGGGGGAAAGGCAGCGGTGTGTGGGGAGAAAATCCCCGAAGATTTTCTGAATTCGCGAAAAAAATTGCAATTCAAGCAGAATTGCCCTTTGTATCTATTGCGCTTCCAGATGCGACCAGGCACTTGCAGCATTATTTGGGCAATACGGGGGAAGATTACCAAGTTGACTTGAAAAGAATAGTAGAAACAACAGATGCTGGAAGAGAACTCTATTTATCGCAACGAAACGGTGCAATAAAATATGCAATAGAAAATGCCAAAGACGGTGTCCCTCTTGATTTTTCTTCCAAGCGCCTGGAGCAGCGAGTTTTTGCCGAAGGCACTGAAAACTGGTTTTATGCCAGTGGAAATTTTTCTGGGTATTCGCAATCCAAGGTAATAAGGAACGGCGATAACTTCAGCATGAAGTTCGAACTAAACTATATTGATCCCTACGATTGGGATAGAATAAAAACACCGCTTTTTAACGCCAAGGACATACTTGACAAAGATATGGCGGAGTTTCACAAACAAGGCATAGCAAAAGATTTTCTGTTGACTGGAAAACTACCGCTTATCATCACGTGGAAAGTCGGCAATGAAATGAATCCAACTGTAAAGATCGATCAAAGTAAAATGCCAAAACCAAGTCATCCTCAGAGATAAAACATGAACGCCATCCTGAAAAAAGTAGCGAGTATTCTTTTCTTGATATTGTTTGCCTTGCTCCCGCCGCTTGCCTTTATTTACTTCCTGTTCTATGAACCCGGAGAGCAAGTGCGCGAAATCTATTCATATGAAGATCAGAAAAAAAGAGGCGGCCATTATGTCACCATCTCATCTGATGGAACACACAAGCATGGATATTCTCATGAGGAAGATCGCTACGTATTGAATGTTTTCTTTTATCGACGATATATCAGCGTAGACATTTCGCTCATCAACCGGGATGAGGATATTATCTCTTACCTGAAAAAATGCCAGGTCATTGAAACAAATGATGGTATTACTTTTTTGCAGCCTAACGGTTATTCAACATTCATTCCCAAGTCGGAACTACCTTGATACAAGAACTCATTTGATCAATAGGGTGAAATGCGTTTGCCTCATAACGTGGGCTGGCCACCACATTAACCACATTAACCACATTAATTTGAAAATGACCAGGCATATGTCTCCTGTCTGATCATCAAGGATATGGCACATCATACGCGTACCGGCAAGAGTAAACATTCTGGCACTGAGCATGCGGCCTTCCATCCTGTCTGCGCCATCAGCGATGAGCAGATACGCAATGGCAGCAAGCGCCCATTGGCTTATGCCACTGCACGCATGGATGATGAGCATAAAATCATCCACATCAGCTTGCGCATGAACTATGGCAAGCCATCACTTGTTACCTGTCTGGCAGGACTAGCCACCAAACCCAGTGACGGGCAGTTTGAAAAATATGCGAGGCTGGCCGATGAAGGTATTGCACAATACTGGAGCAGAACCATCTCGCTCAAGGGCGAAGAATGGGCTGTTAAAGTAACTCCAGAAAAATCGGCAAAGGGAATGCCGCTGACACTGGCAAACCCGGGCAGCCCCCTGCTTGGCAACCTGAGCAGGCGCTCGCGCAATCCATATCCGTTTTTTACCGGCACACTGTATTTCGATGAGAACGACGGACCAGACCCTGAGCGCTCGTATGCCATGACAGCTGCACATGAAGTTGGCCATCCAATATTGACGCATGCATTTGGCGCGAAGTGGTCCTGGGGGCATGCAGGTACATCTACCATACTGGGCAGGAGGTATGACGCTGCTCCAGAATGTCCTGCGCAAGGCGAGATCAACCTGATGATTTACTACAATAGAAATACCAGCTGCGTCATTGATAGTGATAGTGTTTTTAACAGAACAATCGCGAGTGAAGACGACCTTAAAACACTCTTACATATTTCTGGCAGACTTAAGTAATATGTTGCCTGGTGTCGCGAAGGTGCGGCGCGTAGGGTGCGTTCTAACGCACCGCCTATGATGGTAAAAGAGGATGGCTGCAATTAGAAATCGGTGCGCCATAACATACACTACGCACTCTACACGTGCTTACTCTTCACACATTGGGAGTTCATCGTTACTGCAAAGCAGCCACTCAGGCAAACACCAGTGCAGCAATGGCAAAGGCAATTCCACCAAGCACCATGTACCAGGATGTTTTTTCTTTTTCAAATACAAACTCATGTGGATGACTGGGGTCATACAACACACTAACGGGCCTGCCTGCTTCAAAATCGGCAAGCAGCTCAGAAGGGAAAGAATGATTTCGGGTGATCTTTTCACCCTTTTCTGTGGTGAAGGTAAATTCAGCGCTGTAGGCTGATTTGCGTTTGGTGTAATTGCTGATGGGGTCAACCACGGCGGGTTTGCCTATGGACTTCAAGTGCGCAAGGGATGAGCGCTCAGAAAAACCAGCACCCATGAACGTCAGGCCAGCGATCACGCCCAGCACCTTGAAAACAATCCCCTTCTTTGCCATGTTCCCGCCCTCCGGCTTATCGATAAAATGATGATGTTTGAGTGTAGCATCATCATGAATACCTGAACAACTTGGTCAGGCTAAAAATATCGTGCCCGCAAATTCATGCAGCCGAGCTGAGTAATCACATGTCGAAGGAACAGGCTGGCATGCCCTCCGCTATAATCTGCGTTTTGAATCCCGGACAAGCATCATGCAAGCCCAGCTCATCGCCCTGCTTCTCGCCCATCAATCTTACGACGCCACTGAAGCCGCGCATTTAACAAGTGCGCTGGCCTTTGTGTGCACTACCGCCAACTGCAGCAGTCGCGCCACACTGGCGGGGCATGTCACTGCATCTGCATGGATACTCTCGCCAGACGGCACATCCGCCTTGCTGACGCATCACAAGAAGCTCAACCGCTGGTTGCAACTGGGTGGGCATACCGAAGACGGCGACGCCAGCATACAGGCCGCTGCTGCCCGCGAGGCTTGTGAAGAAAGTGGCATCAGCGATTTGCAATTACTGAGCCAGGCACTGTTTGATGTTGATGTACACCCTATCCCCGCCAGAGGCAGCGAGCCCGCGCATTATCATTACGACCTGCGCTTTTTGTTCCAGGCGCAACGTGAAGAATTTAGTGTCAGCGAAGAGTCACATGATCTGGCCTGGGTGACGTTGGCTACGCTGGCGGCAGAAGATGGCAATGCATCGGTGAGCAGGATGGCGAAGAAGAGTTTGGCAGGCGGTCTCTAGCTTGATATAAGGTCGCTGCCAGATGCAGAATTGGCTACCTGCCCTACGCACTTTGTGGCACTACTTTCTTTTTTCAGAGAGCTGAAAAGAATGCAAAAAAATCCTTGATGAGCCGCTCTCACATTCTCCCTGGTAACTCACATGCCACCCCGTAAGCCACCCTCACAAATCTTGCTGCTTTTGGCAGTACGCAAGAAAGCTGCGTTTTGGATAAACGTCCCGCGGGCACCACAGCCCTGGTCACAACCGCTGTCTGGTGCTGCCAGGCTGATGTAATGCCGCTTGATGAGCAGTCTGGCCTTGCAGTTCCTGAGCTCGGGTTGTTTCGGGTCTGGCATATAAACGTAAGCCTTGCCTTTCCTGGCGAACCGGCCTTCCAGATGACACTGATGGCCGTTACCAAAGACCAGGACCGTGAAAAGTTGCACTTGATCTGGCGCGACTTTTTTCAGGACCAGGCAATCTTTCACTTTGAGATGTTTGCCATCTGAAAAATCTGATACGTGATAGTCATTGTAGGTGCCATCCAGCTTACTGTTTGTGGCGGCATCCTCATGCCATTGCTGGATAAATTCCATGCGCTTGTCGTAGGCATCTTCCAGACATTGCTCATCCTGGCAGGCGTTGCGCACCGACTGCAACCAATCTCGCTGGCTGGACTGCAACAAATCCCTGGTGTAATTCGAATAATCGGCTTGCCCATCAATATCTCCCACCAGGCTGGCCTTGCGGACAGCCTGTTGATACATACTGGTCAGCTTTTCATCCAGTGCACCGAGATCATCGGACTGGCAAATCAGTTTTTCTGCTGGCATGCTGGTCTTGTTGCAGTCAAAGCTGGTGGCATGTGCAGTACTGGCAAGAATGGAGAACAAAGCGAGAGTGAAAAGTCGGCGCATGGATGATGGATAATGGCAGATATAGTTTTTTGTAAGTAGCAGGGTG
The DNA here is from genome assembly GCF_058788535.1 of Undibacterium sp. FW305-107. NCBI lineage: Bacteria > Pseudomonadati > Pseudomonadota > Betaproteobacteria > Burkholderiales > Oxalobacteraceae > Undibacterium > Undibacterium sp. FW305-107. The sequence goes on from NZ_JBYTAV010000001.1 coordinate 268,675, forward strand.
CGCCGCGTGCACCATCGTTGCATATGGATGAACGCTGGGCGCAAGGAACGCCGGTGCGCATGGCACACCCGAATGACGATTGCTGTTATATTTTGCGATTTTTTTTACATCACCGCAATCAAACGCACTTGCACGGCATTGCTTTCAGCTTCCATGCAGCGCTGTATGATGATCTGCAATTCTTCCAGCACTTCATTGTTGTCGCCTGATTCGGTCAGGGCGGTTTCCAGTGCGCGTATGGTGAGCAGAAGTTCGCTGGGGTTGACCCATTTGGCGTTCTCGGTGAGCCAGCTTTCATCGAGGTCATCTTCGCTCATGTTGTATTCAACGTCAGAATAATCAACAAACTCGCTTAACGGCAAGACACCCAGTTCTTCGCAGCGTGCATCGATATCTTCCAGCTCGTCAAGCAGGTAGCCCAGGTCGTCTGGCGCAACATCGTCGCTGTCGCTTTCAAGTTTTATCCATAAGACCATGCTCATGATTTGATTTCTCCCACTTTTAAAGATTTTTAAATAAATTTGATCACACTGGCTCTTGCTAAAGCTTACACTATGCGCAGTAGAACAGACATCTGGATAATGCTATCAATTCAAGGTTTTTCAAAGAGTCTGTGAATCGGGCTGTCTCTTTAAAACGTCTTTTCATACGGAAACATCATGAACTAAGACAAGTTTTGGTGACTGTGGCATTATATTTTACATAGAGCTTGTAACTGAACTGTGAACCAAGCTTGGAACCAAGTCTGTATCTGGAAAAGCGTGAAGTAAGTATTCAGTAAGCATTGAATGAAATAGTCTGACACCTGCTAAGGCGAGAAGCATGAAAATCTATTCTGAAATCATCGTTCTGTATGACCATGTCGCCATGCCAGGCGAAGATGATTTTTGTCCGGCATTCTGGCAGGCAGAAGAATTTGATTCGGATGGTGATTTTTATGGCGATGACGAGTCCAAAGACTGGACCACGCTGAAGCTGACCAAGCACTATGCCAATGGCCGCAATAGTGACTTTCATTTGTATGTACACCGTGAAAAAGGCGGCGATGCCGCACACGAACTGTCGCGCTATGTGCAATACCGTGATGGTGGCCAGTACAAAGAAAAAAAGAATGTGCAGGAAGCCAAGAACCTGTGCGTCGCCTCATTTGAAATCAAGGCAGCTTCGCTCGAAGACTACCGCGAATTTTTACGCACCGTGCATTTTTTCCTGGAACACACCGGCGGTATCGCAGCCAATGTGGGCGGGTATGATGCCTGGGATTTCAAGACGGAGTTTGTGGATTGATGCCGGGGTAGCTGAGCAGGGTGCACTGTAACGCACAACACACCGGTTTTATTAAGGCGCAAACCTGCGTGATACTCATCTGCCAGATCATACTGATATTGCATTTCCATTCGCCAGAAACAAAATAGCGCAAATTATTTTCGACGCATAAATGGTGCGTTATAACGCACCCTACATGAATGATATGGCAATCTGGCATTTCGAATTCTCATTAATCCCTACTGCAGGTATCTACAAGACGCATGGCAAGATGGTAGACTTTTTACCAGAATATGGCCGACGTCAGCCAGATGCGCCATTCTTGGAAGACGCCGTTTTTTTCAATTATTGGGCAGGCTCTGATCTGTCATCGGCACCAGTGCGCTTGCTGGAACAATTACTGCCACAAAAAAAATCATGGCGTGACGATGTGCGCATGTATGGCAGTAAAGACCAAAGTCAGTTGGAGGTAGGGAATGAGGATATACGTTGCATTTTTAACGTCGGCAAGCTGGATATCCCATTATTAACAAGCGTTGTCAACATTGCGCACGATCTGGATTGCAAACTCGCGCTGAAAGATGAAGGCAGACTGATAGACCCAGACATGGATATGGTCTTCGAAGCGCTGCGTGATTCTTTAGCCTGGAAATTTGTGAAAGACCCAGAGGGAGTCCTCACTCGCGGAGAGTATGTGAATCGATGAGACTCATTATAATGATCACGATGCGTACGATTATGTGAATTCGTAGGGCGCATTGCAATGCGCCGCATGCATGCGTCGTGCACAGCATTGCCATTTTGTCCGGGCGTGCAAAATCCCTGCTACTTGATTAACTCCACCGAGCGCTTGAAAGTTTCGCAGACTATCCTGAACATACTGCCGCGTGAAAAATACCATTCATGAACCACGGCCTGATGGTCGTCTGTCAGGCTCACTTCATGTATCAATAAATCGCCGTGGCCAATTGTCCCAAATGGGGGATGAGCAAAGTCTGGCGGTGTCACGATGCTGTACTCAGTCACGCCAGAATAAACAAGGTGGATTTTCAGATCATGATAAGGCCCCAGAAAACTTGCTTCTATCTGGATGGCGCGAATCTCCGAGCGCTCACCACTTGCCGGTTCTGAGATACAGAATCGCTCCAGCCAGGCATCATGCAAGCTTTGATGGCTCGTCAGATCATAATTGCCCGTGTCTATAGCGAAGGCATACACGTCTGGCGGAAAATGATCACGATGCTCTTGCAAGTATCGTTGATAGGATGGGAAGTCGAAGTCATATTCCCCCACCTGCTGTGATTCAAAAAATTTCATCGTATAAAAATGTGTTAGCTCGTAGGGTGTATTGTAATGCGCCGCATGTGTGCGTCGTGCACGGCACCATCATTTTGCCCGAGCATGCGAATATTTCATACGGCGCATTGCAATGCGCCCTACGGTTACGGCGATGGTAAAAAATGGGGCATTGCAGAGTACGCATGGAATCACATCCCCAAATAAAAAATCGCCACGGAGGGGGAAGATTCCGTGGCGACAAAATACCTAAGGAGACACAACAATCATAGGATATCGGATTAATGTTACACAAGTATGACGACGATATTTTACAATTGCTTACAAGCATGTAAATCATGCCTGCCTGTGTTTGCTGTTCAAAACGTCCTTGCTCAATGCACCCCTGCTACATGACGGCTCACCCGCCTCTCAACCAACCCGCATCTTGCCTGGATGGGGTATGCCCAGTTCCCTGAGTTTTTCTTCGTGGATGCGGAAGGGGCAGCTGCCCAGCCACATGTCTTCTTCCGGATGCGGGAATTTGCTGGCGACGAAATCGACAAAGCGCCTGACCTTGGCCGACAACTGGCGGCGGCTGGGATAGACCATGGAGATCGAGACGGCGCCAAAGCAGTGTTCCGGGAACAGCCTGACCAGCCTGCCCTGCGCCAGGTCGTCATCAATCTGGAATGAAGTGCGCAAGACCAGACCCATGCCAGCCAGGGCGCAGGCGCGCAGCACGTCGGCATTATTGCTGATGACCTTGCTCTGGATGGGGATGCTGCGGTAAGAGTCGCGGCCTATGCGCTTGTCAAAGGCCATCCAGTTATCGCGCAAAAAGTCGTAATTGAAATTGAGGCAGCGGTGGCCAGAGATATCCTCAGGCGTGGTGGGCGTGCCATGCTCCTTGAGGTAGCTGGGCGAGGCACACAGCAGCACTTCAGAAGTGGCCAGCTTGCGTGAGATCATGCTGCCGTCTATCTTTTGCAAATCCAGGTAAAAACCGACATCAATGCCCTCTTCGACCAGATCAACCTGGTGGTCAGTGATTTTGATGTCGAGCATGACATCGGGATAATCCCTGGCAAATTCGGGCAAAAGCTGCGCCAGTTGCGCTTTGCCGAAATGCGGTACAGAATAGATACGCAAGGTGCCGCTGGGCTTTTTGGCCGCATACGAGGCGATGGCATCAGCATCGTCGATATCGCTCAAAATGGCACGCACCCTGTCCAGATACACCAGACCGGTCTCTGTCAGCGACAATTTACGGGTTGAGCGGTTCAGCAATCGCGTGCCCAGATGAGTCTCCAGATCCGCGATATAACGGGTGACAACAGCGTTAGACATGTCCAGAGCCGTCGCAGCCTTGGCAAAATTGCCCAGCTCCACAACCTTGGCAAAAGTACGCATTGATTGCAATCTGTCCATTTTCAAGCCCTTTATTGTTCCTGATTCAGCAATAGTATATTCCCGTTTTCATACTTTATTGTTGAATCCGAAAAGCCTACACTGCATTTCATCGGTGCAGTGCAACATAAATCAAAGCTCTTCACCGCGCCGCTGGCGACGACTTGCTTCAGTTGTTATCGGAAGTGAAATTTCACTTCTCATGACAATTGAGCAAGATCACCGAGGCGGCTTACTCTGAAACTTACTTATTGATAGGAACAATCATGAATGCGAAACAACTCTTTTTGGCAACCAGCCTGACATTTTTGACAGCGACTGCCGCTTTTGCTGCTGACACAACTGATACAACAGCCCCAAAAACCCGCGCCCAAGTCGTCGCTGAACTGCAAGAAGCCCGCGCCAATGGCGAAGAAATCGGCATGGAAGGCTACTCCTGGTACCCAGCTCAAAAAGCTGCCCTGGTCAAAGCCAATGCAGAAACACGTCTGGCTGCAGAAAAAGCCAATGCTGAAAAAGTAGCGACATCCAAAGCACAAAAATCGACACAGAACTAATTGTGTTGGTAATGTGTTGATGTGAAGGCCAGGTAATAACTGGCTGGCAACAGGAATGATGAAACCCGGTGATCGATGATCAGCCGGGTTTTGTTTTTTTGTATGCGTTGATCTTAAGCAGGAAGACTTCTCAACACAATGGGTAGGGTGCGTTATAACGCACCATGGTTTTATATGACACCCGGCTCTTAAACACCAGCAGTGCTACGCCATGTTCACACGCAACAAGCGGTGCGTTGCAACGCACCCTACTGTACTGCACCACAGGGTTTCACAGAGAAAACCTGAGCGTGCCATACTTGCAGACAGCGATTCTTGATTACCAGCCTCAGCGCAGTCATGCCAGACTTGATCCGGCATGACGGGTTTGCGGGTACTCCCATGAAAACCTTCGTCTCAGTGCCATACACTCCTCCCATGCCGTAACGCCACTAGTTGTTTTTTGTGTGAACGTGCTCACCTCATCTTGTGAAAACGATTATTTTAAATAACAATATATTGGTTTTACTTCAAGATAAAAAATCAGCATCAGGCATTTGTTGTGGATATCCCCTGAAAGAACTGCCGTGCGTTTGACCAGGTCGCGCAAAATTTTTGCGCCTGGCGGATGTTTGTGACGCTTCGCAGTTGCTGGCGAACTGGTCTGGGGGTTTTTCACGCTTCTGTTCCTGCATTCAACGCTGGTTTTGCCAAACTCAAGGAGAAGTATATGGATGCCTTATCTACGCCTGTTCCCGCCTCAGTTCCAACGCCCTCCCGCCGCCGTTTTTTGCAGACATCCACTGCCCTTGCCACCGCCAGCATGCTGGGTATGTCGGGCGGGGCCACCGCAGCACCGGCACTGCACAGCAAACACAACCTAGCGGCGCTTGCACGCAGTATGGCCGGGCGCCTGATTTTGCCTGGTGAGCTGGGCTACATGATGGCCGCAGCGCCGAATAACCAGCGCTATGCTGATATCCTGCCCATCGCCGTTGCCATGTGCGCCAATGACAGGGATGTGCAGTTGTGCCTGCGCTGGGCGATAGATCATCGCCAGCCCTTTGCGGTGCGTTCTGGTGGCCACAATTACGCAGGCTTTTCTACCACCAGGGGTTTGCTGATCGACGTGAAGGCGATGAATGGCATCAGGGTCGATGAAAAGGAAAATACCTGCACCATTGCAGCAGGTGTCAGCAATCAGGATATGGCCAACTTTTTTAGCGGCAGCAGCCTGGCTGTGCCGTCTGGCCGTTGTCCGACCGTGGGTGCGGCGGGCCTGGTGCTGGGTGGTGGATGGGGCTTTTCTGCGACCCATGCAGGTTTGACTTGCGATAGCCTGAAGTCGTCAGAGATTGTTTTACCCAACCAGCGACTGGTGGTCGCCGAAGACAAGGGCACGTATCAGGATTTATTCTGGGGATTGCGCGGCGGCGGTGGCGGCAATTTTGGGGTGAATACCTCGTTCACCTTTAACCTGGTGGATGTGTCGCACAACGTCACCATCTTCAACATCCTCTGGCCTGCCCAGCAGCAGCTGGAATTATTTTCTGCCTTGCAGGACATGCAGCAAAATAATCCCACCACGATTTCTACCCGCAGCAAAATCGTGCCGCGCCGTGCCGGTACCAACTACACCATGGCAGATTTGCAGGTCACGACCCTGGGCCAGTTCTTCGGCGGCAAAGAAGCCGCGCTCAAGGCTTTGGAACCGGTATTAAAAATGCTCACGCCTGTCAAGGCCGACATCCGCGAAATGACTTACTGGCAGGCGCGTGATTATCTGATTACGGACGACCCCAATGGCATGTATGACCTGCGGTCTTCGTACGTGGGCGAAAAAATGTCACCAGAAGGCATGGAAATGATGCTGCGCTGGATGCTGAAATGGCCTGGCGGTTCACTCGTGCCAGAAAACATGGGCATCCTGTTTGCCATTGGTGGCAAGGTGCGTGAAGTGCCCGTCAATGCCACTGCCTACCCACATCGCAATGCCAATTATATTTTTGAAATGGAAGCCGCCTGGGGGCCGATAGACAAGCTGGACGTGGTGCAGAGGCAGCAGCAATGGCTGCGCGAATACTTTGCTGCCATGAGCCCTTTTGTACTGCCGCAAGCCTATGTCAATTTCCCGAACCGCGAGCAACCCAATTGGGCACGGGCTTATTATGGCCCTAACCTGGATCGCTTGAAAACCGTCAAGCACAAGTACGATCCCCACAATTATTTCAAATTTGAGCAAAGCATCCCACAGGGGTGAGCTGGTTTGCTTGAGGCCGGACGATCAAGCACTGGCCCTGGTGTCGTCATGCCGCCATGCCAGGCTTGATCTGGCATCTTTGTCGTTATGCCCATGCGCCTGCATATAAGGCGCTTTCTCACTATTTGCCACGCTGTTGTCATGCCAGTGCTATATTCTGCAATCAAAATAAACGCAGCAAGTGCCAGCCATCATCAACATGCAGATCAAATCCCTCTCTACGCCTGCCGGCAGCAAAACCAACGAAGACCTGATCCACCACTTCAGCCACGCGGATGGCACGCTGGATGTGCTGATGTTTGACGGTGCCAGCTCAGTATCCGACCAGCATTATCTGGATGCCGCTTTGGGTGACCCGGCCTGGTTTGTGCAGCAGTTTGCGCTGGCGCTGGAACAGGTCGCCACGCCTGCGCAGACGCAGGCGGACAGCATCATGCTGGCCCTGCAGGTCTTGCGTGATCAACACAGCAGTTTACTGCAGGCCGCCGCCATGCCCGCTTATGCCTGGCCAATTGCGGCCCTGACCTGGCTGCGTGTGCATGCCAATGGCGAAGACTGCAGCATCTATGCGCTGGGGGACTGCAAAAGCTTTTTGCTGGATGCGCATGGCAAGGTCACCGATCTTGACCCTTACGAGAATCCGCAAGAAGGCATACTCAAAACCGCGATAGAACAGTTGAAGCAAGAGGGCCTGGATGAACAGGCGCGCTGGGCCAGGCTGCTGCCCATGCTGCGTGAGCGCCGCGTAGCACAAAACATGCACCCGCAGGCAACGATACTCTGCCTGTATCCACAAGGCCGCTTTGCTGCGCGTAAGTACAAAATCAAACTGGCGGCGTCTGACCGTTTATTCTTGATGACGGATGGTTTTTACAGGCTGGTGGATAGCTACCATCTCTACGATGAGCAAAGCCTGATGCAAGCCTGCGTCACCCGTGGGCTGGAGGCCATGATGCAGGAATTGCGTGCGCATGAAACGGGCAAGGCAGGCGGCATGACGGTGAAAAAGGCGGATGATGCGACAGTAGCGATGCTAAATCTGGGCTTGATCTGAAAAAAGAAGAATGAGCAAACACAAACTACGCATCGCCGCCTTCCAGCGCCATCCTGTTTTTGATGACATCAAAAAAGCGACGGCGCAATTATGCACTGACCTGTGCTGGTGCGAGGACCAAGGTGTTGAGCTCGCCCTCTTCCCTGAATGTTATCTGCCGGGATATGCCTCGGACGCGCAAACTATCGAAAAACGTGCGATAGCCATAGACAGCCCCACGTTCAAACACGTGCTACTGGAGCTGTCTGCATTTAACACCGACATCATCCTGGGATTTTTTGAGCAACGTGCAGCAGGCGTGTTCAATTCTGCTGCCGTGCTAAGGCAAGGCCAGGTAATGGGTGCGTATGCGAAACGGCATCCCAATGAGCGAGGTGTGCTGGCAGGAACTACATCCCCCGTGTTTGACAGATCAGGATTTTCTTACGGCATCAATATCTGCAACGACGCCAACTACCCTGATTGCGCGGCAGATATCCGCCAGCAAGGTGCGCGGCTTTTATGCTATCCGCTCAACAATATGCTGAGCGCCGCCACCGCTGACAAATGGCGCAGCAAGAGTGTGGACAACCTGCGCCAGCGGGCCATGGAAACCGGCTGCTGGGTGGCATCTGCTGACGTGGTTGGCGCACATGATGGCAAAATCAGCCATGGCTGCACCTGCATAGTCGCCCCGGATGGCAGCATCGTCGCCCGCGTGGCGGAAGGGAGTGAAGGGGTAATCGTCGTCGATATTGAATAAACTGGGTGAATATCCGGGTCTGAGAAGAGCCGTTCTCTTTTATCAATTGTTGCTCTTTATAAATATTTCACAAACCCGCCCCACCCCTCGTCACATTCCTCAGTTACACTCGTCAAACGCCTGATGTAGCCGGGATTTATCCCGGTCTCATACCAATTTCTCGCAGCATGCAGTTCCAAATACAGTTCCACAACACCATACAAACTTGAAATTTGCCTGCCAAAAACGGGCAAGATAATGGAGTCAGCATGAAATTCTCATCCAAGATCGCCCTCTGCTCTGCCCTGCCTGCTGTACTGTTTGCCGTAGGCGTGACCACATCCATCACCTCGCTGATGTCTACCCGCAGCCAGTTTGACAACTATATTTCAACTGAACAGGCGCTGGAGCGCAGTATCTCCGAGATGTATGCCCAGGGTTTGCAGATGGGGCAGGCACTCAGGAATGTGGTGCTTGACCCGTCCAACAAAAAAGGCGTGGATAATTTCCTGGCCGCGCAAGTTGCCTATGACAAGGCGTATGAAGAGGCCAAGAAAATATCGGCCAACAATAACACCGCACAAAGTCTGGCCGAGCTGCCCAAGCTGCGCGCCACCCATGCCCAGGCGCAGGAAAAAATCGTCACCATACTCAAGGACAAGGGCGATGCCGCCCCCGTGCTGAATGCCGAAGAAACTCCGGCCTGGCGCAACCTGCGGGCAGAATTATTAAAGCAGCGCGATGAAGCGGGCAAACGCTCGGCGCAGGAGCATGCCAACGTCAACAGCAAGGTCAGCTTCACGGTCACCCTCTCGCTTGTCCTGGCGGTGCTGGCTGGCCTGGTGGCAGTCTTCCTGAATTTTTATTGCCAGAAAACCTTGCACAAGGAACTGGGCGGCGACCCGGCGCAGGCCAGGGATGCCCTGTCGAATATCGCCAAGGGTAATCTGGCGCAAAGCATCAACAATAATGCTGGTGACGACAGCCTCATGGGCGTGTTGCAAGAGATGCAGACTTCACTCGAATCTTTGGTCAATGGCGTGCGCGGCTCGGCCAGCGGTATCGCCCAGGCCACCAACGAAATTGCTTCTGGCAGCATGGACCTGAGCAACCGCACGGAAAGCCAGGCCAGCTCACTGGAAGAAACCTCGGCTGCCATGGAAGAACTCAATTCCACGGTCAACCACAATGCCGACAGCGCCAAAATGGCCAATCAACTGGCAGCACAGGCATCAGCAGTTGCCAGCCGGGGTGGCGAAGTAGTTGAGCAGGTCGTGGGCACCATGCGCGGCATCAATGAATCATCGAAAAAAATCCAGGACATCATCGGCGTCATTGATGGCATCGCCTTCCAGACCAATATCCTGGCCCTGAATGCTGCCGTAGAAGCTGCCCGCGCGGGTGAACAGGGCCGCGGCTTTGCCGTGGTCGCCAGCGAGGTGCGCTCACTGGCAGGCCGCAGTGCCGACGCCGCCAAAGAAATCAAGTCACTGATAGGCAGCAGCGTAGAAGCCGTGGGCAAAGGCACGCAACAGGTTGACCTGGCAGGCAGCACCATGGAAGAAGTGGTCAGCGCTATCCGCAAGGTCAGTGAAATCGTCGCGCAGATCAGCGCATCAAGTGCAGAACAATCGACAGGCGTAGGCCAGGTCGGCCAGGCCGTCACCCTGATGGACCAGACCACCCAGCAAAATGCCGCCCTGGTAGAACAAATGGCCGCCGCCGCATCCAGCCTCAATGACCAGTCGGGTGAATTGATGAATGCAGTGTCGGTGTTCAGGACCAGGCAGAGTGGCGGGGCCGTGCGGGTAACGAGGTGAGCAGGAAATTGCCGTAGGGTCTGAAAGATATCAATATCGCAGCGTAATCGCACCTTAAGTGCCCCTTGTTCATACTCTTAAGCGCACCTTAAATCATCAGCAAGGCAAGCATGACAGGCAGGCACAAGAAACACCCTGCCATGATCGCTGCCCTGCCTCTGGTGTCCAGCAGCAGAGCCTGCCTGCCCAGCAATATGAGGCGGGTGATGGCACCCGCAGTCAAAGCCATGCACACCAAAGCAAGGCCACACAAAAGTATGGCACCACCGAATGACGACGCATTGTTTTCCGGAATACTCATCTCTCTGAAGACATAGATGAAGATCGCGATGATGGGCAAACCAAGCACAAGGGCTGCAATTGTCAGTGCGCGGCGGTCGGGCATAGCCGCCATGATGAGAAAGGGTATGGCGTACAAGGGCAAGCACACGTAGAAAAAGAAGCTCAGAAAGGATGTCATGCTTGAATGGGCAAATAATAGCAGTCCACCAGATCAAGCCCCATGCTGACCCGCACCGCTATTGAGTGCGCAGCATGTCATGCTGGCGTGAAGGGAGTATGTGGTGGGTGTGAAGAATGAGAATATCCGCAATCAATGCTCGTTTGAAAGACACTTGCACGGCACAGGTATTTTCTCTGGCAGGCTGCACCTTACACACCAGAACTCCAGTTTGACTGCCCCTCACCCGCATCACAGGATGGCGTGGGTGGCGCACTTCTCTGCTGCGAAAAATTTGGCAACCACAGAAAATCCTGGGTTATGATAATTAAAAATTACTGGTGGCGATGCGAGATGGAATGTGAAAAAACGCAGGCATCGTTTTATTTTCCGGCCTGGATTTGATTGCAGGCCCTACACTTCACAACACGGGTAAAGCAGATGGAAAACGGTATGAATGCAACAGCTGCAAAATACAAGATAGGTGAACGGCTCGACGGTGGCATTATCTTTTATCTCGATAAAAGTGGTGAACATGGCTTGATGGCCGCGCCCGAAGACCAGGGTACGACGACCAGCTGGAGCCCGGTCGGCAGCCAGCATGTCCTGGCCATGACAGTGAGAGACGGCATAGGCATGGGCAATTACAACACAGAGAAAATCATCAGCACCTGTGGCCCTGGTGATTATGCCGCAGTACTTTGTGCACATTATCAGTTGAACGGGAATGGCGACTGGTATCTTCCCTCCATCTATGAACTGGAATTAATGATAAAGACCATAGGCAAAGCAGCTACCGGCCCTAACAGGGACATCGGCAAGTTCGCGCAGAATTATTACTGGAGTTCCAACGAAAAGAACACATCTGAAGCCTTGGTCGTTGCAAGTAACAACGGTGGCCGAACCGATATTGTGAAAACCTCAAATCAAATATGTGTAAGGGCGGTCAGGGTATTTTAGTCTGCTGTTTGTTTGCGGTTTGTTTGCGGACATGCTTGGCAGCATGCAGGTGTGATTTGCGGATTGCGCTACTGCACCACGTCCGCCACGTCCGCCAGCGGGAAACGCAATGAAGAGCGCAGTAGCTGGCTCATCGGCAGTTGCAGTTTGATGTTGTGCGGCGGGATGGCTTGCTGGAACCATTTGTCGTACATGCGGTAAATGTCGCCGTCGATCATGATGCGGCTGAGTTCCTGGTTGAGCAGGTGCTTGAAGGAGGTGTCGTTTTTGCGGAAGATGATGGCATAAGGCTCGGTCGACAGTGAATCGCCGACTACCTGGAAATCTGCCGGATGCGCGGCGGCGGCGCGCAGGCCGTAGAGCAGCACATCATCCATCGCAAAGGCGGCTGCCTTGCCCTGGGCGACCATGGCGAAGCCTTCTGCATGGTCTTTGCTTTCTATCAGGTTCAAATTCAATGAGCGCACCTGGCCACGGTCTGCCAGGGTTTGCGCATTGGTGGTGCCTTTGGTGGTGACCACGGTTTTGCCACGCAGGTCACCCCAGTTGCGTATGCCAGAATCACTGCGCACCAGCATCTTTGCACCGGCGATGAAATAGCTGATGCTGAAATCAACTTGCTTGCGCCTTTCTGCGGTATTGGTGGTGGAGCCGCATTCAAGGTCGGCAGCACCATCAGCAATGGTTTGCAGGCGATTGGCCGGGGTCACGGCCAGGTATTTGACTTGCAGCGCAGGCAGCTTGAGTTCACGCTTAACGGCATCGACGACTTTGAGACAAATATCCATCGCATAACCAACCGGCCGCTGTTGTCCATCGAGATAAGAAAAAGGGATGGACGATTCGCGGTGCGCAATGATGATGGTCTTGCGTTCGCGGATATTGCTCAAGGTATCGCTGGCCATAGCTGACAATGGCAACAGCAGGATGACGAATTGCAGTATCACAAACTGAAAGACGAGCTTGACCATGAGATATCTTCCCCAAAATTTAATCGAATAAATGCATGCAGTTTTAGTGAAGCTGCGCTGCCTCGGCACGCGCTACGCATGCCTGCGCCAATATGGTCGTAGGGTCAAGCAAAGCCACCGTCGTACCAGCAATTACAAACGCCGGGTCTTGCTGCAAGACCAGCGGCAACTCGGTACAGCCAAGAATGACGACACTTGCCCCTTGCTCTACCAGGTGCGCCAGCGCATCGAGCAAATCCTGCCTGCTCACACCACCGGTATGGCCTGCCTTGATACCCAGCGGGCCGTAGATGGCGTTCATGACCTTGCCTTGATGTACAGCATCCGGAGTGATGAGCTCAAAGCCCTGGCCCACGGCAGCATCATGATAGACGCGGCTGGCGATGGTGCCAGAGGTGGCCAGCAGGCCGACTTTGGCAGGCAAAGGGAAACGCTCACGGATGTAGCCGACCGTTTCTTCCAGCATATTGACGATGGGGATGGACAGGTGGGCCTGTATGCGCTTGACGTAGGCATGCGCGGTGTTGCAGGGGATGGCGATGAGTGCTGCCTCGTTTTCTTCCAGACGCTTGCAGGCAGAGTACAGGGCAATGGTAGGGTCTTCGCCATCGGCAATCAGGTTGGCGGTGCGGTCGGGGATTTTGGGGTTGTGTTCGACCATGATCTTGATATGGTCCTGGTCGCGCGCGGCGTGGGTGTTCTGGATGATCTTGTCCATGAAGTCTACCGTGGCTGCTGGCCCTACCCCGCCAACCACGCCTATCTTGAAGCTGCGCGGTTGCGGCGCCTGCTCATTGCGCAAGGCATATTCAACATACACCTGATTGGTATCGACGATGGGTATGCCACGGCTGCGCAGCAAGTCGGCCACAATGGCGACATCGGTGGCACCAGAGACGATCACATCTGCACCGCGCGCCAGCAAGTGCACGCAAGCCTGGTGCAGGAGATTGACGGCATCGCCCTGCAAATTGCCTGCCTTGATACCCTGCTCGCCGTAGATGGCGCGCATGACGCAGTCGTCCTGCACGGTATCGTCAGGATAAACCACCGTGATGCCTGAACCGGCAACATGCTGGTCAAACAGTTTCTTGTTCTTGACATAGGTGGATGCCAGCACGCCGACCTTGCAGCCTGCGGGAAACTCTTGCTGCAAGTGGGCCAGCAAGGCGTCCATGATATTCACGATGGGCGTCGCCAGCTCGCTTTGCAATTCTTTGATGAAGGTGTGACTGATAAAACAAGGCACCAGTACACGCTCTACCCGGCTTTTTTCAAACTGCTTGATCATGTCGAAAATGTATAGTTTGCGGGCATTCAGGTTGGGGTTCTCGCCGCCTGAGTTTTCATTGCCTTCGAACGGATGTTGTTCAAAGAACAGTTCATAGCGTTCTGAAATACTGTCCCTGGCCAGTGCGCGGGCGACTTTGAAATACACATCCACACCTGCCAGCGTGCCCAATCCGCCGATGATGCCCAGCCGGGTTTTATGTGTTTCTGGTTTCATGGTCATGTTCATTGCCGGTTGATTTTCTATTTTTGTGCGTACAGATAAAGATACCGGATAGTCAGAAAATGTTTATGCAAAATCGGTCTAGTTTCATGCCGATACTACATAGATGGTTTTTTGTGCCGCGTGCGGGGATACAATGTCTGTCATCAAGACGCTGGGGGAAGGCATATGGACATCAAATGGCTGGAAGATTTTTTGAGCCTGGCGCAGACACGTAATTTTTCTCGTGCGGCTGACGACAGGCATGTGACCCAGTCTGCCCTCAGCCGCCGCATCCGCAGCCTCGAAGCCTGGGTAGGTGCCGACCTGGTTGACCGCAGCACTTACCCGCTGGTGCTGACGCCTGCCGGTAAAATCTTCAGCGCCTCGGCAGAAGAAGCCATGCGCCTGCTGAACGACACGCGGGCGCAGTTGCGCGTGCGCGGGCCGGATGAAAACCTGCTGCGCATCTCTGCCGGCCACACCCTGTCGCTGAACTTCTTCCCCATGTGGTTAAAGAGCGTACGCTCGCAGGTAGGTGAAATCCACGCCAGCATCCTGCCCGCCAATGTGCATGACTCTGTGCTGTCACTGGTAGAAGGTAATTGCGATCTGCTGCTGTCCTACTACCATGCCGACCTGCCGGTAGAGCTCGATGCCCTGCGTTATGAATATGTCAGTTTGGGCACCGAGGTAGTCTTGCCGGTGTCGGTGCCCAACCGCAAAGGCTCTGCCCTGTATAGCCTGCCCGGCAGTAAAAGCAAACCCATCCCCCGCCTTAACAACATCAAGGCATCCTTCTTTGGCCGCGTGGTAGAACGTGTACTGGCCCGCTCAGACCAGCCCTGCTATTTTGTGAATGCCTACGAGAGCGACATGGCAGAACTCTTGAAGCGCATGGCCCTAGAAGGCCACGGCCTGGCCTGGCTGCCGCAGAGCAGTATTGCGAATGAACTGGCAGAAGGCAAACTCGTTCGCGCCGGCGGTGAGCAGTGGTCTATGGAGATGGATATACGCCTGTACCGGGCGGTGGATAACAAGAACCCGGTGTTGTTGAAGTTGTGGGGGGCGCTGGGTGGGAATCAGGAGAAGTGATGGGTGTTGCAAACCATGTTTGCGTAGGTGCGATTAGCGCAGCGTAATCGTACGCATGTTGCATGTAATGCGATTCACGTTAGCGCTCTCCCCAGATCATAAGGATGGCTCCCAAAATCAGCAATGCCCAGCACATCAATTCGGTTTCTCTCATTGATGAGACATACTCCTTCACTTCTTCTGGCTCCCGCTCGAAAACTAAAGTTAATTTCCTGATTGAGCTTTTCCAAAAAAGACTTTCGAAAGTGCCACGACGATAGAGTCGATCTGCGTACTGTCCAGAAGCATGCGTGATATTCGGTTCGTAACGTCGCGCCCGCAACTCAGTAATCCATCCGCAAATCACACCCAATATAAACAAGGTGAATCCATATGGCATGTTTGTTTGCTTTCTCGATCAATTTTTTCTGCACTCGCATTCACCTTGGCATAGCCATGGGAACATTGTCTGTCCGCCCGCCTCTGGCTGGAGGCTGCTAATCTGGCACCAGGAATTTGCATATAAATCTCTGAACCCCGTAGATACGATTGGCGGCGCTGCATCGTACGCATGCTACATGCAGTGACATGAACGTATACAACAGTCTTGCCTTAATCTGCGGGAAGAACAAAAATCTTGCGGTGTAATTTCCCGTTAAAGCCAGTTTTTAAAATAGCAGGGTTGTTGCTGATATGCGTACGATTACGCTGGCGCTAATCGTACCTACAGTTCTAATCGTATCTACAGTTATTATTCGCGATTTATACGATGTGTAAAAATGCACTCTACTTACCAATCATTGGAAGTTTGCAAATACTCGCAAGCACTCCCCAGACTTCATATCCCACAAGCGTAACGTCCTGTCCTTTGCTCCAGTGAGTAAATAATTGCTATCAGCACTGAAGTCTGCGCGATTAATTTCTTCACGATGTCCGATCAGGACCTGCAAGCGCTGATTTTTTTTACCATCCCATATCTCAATATTTTGGGTGTCATTGACACTAATTGCAATCAGTCCTTTATTAACTGCGAGTGGCGTCCGGGTTCCGAATCTCCCTTCGGGCATATCCGAAAAAATGGTTTCGCGCTGCTCGTTATCAATATTCCATAGATCGACTTGATAATCACTATTATATTTATTAAAGCAAATCAAATTCCGTTCAGTTTGTCCCAGAATTTCACGTACTAAAACGTCTTTGACAATTATCTTTCTATCGAAAGTCAAATCTTTCGTGTGCCAAATACTTAAGGTAAGGTCTTCAAAAAAATCTCCATCAAGAGAAATAAATCGCTGTTTTGCGGCATCCAGAATGATACCTCGAGTTGGCTTTTCCTGAACTTGCGAAACATGCAAACATTCTCCGGTAGCCAAGTTCCATAAGCGGAAAGTTCTCTCATCTCCACAAGATATTGCGTACTGACCTTCTGCATCAGCACTAATATGGTGAATCCATTCCCGATGGCCGGTGGAAATTACCCGCAGACAGGTTCCCGTATCAACGTCCCAAGTTCTAATTGTGAGGTCACCTGTGGATACCAATAGCCGATCGTTGCTGCAGATAGCCAGACCACTGATGATCCCGGTGTGGCCGTGAAAGACGCGGACACATCGACCACTCATCACATCCCATAGCCGCATCATTTTGTCTTCTGAGGCTGAAATTGCATGCTTTCCATCAGACAGAAAGCGAATATAGGTAACAGGTGCAAGATGACCATGCGTGAGTGCAGCCGGATCGAATGTATTTCTCTTTTGTATCGCTTCTTTAGAAGTATAAGACTCTGGTTGCAAAGCCTGATACGGAACCACATGTCGCATCTTATTAGCAAATTCTTCAACAAATATAAATGATGAACCAAATCCCCAACCACAGACAACGCCCTGGCGCAACAAAGTTTCTCCAAACAAGCGGAATTCCACTTCCTGGCCTAAATAGATTTTTTCTTCAATTTCCTCGTTCGTGAAAACAGGTATTCCTCCGACAATAAATATTTTTGATTCATGCACGCCATTAAAGAGTGCGTGTTCAATACGAACAATGCCATGACGCTCCAGACATCTTATGAACTCCAGCCTGTGCAAATAATTATAGTCAGGTGCATGCGAATCTGGAGGCTGGATCTCTGAAGTGATTTTCCTTATTGATCCACCATTGTCATATTCATTCATCCATTCTTGAATATTCGCAACCACTATCTGCAAAAAGAAACGCGGCACAACTTTGGTCAAATTCTCCAAGTTGACGCGACCATTGCACAGTGCTAAAAGTAAAGGTTCGGGTAAAGGCCTGATCAATATTTCGACAGCTTTATCGATCACTTCCCGATCGGATGCCTGGGCATACATATCACCAAGAACAGAATTAAAAGCTGATCTTATTTCTTCAACATCTATCATTTCAAACCTTAACAAGATCAAATCGAAGGCAATGCTATTTATAAAGACTGCTAAAAATAATCAAAATTAACTCGGTAACAACTGCGATTTTACGCCCCTCATTGCCATATTACTTTAGTTCATTTACTTGAGCGTCTTATCCATCTGCGCCTGCAAAGCACTCTCCAGCGACTTCCTCAAACTATCCGCGAAGCCGTCATCGCAAGATCACTATCGGCCACGGAATTATGCTGCTATCCTTAGTTCGCAGAGTGCGTTGTAACGTGCGCTATATGCCTGAATGCATATCGCCGACTCCTTACCCTACCTTTGAATCACGGCGACGCTGGCCGTACGTCGTGTACGGCAAATATATCTTTTCCCCCAAACCTTGAAACAACATGCAGCGCATTGCAATGCCTTTCATTTTGTTTTAACGGAATTTGCGCAAAGCCCGACAAACTGGCGATTGAAATGGAGTTAAGTCGATTTACGTCAATTTCAATCCGCCTTGATACATTCCCCTAAAAACAAGTGTAAAAAATGTAACAAAGTTAAATTTATATTAATATATTTGATGTCAATGTTATATTTTTGATGCACTCTGGAAAGTATGTATGTTGCCACTAATGTCAATTTATTACCAAACAAAGGAAATGCGATGACTACAATAGCAAATCAACTCAACTCGATATCTGAAGCGAAGTTTGGAAAAAAAGGCCGCAAGGTCTACTTTAGCTCGGTACTTTTAGCACTTTGCGCAAACCTGTTTGTCCTGCCCCAGGCACATGCTGATCAAACAATTTCGGCCATGGCAGGTCCCTGGCCTATCACCATCAGGACATGCTCCTACGACGCGGGTGCCGTCTGCTCACTGACGTGGAGGGGAAAAGAGTTTATCAACGATTATGATCATGGCCGTCAACTTCAATCCGCTTCGTCGTTTGACAATTTAGGGGAAAGTTTTAATCCAACTGAAGCCGGGGCAGCGGTGCCGTATAACGGCGTCAATCCAAGTGCGAGCAGCAGTATCCTGCAAGGGGAGTGGGCAACCAGCAATGTCCTGGCCACACAAACCAAGATGGCATTCTGGTATCCGGTAGGTGGCAGCCAGGTATCAAACCACATCCTCAACAAGCGCATCACCATCGGCCTGCCCAACATGCCGCATGTGATTGAGTACCTGACGCAATTTACCATCCCAAGTAATGAATCGCATTCTTTCGGCGTATTTGAGGCGCTGACAGGGTATATGCCGCCAGAGTTTTCCAAGTTTTATACATTTGATGTCAGAAACAATGCCGTCATGGAAGCCCCGCTGAGTGATGGGCCTGGTGAGCAAAATCTGCCTGTCATTTTTTCCACACCAGACGGTGGCTGGGCAATGGGGATTTATTCGCCAGAAGCGCCACAACCCACGTTCGCAGGCCTGGGCTATGGTCGCTTCAGGTTTCCAGATACGGTGAAATGGAATAATGTATTTCGCATCTACAATCCATCTGGTACCTATCACTTCAGGTCTTACGTCATCGTCGGATCATTGGAGAACGTCAAGGTCTCAATGACGCAGTTATATAACTACGTACATTGAGTATTTGCCCGCGCATTTTTCTTTCTGATCCGGTCCCGGCCAATACGCAGCGCGCTTTACAGTACGCGCTGCGTAATGAAGCTTGAACGCGGGAGATTAAATGTGGGCGACTGAATGCGTGCAGCTCGCAGGGTGCGTTCTAACACACCGCATGTGATGTAATAAAGACGAGAAAAATTTAAACTCCGGCCATACAAAATACGTCTGCCAAGAACGCACGGCAAAGAAAAAGAATTGCTTAGCGACCATTGATGCGGTGCGTTGTAACGCACCCTACGTCTCAGCTAATCACATCTACGGACTCAGGATCTGTTTAACCGAAAAGTGATCAGTCTTCCATTTCAGTATCTCGTCTTTTTCTGCCTCCTCCAGCCGCTTGGAATTAAGGCTTGCCGGATATTTTCCGGCTCTATAGCCAGCAATCAAGAAAGCGGCTTCATCACCAATCGTTGATCCTAAACGTATTCTCGAGCTATATTCCAGTGCAACAGTCATGCATTCATCCTCAGAATTTAACAGAGCCGCAAGAGAAGGGATATGTTCAGCCTTGACCCAATTCGATATAGGCTCACGGATAGTGTACGTTTTTTGGGTTTTATTCATTTTCAAAAAAGCCAAAAACTCTAGTGGGCTCCCACTCGAAAAATTAAACCTGCCAAGATTTTCGCCCGCATGACATGCAGGAAGCAAAGCCATCGACAGCAGTACTACAACAACTCCAAGTATTTTTCTCTTCATTCGGTAATCCTGCCAGAAATTAATCGGATTTGAAAACCCGTTCGATTAGCACCGCTCAATCATACCCTCACCAAATTGTAATCAATAAAACCACAAATCCTGATATATCCACGATATAAAAGTTAAGGAATGTATAATTCATTCTCTTGTTTTTGTACTATTAGTCCCTTAAACAATGGCTATTTGACGATAACAGGATGACTTCCCGAAAGCGGGGGTTTGCTGGGTAGCAGGATGGAATTGCTGCCGCTATGCAGTAAATCTTCGCCAACATCGCTTTAATGCTTTCCCGTTTTTTCTCATTTGTTGTCGATTGCAGCCCATTCCACCGGTCCGTTCCTGTCAGACGGAGTTTGTTTTTGCGCTGACAAGGGGACTGGCGTGTCAATATACATGGAACATATTCTATGAAAAAAGTCTTGAAATTATTCTTGCTTGCTTTTGCAGTTTCTTTTTTCACCCACAATGCGATGGCGCAAAGCTGGCCCGTTACCAGGGTGGCGACTTCATCGGCACTTTGGCCCAATACCAATTTATATGACAATAACCCAGGCACCGTCTGGACCAGTAATGGCTATGCCGACCCCAACCACCAGGAATGGCTGGCTTACTGGTTTGACGGTTTTCATCCTGTTAATACCATCAAGCTGTATCCCCGTTATGCGGGCGGGCGCACGCTGGGCTTCCCTACTGCATTCAATGTGTACTGGAGTGATGGCAGCAACTGGAACCTGGCGAACAGTTATGCCAATGTCACCATGCCGGCAGCAGGTAATTATGTAACAGTGAAGCTGCCCTCAACAGTCAATGCCAATGGCATCCAGGTGGTTGCCACCCAGTTGGGGCAGGATGATGTGGGCAATTACTATTTCCAGATAGGCGAAGTCGGTGCAGCGAGCACAGATGTCGTTGCAACGGACTATTTCAGGAACCCGCTTCCTGGTTCGCCGATACTGAGCATGGCCGGTGACGTACCAACCAGCGTACTGGTCAGTGGTGTGCTGGCACCTATGCACAGGGTCAAACACCCTACTAACGTAGGGGCAAACCCGGGGACGCCTTCTGATCCGCTAGCGGCAAACCCGGGCATAGATCGTGATCTCGCGAAATATGGTGGTGTCACGCGCGAGTGCCTGAAGCTCAACCCGAATGCCACTGCACCCGACTGGGCATGTTATTCGACCTTTCCAGGCGATTATTGGAACAGCATCCCTGTCCTGGAAAGCCCGCAGATGAATGCCGTTTGCGGTACACCGGCCAGGGTCCCGGCAATCATTACTTCGTGCAGCAGTGGTCAATGCACTTCTGAAATCTTCATGAAGGATTGCCAGACCGGGTATCCAAACCTGGTGTCCAGCCGCTTCTTCAATTCAGAAAAAACTGATCTGAATTATGGCAACACGATCGATGACCCGGACTATTTGTCCAAGCAGAGTTTTAGCGGTCAGTACTACGTCACCGGTAATTACAATACAGCGCTGCAAGTCTTGCAGCAGGGTCGTATTCCGGTTGTCAGTATCCCGATTTTTGACCGGCCTCTCAGAGGTGGCTCTTATTCGCTCAGGCCTGATGCAGAGCAGGTCCTCAACAACGCCGTGGCGCAGTATCCGCAGTTGTTTGCATCGGGTGCCAGGATTTCGATTGTCGACGAGCCATTCTGGAATAATGACGACATGGTGCAAGGTCAGGCACTGGAAGATGAGATCACTGCCCTGCGCCTGGGTATCGCCATGATGCAGAGAAAATTGCCGTGGGCAAAGTTCGGGCTGAATCTGGTTGGCTTGCAGAGCAAGCAGCCGCAGATGATGGATGCGATGAAAAAACTACTGACACCAACCGGCGGCGTCAGCATCAGCCTGCAATGGCTATCGTCCGATATCTACATCAGTTCATTTGATATAGCTGCCCGCAACAGTGCCTTCAATGCCGCCAACTGGTTCGCCAACTACATGAAAACCACTGCCCCTTTCAACACTATGGAGAGATGGCTGGTGGTGCAGGGTTTTGGGCCTTTTGCGCATGACGTCGCTCCTCCTCCCAACTGGTCTGTCGGCATGGAAAACGACTTCAAGAGCATCATGAGCACCATGGGTATCGCCGGGCTCAACTATACCGGCCTGGTCGTGTGGGGCTGGGACCAGGCGTCTGAACTCGATGACAGGTTTACGGGCAAGTATTTTTCGACCAACGTCAAGCGTGTGTATCAGGCACCGGTTTGTTCAGGCGTTAACCTGACTGCTGCCACCCTGCCAGCCAGCGGCGGCACGGTCACTGCGCAAGCTGCTTGTGCCAATGATATATCGACCTATGCATGGACGGTGAACGGCACTGCCTTCGGCGGTAATACACAGTCGATCGGCATCACCCTGACGGCAAACAGCAGCACGTCTGCGCTCAACTACAAGGTCTGCTTCACTGCCATCAACATCGCCCATACTGCCCCCATCTGTAACAACCTGGTGCAGGCTGCAGCCAGTGCTGCCACGGTGCCGGGTGCGCCTGCCATCAGCTCGGTCTTGCCGGGTAATGGCAGTGTCACGGTGGCATTCAACCCCGGTGCACTGGGGTCGGGTACTCTGGTCAATTACACGGCTACTTGCGGCAGTGTTACTGTCAACGGCAACGGCTCACCTATCAATGTGACCGGCCTGACTAACGGCACAGCCTACACCTGCCGCGTCAAGACCAACAGCAGTGTGGGTAGCAGCGCCTGGTCGGCGGTATCCGCTTCGGTAACGCCAACGGCGACACCAGTTCTGCCTGCTGCACCGGCCATCAGTTCTGTTGTTGCTGGCAATGCCAATGTCAAAGTGTCGTTCAATCCAGGTGCACTGGGATCGGGCACCCTGGTCAGGTATACGGCATCCTGCGGCAGCATCTCGGTCACGGGTAGCGCGTCACCTATCACGGTCACTGGCCTGACGAATGGCACTGCTTACACCTGCCGTGTGCAGACTACCAGCAGTGTCGGCAGCAGCCCATGGTCAGCGGTGTCTGCTTCGGTGACACCATCGGCAGCAATATTGCCTGCTGCACCTGCCATCAGCTCTGTGATGGCTGGTAATGCGGCTGTTACAGTGTCCTTCAATCCCGGTGCTTTGGGTTCTGGCACACTGGTCAGGTACACGGCATCTTGTGGCAGTGTATCTGTCAATGGCAGTGCATCGCCTATCGTGGTCACTGGCCTGACGAATGGTACGGCATATACCTGCCGCGTGCAGACCACCAGCAGCGTGGGTACGGGTGCATGGTCAGCGGTGTCTGCTTCGGTGACACCAACGGCGGCGACATTGCCTGCTGCGCCTGCCATCAGTTCGGTTGTCGCTGGTGATGGCGCGGTCACGGTGTCGTTCAATCCCGGTACTTTGGGATCTGGCACACTGGTCAGGTACACGGCATCTTGCGGCAGTGTATCTGTCAATGGCAGTGCGTCGCCTATCGTGGTCACTGGCCTGACGAATGGCACGGCATACACCTGCCGCGTGCAGACCACCAGCAGCGTAGGTGCGGGTGCTTGGTCTGCGGTGTCGGCTTCGGTAACGCCAACGCTACCGCCAGTATTGCCAACCGCACCTACCATAGGCACAGCCACCAGTGTTCCTGGTCAGGCGACGGTGTACTTTACTCCAGGTGCATTGGGATCGGGCACCCTGGTCAATTACACGGCTGCCTGCGGCGGTGTTTTTGCCACTGGCTCGGCGTCCCCTATCATCATACCGAACCTGCCCAGTGGTACACCTTTCTTCTGTCACGTGAAGACCATCACCAGCGTCGGGGCCAGCCCATGGTCCAGCTGGACGACTGATCCTATCTATCCTTAAACTGGCTTGTTCCAGGATGCCGGTGAAGTTTACCGGCATCCTGAAATAACTTCGAATCAGAGGAGACGGTGCGTATTGAATATTACGTATTGCGCACCGCCTCCTCACACCATATCTCCCCTGCAAACACCCATCACCGCCACCTCGCAAATCTGCAAACTATTTTGCACCTCTACTGCAATCCCTGAAACAAACCCCGGCATTTCCCCCTACATTCTGTCACCGCATCAAAGTATGCGTAATCAGAATAGTTAGAACAATTTAATTCCCTACACTGCGTTGCGTAGTGCATCCATCGGCAATTCTTGGCCTATTCATGGCCAATTCATCGTCTGATGAAATGCATGCAAACCCTACCAGCCCACGCAACCACGCAACCACCAGGAGTTTATTTTGTCTACACCAGCGACCAGAATAGAGCACGATTTGCTCGGCGACCGTGCCGTACCGGCGGATGCCTATTATGGCGTGCACACCTTGCGCGCGATTGAAAACTTCCCGATAACCGGCACGCCCATCTCCAGTTACCCTGAGCTGGTGGCGGCACTGGCCAGTGTCAAGCAGGCTGCGGTAATAGCCAACCACGGGCTGGGGCTGGTCAGTGATGAACATAGCAAGGCCATCATCAGCGCCTGTGAAAAAATCCGTACGGGCAAGTTCCATGCGCATTTTGTGGTGGACGTGATACAGGGCGGCGCGGGTACTTCCACCAATATGAATGCGAATGAAGTCATCACCAATATCGCGCTGGAAGAGCTGGGCCATGCTCGCGGCAGCTACAAGATCCTGCACCCGAATGAACAGGTCAACCTGAGCCAGAGTACTAATGATGTCTACCCCACAGCCTTGCGGATTGCGGCTTACCAGGGCATCCTGCGACTGGTCAGTGCAATGGAGGTGTTGAAGACTTCCTTCCATAACAAGGCGCTGGAATTCAAGGATGTGCTGAAGATGGGCCGCACGCAATTGCAGGATGCCGTGCCAATGACGCTGGGGCAAGAGTTCAGCACCTACGCAGTGATGATAGATGAAGACCAGGAGCGCCTGCGTGAAGCTGCCAAGCTGATGTGTGAAGTCAACCTCGGTGCAACCGCGATAGGCACGGGCATCAATACCCACCCGGATTATGCGCGGCTGGTGTGCCAGGCTTTGAAGGATATTACCGGCATACCGCTCTCCACTTCGCCCAACCTGATAGAAGCAACGCAGGATGTGGGTTCGTTTGTGCAGTTGTCGGGCGTGTTGAAGCGCGTTGCCGTCAAGCTGTCGAAGATGTGCAATGACTTGCGCCTTTTATCCAGCGGCCCGCGTGCGGGTTTTGGTGAAATCAATCTGCCTGCCGTGCAGGCCGGTTCCAGCATCATGCCGGGCAAGGTCAACCCTGTGATACCTGAAGTAGTGAACCAGATTGCCTTTGAGGTGATAGGCAATGATGTGACCATCAGCTTTGCGGCAGAAGCTGGCCAGTTGCAGTTAAATGCCTTTGAACCCATCATCGCGCACAGCCTGTTCAAGAGTGTCTCGCACTTGTCCAACGGCTGCATGGTGCTGGCAGAACGCTGTGTTGATGGCATCACTGCCAACCATGAACGCCTGCGCGAAATCGTAGAAAACTCCATAGGCATAGTCACCGCCCTCAACCCCTATATCGGTTACAGCGCCGCCACCGAAGTGGCACAACAAGCCCTGCTGAGTGGCAAAAGCGTCTACAGCCTGGTGCTGGAAAAGAAACTACTGACTGAAGCGCAGTTGAAGGAAATCCTGCAACCGCAAAGACTGACGATGCCACGCCAGGTCGAGATAGGCGAAACCATGATTGCCAAATAAGGCACAAGGATATCCGCGACAGAATTGATCAAACAAAACCTTAGGAGAGACAAATGAAAAAAAACAGACTGACCACATGGATCATCACCGGCATGGTGCTGGGGCTGATCACTGGCTACATCTGCCACCGCTATGCAGCAGATGCAGCGCACGCCAAGACCATTGCCGGTTACTTCAGCATCGTCACTGACATCTTTTTACGTCTCATCAAGATGATTATCGCACCGCTGGTGTTCACTACCCTGGTGGCGGGCATGGCGCATAGTGATTCTGGTTCGATAGGTCGGGTGGGCTTGAAAGCCATGACCTGGTTCATCAGCGCATCGCTGATTTCGCTGGCGATAGGCTTGCTGTTCTCTAACATCTTTGAACCTGGCCGTTCGCTGGCACTGACTTTGCCTGATGTGAATGCGACCACCAAGCTGGCGACTTCGTCACTGAACTTCAAGGACTTTTTGACGCATGTATTCCCGCGCAGCTTCTTTGAAGCGATGGGTAATAACGAGATTTTGCAGATACTGGTGTTTTCCATCTTCTTTGGTTTCGCCCTGTCTTCACTCAAAGGCAACGGCCCGCGCGTGCTGGTTAACGCGATAGAAGAAACCGCCAATACCATGTTGAAGATCACTGACTATGTCATGCGCTTTGCACCTATAGGTGTGTTCGCTGCCGTGGCTGCGGCAATTACGGTGCAGGGTCTGGAGGTACTGGTCACGTATGGCAAGTTCCTCGGCACTTTCTTCCTGGCGCTGGCAGTGTTGTGGGTGATCTTGATAGGCGTGGGCTTTTTGTTTTTGGGACGCGATGTGTTCCGCCTGATAGGCCTGATCAAGGAACCGATGATCATTGCGTTTTCTACCGCCAGCAGTGAAGCGTCTTATCCCAAGACCATAGAGCAGCTGGAAAAATTCGGCGTCAACAGCAAGATCACCGGCTTTGTGCTGCCGCTGGGTTATTCCTTCAATCTTGATGGTTCCATGGTCTACCAGGCCTTTGCCGTGATGTTCATCGCCCAGGCCTATGGCATAGAGATGAGCCTGTCGCAGCAAATCACTATCTTGCTGGTGCTGATGGTGTCAAGCAAAGGTATGGCAGGCGTCTCCCGCGCTTCACTGGTGGTGGTGGCCGCAGTGCTGCCCATGTTCAACCTGCCAGAAGCAGGCCTCTTGCTGATCATGGGCGTAGACCAGTTCCTCGACATGGGCAGGACAGCGACCAATGTGCTGGGTAATAGCATTGCGACCTCGGTCGTGGCGAAATGGGAAGAAGGCAAAGAGCCTGTTGCCACCGGTGTACCAGCGAATGAGTCTTATCAGGAACACGAACCTGTGTTGGCGAGGGTGGCGAATAGTTAAGGCCAGGATTTGATTGGTAGTGCTTGCAGGGATGGCGCGCGTAAAGTGTGCCATCCCTTTTTTGTAGGGTGCGTTATAACGCACCATGGATGCGCCGTAGAGCATGTGATTTCTGAAATTGAAATGCGGTGCGCTAATTGGTGCGTTATAACGCACCCTACTTGCTACAATTCTGGCTACGATATACAACGATATGGCGTGATGCATGTACGACTAATGCATACAGATAATCATGCATGCGATCGGGTTTCGCTAATCGTCACGACAGGCTAAAAAGTATTCACTCATCATTCAAGCGTTCACAAGCCATGGTTTCACTTAAACCGCATCGCCCTCAACAAAAGCCTCGCTTCACTGTCTGCATTTTTGTCAGGTGCAGGTGGTCCCCAACCTTTTTCTCTCGGCATCACCATGGGGGCATAGCTTGTACCAACGATATGATAGGTCGTTTTGCCGTTGACAAAGATATAGTTTGACGACACATGATGCGGCTTGTCGTTGACTGACACCTGATGGAAATAATGCAGGAAATTGCCCAGGAATTTGCTGTGTTGCAGTGTCGACAAAATAATGTCTTCGTGCTTATCAAGCGCACTCTTGATCGTTTTTAATAACTCTGCGCTGTCGCCATCAACTGGTGGCGGCAAGGTGATTACTTCATAGGTGAAAGGGAATATGCGCCCCTTTGATACAATTTTCACTCCCTGTATCTGGTTCGGTTCAGGGGAGAATTCAGAAATTTCCAGAGGTTGGGGGTCCAGTGCTTCGATCTCGCTCAAATCAAGGCTGTAGGGCTTGTCTTTAAAAATCGCTGCCGTCTCAGTTGCTGCCCTTGCTGGCGTTGCTGCCGACGCTGTCGGTGCAAGCAAGGCCAGCATCAGCAGTATAAAGAAGTGGGGTAGCGCTTGCAGTCCTGGTGCTTTCATTGATCAGCCTTGTTAGTGAGTGATAGCGGTTGTCTATGTGGAGTTCTACGTGGTGTGAACACTTCAATGAGATTATATCTAAGTAATGTTGAATGCATATTTTGGATATGGTAAGCGACTTGGTGGCTTTTTAGAAGCTTGGCCTTGATAAGAAATTTTGCAATGCTTACTTCATTGCATCATTGCATCACTGTATAAAATCTGCACCGTTCGCAACACACACATGCGGCGCATTGCAACGCGCCCTGCGCAATCCCTTTGCAAGCATCGCCGTCACATCCATGATCATGCATCCATACTTTGCACAGGCTTTTGCTGCCATGCGAGGATGCCGCCGACAAACAGCGTCAGGCCAGAAAATATCAGGCCACGTTCCAGCCCGCCAGTGCCGTCGGCTATCCAGCCTACGATGGTGGGGCCGACGATCTGGCCCAATGCAAACACGGTGGTGAAGGCGCTGATACCAGCAGACCATGCTGCTGGCCTGGCATTGTGCCGCACCAGCGCGGTGGTGGATGCCACTGCTGACAAAAACACTGCGCCAAACAAAATGCCGGATGCAAACACGGCGAAGACATTGCTACTCAGTGCGGGCAGCAATGCCGCCAGACCCGCCAGCGAAGTCAGAATAGCGAGTGACTGCCCACCCTTATAACGGTCCAGCATGCCTGCCCAGATGCGCGACGAGGCCAGCACCGCCAGCCCAAGCAAGGAATAAAAACCAGTGATGGCTGGCGCAGGCATACCCTGTTCTTTCAACAGGGCGACGACAAAGGTCATATAGCCTATGTAGCCTGCGCCAAACATGAAATAGCCCGCCAGGCCAAAACCAAACGCCCTGATACTGAACGCGCTTCTGGCCCCCGCCTGGCCAGGCAAATCCTGTATGGCCCGGACAGGCAGACTCATGACGATGGTCGCCAGCAGGCAGACTGCGCCCATCGTCAGCCACGGCCACTGCCAGGCATGCTCGACATGCTGTGCCTGTGCCGCTGCCAGCGTGGCAGGAACCAGCAGGGCAGACAGGGTAATGCCAAAGCCCGTGCCGCCGTAATACAGCCCTATCAGCAAACCCGCACGCGCAGCATGCAAGCCACCCAGGCGCGAGATCAATACGCCACCCGCAATAAAAATCAGTGCGCTGGAGATGCCTGCCAGTATGCGTTGCAGCAGCAAAAAGCCGGTTGCAGTGACCATGCCTGACACCAGCATGAATATGCCCGTCAGCACGGCGCCACCCGTCAGCAGGCTGTGCGCACGACAACGCCGCATCAACATGGGCGTGATCAGCGCACCCAGAAAATAGCCGAGTGCGTTGCCGGTATTCATCACCCCTGCCAGCAGATAAGACCAGCCCAGGTCGGTGCGCATGGGTGGCAGCAGCAGGCCGTAAGAAAAGCGCGACAGGCCCAATGCAATTGCCGCCCCCAGCGACAATGCCAGAGCGGTCAGGACGGGGCGTTGTTGTGGAAACTGACTGAACATTCCTGGCATTACCTGCACCTCAAAATTGGGGCTGCCCCGGCAGCCAACATGTTTTATGCTCATGCGATAGAATGCATCTCATCAAACATCATGCTGTCCATTTTATAGGTAGAAGAGTGATGTACAAACGTAATTTGTGCATGTCTTGCATGAACTATATTCATGAGTATCATGAGTAACCCCTTACTTCACTTGCCGCCGCTCGACGCCATCCGTGGTTTTGTCGCCGTTGCCCGGCGCATGAGCATTACCATGGCGGCGGAAGACCTGTGCCTGACGCAATCTGCCGTCAGCCGCCAGATACAAAGCCTGGAAGAACATCTGGGCAGCAAACTGTTGATACGCAAACACCGCGCCATCGCCCTGACCCCGGCGGGCGAGCAACTGCTGCAACTGGCCTCGCCCTGGCTGGACAAGCTGGCTGCCTACAGCATGTCCCTGCAACAACAGGGGCAGTTGCAGGCGGTGACCATGACTGCGTCCATCAGCGTCACAGGTTTGTGGATATTGCCAAGGCTGGGCGCGTTCCAGGAAGCGCATCCGAATATCGACGTGCGTGTCTCCGCCAACAACCGCACGCTGGATTTGAAGAAAGAAGGCCTGGACCTGGCAATACGCTATGCCCGCGCGGCAGATGTGCCAGCGCATGCGATCAGGCTCTTCGGTGAAAAGGTCATGCCCGTGGCCTGCCCAAAAATCGCCGCCCGCGCGTTTGCCCATCCGCAGGCCTTGCTGAATGAAGTCTTGCTGGAACTTGATGAGCGCGCCCTGCCCTGGCTACGCTGGTCAGACTGGCTGACCGCCACCGGCCTGCTCAGCATCAGGCCAGACGCAAAACCCAAGGCCTACCTGCATCTCAACCAGTACGACCAGGTCATCCACGCCGCCCTGGAAGGGCACGGCATCGCCCTGGGCCGCGCCGCGCTGATACAACCCATGCTAAAGGATGGCCGCCTGGTGGCAATGGATGACACCCGCCTGGGCAATAGCGACTATGCCTACTGGCTCATCGACGAATCATCTTCGCCACGCGCCGAAGTTCAGGTGTTCAGGGACTGGATTATTGCGGAGGCGAGGCAAACGGATCAGGCATCTGAAAGTCTGGCGAACACCTGAGACAACAAGTAAACAAACTGAGCGCGTTGCTCCACACTGAATTGCATCATCGCCGTGATGTAGGGCGCATTATAATGCGTCGTATGAGATCACCGCATACCGGGGAAGAATATCTGTGCCGTGTACGACGCGCACAGCGGTGCATTGCGATACGCCCTACGTCACGGCAATGCTTGAGTGAGCCATGCCTCTATGTGCTTACGCCAAACTTGTTACATTGACGTCCCTGATTTGTCACCGACATATCTGTCTTCTTCCGCAAAAACTATTTTTTTCGCTGCCCGCCAGCGTACAAACTCTGCCACCATCAGCAAAGCAAGCAAGATAATCTGCGTACCAGGTCGCCAGAGGGAGAAAGCAGACAGGATGATGAGAAGAGGAAGCGCGGCCAATTCTGCCTTGCTCCTGTACGGGATAGTCCTGTCCCTGAGGAACACCTGGCAATGCGGGCATTGCAGCTTATAGGATTGTGGCCAGTACCATTTCACATGCGGCGGCCAGAGTGCAACAGCAGCCTGGTCAAAACGGCAGGCGCAATCCGGGCACCGGTACTTGCCAGTATCCTGTGCTGTATTTGGTGCTGTAAATTCTGGTTCGCAGTGCAGACAAACCGCATTGGGCGCGGCCAGAAGAGCGCCGCAATTTGCACATTGAGATACGTTAGCTACCATAAATTCTGGGCTCTGTTTAAAAAATAGGAGTGAATCAGACACAGGCGAATTACCATCAATCCTGGATACTATACGATCAAATTAATCCTTACAAATGCGGAATGACGGGAGTCTGTTTAGTTTAGTATCGTAGGTACGATTAGCGCAGCGTAATCGTACGCATGTCAGCAAAATCCTGCTATTTTCAAAACTGATTTTCATGGGAAATTGCATGAGTAAAATTTTTGTTCTTCCGGCAGATTAAGGCATGGCTGTTCTATATATTTTTGTAATTTCAAAGCTCAACATGCGTACGATTACGCGATCTAATCGTACCTACCCTGGCTCCGCTCGTCACCCCGGCTTCCGCGCCGTATGCACTGCCACTATCCCCAACGACAGTCTTTCAAACTGGATATCGCTAAAGCCCATATCCTGCATCTCGGCAGCGAGTTGTTCTGCGCCTGGGAATTCGCGTACGCCTTGCAGCAGATATTTGTAAGCCGAGGCATCGCCGCCGGTGGCTATCCATGCGATGATGGGGGTGCAGATGGACATATAGGTCAGGTAAGCGCTATGCAGCCATGCGGGGCGGATGTTGGAAGCTTCTAATATGATCAGGCGGCCACCAGGGCGCAGGACGCGCAGGGCTTCTTGCAGGGCCAGGTGGCGCTGGCAAATTTTGAGGCCCAGTGAAATCGAATAAGCATCGACACTGCCGCTGGCAATATCAGGCATGCTGTGCATATCCAACTGACACAGCCGCACTTGCTCTCTATGCTGGCCCAGCTTGCCTTGCGCAATCGCCAGCATTTGCGGGCTGATATCAGAGGCGATGATGTGGCGGCTGGCGGGTAGCTGTTTTGCCAGCACGCGCAACATGATGTCACCTGTGCCGGTTGCGCCATCGAGCAGGGTTTGCCATTCTTCCTGCGCGATGATGTCGGCGACGCGGCGCTTCCAGGTACGGTGTATGCCAAAGCTGAACAGGTCACACAGACTGTCATAGCGGCTGGCAATGCGGCCAAAGACGTCATCGATTTCGGCGACGAATTCAGCGGCATTGTCGGATTGTCGTGTGGGTATGTGCTCAGACATGCTTACGGCAAGAATTAAATAAATCGTGAGTGTAGCGTATCACGCAAACCAGTATCCGTTTTCATCATCCCCGTGATGTAGGGCGCATTGCAATGCGCCCTACAGTTATGGCTTCGATATGCAGTTCCGTGCACACTGACCCGCTAGTTTATCAATATTGATATACGGCATCTTATTGGTGTGCAGGGTATGCCCACATTTCCTGGTTTTTCCTCTCCAAAAATTTTTTTAAAATATTTTAAAAAGAAGTGTAAGTAATCTGAAATCCGTCCGACTGATGCTTAAGTTCTGCTTGTTGATGCTGACGATAAGGCAGGCAAAGAACTTGGTTTGACTTTCAATAGCACTTAAATAGTAATTAATTACCTTCACTTATTTTATATTTTACGGAGAACACATCATGAAAAAATCTATCCAAACTGGTGCCCTGATCGCTGCTGCTGCCGCTACTCTGGCTTTGTCTGGCTTTGCTGTTGCTGGCACAAGCACGATCAGCGCTGGTGACAAGGTACATTGTTCTGGCATCAACAGTTGCAAAGGTACTAGCGATTGCAAAACAGCAGAAAACGCATGCAAAGGCCAAAATTCTTGCAAAGGCCATGGCTTTGTAGCGGTAGCTGCTGGTCAGTGCCTGGCCAAAGGCGGCAAGATCATTGATCTGGATAAATAATCCTTATTGATTGATGAAATGCGCTGACTATCATGGTCAGCGCATTTTCTGTTTCCACTCTACACACATTCATCATGACAAATCCCCTCACCTCTTCCAGCTTTGGCCTGGGTTTGCGTACCGACCATTATCTGTCCATACTGGCCGATAAACCGGCTGTGGACTGGTTCGAGATCTTGTCTGAAAACTATATGGTGCCCGGTGGCAAACCACTGGCGATGCTCGATGCCATACGCGCTGATTACCCCGTGGTCATGCACGGCGTTTCGATGTCGATAGGCACGGCAGAAGGCCCGACGGATGACTACCTGCGTGACTTGAAAAAGCTCATCGACAGGGTTGCGCCTATGTGGGTGTCTGACCATATCTGCTGGACGGGTGTGCATGGCAAGAATATGCATGACCTGTTCCCGCTGCCATATAACGAAGAAACGATAGACCTGGTCGCCAGCAATGTGCGCCGCGTGCAGGATGTGCTGGGGCGCAGGCTGGTGCTGGAAAATGTATCGAGCTATCTGCAATACAGCAGCGACAGCATGCCCGAATGGGAATTTGTCGCCGCCATTGCCGAACAGGCTGACAGCATGATTTTGCTGGATGTGAATAATATCTACGTCAGCAGCATCAACCATGGTTTTGACGCGATGGCATATTTGCGCGGCATCCCCCTTGACCGGGTCCAGCAAATTCACCTGGCCGGGCATAGTGATCACGGCACGCATATTGTCGATACCCATGACCAGCCCATCGCCGACCCGGTATGGGCCTTGTATGCGCAGGCGATACGCCGCTTTGGTGCAGTGCCCAGCATGATAGAGCGTGATGACAATATCCCGCCGCTGGCAGAGCTGGTGGCTGAACTCAATCAGGCTCGCCGTATTTGTGCCGACATACTTTCACCAGCCATTGCGGCATAAAGGTGACAATGATGAACGCGACCCAGACCCTGCAATCAGATTTCCAGCAATTTATTTTAGGCCAGCGCGATGCGGGCAGCATGCACAGGCACCTGGCCGAAACACCCGGCCTGGGGCGTGATGCCCGGCTGGACATTTATTACCAGGCTTATCGCCTGCGCCTGCGCGATGCATTGTCTGAGGCTTACAGCAAGACCCATGCATATCTGGGTGACGAATTATTTTATCAGGCCTGTGCACAGTACATAGAAACCCATCCCTCTCACTATCGCAACCTGCGCTGGTTTGGCGATGCATTTGCACAGCAGTTACGTACGCAGTTTGCCGAACACCCACAAGTCGCTGAGCTGGCGCAATTTGAATGGGCGCTGGGCCTGTCCTTTGATGCGCCTGATCACGCTATCCTGACACTGCCTGATCTGGCAACAGTCAGCGATTGGGAGACCGTGGGTTTGCGCACCAGCAACTCGCTGCAATTCATCCCCATGCAATGGAACAGTGTGGCGATCTGGCTGGCGTTAAATGAAGACAGCACACCGCCTGCGCCAGAGTGCACAGAGCAAGCGACCGCGTGGATGGTCTGGCGCAAGCAGTTGCAGGCGCATTTCAGGTCATTGGGTACAGAAGAAGCCCAGGCCTTGCAGCAATTGGGAACAGGCATGCGCTTTGCCGATGTGTGTGAACAGGCGGCAGAAAATAATCCAGAGATTGCCAGTGAAATAGGTGGCTGGCTGCAGACCTGGGTGGTGGATGAAATGCTGGTGGAAGCGACAGAAGTTTAGCCATCAGCATGACCACGTGCGGCGTAAAATTCGGTACATCCTCATCGCCAATATTGCCGTGACGTAAGGCGCATTGCAATGCGCCGTAGGACATTGCTGCTCACACATTAGCTCACCATCACCATACACGACGCACATAAGCGACATACATAAGCGGCTCAATATATTGAGTCCTGGGTCTGCGTGTTTTCCATCATCGCTGTCAACAAGTCTGGGGTAAAGGTCTACCCTCGCCCAACATTCCCGCATGGCAATTATATCGACTTGTAAAGCACTGAAACAATTTGACACAAGCAGAAGGCCAATGTTTTAATCCACGCTTTGATTTTGGCGAAACGCGTGCCATTCCACCGACTAAAA
Source organism: Undibacterium sp. FW305-107 (assembly GCF_058788535.1). Lineage (NCBI taxonomy): Bacteria > Pseudomonadati > Pseudomonadota > Betaproteobacteria > Burkholderiales > Oxalobacteraceae > Undibacterium > Undibacterium sp. FW305-107. The sequence continues at coordinate 303,667 of NZ_JBYTAV010000001.1, forward strand.
AATAAACCACATGGAATTTGACCCTTTCGCCCCCAAGCCGCAAAGTCGGCCAAGTCCATCTGCCACCGGCACCCTGAGTCTGGAAGACTGGGATAAACCCGCCGCAAAAAAACCAGAGCCAGTCGCCACGCCATCCAGCCAGCGCGAACTGACGGGGCATGACATTTCCAATCTGAATCCCAAAGCATTTCGCAATGCCAATCTGAACCTGGAATTTTATGCGCCAGGCAGCTGGAAAGAAGTCAAGAACAGCCGCTCACTGCATTTGCTGGACCCGGCAACCGGCACCAAGCTCGAAGCCAATGGCTTTGCACGCGACCATATATCCATAGAAAAATGGGTGGGCATGCGCCTGCACATTGTGGACAAGGAACTGCCGCACATGCAGCAGGTGGCCAAGCCCAGCATCATCAAGGGTGAAAACTGGGGTAACCGCATCCAGGGTATCGTGGCAGAGTACAAAGGCAAGCAGCCAGGCGATGACGAAGAAAGCCATATGCTGATTTGCTGCATACGTACCGACAGCATGCTGGTCTCGATTGCGATCACGGCGAAAGCCTCCGTGTTTGCCATCAACCGTGCCGTGTATAACTGGATCTTCAGCCGCACGGACATCAATGCGTTTCCTGCCATGGCGGGTAGCACAACACCTGCCAGCAGCACAAATGCCAGGACCAGAGATGTTGGCGGCAGCGGCGGCAACAATTCCTCCGCAGGCAATGTGCAGTTTGAACATCACCACGGTGCCAGTGACGAAGTAGGCCGCCTGGCCAGCGGCCAGCGCTTGCTCATCCTCGGCATTGTGGCTTATTTTGTGCTGGCAGCTTGGGCCAAGAATGTTGATTATGGCAGCCGTGCAGAATTGATGTCGATTTTCTGCCTGAGCGTGATGACCATCATCATGAGCATCTTTGGTTTCTTCCGCGTTGCTGGCGGCCTGGGCTGGTCTGGCGGCAAAACAGCATTGATGTTCCTGCTGTCTTTTGTCCCTATCGTGAACATCATCCTGATGGTGGTCTTCAACATGAAAGCCACTGCCCTGATCAAGGAAGAAGGCTATAAAGTCGGCCTGTTTGGCGCGCGCGAGGCCATTCCCGATGATAACCATGACCTGCGCAATATCTTCCTGGTCAGCCTGGCGCTGACCGCCTGCATGTATGCGATGTCGGGCAAGTTTATCAAGCCCCCAAAAGAAGACCCGGTTGCCGAATTTTCACCACCTGATCAACGCTACACCATCAGCATGCCGGGCACACCAACAGAACAGGCAAACCCCAAAGCCGAAGGAGTTTTCAACAACCACAGTTACTCGCTGCGCGCTGGCAAGATGCAGTATGGGATTACCTCTTTCGACCTGGCTGTGCGACCTGCTGATGCGACATACTTCCTCGACACGCTCAGGGAGAGTATCGTCAGCCAGGGCAAGATCAATATCACCGACGAAAAAACCATACGGGTAGAAGGCAACACCGGCCGCAGCCTGATGCTGTCTGCCAAGGGCGGTGTCAAGCGCGTGGATTATTTCCTGGTCGGAAAAACCGTCTACATCATCGAAGCCGGCGCCCCCAAGGACGAAGCAAATTCACCCAAGATAGCGGCATTTTTTGATTCTTTCCATTTGAATTGACTGGCTGACTTGATAAGCTGGATTCACCGACATTACCAAATGCTGCGTCATACAGATGATGCAGCATCAGCGCTCTGGCGTACCAGCTAGCATCACCTTGCGTGACGATTCCATATACCGCACGATCATCATCTCACTACTATCATTGCAGTAATGCAGGGCTCATTGCAATGCGCCCTGCGATTATCCATTTATTCATTGACCAAAGTCACCGCAAAGTGGAATGCCTGCGCCTGATTGCAGCACTCTTCAGGATGCCTGAGCATTTTAGAAATTACGTGCCACCACGACACCGTGGTAAGTCGTGACATACAAAGCATCACCGCTAAAAACCACAGACTGGGGTTTGGACAAGGCACCTGGCAGTGTCCCGGGGGTGAAGCCTTCCTGACCGGCTACCCCTATCAATGTGCTGACCAGGCCTGCTGGCGTGATTTTACGTACGGTATGATTGTCCGTATCAGCGACGTAAAGATTGCCTTTGGTATCAATACTCAGGCCTTGCGGACGGTTGAAGCGGGCTGCCGCGCCACTGCCGTCAGCACTGCCTGCCTGGCCGCTGGCACCTGCAAAAATGCTGCTGACACCTTCGCTGGAAATTTTGAAAATCACATGATTGCCACCATCTGCCACATAGAGATTGCCACTGCCATCCACCGCCATGCCGTTAGATACCAACGGCGTCAAACGTACCGACGCAGGATTGCTGAAGTAAACTGCCTGTCCCAAGGGGACGCTGGCAAATGTATCGACCAGGCCGGCTATCGTCATCTTGCGTATGGTTTTATTGGCGATGTCGGCAATCAGCATATCGCCATTGCTGGTGGTGACTATACCATTCGGTGAATTGAACCTGACATTACTGCCTGTTCCATTGACCAGGCCATACCGGTCGACCGTACCAGCCAGTTGCGTGATGACGCCTGCGGGGCTGATCTGGCTGACCGTGCCTATCGTGTCTGCAACATAGACATTGCCGCTGGCATCTATCGTCAAACCATGGATCTGGTTGAATTTTGCCGTGCTGTTGACCACAGTCGTGACCATGCCTGCAGCGCTGATCTTGCGCAAGGCAATGCCATCTGAGAGGAGCAGATTACCGCTGCTGTCTGCAGTCAGATTAGCTGGTGCATTGAAGTTGGCCACTGCGCCGTTACCATCAGCCATACCCCAGACAATACTCGAACCGGCCAGTGTCGTGACGACACCTGCAGCGCTGATTTTGCGCACTTTGAAATTTTTCGTATCTGCCACATACAGGTTACCGGCGCTGTCGCTGGCTATGGATTCAGGCGTATCAAAACGTGCTGATGAACCTGTACCATCTTCTGGGCCCGTCAGCCCGGCAACACCTGCAATTGTACTGACCACACCGGCAGGTGTGATTTTTCGTATTAAGCTGTTGAGCGAATCTGCTACATACAGATTGCCTGCCGCATCCAATGCCACTGCGCGTGGTTCCTGGAAACGGGCTGCTGCCCCTGCCCCGTCAAGGCTGCCTGTTTCACCAGCGCGACCGGCAATGGTGCTAACCACGCCTGCAGCGGTGATCTTGCGTATCACGTGGTTGTATTTGTCCGGCACATAAACATTGCCTGCATCATCTACCGCCAGATCACCTGGCCAATAAAAGCGCGCATTTGCACCTGCCCCATCCTCAGAACCCGCCACCCTGAACTGCCCGGCCATAGTCGTCACCACGCCTGCCGGTGTGACCTTGCGTACGGTCTGCTCATCAGACACATATAAATTACCCGCCTTGTCAATCGCCAGACCATTCAGCATGTTGAACCTGGCAGTATTGCCAGGGCCGTCAACGGGGGAATCACATGCATTGCCAGCCAGGGTTGACGAGACAGCAGCAGGTGTCAGCTTAAGTATCTTGCAGCCGTAATCAAGGACATAGATATTACCAGCAGCATCTGTCACCATATGGTCGAATTTAAACAACCTTCCACTGCTGCCGGTGCCGCCTGCAGATGTTCCACCCGCAAAGGTCGTGACCACGCCAGCCTGGGTGATTTTACGCACGCGCCCGTAGTCGCCGACATACACATTACCGCTGCCATCAACAGCAATACCGCTCAAGACGTTAAAGCGTGCATAGGCACCAGCACCGTCGGCATTGCCAGAGCCACCGACATTACCAGCAAACAGGGCGATGCTGCCGGTACTTACAGTACCAGTGTTGCCACTGCCATTGTTACCACTATTACCGCCATCAACGGGATTGGAAGTTGCCACATTACTGCCACCACCACCGCAAGCAGATAATATGGCTGCCGTCATCAGGCCAAGCAAGGGAGTACGTAAGTGCGTGAATTTCGTCATGGATGACCTTTATGAGTTTGCACATCATGCAAGCGACCTCAGAACCGCATGAAAAGGAAACCCTTTGCAGACAATCTGGACAAGCTCGCATAGAGCATTTGATCCTGATGAAATATGATTTGCCAGGCAATTAAAATTTCATATGGGAAATTAATTGCAAGGATGGTATCACAATATTAATAATAGAGTGACAAGCCATCATGGCAACTGTATTCAAACGAGGAGATGGGACATAGCCTTCGCTCCAAATACGAAAGCGGACCAATAATAATTTGTGCTAGGTAAAGAGATTCAAATGTACGCGTAAACTAGTTCAAAGTTTCGCGTCGCCTTAAAGTAAAGTTGGCAGAGACTTCCAGACAGTCGTTGAATCCCTTGCCGACTGCGGGTATGTGGGATACTGGCGAGTGCTTAATGCTCAGTATTTCGGAGTCCCCACGCGCCGCCGTCGCGTTTTTCTGGTCGCAGGTCTTGGACAGTATCCCCCAATTGGGCTGCTGGCTGACGCCGCAGCAGTGGGAGCTTTTTCTGGCTCGACGAGCCCGGCAGACTACCCCGCAGAAATCGATGGATGGGCTTATCCTACCCTTCTATCAGGAAGCGCAACCTCACAAATCAATATCAGTGGTTCGGGCCTCATCTTTGCCGAAGAGCACAGGCATAAGATGGTTGATCGGATCGGAGAGGTTGAAAATAATGGGATTTGCCGGGGACTAGATGAGGCCCACTTTGCGGAAACTCATGCTGCCGGAAACGCCGTTGTCCCGCAAGTCGCGGAATGGATTGCAAACAGACTGAAATAGATCAAATGCAATCAGTATCTACAAGCACATACGAGATTTATTGTTGTACATTTGATTCACTTAACAATAGTTAACATTGGATTTTTTATTAATTTTAATACTGTTCTCATAGGAGAAATTCAGCTGAGTGTATATACAGTTATGTACAATTTTCAACTATCTGTTTTCATTGTATGTGGATATATGCAGAAGTACAGCATTACAATGTGCGTCAGTAGCACTGGAGGAAATATAGAGCGCTATGAGATTGCAATATAAAACTACTCGTATTGCTTTCGCTTGACAGTTTTCCGGGACAAGTCACTTGTCCCGGAAAACAAAGAACCCACTTGTGCAGGTACTTTAGCTTGGAATCTAACAGTCTCGGGCATGAGCTGGTTCTTGTCAAATAAATTTTATACAAAAATCTTTTTTGATTAAAGGAGCCAACATGGCACACCAAATTGCAGCAGTAAAAAAACTTGAGTCATTTAGCCAAGCTAAAGGCAAAAATATGACGGAGCAATTAGCAGTACTGCTTGATTCAAGATCAGTTTCCGAAACTACTCTGTTGCATGACCTTTTAAAAGAGCACCGCGGCGACATGATTAGTCGGGGAACGTTCCATTCCAGCATGTACATTCTTGGAGTGTTAAGAATTTGCGCTGATTACGTTGAGAAATACAGTGCAGGAGCATTGGAAGACTACAAGCGTGCAATTTCTTCTGATTTAGACAAATATGATGAAACATATTTGTCCAATACAGCCACTACACTTTTAAATCGCATCTCACAAGAGAAGGATAAAGTGCAAGGAATTCTTATATCAAATGCAGGTGACGTCGCTGCTGCAATGTCCAATAAAGGCTTGCTCGACTACAAGTCTCTTGATAGCGCATTCCAAAGTGTTTGGAATAGGTCAAAAGCAGAAATCGAAATATTCAATGCAAAATTAATTGAAAGCAGGCCAACTTTTTATACTCTCTTAAAAGAGAAATGGGAACGACAGCCCGTTGTAGTTGCCTTTACAGTAGTCGTTACGGTAATCGTATTCTTAGGCGGTTTTCTTGAAAAAATACAGAAAATGATTTTCTTTTAAATTAGAAACTTCCTTATTTTTTCTATGCTGTCTGACCAAAAAGTCCGCTAACATGCGGACTTTTTCAATTTTTGAAAAATGCAAATTCATTTGCAAATCTGTGCAAAGTATTGCGCAGCCTTACAACAATCCAAGCTGTGCCTATTGGATACATCTATATTGACACCTCCTGCCACATACAAATACCAGGTCAAACAAACTGAAAACGGTGAGATTCGAACTCACGGCCCCCGACAGCGATCGCTGTATGTAGACAGGTGCATTGATCCACTCTGCCACGCTTTCAAATTTTTTGTTACCACATGCTTTGTGGATGTAAATCTCATCATGCGCGCATGTAGTGCTGTCCTTCGCAAGACGACGCTGGACGCCAGATCAAGTTTGGCCTGACGGCGGTGATATCGATGGCAATCGTGGTGCGCGTGGTGGGACTCGAACCCACATGCCAAGAGGTGCCGGTTTTTAAGACCAGCGTGTATACCATTCCACCACACGCGCATTAACTGACATCACGCAGCAAAAAAATGCGCGATTCCAACTGGTCGGAGTGCGAGGATTTGAACCTCGGACCTTCTGCTCCCAGGGCAGTAGCGCTACCAGGCTGCGCCACACTCCGAAAAACTTTCACTACTCAAACTGGCAGGGGATCAAGGATTCGAACCTTGGTGTGCCGGACTCAAATTCCGGTGCCTGGCCTCTTGGCTAATCCCCTGTAAAACTGGTGCGCGCGGAGGGACTTGAACCCTCAATCCTTTCGGCACTGGTTTCTAAGACCAGCATGTATCCCAATTCCACCACACGCGCATTAATTCATTGTTCACTACTTGCCTTCTGTAGGGTGCGTTGCAACGCACCACCTTCGGCTATCAAAACAAAACCTTGCATTTTTTGTGCGCCGGTTTTTATTACTTTTTTTCGCACCAACTATCTACGCCCGGGCAAAACGGTGCGTTGTAACGCACCCTACAGAAGTGCACATGTTGATGTGCTTACCAACTGGCGGAAACGGTGAGACTCGAACTCACGGGACCTTTCAGCCCTACTGTCTTCCAGACAGCTGCAATGGCCGCTCTGCCACGTTTCCAAATATTGGTGCGCATGGAGGGACTCGAACCCTCAAACCTTGCGGTACTGGTTTTTGAAACCAGCGTGTATACCATTCCACCACACGCGCATTCATCATTTGCTTCAACCTGCTTTGGGGTGACCACCCGGAATCGAACCGGGATAAGCGGAATCACAATCCACGACTTTCACCGTTAAGTTATGGTCACCCCAAAGCAGGCTGATTTTTCTTTCATCGCCATTCATTCTCTAGTCTCAATTACCGCCACAAGAAAAATTCAGGGTGTAGAGAACGCCGTATAAAACGACGCCCTCTACAGAACGATGCAACGCTCTAACTGGTCGGAGTGCGAGGATTTGAACCTCGGACCTTCTGCTCCCAAAGCAGTTGCGCTACCAGGCTGCGCCACACTCCGAAAAAACATTTCACTACTCAAACTGGCAGGGGATCAAGGATTCGAACCTTGGAATGTCGGGTTCAAAACCCGATGCCGTCACCGCTTGGCTAATCCCCTGTAAAACTGGTGCGCAAGGAGGGACTTGAACCCTCAATCCTTCCGGCACTGACTGGGAACTCATTTCACCAATATAAGCGAGTGCGAACAAGGCGATTTGGGATGTAGTGCAAGGCGTGTCCCGCTGCTAAGGCTCCTGCCTTAGCGAGGGGCACAACGCTGCAATGCGCCCAAATCGTCAGTTCCCGAAGGGTTTGCCTCATAACGTGCGCTGGACTGCGTTGAACTCGTTATCAATAGCACCGCTATTGACTGCCTCGTCCGCCTTGCCAGCCCACGTTATGAGACAAACGCATCTCGCTTATATTGGTGAAATGAGTTCCATGGCCAGCGTATATGCCAATTCCACCACATGCGCATTCATTCATTTCTTATTGCGTGTCTGCATCAGGCTTATTCCTGTAGGGTGCGTTGTAACGCACCGCTTACGAGTATCAAACAAAGCCTTGCATTTCTTATGCATCGTTTTTTTCAATGCATCTACGTCACATTTATTTCTTCTCAAACTTCCATGTTTGGGCAAAACGGTGCGTTATAACGCCCCCTACGAAATCGTCCATGCTTAAATCTGGTCGGAGTGCGAGGATTTGAACCTCGGACCTTCTGCTCCCAGGGCAGTAGCGCTACCGGGCTGCGCCACACTCCGATATGACTCACTTGCCTGTTGCGATCTGCAATCAGGCTTAAAAATTCTGCGTTATAAAACAAAAAAGCCCGGTGCATTGATCGCATCCGGGCTTGTCGCTACAGGTGACGTACACCATTAACTGGTGAGGCTTCCCTGTGGGGTTTCCCCCCGGATGTTGAATTGCACGCATGCGCCCAGATGATGCAAGGGCAAGGCGAAAAATGGGCTGGGCAATGTAGGCTGCGCTTGCAGTGGTTGCGACTGCAGGTCAGCGGCCAAAGAAAAGGACGGGAGCGATGCGGTATCCAGCAGTGCTGCACCAGCCTGTGCCATGCCCTGCGCGATGAGGCGCAAGTTCTGGTTCAGTTGTTGGAGTAGCGTTGCGTTCACAATATGTCCTGTTCTTTAGTTTGGTGTTGGTATTAAAGCTGGTGTTGCTGGTGTTGCAGCTGGTGTTACAGAACTACTTGCTGCATTCGATGGATGTATCTTGCCATAGCTTTTTAAATAAAACAAGCATGGCATGACGAATTTATTCAATTAATTGATATAATTTTGCAACAGGCGAGTATTTCGATACGGAATTAAGCTGTCAAAATGCGCATATCCACACTATGAAAAAGGCTTAATTTATTAAAATTTATGCTAGAGTAAATTACATCGAAATTTTTTTTGCTGTTTGAAATTTGGTGTAACAGGACAGATTTTTTTGCATCACACATGCGCCTGGCTTACAGATGCCGATCGCAAGTGTGCTGTTTTAGTCCCCTCCCCTTCAAGGGGAAGGAGCAAAAGCATCCCCCTTGCATCCCCACCGGAGTAATCCATGTCACAAACCAGCACAGACAGTACCAAACCTGCCTCTCCTCTCTGGCAAAACTGGAGCCAGAACCTATTCTACCAGGGCGATAATTATTACTACACGCCACGCACGCGTGCAGAATTGGAGGCCATCGTCAGCAATGCCGCAGCACAAAACAAGCAGCTGCGCGTATCTGGCCAGCGCCATTCACAAACCCCGCTGGTGGCGAGCAGCGAAACACCTGCCAGCAAATTCATCATCGTCGATCTGTCTTGTTATGCCGACCTGGGCCGCGATGGTGACCAGCGCATGCAGATCAACAGCGATGGCAAGAGCGTCACCGTGAATGCTGGTGTACGTGAAGATGAGCTTGATGCGTTCCTGACGCAAAACAAGCTCATGCTGCAAACCGTCACGGCTGGCGGCTTCTTCAGCCTTGGCGGCATGACGGCGGTGGACGTACATGGCGCGACAGTGCAGGCACCTATCATTGCCGAAACCGTGACAGCCTTTGCCATCATGGGGCCCAGCGGCATCGTCAATACCGTAGATGCCAGCACACCCAAGGTGGGCGCATGGTCACCGCTGCAATTTGCCCGCGTGTCGCTGGGCGCTTTGGGTGTTGTCACCGCCGTCACCATCAGCGTCCTGCCCCGCCCTTTTGCCAATTGCCTGACATCCGGCATCAATGATTATGTCTGGGAAAACGCGGCCAACTTTGGTGCTGGCCTGTCTGCACTGCTGGCATCCAAATCCAGAGTGGAAACCTTCTTCAACCCTTATGCATTGACAGGTACCAACAACTTCACTGCCGCCTGGTGGAATGTGGAAAACGGCTCGGGCGCAGCCCCCACACCTGAGCCAACTGCAGACGCCTGCGCGCTGGCGCAAAAAGATGAATTCGGCGCACCGTATTTGCCTTTTGGTGAAGACCTGGCCGAAGATGCTGCCATCTATGCACAAACTTTCGATGCCCCCATCGTGGGCACTGCTGCGGCTGCCATGGTCACCTCGGCTGCGATATCCGTCATCAAGGGCGAAGTCAAAGCCGCGGGCCAAAAGAATTCTGACCTGTGGCTGGGTGATGCTGCCAGGGTCATCTTCATGTCTTACTTCATCGAACTGCCTGACCTGGGCGCAGAAAGCTTATCCACGGTATGGGGTGCCTTGAAATCTGTGAGCGACAAGGTCAACAAAAGCAGCAACTTCCACATCGCCGCACCGATGGAATTTCGCTTTATCAAGGGCGGCAACACTGCCATGGCTGGCACCTATACGGACAATGCCGACGCGTATTTTGTTAACCTTGACCTGATCGCCTTCGTCGCCGTCCATGACGATACCAATGGCCATAAAAACGGCCTCGACTATCCCACCAAATTACTGAATTTTTTTGCTGAAGTCGAAAGTGAATGGGTCGCCCTGGGCGGCTGGCCACACAATGGCAAGATGTATGGTTTCTACGACCCGGCCACCGGCCCGGGCGCAAGTACGCAACCTTTCAACCCGGCATTCATCAAACAGCTACGCAGCCGTCGCAAAGAACGCGTACAAGCCTTTGATGATTACCGCCAAAGCTGTGATCCTACCGGGATGTTTGTGAATCCTTATGTGGCGAGGCTGGTGGGAGAGTGATGCGTTTTTTGCAGCGATGTTTACGGCGATGCTTGCGAAAGGGATAAGCGTAGTGAGCGTTGTCCACGGTATTGATATTTTGCCCGGGATGTTGTGAGACCATGCGGCGCATTGCAATGCGCCCTACGTCACGGCGATGGTGAAAAATGGCGGAATGTAGGTATGATTAGATCGCGTAATCGTACGCACGCCATGCACAGCAATATCCAGGCTATCTGGCAATTTTCTTTTTCTGAGCAGCCGCAGCAGAACTCTGGCCAGCATTATCCGGCGCACGAATAAAATCCACAAATGCGCGCAAGGGCGCAGGCAGGTGCCGCCGCCCTGAATAATATAAAAACGGCCCCGGAAATGTCAGCCACCAATCCTGCAATATGGGCTGCAACTGACCCGTTGAGATGTAGGGTTGCAGCCATTCTTCAAACAGATAAATCACGCCATGGCCCGCCACCGCCGCATTGACAGCCAAATCCATCACCGTAGGCGTGACAATCAGGGGGCCGCTGGGATCAACACTTAATTTTTGCCCATCACGTTCAAATTCCCAAGGAAAAATAGCACCGCTAAGAAATTTGCCACGCAGGCAGGCATGTTGCAGCAGATCACGCGGATGCTCGGGTATGCCGCGCCTGGCCAGGTAGGCAGGCGCGGCAGCAACAGCAAAACGTTGCGTGAGCGGGCCTATGGGGACGGCGATCATGTCTTGTTCCAGCCGTTCGCCATAACGGATGCCTGCATCACATCCGCTCGCCACGACATCGACAAAATTATTGTCGATGACAATGTCGAGCAAGATATCCGGATACTTGCGCATGAATTGATCGACGATGGGTTGCAGGAAAAAAAGTGCCGCACTGACTGGCACATTGAGCCTGAGCGTGCCACGCGGGCTGTCGCGCAAGTCGTTCAGCACATCAAGCGCGCTGGCAACATCGTTGAGCGCGGGTTGCAGGCGGCTCAGCAGCAACGCCCCAGCCTCGGTTGTGGTGACGCTGCGGGTCGTGCGCAGTAGCAGCCGTATGCCAAGCTGGCTTTCCAGCCGCCGTACAGCCTCGCTCAGTGCCGAGGCAGATTGCCCGCTCGCTCGTGCAGCCTGACGGAAGCCACGGTGCTGCACAACCAGGGCAAAGGTGGACAGGTCAGCCAGGGAATGCAAGTCTGTGGTCATGGTTGGAATGCTCCATTGTGTGGAATATCGTACAAGCCGTGCGGAATTGCCCTGATTATCACACAGTACGACTCTTGTTAAGATGTGTCCATGCCCTGACCCACTAAGCGACAAGCGCAAAACAAACGCAAAACCGGGTCCTGGCAAACCTGTCAACCTTCACCCCGGAGTTTTTTTATGACGATATATTCCCCTTCCAGTGACCAGTTCACACCTGCACATTGCGCGATTGCATTTAACCGCATGGGCTACGGCGCCATGCAACTGGCCGGCCCGCATGTGTGGGGTCCGCCCAAAGACCGTGCTGCTGCCGTGGCAGTGTTGCGTGCCGCCATGGAGCTGGGTATCAACCATATCGATACCTCGGATTTTTATGGGCCGCATGTGACTAACCAGATCATCCGCGAAGCGCTGCACCCTTACCGGGATGATCTGACCATCGTCACCAAGATAGGTTTCAAGCGTGGCAAAGACCAGTCATGGCTGCCCGCGGCCTCTGCCCAGGAATTGCGTGACGCTGTTCACGACAACCTGCGCAACCTGAGGCTGGATGCATTGGACGTGGTCAACCTGCGTGCACCTGGTGTGGCTGGCCCGGACGGCTCATCACTCGCCGAAGCACTTGACACCATGCTGCGCCTGAAACAAGAAGGCCTGATCCGCCACATAGGACTCAGCAATGTCGATATGCAGCAATTGACAGAAGCTCAGCAGATCACCGACATCGTCTGCGTGCAGAACCACTACAACCTGGTCCATCGCGATGATGACGCCATGATAGACACACTGGCTGCACAGGGTATCGCCTACGTACCGTTTTTCCCGCTCGGTGGATTTACACCTTTGCAGTCGGACGTGTTGACGCAGGTGGCAGCAAGACTGCAAGCCCAGCCCATGCAAGTGGCACTGGCGTGGCTGCTGCAACGTGCACCTAATATTCTCGTCATCCCTGGTACATCATCGGTGGCACATCTGCATGACAACGTCGCAGCAGGTGCGTTGCGACTTGATGAGGCGGCGCTGGTGGCGTTGAATAAAATGTGAGGGTGATTGCGTAGCCAGCTTCATCCAGCGCCTGATCAGGTTGGCCGAAGATGGCGATGATCGTTTGATGATGCAGATATCTTGACAAAAGGGATCATCGTTGCCGTAATGGGAAGTGCATTGTAATGCGTCGCATGTACGCGTGGGGCATGGCGCAGATATGTTGCCCAGGATAGTGTGAAACCATGCGTCGCATTGCAATGCGACCTACGTCACGGCGCTGATAAAGAATTGGGTGCGCGTCGCCCTCAGAAAACGTAGGTACGATTAGCGCAGCGTAATCGTACGCATGATGTGCGCCCAAATAATCACAGCCCCAAGAAAATCTGAGCATCGCAAAATATCTGCTTCAACAACATTACGGCCTTTGCTGAAAACACTACATTGAAGTCGTGATGACTTTCAATCTCATCAGTTAGCGGCGGTTGGCATGCGTACGATTACGCTGCGCTAATCGTACCTACACACGGCTCATTTTCTTTTATCACAGCACGATAGATTGCGATGTAAACCTCATGCTTGAGTATCGTGCACGGCGTAGATATGTTGCCCGGGATGGTGTGAAGCCATGCGGCGCATAGCAATGCGCCCTACACCAAGGCTGGCAGAAATATCCCTGCAGTGCCGCCATCTTCCATCCTTCCATTAACTGACAACCACATTCATTGCAACATTGTTGCAAAAAAAATTGAATTACTTTATGATCCTGAAAAATGCAATTGTGTTGCAAATAGACTTGAGATAACAAACCATGTGCACGCCTGATGTATGGTGGATGCTGTCTGTTTGCTTGAGGTGCTGAGCTGCACGCACGCCTTTGCAGGCGTTGCTCAGAGCTGGAAAATTGAGAGATACAAAGATAAGCACAGACTGATTTCAGTCTATTTTTTTAAATCAATAATGCAACAAAGTTGCATTTAATAGTGAAGGCGAGATGGGATGCACCGTACTTCTGTCATTGGAAACGCCTGACCTGGTGCCATCCTTTATCAAGACTCAGTAACACAACTGCCACTTACCGAACCCCAGACACAGGACCCATCATGCCAACCCCCACGCTCTTGCCCGTCACAGTACTCTCCGGTTTTTTGGGTGCAGGTAAAACTACCCTGCTCAATCACATCCTCAACAACCGTGAAGGTAAGCGGGTGGCTGTCATTGTCAATGACATGTCTGAAGTGAATATCGATGCTGACCTGGTGCGGCAAGGTGGGGCCGAGTTATCGCGGGCGGATGAAAAACTCGTCGAGATGAGCAATGGCTGCATTTGCTGCACCCTGCGAGAAGACTTGCTGATAGAAATCCAGCGGCTCGCCCGTGAACAGCGTTTTGATTATCTGCTCATAGAATCGACCGGTATATCTGAACCCATGCCGGTGGCCGAGACTTTTACTTTTAGGGATGAAGAAGGTCGCAGCCTGTCTGATATTGCGCGGCTCGATACCATGGTCACGGTAGTGGATGCCTATAACTTTTTACGCGACTATGCATCGGGCGACAGCCTGAACCAGCGCGGCACTTCCATGGGGGAAGAGGATGAACGCACTGTGGTTGACTTGCTGGTCGAGCAGATAGAATTTTGCGATGTCATCGTTCTCAACAAGGCGGACATGGTCAGTGCCGCCGAGTTTGAGAGACTGAGTCAGATCTTGCAGGCGCTGAACCCGCGTGCGGATATCGTGCCTTGCAGTTTTTCGAATGTGCCGCTGGAACGGATATTGAACACGGGCCGCTTCAACTTTGAACAGGCATCTGCCGCACCAGGCTGGCTCAAGGAACTGCGCGGCGAGCATGTGCCTGAGAGTGAAGAATATGGCATACGCAGCTTTGCCTACCGTGCACACAGACCGTTTCACCCTCAGCGTTTCTGGTCTTGCATACACCAGGGCTTTGCGGGTGTGGTGCGGTCAAAAGGTTATTTCTGGCTGGCGACGCGCATGGATATCGCTGGTGAGTGGTCGCAGGCGGGCGGCATTTGCCGTCATCATGAAGCGGGCTTGTGGTGGTCTGCCGTCAATAAGGCAGAGTGGCCGCAGGATGCAGATTACCAGCAGCATATTTTAAGCAAATGCATAGAGCCATTCGGTGACCGCCGCCAGGAGCTGGTATTCATTGGCGTGGACATGGATCAGGCGGCGATAGAAGCGGTGCTGGATGCCTGTCTGCTGACGGATGCAGAAATGGCGCAGGGGCCAGAGGCCTGGGCCAGCTATGACGATCCTTTCCCATCGTGGATGGAAACAGATGATGGCGAAGACGAGGAAGCCAACCACGCGATCACACCGCACGTGGAAGAATTAGTATGAACAAACTGATCTCCCTCGTCCTGCTCGCTGCATTGCAAGCACTGTCCATCAGCAGCAGCGCCCATGAAGCCCATGTACACGGCAGCGCCACGGTATTGCTGGCGCAGGATGGCAACAAGCTGACGCTGGAATTTGACAGCCCCCTGGATAACCTGCTGGGCTTTGAACATGCGCCGCGCACGGACAAGCAAAAACAGGCAGCCAAGGCTTTACTTGATCTCATGCAAAAACCGGATACCTTGTTGAAGCTCAGTGCCGAAGCAGACTGCCAGCTAGTCGCAGTGAAAGTAGTTGCACCCGTATTGCAAGCTACAGCTACAAGCAAGGATGAACATGCAAACCTGCATGCCGAATATGAATATGCCTGTACCAAAGTCGCCGCATTGAAATCGCTGCAACTGAGTTTGTTTGATGCCTTCCCGTCTATACACAAGGTCGATGCGCAAATGGCAGGCGCACGTGGGCAGGCTGCCGCAACACTGACACCAAAACAACGCACGTTGGCATGGTGATGTCTGCAATAGAAAAAGACAGCAGCCCTGCTCTGAGTCTGCGCGACGTACAGTTCCGCTGGCAGGCCGGACATGCACCTTGCCTGGACATAGAAGGCTTCAATATCGGCAAAGGTGAAAGCGTGTTCCTGTACGGCCCCAGCGGCAGTGGCAAGAGTACGCTGCTGTCGCTGGCGGGTGGCATTATCACGCCGCAGCACGGGCAGGTCACGGTGCTGGGTAGTGACCTGGGTGCCTTGTCTGGCGCAGCGCGTGACCGTTTCCGCGTTGATCATGCGGGATTTATTTTCCAGCAGTTCAACCTCATCCCTTATCTGTCTATGCTGGAAAATGTCTTGCTGCCTTGCCGCCTGTCGGTGAGACGGCAACAGCGTGCCAGCGCAGCGCATGGCAGCCCGCGCGAGGCGGCAGTGGCTTTGCTAAATACACTGGGGCTGAATGCCCACCTGTATCAGCGCCATGTCACAGGACTGAGCATAGGCCAGCAACAGCGCGTGGCGGCGGCGCGGGCGCTGATAGGCCGACCAGAAATCATCATCGCTGATGAACCTACATCTGCACTGGATGCTGACAGGCAAAAAGATTTTATCGCACTCATTTTGCAGCAATGCGCCAGCCATGGCAGCAGCCTGCTATTTGTCAGCCATGACCACAGGCTGGCCAGCCAGTTCAGCCGCGAGCTGGACTTGCAAAAAATCAACCGCGTGGAGCAGCACTGATGTTTTCGCAGTTATTTTCGCAGTTACTATATTTCTTGCGACTGGCAGGCAAAAGCGCCTGGAACCGCCGCCTGACGCTGGGCTTGATGCTGTTTGTCATTAGCCTGTCGGTCTGCCTGTTGCTGGCGGTAGAGAGGCTGCGCAATGATGCGCGTGAGGGTTTTTCGCATGCCATCTCTGGCACTGACCTGGTCGTGGGTGCGCGTACCAGCCCGGTGCAACTGATGCTGTACGCGGTGTTTCGCATCGGTGCGGCGACCAATAATATTGCCTGGCAAAGTTACCAGGATTTGCTGCATGACCCGGCGGTGGCCTGGGCCGTGCCGCTGTCGCTGGGTGACTCGCATCGCGGCTTTGCCGTAGTTGGTACCACGCCGGATTACTTCAGCCGTTTTCGCTATGGTGATGCGCAAAGCCTGCAACTGCAGGCGGGGCAGGCTTTTGCCGGGGATGCAGATCATTTGTTTGACGCCGTCATTGGGGCAGATGTGGCAGACAATCTGGGTTACCAGGTAGGCACAAAAATCACCCTCAGCCACGGTACCGGCGATGCGACACTGGCAGAGCATGCCGACAAACCTTTCAAGGTCGTGGGTGTGCTGGTGCGCACTGGCACGCCGGTCGATAGCAGCGTGCATATCAGCCTGCAAGCCATGCAGGCCATCCATCTTGACTGGCAAGGTGGTGCGCCTGTACCGGGTTTTTCTATCGCGGCAGAGCATGCGCGCAAGTTTGATTTGCAACCAAAAGAAATTACCGCCGTGCTGGTGGGCCTGCACAAGCGCAGTATGGTGTTTCGTTTGCAAAGGCAAATCAACACCAAAGCTGGAGATGCCTTGCTGGCCGTGCTGCCGGGTGTGGCGCTGGATCAGTTGTGGCAAGTCATCAGCATCGTTGAACGGGTCTTGCTGGCAATGTCTTCCTTGCTGGTGGTGCTGGGCAGCGCGGGTTTGTTGGCAGTGATGCTGGCCAGCCTCAATGAGCGCAGGCGTGAGCTGGCGATTTTGCGCTCCGCCGGTGCCGGGCCGGGACATCTGTTCTTGATGCTGATGGCAGAGAGCCTGGGGCTGACCATCGCCGGGGCCATCAGCGGCCTGCTCCTGCTTGATGTACTGACGCTGGCGGGCAAGGACTGGGTGCAGATGCATTACGGCATCCTCATCAAACCCGGCCTCGTCAATGCAACAGAAATCCCGCTGCTGGGCCTGGTAGTGCTGATGGGCATGCTGACCAGCCTGGTGCCTGCATGGCTGGCTTACCGCAATTCGCTGGCTGATGGTTTGACGCCGCGTTTGTAAAAATGAGGGAACAACGATGAAATCAAAATACCAATCCCGCTTTGCTTACCAGTTCTGGCTAGGCAGCGTCTGCTGTATTTTATTCATGCTGACTGCCTGGCTGTTGATGACAGCCAAAGCGGCGGAGCCTGGCGGGCAATACAAGGTGGGGGACAGGCTGCCGCAGAATAAAGCTGCGGTAGTGCCGCACAAGCCAACCGTACCACCAGCGCCAGCCAATGATAGCTACAAAGAAATCCGCTGGGAGGCCCTGATCCCCAGGAACTGGGACCCCAGCAAGGACTTCAAGAACCTGGACATGAATTTCCTCAACGATGGCGACCCACGTGCCATGGCCGCCCTGCAAACCATGCGCGAAGCCTGGGACAAGGCACCAGTCGATGCCAGCCTCAACGGCACGCGCATCAAGATCCCCGGCTTCATCGTGCCGCTGGATGGCGAACGCGGCAAGCTGCGCGAATTTTTACTCGTCCCCTACTTCGGCGGCTGCATCCACACCCCGCCACCACCTGCGAACCAGATCATAGCCGTGGTGCTCGACAAGCCCGCCAAGATACAGATGATGGATGCGGTATGGGTCAGCGGCGTGCTGGAGACGACGCGCAGTGATACGTCCATGGGTAGTGCGGGATACAAGTTGAAGGGGATGAAGGTGGAGGCTTATGTTTATGCGAAGTAGGTTTTACGAACCGGCGCAGGTTAGGCACGAGCGTAGGTTGGGCCCAACACTCGGCGTTGCAACAACGTATACGTTTATTAAAGGCCCAGTGTTGGGCTGATGAAGCGTAGCCTAGCGAGGCCCGGCCCAACCTACGCCCCGGCCCAACCTACACCCTATCCAACCTCCGTCCCCAAATCAATTTTTTAATTCCCCTAGGAACCCCATGCACTACAAACACCTTAGCCTCCTCATCGCTGCAGCCTACCCCGTACTCACCCACGCCCAGGAATCAACCCAAACCGAAGTCCTGATCAAAGCCCAAAGACAAAACTATCGCAGCCTCTCCGCCACCGGTGCCACCAAGACCGATGCCCTATTGGCCGACCTGCCGCAAAGCGTGCGGGTCTTGACGGCTGACCTGCTCAAGGACAATGGCGTCACCAGCCTCAACAATGCGCTGGACCTGACCAGCGGTATTGCGCGGCAAAGCAATCTGGGTGGTTTGTGGGACAGCTATGCCATGCGCGGTTTTACCGGCGACCCTAATTTTGGATCTGACTATCTGGTCAATGGCTTCAGTTCCAGCCGTGGCTACAATGGCTTGCGTGATACTGCGAGTACGCAATCCATCGAGATATTGAAAGGGCCATCATCAGCCCTGTATGGCCGTGGCGAACCTGGTGGCACGGTGAATATCATGACCAAGAAACCGCGCTTCAAACCTGAATATGATATCGACCTGACACTGGCCAGCCACCAGACTTACCGCATCGCTGCCGACCTGAGCGGGCCGGTCAGTGACAATTTCGCCTACCGCATCAATGCAGCAGCAGAACAGGCTAACAGCTACCGCGACACCATCAGCAGCAAGCGCAGCTTTGTCTCGCCTTCGCTGGTGTGGCTGATAGGTGAGCGCACGACACTCTCGTATGAACTCGAAGCCAGTGAACAAAAAACACCGTTTGACCGTGGCGTACTGGCCGTGAATGGCAAGCTGGGCCTGATCCCCAATTCACGCTTTTTGGGTGAGCCTGGCGATGGCTTGATGACGGTGAAGTCGCTGGGACACCAGGTGTTTGTCCAGCATGACTTCAACCAGCAATGGTCGCTGCAAAGTGGTTTGTCTTATCGCGACAGTGCGCTGAGTGGTTACTCCACCGAAGCAAATAATCTGCTGGCAGATGAACGCACTTTACGCCGCCAGCGCCGCTACCGTGATTTTTCTGCGACGGACAAATCTGCGCGGGTGGAACTGGTTGGCAAGTTTGTCACTGCGGCCATCAAGCACCATGTCTTGCTGGGTATGGATACCTACCAGTTTGATGACAGCCGCCTGCAGTTGCGCCGCAACCCATCGGCCACCAACGCCTATGCCATCGACATCTACAATCCTGTCTATGGCAAGACTGCCGACCCGCTGACACTGTCCGTCAATACCCTGGAAAACCAGCGTGCACGTGGACTCTACCTGCAAGACCAGCTTGATCTGGGCACACAATGGAAGGCGTTGCTGGGCTTGCGCAGTGACCATTATGAGCAGACCCTGACTAATTATCGCGCATCAGTCGCCAGCAGCCAGTCACTGAGTGCCACCAGCCCGCGCGCTGGGCTGGTGTATCAACCCATAAAGGGCGTGTCGCTATATGCCAATGTGGCAAAAGGCTTTCGCCCGAATAGTGGCATCAGCATCAATAACACCGCCTTTCCGGCAGAAGAAAGCCGCGCCTATGAAGTGGGCCTCAAATTTGATACGCCAGACAACAAGACCAGCGCCACCATTGCGCTCTACCGTATCAAGAAAAGCAATGTGCTGACCACCAACCCGGCCAATACTGATTTTTCTATCGCGGCAGGTGAAGTGGGCAGCAAGGGGCTGGAGCTGGATGTGGCGGGCGACATCGCCAATGACCTGCGCCTGTCTGCCGCTTATGCCTATACCGATGCGACAGTCACCAAAGGGGACAACACCATCGTCACTGGTAGCCGCTTCCCGAATGTGGCAAAGCATAGCGCCAATCTTATCCTGAGCCAGTTATTCAACATAGGCACAGCCAGGGCCAGCGTGGGTGCGGGCATCAATTATGTGGGTGAACGTCTGGGTGATGTGGCGGTGTCTTCCAGCTTTGTGCTGCCAGCTTATACAACGGTGAAACTCATGTCTTCTTACAGCCCGAGCAAAACCATGCGGGTGTCGCTGAATGTGGATAACCTGTTCAACAAACGCTATTACGCCAGTTCATATAGCCAGCTTTGGGTGGCACCGGGGGCTGAGCGCAGTGTCAGCCTCACCCTGCATCAACAGTTTTAATGGCGTGACGATGACGGACAACAGTAAAACCAGCCAGCGCATCAATAGCATCGATGCGCTACGTGGCCTGGTCATGATGATCATGATGTTTGACCATGTGCGCGAGACTTTCTTTTTACATCAGCAAGTCAGCGACCCCATGGATGTGGGCCAGACTGCGCCAGCACTGTTCTTTACGCGGCTGGCAGCGCATCTATGTGCGCCGGTGTTTGTGTTCCTGACTGGTTTGTCTGCATGGCTGTATGCAAACCCGCCACCTGGCACTCGCGATGCTGGCCTACGCAACACCGGCGGCTTTCTGATCAAGCGTGGTTTGCTGCTGGTAGCGTTGGAACTGACGATAGTCAATTTCGCCTGGGCTGGGCAATTCCCGCCTGCGACGATTTACCTGCAAGTGATCTGGGTCATAGGACTGAGTATGATAGTCCTGGGCTTGCTGCACAAGCTGCCGCCGCTGGTATTGGGCTTGCTAGGTTTGTTGATTGTGGGTGGACACAATGCCCTGGCTGACCTGAGTTTCGCACCTGGCACGGTGTCGTACACCCTGTGGACTTTGCTGCTGCACCGTGGTTACCTGATCAGCGATGCGGTAATCAAGGTCAAGGTTAGCTACCCTCTGCTGCCGTGGATAGGCATCATCTTGCTGGGTTATGTTACTGGCCGCCTGTATGCGACAGGTATGAGTGCAACGCGCCGTCAGAACCTGCTAGTGATCTTTGGCATCACTGCCCTGTTCCTGTTTGCAGTACTGCGCTGTGTCAACGGCTACGGTGAAACCCAGCCCTGGCAAGATCATGGCAACGGCCTGCTGACGCTGATGTCCTACTTCAACCTGAGCAAGTACCCACCCTCGCTGGACTTTGCTCTGCTGACGCTGGGTACAGGCATATGCTGTTTAGCCTTGCTGGAAAAATACCCCGGCAAGTTAAGCCGCATCGCCAGCGTGTTTGGTGGTGCGCCGATGTTTTATTACCTGCTGCATCTGTATGTCTTGCTGGCCTTGCAGCGCCTGATGCTTGCCGTGTCTGGAGCCAATCATGGACAGCGTTTTGGTGTGGAGCATGTCTGGCAAGTCTGGCTGATTTCTGCTGCCTTGATACCGGTACTGTATTACCCTTGCCGTGCTTTTGCGCGTTACAAGCGGCAAAGCGGGAAGACATGGGTTAGGTATTTTTGATAGACAGGGAATTGCCCGGTAAGGCGCACCATACGCACCCTACCGGATAATTTTTCTCACTTCAATATTTGACGATATACGTCAGCGCAAAATACGGTGGCCGGTTTTCATGGGGTTGATCACCGCCGGTTTTGTCAGTGCCATTAATGGGGGTGTTGTACCTGGTTTCATAAGGATAATCCGTGTCGGTATCACCCTCAAACGAACGGTTGTGCAAACCAAAATCGCCTTTATTGATGGTGTGAGAATGCGATGGCATCTGCACGGTAGTCAGCGTCACAGCTTCCAGACCGCCGGTTGCGCTGGTGGGGTAGTTACTCAAACCTGCGCCTTGTCCGGCACCGACGACGAAGCGGCTGCGCAGGTCAGGCAGGACGCCGTTGACCAGTGGATACAGATTCGGATAAGTGGCAGGATCTATGTGAGAGCCATCGCAGAGCAGCCAGCCATTCGGCGGGTTTTGCCCGACAAAGCTGACTACCGTGCCAACCGGCATGGCGATCAGGGCAACAACCGAACCGCTGTCAGCGGGTATATCGGCATCCAGCGTATATGTCATCATCCATTCCTTCTTGTTTGAATTGCATAGTGATAGTTTTAACATGCACTCATGTATGGAAAACTGACCATCAGAGAGTGTGTTGAGCACCAGAATAATTGCTAATTAATTAAAACTCAAGTGCATTCGGGAAAATAGGGGTAACACGGGGAAATGGCTGACCGCTTTGTTGCTGAAAACGGCCTGGGATGTGAAATATAAGATAGAACAAAATTTCCAGGAATGTGGAAAATCATGCGGCACATAGCAATGCGCCCTGCAGTCACGGGGCTGAAGCAAAAACCGGATAACCGTAAAGCGCATGATGCTATGCAAAATGAACATCACCTGCGGACATGATGCATACCGCTGGCCCTGCTACTGTGGTTCAGCCTGATGTTTTTTCTTGCTGGCAAAGAAGAATTGCAGAGTGGCGTTCAAGGCAAACAAGCCGCTGGCAAAAAAGCGGGCTATTTGCTGGTTATCTGCAGCCTGGAAACCTAACGTCAGGAAAACCAGGCTGGCCAGGGCGAAACAGATTCCCGAGACAAGATGCAGGCGCGGGCTTTTTACAGTGATAGACATAGGTAGCTGCTCTGATTTTATAGAACTTCCATCATAGCAGCTCAGGCAATATTTTCCAGCCTGATGCCAGACTGAGGTTTGCCCCGATATCAAGGCAAGCTGAAATCAAAACTGTAAAAATGCTGCCCCTCTTTGATATCGATGCCCATGTTGCCACTGATGCCGGTCAGCTCGCCGGTACCTGAATCAGGCACGACCTGTACCGTCAATTGCGGCTGGCCACGGTTCATGATGCCAGTGTGCATGAGGACGAAACTGCCTTGCTTGCCCAGCAAAGTACCCGTCACTCTTTCGATGGCGACATAGCCTGCCGAGCCTTTGACTTCGCCCATGGCTGACATCATTTCACCCAGGCTGCTGGCTTGCAGCTCACCATGAAATTGCTTGTCTATCGTCATGCGGCCCAGCTTGGCAGCTTCTATACCAGGTGCGGCGGCCTGCGGGCTGAGCTTGACCTCGAATTTGCCGCTTACGTGATGCATATGTTGCATGCGCTGCTCCTTTACAATGGTGGATGGGGTTGCGGTAGTTTGCGCCTGAGATGCGCTAGTGTACAGGCAGAATGCGCCGATCATGGCGATGCTGGTGACACTGGCTAGTATAGTTTTCATCTCTGCTCTCCAAAAAATTACATGAACAGGATTACACCAGACCCATGCCACACATGATAGTAAAAACGCGACAAGCTGCAAACGGGAATAAAAAATGAACCAGACCGAGTCCCAGGATCCTGGCCCGGCACGCGGTGTCTTGCGCCCGGCCTTTGGTGAAGGTGATTTCCAGCATCACCGTCAATTGCCCTCGCCCGCGCTGGCTGGCCTGGTGGCGCATTATTGGTACGTAGCCTGGGATTTGCGCGGCATGCCAGCGCAGGAGCAAGCGACCCTGCCACATCCGAATGTGCATCTGGTTGTCGAGAATGGCCAGGCGCGTATCTATGGCGTACACAGCGGCCGCTTCATGCGCACTTTACAAGGCAAGGAAAGAGTTTTCGGCATCAAGTTCCAGCCTGGTGGTTTTTACCCGTTTTACCGGCAGGCAGTGGCACAACTGGGCAATACGTCGCTAGACGTAACAGACTGCTTTGGCAAGGATGGAGCAGATTTTTGCGCACAGATACTGGCCGCAGATGACGTGCAAGCCATGTGCACTGCGGCAGAAATATTCTTGCTGCGCCATCAGCCACCCGCTGATGAACAAGTCAGCCGCATCAGCAACTGGCTGACACAGATAGAACAGGACCGCAATATCGTCGCCGTAGAAGACGTGATGGCAATCGCTGGCATGGACAAGCGCAGCCTGCAAAGGCTGTTCCAAAAATACGTAGGCATAGGCCCAAAATGGGTCATACAACGCTACCGCCTGCATGAAGCCGTGGCCCAGGTGCAAGCAGGCAAGACCCTGAGCTGGGCAGCGCTGGCAATGGAACTGGGTTACTTTGACCAGGCACATTTTGTGCGGGATTTCAGGCAACTGGTGGGGATGACACCGGGGGAGTATGAGAAGAGTTTGTAGGATTTACCAGAAATCACTTACTTATCACTTCCTTGCAAGACAGTCATGAATACGCTATCTTGAAATTACCAACTCTCTCCACTCTACAGGAGGTCATATGCAATACGATCCCAGCAAGACCGCCTTGTTCCATCCCGAATCCCAGCCTGCCTTGCTGGGCACAGAATTACCCTGGACCACGCATGCGATTTGTGCCGAGCTGGCGAGGCTGGCTTACTGGCATTATGAAAAAGGCGGGCAGGTACTTGAGCATTTCCAGGGCATATTGACGCAGGCGCAATTTGGGGAAGCTACCCTGCTGCTTGATACGCGCACCGATGTCACAGAACGCACCCGCACCCAGGGTTTTGCTGTCGTCAAGGGTGATACTGCCTATATCGCTTTCCGGGGTACACAGCCGGATGATCCTACCGACATCCTCATCGATGGCTTGTTCTGGCCGGTGAACTGGCAAGGCGATGGCCAGGTGCATGATGGATTTTTGCGGGCCTATAACAGCATCGCCCCGCAACTGCATGACTGGCTGGGTAAAATCCAGGCCACAAAAATTTATATCACCGGCCATAGCCTGGGGGCAGCAATCGCCACACTGGCCGCCGCCCTGCTGCCCGACAGCCGCCTGGTGACGTTTGGATCACCCCGCGTCGGCAATGCCAGCTTTGCTGCCATGTTCAAGAACCGCGTGGTTGATCGCTATGTGGATTGCGCCGACATCGTCACCATCCTGCCGCCTGAGTCGGAATATTATGAGCACCTGCATGGCATGCATTACATCGACCGCCATGGTGCCCTGATCGCTGCCCCTAGCAGCCTGGACATGCTGCAAGACCAGACCATCGCCAAGGCAGAATATCTGTTTGAACATGCATGGCGTAGCGAGAATGTCGGCTTTCGATCACTGGCGGATCACGCGCCGGTGAATTATGTGAGGGCGGTGTTGGGTCTGTGAGGGCTGATTGTGAACACTTCATATCTCGTAGGTTGGGCCGGGCCTCGCTAGGCTGCGGAATGTAGGTTGGGCTACGGGTTATCAGCTCAACATTAGGCTTCTGAATAATGTATCCATTTATTAAAACCTGATCCAAGACCTTTCACCACAGAGGAAGTACAGAGGACAAACGTGTAGGTACGATTAGCGCAGCGTAATCGTACGCATGCCTCGCCGAAAAATGGATAAGCGTGTGGTGCATTGCAATACACCTCCAGTTACGGCTACGTCACGGTCAAGCCGTAGTTCGCTTGTTATTGCCAGGCAAATGCGGGCGATTACGCGAATCTAATCGCCCCTACGCTGTCAAGACATTTCACCCGTCCTCATCAAAAATGCTATCCTAAGACATCAAGTTCAACTGACGACACCATGCCCGCCAGCCCGCAAAAACAGTTCACCATGCTGCCCTGCCATTTACCCGGCGTGGAAGCAGTGCGGGCGCAATCCAGGCACAGCTTTGGGCGGCATATGCATGAGCAGTTTGGCATAGGCATCGTAGTACAGGGTGCACAAAAGTCCCTGAGTGGCGTTGGCATGGTCGAGGCCATGGCAGGCGACACCATTACCGTCAACCCTGGCGAAATCCACGATGGCACACCCATAGGTGATAGCGGGCGCAGCTGGCAGATGCTGTACTTTGAACCAGTCCTGATCAGCAGCATCATGATGGACATCAGTGAAGGCAAGACTACCCAGGCAGAATTCAGCCTGCCAGTCATGCGTGATGCACACACCAGTCAGGCGGTGCAGCAATTGTTTGCAACGATGACAGCATCACCTGACGCGCACATGCCTGCAGAAGAACAAATGATCATGCTGTTCGCCCGCGTCATGCAGCCAGCCACCATGCTCAGTCAGCCTGTGCCGCAAGCCATACACCATGCGCGCAACCGCATTGATGATGACCCGACTGCCATCATCAGCCTGCAAGACCTGGCGCAGCAAAGCGGACTGAGCCGCTTCCAGCTTTTGCGGGCCTTTGCCAAGGTCACGGGCATGACACCACATGCCTATATCCTGCAACGCCGCCTGCACCATGCCCGCCGCCTGATCGCCGCAGGCACGCCTCTGGTACAAGTCGCCATGGATAGCGGCTTTGCTGACCAGAGCCATCTGACGCGACTGTTTGTGCGCAATTTTGGGATATCTCCCGGAACTTATAGCACCAAGATCTAAGCTGCAATTTTATTCAAGACGACGCAATTTCAAACTGTCACGCTGTAGCCTTTCCAACCATGGTGAGGCAAGCAATGTCAGACAGATTATTGGGATATGCATATTTGGCGCTGGCGATGATCGTCGTCGGCAGCACGGTAGTCGCCAGCAAAGTCATAGGCAGCGGCTTGCCGGTGTTTACCGCAACGGCGCTGCGCTTTGCCATCGCCTTCCCCTGCTTTTTATTATTGATGCGAGTCACTGGCACACGCCTGCCCAGGCTGGGCAGGCGTGACTGGGTCTTGCTGGTCTTGCAGGCCGGTGCTGGCAGTGTTGGCTACACCACCCTGCTCATCAGCGGCATGCACCTCACATCTGCGGCAGACGCCGGTGTCATCATCGGCACCCTGCCGATAGTCTCTGCGGCGATTGCCATTGTCTTGCTGGGTGAAAGGCCGCAAGCCAGCTTATTGCTGGCCGTGCTGCTGGCGGGTGCAGGCGTTTTATCGATAGCCATGCGGGCAGATGGAGGTGGCCAGCATTCGCTGCTGGGCAATGCCCTGATCTTTGCTGCCATTATTTGCGAAGGCTTGTTCATCTTGCTGAACAAACGCCTGAAAACTGCTATCGCTCCGCTGGCGCTATCCACCATCATGACGGGTCTGGGATTAACTTTATCCATCATCCCCGCCCTGTTTGAAATGCCATGGCAAACACCTGTCACCAACGATGCGGTATGGGCAGTGGTCTACTATGCGATGGTGCCAACAGTAGCTGGCTTTTTGCTGTGGTATGCAGGCGCTGCCAAAGTCAGCGGCAGCGAAGCTGCCCTCTTCACGGCGCTGGCCCCGGTATCTGCCGTGGTGCTGGCAATCGTGGTGCTGGGCGAAGTGGTCAGCCGCAGCCAGATCACAGGCATCGCCTGCGTATTGCTGGCGATAGGTGGGATGGGATTGTTAGGCAGGCGCGGGGTTGGTGTAGCAGGCGAGAAAATTTCGTAAATTTGTAGGGTGCACCGCGCGCACCATCACCGTGCCAAAAAAACGGTACGCACGGCGCCCCTACTGAATTCGCGCTCTCCCCCTTCCCTGCAAAACCGTGTACATTATGCATCTGTCCCAACCGACCGTCCACGTTTCAGGAATACGCCATGCTCATCAAGAAAACGCTCCCGCTTTGCATTGCCCTCGCTATTTCTACCAGCATGTTTGCAGCCAGGGCCAACGCGCAAAGCCTGTCGCCAACCGAACAAAAAATTGTCGCGGCTGTACAGGCCAGATCAGAAGCGGCCCTGCAATTGCTGGAGCGCAGCGTCAACATCAACAGCGGCACACTCAATCATGCGGGTGTGCGGGATGTAGGCAAATTGTTCCTTGCAGAGCTGGATGGCCTGGGCTTCAAGACCAACTGGTCAGAGATGCCCGCCACCATGAACCGCGCCGGGCATTTGCTGGCCGAGCGTGAAGGTAAGCAGGGCAAGCGCGTGCTGATGATAGGCCATCTGGACACTGTCTTTGAAAAAGACAGTCCCGTACAATTGTGGGACAGGCAGGGTAACCGCGTGCGCGGCCAGGGTGTCAATGACATGAAGGGTGGCGACGTTATCATGATAGAAGCCCTGCGCGCCCTGCATGCGGTGGGGGCACTCGACAATACCCGCATCCAGGTCATTTTCAGTGGTGATGAAGAAAGTGTCGGCCACCCTATCGCCACCTCACGTGCTGATCTGGTCAATGCAGCCAAGCGCAGTGACGTGGCTCTGGCCTTTGAAGGCACGGCACTCGACAATCAAGGCAACGCCACTGGCACAGTAGGCCGCCGCGCTTCTGGCGGTTTTGTGCTGGATGTAAAAGCCAAACAAGGCCATTCTGCCACCGTGTTTGCTCACAATGGTTATGGTGCGATCTATGAAACGGCGCGCATCCTGAACAGCTTTCGTGAAACTTTGATCGAGCCCGACCTGACCTTCAACCCCGGCAACATCCTCGGCGGCACCGAGATCAGCTACGACAGCCAGAACAGCAAGGGCACGGCATTTGGCAAGACCAATGTCATCGCCCCCAGCGCCCAGGTGCATGGCGATTTGCGCTACCTCAGCGCAGAACAAGGACAGCGCGCCAAAGACCGCATGAAAGACATCGTCAGTAAAAACCTCGCTGGCACCAGCGCCAGCATACGCTTTAGCGAAAACTATCCCCCCATGTCGCCGACGCCCGGCAACTACGCCCTGCTTGACCTGTATTCCAAAGCCAGCTACGACGCCGGTCTGGGCGAAATCAAAGCCTTTCCACCGGGTGAGCGCGGTGCCGGTGACATACAATTCGTCGCACCCTATGTAGACAGTCTGGATGGCCTGGGTGCCACCGGCAGAGGCGCGCATTCACCGGATGAAGACCTGGATATTTCTTCGATACAGAGAGCGACGATCAGGACGGCGATTTATTTGTATCGATTGACGCGGTGAGAAATGGCAATACGTCATTGATCAACGCAATGAGATTTAAGTATTCGCACGCGGGCAGCCTGCGATGCTCCCCCATGCCGTCATTCCAGAAACGCTTTTGAGCTGCAGCGATTCTTTGACATCGTAATTCAAGCAGTAGAGGAAGCAAATCCCACGACGCAAAAATGGATCATGGCGAAGCTAGCTGCAGCCAAGCTGGATCAGGTTCTGTCAATTGCCTGTTTTTATCAGGAATGATCCAGTGTCACTATACAAAGAACAAAATGAATTTCATTGTCAACGTTGATGACCGACTTGCTCCCGCTGATATGTGACCCCCGTTCATTTATTCGCTGGGTAAAGTCAATTTAACGCCACCTTGAATGATAAAGGTACGTAGCAAATCAGCTGTCTTAATATTCACTCTAAAGGGAGGAATACTTTTGCCTTCAAGTGCTTCGAAGTAAGTTTTGGCCTTTTGCTTGTCGACAGTTGCTGTCAGCTTTTCAAAACCACCAAACTCATTCAGGTTGACCTCATTCATTTGGGTGTTCATCAAGGCGATCAGCTGACCTGCGTCAACACCAAGGTATTTGACAATGGTTTCAATCTCCTCACGCTTTGCCTCTGCCTGATAATCTGCAAGGTAATCGCGGAATGTGCGGTTAGGGTCTATCTGCACATCGCCACGCTGGATGTCGTGCAGAAAGATTTCCGCAATTTTCTGGTCCTCTTGGGAAAGTGATGTAAAGGAGCGATGCAGTTCAGCCAAAGTGGCTTCCTTTGCCTGCTCGTCCCCGCCATGCAACACTTTCAGAAACTTCTCAAAGCGCGAGTTCATGTAATCTGCGTCGATCTTACCGGTGTCGATTTCGGTGATGTGGCTATTAATTTCGAAGGGAATACTGTCGCCGCCTCCGCCGCTGCCGCCACCAAGTTCTTTGTAGCGCTGCAACAGCGTCAGATATTGATGATGACTGATAATCAGCGTGACTTGCTTCTTGGCGTCTTCACCAAATTCATAAACTGATTTCTCCCACGTAAAGCCCTGGATTCTCGCGGCTTCCAGGATGGCGCTGAACTGGTTGAACTGCTTGGCAAAGGCTGCGCGTGCTGCCAGATCGTCCGGCAGCTTTGAGAAATCAGCAATACCTGCCGCACTAAAAATGGCGCAGATTTCGACAAAGCAAGCGTTCATACGCTCAAGGTTTATCGGCAAACGATCAGCGAAGAGTCCAATCGGCTTATCGCCAGAATACAGCTTCACGGCGGCTTCGACATTCCGCTTCATCGTATGGGGCTTGCGGTAATAACGGATCGTGCCAAAAGGCTTGTCTGATCCTGAAAGGCGATTGGTGCGCGAGAACGCCTGAATAATGTTTTCGTATTCCAACAGCTTGTCGAGATAGAGCGTGTTCAACCATTGCGAATCGAAGCCTGTCAGCATCTGATTCACTACGATCAGCAAATCGAGTCGTTTTTCAGGCTCCGCCGCGATACGTTGGTAGGGCTTTTTGTGGGCAAGGCGTGCCGCCAGGTCTTTTTTGAAGTTGGCATGCGTTCCCAAGTCAAAGGTTTGCCCATAGGTAGTGTTATAGTCGCCAATGATTTCAAGTAATCCTGCTGTTTTAAACTCGGAATCACAGCCACCGTCATCGTCGTTAATATGCGGATCAAAGAGCGCGGTGATTTTCAGTTGCGGGCACTGCGCCTTCATTAATCGGAAGTAGGTGATTGCTTCCTCGATGCTGCTGGTGGCCAAGATGGCGTGAAACTTGTTACCCTGACTTAAGGTGATCCAATTATCGGCAATGTCTTGCACCACCGCGTTCTGATGTTCGTCGCGCTCATACTGAGAATTAAGAAAATGGTCTTCGATACCGGAGTGATAAACACCGGCGCTATCCCAGTGGCCTGCCATCGGCACATCGTTCATATAGTGGTTAAAGACCTTCTTTTTCTTTGAGTCGGCAAAGGCTTCTGTTGGCGAGGCAGCTTTGGCTTTTTCCAGCGCAACGGCCTGCCGTAAATCCTTGTCGCGATACGTCATCACCTGATAGGGATCAAAGCCCAGAACGTTCTTGTCGCGGATGCCATCAGCAATGCTGTAACGGTGCAGCTCATCGCCGAACACATCGGTTGTGGTGTTGTCCTTGCGGATGTTCTCCTTATGGATGGGCGTGCCACTGAAGCCAAAAAACACCGCGCCCGGAAAGCTCTTTTTAATGTCAATCAGCATGTCGCCAAAGGTGGAGCGGTGGCATTCATCCACGATGAACACAATGCGCTTGGCGCGCATTTTTGCCAGATCATCGCCTTTCAACCCATCTTCCTCATCCTTGAGTCGGCTCATCTTTTGAATCGAAGAAACGATCAGGGTATCGGCGGGGTCTGTGCTCTTGAGCTTCTTGACGAGTACCCCTGTGTATTCCGTGGCCTGCACCTCGTTGCTATCACCAGCGAAGTTGCGGTAGTTTTGCAGTGTCTGCGTGCCCAGTTCGATACGGTCAAGCAAGAACACCACCTTATCCGCATCTTTGGAATTAGCGATGAGCTGCGCTGATTTAAAGCTCGTCATGGTCTTGCCCGAGCCTGTGGTGTGCCAGATGTAGCCACCCAGGCGGTTCGGGTTCTTCCAATCGGTTTTGGCGACTTTATCCGAGATAGCATGCGCGGCGTAATACTGATAGCTGCGCATCACCTTCAGCACACCGTCCGACTCATCGGCCACGGTGTAGAAACCGATCAGTTGATGTGCCATCGGGATCGAAAGCAAACTGGTGGTAAAACTCTTCCAGGCGTTGATTGGCTCATTATTGAAGTCTGCCCAGTGGAAGGCGTAATCCTTATTGAATTTCCCGTCCGGCCCCGGGTTGGCGAAGTAAAGCGCCTCGGCAGGTTCCATCGCCACGAAGATCTGGACAAGTGAAAACAGACCGCTGAATATGCCCTCACGCGAATATTTTTCGATCTGGTTGTAGGCCTGACTCACCGGCACACCGTTTTTTTTCACCTCGATGTGGATGACTGGCATGCCGTTAATCAGCAGCAACAGATCACCACGGCGGTCGTTGAGCAGCGGCGATCCACGCACGTAGCATGGCTGTTGTACAATCTGGTAACGGCTCTGTCCCGCGGCAATTTCCAGCCTGTCATAGATCTTCAGACTCACTTCTTTACCCAAATGCAGAGCATCGGCTGGGTTGTCACGCGTGATGGCTACCGTCTTGCCATTGATAAAGCCATTGAGCTTGAGCGGCGTGCGCAGCGCGGTGATCTGCTCCATGATTTGCTGCATCTCGCTATCGGTCAGCGGCACTTCATTGAGACTATCCTTGCCGCGATTGTTCGCGAACAGGATTTGCTTCCAGTTCGCCAGCAAGTCTTCTTCACTTGGATTCTTTATGATATCTGCGTCACCCCAACCGCGCTGGCGCAGCGTATCGATCACTGCGGCTTCAAAATCGGATTCTTTGGAATAGGTGGTCATAGTTGATCGGTAAGGTTTTTAGACAAACATCTTTTCCAGGCAGGCAGATTTGATCTGCTGGAGTTTTTGGAGCTGGGTCGCGTGTTTGGAAATCAGCGCGTCCAATGTGCGGAAGTAGTTGCCGATTTTTTGCTGCTCTGGAACAGAGGGGGCACTAAAAGTGAACTCCGAGTACTCGGTCGCATTGATTCCTGGCTGCCCCGATCGCTGGGAATTGAGCGCCACAAATTTTCCATAGTGACTAGTTATGGTCGTATAAAAGATGAAGTCAACGCAACTAGGGTTAAATACTTTTGCTCGGATTAGAAACCCCGCGAAAAACACCCTTCCATCCTTCTGTTGGTAACGATATGTCTTGCCAACTGACGCACCTGTGCGAGCAAACAAAATATCACCGTCAGTTAGTAAGTAGTTCGTAGAACGAACAAAATCTACGTCTGGTGTGGTGATATCTGCCTGGGAGAAATTTCGTGTAGTTTCATCAATATCCGTGATTCGGATGTATTTGTTCCGACCATCATAGGATTTTGCTGAAGCATTTAGACCGTATTCGAATGGGCCACAAACTTCCCTAAGCTTTGTCTCCTTCCACCCTCCCCCCTCGAAGCCTTTGAAACGAATTTCAGGCGTGGTGGCGCCGGGTTGCGGGAACATCTTTTGCAGCATCGCTTTTTTCAGCGCCAGCAGTTTGTCATGCTTGCGCTGATGCAGAGTGATAAGGCTATCTAGCTCGCGGAAATACTCGCTGATTTTGGTTTGCTCTCCATGATGCGGGAAATATCCTCCAAATTTCTTAATATCAGAAGCAAGTATGTGCTTAATCGTATTGCCAGTAGTGATATTTGCCAAGTCTCGCTTAGCTCTATTTCCTTGCAAATAAAAATTTAGGTAATAGGAGCAAGTATCACGTAATGGTTTGGAAATAATAATCAAGGCGTGCGCCGCGCTATTATTTAGCTCCTCGGGAATAACTGCGGTATGTCCCACATGGCCAGACTGCACCATCACAATATCATTCGTGTACAGCCAATTATCTTTCTGCTTAAGGTAGAACTCTTCATTAATAAAAACTTCTGTATTACGATTTATTTGGCCGTTTTTTACATTATTTGACTGAAGATAAAAATATCCTTTGTGAGTATAAAAAGGTGTGGCCGTCCCAACGAACGCATTTCTTATTTTCGCATAGAGTTCTCCGAGGTATCTCTTCTCCCATTCATCCTCGAACCCCTTGAAGCGCACCTGTGGCACTTTGTTGACTGTCTGTTCCGCCATCTCAATCCCCCGCCAGCAAGGTTTTGAGTTCCGCGAGGCCTTTGAGGTCAAACTCGCTCCCGTCCAGCTCTGCAATCATGCCCGCCAGTGCGCTTTCGGCTTGCTGAATCTCGTGGGCGTTATCGGCGTAGGTGATACGATACTTTTCACCGAAGGCTTCGAGCTTGGCGGTCAAGCGGTCGATCTGCTGATCGGGCAGGCCGTACAGCTCGTCGTTGAGGGGAGTGATCCACTTGCGTTCAAGAAGTTCATATACCTGTGCGTCGCTGAAGCCTTCAATGGTTTCCTTGGTCTTGAGGTGCAGGGTTTCGGCCTCTTTCTTGATGGCCGCTTTCAGTGTTTTCTCCTCTGCGAGCCATTCGGCGATCTGGATGATTTTGGCTTCGTATGATTCTGGCTCGAAATCGCCTGACTTCTTCGCCTCGGCGAGCAAGAGCCTGGCCTCTTTGGTCACGACAGCGGCGACGAACTTGTCACCCGCATCGTTGACGGTGTCATTGGCCTTGTCCTCTTCGCTGAAGTTCTCCAGCGTTTCTTCCAGCGAGGCCGTGATTTCGCTGAGGCGGTTTTCCTTCTCGCGCAGTGCATCCAGCTCTGGCTTGTGGTGGATGGTCTGCACCAGTTCAAAGGGTAGAATGCGGCCCTTCCAGCCCTCTTGCACCTCGGCTTCTTTACCATCTTTCTTTTTGATGACGTAATGGGGATCAACGATACGAGTCGCCTCAAAGCCCTCAGCCTGGATAATTTCCAGATCACCTGCAATTGCTTGCCAGTGATCGTCAAGAATTTGGTAAGCGTGGTATTTATCGATAAGCGGCAGAGGAGCGAGGCGGGTAAATATTTCTTCGCTGATGATCGCCTCTTGCTGGGGAATTTGCAAAGTAAGCATTCTTTCAAGCAGTGCGTCACGCAGCCAAGGTGTGAAATTGGCAAAAACAGTATTAAATGCCTTGCCGTAGCGCTCGACCTCAGCATGCTCGTGGATGACTTTGACCATATCGCTCACCCGTGGCGCGACATAGGGCGTGCCGTTGTCGGTGAACAGAGCGCTGCGCAGGCTGGGAAAGGCTTTCCAGAAATCGGCCAATCCATCGAGTTCGCTCTGCGGTATGCCACCAAACATGGAGGCGTAAAGGTCCCAGCTTTCCGCAGGCTCAGAGGAATCCACATAGCGCGGGATGTTGAGGTTGTAGTCATTGTCTTGCAGCTCGGTCTTGGGCACAAGGCGGCTGTAGCTGGGCACAGTGAGGCGGCCAGTTACTGCGTCGGCGATTTTCTTGATGTCGGAGGCGCGGAGCTTGTTGTTTTTGCCTTCCTTGGCGAACCCCTTGGAAGCATCCACGATCAGTACGTCACTGCTTTCGCGCTTTTGCCTTAGCACTAGGATAATGGTAGGAATGCCGGTGCCAAAGAAAATGTTGGACGGCAGGCCGATGATGGTTTCAAGATGGTTATTCTCAATCAGGCTTTTACGGATTGCGCCTTCTTCACCGCCCCGGAACAGCACGCCGTGCGGCAAGACAATGGCCATGATGCCGTCCGGCTTGAGGTGATAAAGATCGTGCAGCAAAAAGGCATAGTCGGCCTTGGACTTGGGCGCGAGGCCAAAGCGGGCATAGCGCGGATCTGCCTCTTTGTGCTGCGGGTCCCATTTTTGCGAGTAAGGCGGATTGGAGACGACGGCGTCAAGGTAGAGCGGGTTATAGGAATTGACCGGGTCTTGATCATCGAAGTACGGCCAATCGTCTTCCAATGTGTCGGCGTTACGGGTGACGATATTGCTGGGCAAAATACCGCGCATGACGAGGTTCATACGCGTGAGGTTGTAGGTGTTTTCTTTCAGCTCCTGGGCGAAGTACTTGATGTTGTCCTTGTCCACCATGTGCTTGGCGATGGACTCGCCAATATTGAGCAGCAGCGATCCCGAACCACTGGTGGAGTCGTAAATCTGGATGGTTTCGCGATCCTTGAGGTGGTGCGCAATGATCTCGGACATGAGCACAGAAACTTCATGCGGCGTGTAAAATTCGCCTGCTTTTTTGCCCGCATTGGCGGCAAACATGCTGATGAGATATTCGTAGATGAAACCGAGCACGTCGTAGCCCTGGCGGCCATCCATGGGAATATCTTTAATAAGCTGAAGCAGCGCGTTGATCGCTTTGGTTTGACTGGCAGCGGACTCGCCCAGCTTGCTCAGGCCAGTTTCAAGGGTCTTGAAAATACCGTCAAAGAGACGCTTGTGGTTCGGATGAATCAGGCGGCTAAAGGCTGACAGCGCCACCCGGACGTTTGCGACTTCAAAATCGCCGCCCAATGCCAGCCACGTCGAAAACAAATTGGGGTAAGAAATGAAGTAACCGAGGTTGCTTTTGAAGAAGTTGACGACTTCTTCATCATCTTCGGAAAGAGCCTGAATATCTTCTTTGCTGAATTCCTGGCTGACGGCAAAGCTTTCTAATTTGTCTGACAGGTACTTATAGAAAATGAAGCCCAGGATGTAGTCTTTGTATTCATTCGCTTCGATTTTGGATCGCATCTGGTTGGCGGACTCCCAGATTTTTGCTGCAAGTTGTTGCTTATTCACTGTGTGTCCTAGTTAAGGAAATTCTTGTTTTCGGTTGTAAAGCTGCTTAAACCTTATACGTTTTCTTGACGACGCAAATAATACCGCAATAGCCCTTATTATTGCTTCGTTGCCGTTCCTTACACAACAACATATGGGTGCATTTGGCGGAGAATGGGATGCCAAACCCCACAGATAAGTTCTTATCTTGTATCTCCCCTCGTATAAAGGCACACTCAAAGCTCAGTACCGGGATAGAGGTAAGCATCTGCAAGCTTGTCTGCTGATGTCACCCTGAGCACAGACTTGCCGCCCCGCTCCGGGTTGGGCTCATAACCTTGCCATTCTTCTGCTTTGGCGAGCAAAGTCTGCAGGTGTAGCGCCACCGGAGTTGGTGTATATACCTGCAGGGAGTTACTCATGTTCTTTGCGTCATCGAGTTTAGAATAATACCTATTGTGCCTGCGCATCCGGCAACATTTCATCAGCACTACGGAATCGCAAGCTTAGTACAAGCGGCACCGCCACAGCATACACCACCATCACGCTGAGCCAGATCGCCCCTGGCCATTGCGGGCGGACGAGGAAATACAGCGTCGAGAATGTCAGCGGGCCAATGATGGAGGCCAGGCTGACGGCGGATGCCAGCACGCCCTGGTATTGCCCCTGCCTGTTCTCGTCAACCATGCGGCTTGCCAGTGACTGCAAGGCCGGTATGCCTACACCGCCCATGACAAACACCGGCATGACGGCAAACACCATCCAGCCCTGTTTGGCGAAAGCCATGACAACCAGGGCCAGGCAGGTGCCTGCAAAACCGGTCAGTATGGTGCCGCGCTCACCCAGCAGTTTGACGGCAGGGCCGGGCAAAAAGGCTTGAGCCAGTGACTGGCACAGGCCATAGGTGCCGAGTGAGAGACCTATCCACAAACCATTCCAGCGGAATACGTCGTTGCCCCACAGTGACCAGCAGGTGCCATATACCTCACCTGTCATGCTGAGGATGAAGAAGACGATGGTGACTGGCACCAGGTTCTTCATCGTGAATATCCAGCGCATGGGCAGCAGCGGATTGAGCGCGGCCAGGTCCAGCTTCTCGCGGCTGGGCGTGCGTGATTCTGGCAAGACAAAAAATGCCATGAGCAGGTTGGCCGCATTCAAGACCGCTGCTGCGATGAAAGGCAGGCGCAGCCAATAATCACCGAGCACACCACCGAGGATGGGGCCGATGATAAAGCCTGCACCAAACACCGCATTGAACAAGCCAAAGCGGCGCGCCCGCTGGTCTTCTGGTGAAATGTCGGTGATATAGGCCATGGCCACCGACATATTGGCGCTGGTCAGCCCGGCAATGGCGCGGCCCAGCAACAGCATCCAGAGTTGCGGCGCGAAGGCCATCACCAAGTAATTGATGGCCGCCCCGGCCAGCGAGATCAGCAACACCGGGCGGCGGCCCAGCCTGTCACTCAATGCGCCCAGCACGGGGGCGAAGATGAACTGCATCACTGCATACAAGGCCGTCATGATACCTATATAGGGCGCGACATTGTCACCATGCGTAACCTCTTCCAGCAAGCGCGGCAAGATGGGGAAGATCAGGCCTATCCCCACCGCGTCAAGACCGATAGCAGCAAAGATGACGGTCAGTGCCTTGGAGCTTGCTTTATTCATGGTCATGCTCCTGTGCAGTTTGATTTTTGGAAATGCGCGCAGGAATCGCCACAGGGCTGCACGCTATTCGCGGCATCGCATGACAAGGGTTTGATAGCCCATTTTCTTTTGTAATTTTGGTCATAACATCAACTTTCTTATTAATATACTCGATATAATTATATACTGAGTACATTTAATATATGCTATGATGCCTTCCATGTCAAATCCGTCCGATCTTCGTTCCCGCAAACGTCTGGCCATGCGCCAGGGTATTTCCAATGCCGCCACCCTGCTCTTCCAGGAGCGGGGCTTTGACCATGTGACGGTAGATGAGATTGCGGCAGCGGCTGACGTGGGGCGCATGACGGTGTTCAATCACTTCCCGCGCAAAGAAGACATGTTCTTTGACCGTGATGAAGAGGGGCGCGAGATGCTACGCGCAGCCTTGCGCGAACGCGATCCCTCCATTTCCCCAATCGAGACTCTGCGCCTGCTTGCACATCAACTGGTGGCAGTCGAGAGCCCTTATGTCAGGTTCGCAGCTGGTGCCAAAGGCTTTATTTCACCGGGCAGCCAGGGCTTCATGGAAACCATAGAAGGCAGCGAAACCCTGAAGGCGCGCGCCAGGGCAATACGCGACGAGATATCACAAGTCGTGGCAGAGGCAATGGTCCTGTCCGTCAAGCGCGAAGCTGGCGATACCGATGCCGCACTGGCGGCCAACCTGTTACTGGCGACATGGACGGTGGCACTTATCCAGGCTCACCAAAGCTTCAGACAAAAGCAGGATGCGGCAGAAGCGAAAGCTGTGTTCCTGGCGATTGTTGATAAGGGAAGCGTGGGGATCAAGGCGGCGATGGCGGGGACGGCTTATGCTTGAGTTGGCTGAATGTGGTTGAATACGGATTGCAGGCAGCCTGCATCCAGACTATATAAACTGCACATTATTTGCTGCAGATGAATCCCAGCCTGCGCTGGGATGACCTGAATATGTATTACGGGGCTTTAAACGCCAACGCTTCGATATGTTTATAAGCGCGGCACTTTCATTCTAAAGCCGTATCCCGCAGGGTAATGAAATGGACACTTTTCTGGTGTTGATTCATGATTTTCGCCCTTTCTCTTTACGCCACTCTTTCTGACAATCCGCATAATTCGCAAACTCATAACTGACGCCGACTTCACCACGGTTGATGGCCTTGGCGTGGGCGAAGACGATGATGTTGAGGATGTTGTCGGGCAGTTCGCGCTCTGTCTTGCCATTGGCCCACAGGTAGCCGTAGCTGACTGAGCCTTCTTTGAGGCCGACCATCCAGAATTGCGGGCGGCGGGTGTAGATGTCGGTTTTTACCTTGTCTTTTTTGAGGCTGGGTTTGCCGTATTGCTGTTCCAGCGTTTGCGCTATGCGATCGGCGGCGGCTTTGATTTGTTCACCTGTGCCGCTGACGGCGGTAATGGTGCGCGATGCGCCGACCTTGCAGATGCCGCTGATGGGGGCGGTAACGGCGTAATAGTCGTTGAAGTCATCTACTGGCATCGGCGGCTGGCCTTCGAACAAATGCCTGGCTTTGCCGGATCTGACAAAGCCGAACTTGCTGGCCAACTCGGTTTCGCTGATGGCCATGGCGAGGCCGAAGGGGCCGCTGCTGGTAACTGCTGCAGTTGCGGTAGCTGTGGCGGCTGCCGTGGCGATTGCGCTTGTCCCAGCCGCACTGTCCGCCACTACCTGCGAGCTGGCAGATGCAGGTGAAATCTTATGTGATGCAGCAGCAGTGCTTTGTTCAGTGCCAGGACAACCTGTCAGTAAGGTAGACGCAGTGATGATGCTGATGAGATTGGTCATGCAGAAGCGGTGTCTGGTAAATGTGTTCTGCATAAGCTGTGATCGCATGATTTATTTGCTTGCTACCTGTCAGTCTGGCCTGTGTAGGGACGTGCGTCATTATGGCGCCGGAATCAATCTGACAATGTAATGCGATTGTGCTGTTGTTTGCAATAGCTTTAAAGGGTCAATCCCCTTGTTTCAGCATCGCCAGGATTTCTTTGCGTGCCTGGGCTTGCTGTTCTTCCCTGGGAATGGTGGCGTCACCGTCGAGGAGCTGGTAGCGGTAATGGGCAAACTGGGAATGGTTGCCGCCGGTGATTTCTACCCATCTGGTGTGTGCGGGCAGCAGTTTTTTATTGGCGATGATTTTTTCTTTGGGGGCAACCTGGTCATTACTGGCAAAGACCTTGGTCACCGGTATCCGCAAACCCGACAGGTCTGCGGATTTGGGATGAGTACTGCCCATCAGCAGCATGCCGGCGATGTGTTCAGTATCTGTCTGTACATAGCGTGCCGACAGTGCAGCCCCCAAAGAATGACCGGCCATTACCCAGGATGACAAATCTGGATGGCTGGTGATGACGTCTTTGGCATGTGACAAGACAGCTTGCTTGTGGGATTCCAGCGGGGCAAAGCGCCAGGGCAGTTTGATGATGAAAACGCTAAAACCAGCTTCAGCTACCGGCCTGAGCAGGGGAATATAGGCATCTGCTGCAATGCCACTACCACAGAAAAAAATCAGTCCACGTTGTGGCTTGCTCTGCAAAGGCCTTAATTCCAGGGAGGCCGGGGTGTCGGTGAGTGCGATGCTGACGCTGGACTGGAGCAGGCTGTCATCAACATCGCGGGTCCTGACATTGTTGATCATCCAGAGGGTAAACAAGATGGCAAAGCTGACAAAGAAATAGCGTATCCAGCGATGGATACGCTTTTTGGCAGCGAGTGAATGCGGCTTGCTTATGGCAAACATGACAGGTGTTCCATCAAATTCAACATGAAGAGCATGGCTGGGTCAGCCACACTCTGCTGCCCATTATAGATGCTGCGCCGGCCTGTATCAGGAACTTGATTACTTGACGTTCTTGACAACCAGCACAAACCTGTCAGTCTTTGAGCGTATGCTGGGGTCGAATACTGAATTGGTCCTGCTGTCTTGCGGGTTGCGCAAGA
The DNA here is from genome assembly GCF_058788535.1 of Undibacterium sp. FW305-107. NCBI lineage: Bacteria > Pseudomonadati > Pseudomonadota > Betaproteobacteria > Burkholderiales > Oxalobacteraceae > Undibacterium > Undibacterium sp. FW305-107. Next base: position 344,547 of record NZ_JBYTAV010000001.1, read on the forward strand.
TATCGCTCTGTGCCACGGTTTCAAAACCGAATTTGCCCAGCTCATCCTTGACGTAAACTTCATCTATCCTGTGCTGCTCTTGCGCATAGCTGGTTTTGCTATTGGCGGGTGCAGAATGGTCGATGACGAGCATAAGGCCATTGGGTTTGAGTGCCTTTTTGATTTGCCCCAAAAGTTCAGGCGGGTTGATCAGCCATTGCTTGGACACGTGATACATGTCGTGATAGCCCATGACAAAGAAGACGGCATCGAGGGAATTTTCTTCCAGCCCCAGTTGATCTACTTCACGGTCATAGCGCAGCACGTTTTTGAGGTGGCCATCGACCAGGCGCGCTTCCAGTTCCTTGCCGATAAAGGGGTAATAAGCCTTGTTATTGTGCAAGAGCACCTTGCCCTTGTCGCCCACTTGCTGGGACAGCAGTTCACTGAAATAACCACTGCCGCCGAGCAGATCCAGCACGACCATACCGGGCTTGATCTTCATTAAATCCATGGTCTCTTGTGGGCGACTGGTGGCGTCGCGGGTAAGGTCTGCCGGACGGCGGTGAGGCTCGGCCAGGTTGACCTGGGCCAGGCTATTAAAGGATAGCAAGCTGAGCAAGGCTATGCCCATGTATTGATGGATACGCATTCTTTATCTCCTTTTAAAGTTTTTTATTCAGGATTTACGCAAACTTGTCCCCGCAAGCCTGGGCAGGATTTTCTGTCAGGCCCAAGCACTATGAGTGTTTGGGCACGACAAAGTTCAGGTGGCAGATTATTCAATTATCCCCACCCTTGCATCATAGTGCCTGTAGTTTGCCGACACGCAAAACTGTGGAGTATAGTGCGGATTGTCTTCATCAAACACCAAAATCCATGATGCGATTGCTCGTCACCAGCCTGACTCTACTCCTGCCTTTGATTCTCGTCTGCCAGCCTGCAATAGCCGCAGAAGACCCGCCTGCTGCCACGACGATGGAAGAACCCCAGTCAGTCGCCGTGAGCGGCATCAAGAATCCTGAATTGCGCTCTTACCGCAATATGCTGGCCGGACTTGATATGTTCGAGAGCAAACGCCACCTGGCCCCGACGGCGGACAACTTACGCTTTGTGCTCAAGCCCAGGCATGCCGGTACATCGCTGGCCGGACTGAGCTTGCGCATCGCTACAGATGATCTATCCATCCCGGTGGTGCTTGCCGCTGATGGCAGCTTTATCCTGCCACGCGACCAGGCGGCTGCCGATGGTGATGCTGAACTGATGCTCAACCGCAGCCGTGGTGAATTCAATGGCATGCCACGCGTGAGTAGCGCCAACGTGCCGCCAAATATGCGCCGCCTTGGTGATGTGCGCCTTGAATGCCAGGTTGCCATAGCAATCGCCAAGAAAGAACTCAATGTCTTGCTGCGCACCGCTGCTGCCGTAGCTTTGGGTGGGACGGACTGGTGTATGTCATCGAGGGTCAGCTATGGCACGTATACGCCTTTCGCGTCGGACAGCGTCACCCTGGTGTCAGGTGACAAACGCACGGTGCTCTATACCGGCCACAGGATGAAGTATGTCGTGTTACCGCTTTCTGAACGCAACTGGCCTGACGACACCCTGGTCGAATTCCAGCCATCGCCAGCCACCAGCATAGCGCATTTCACCGCCCAGCCTATCTACCTGAGCGGCAACATGAACAAGTGGGATACCTCTTTGCCTCTGACGCAGATTGATGCCAGCAATTTCAGTGTGGACGTGGTTTTACCCAAAGGTATCAGCAAGTTCAGAATAGTCTCGAAAGATTTCAAGATGGTTGAGCTTGGTGCAGCCGACAGCAGGGCCAATGAAAACAAGGGTAATTTCGTGATCAATACAGGCAAGGCTCTGGCCTGGTCCGGCAAGGATGTGTGGTTTGAACCGCCACAGGCGGGCAAGTATCACTTTGCCTTGAATGTGGCTGATCCTGATGCGCCTGTGTTGACGATTACGGCGCGGGAATGAGGCGTAGCCCAACCTACGAAGCGTAGCCTGGCGAGCCCCGGCTTAGCCTACGAATTTACGTAATTTACCCTCACCTCACACCCTGTCCAGCGGCAATCTCGTCATCAAAAAATCCAGCAAGGCGGCTACCCGTGGTGGTATCGCTTCCTGTTTGTAAAACACCGCCCAGACTGGCTGCATCCAGGGCAGGCTGATGTCGGACAGCACCGGTTTGAGTCTGCCGTGGGCACGGTCTGCCATGGTCAGAAAGTCGGACAGGCAAACGATGCCAGCGCCCTGCACGGCCAGGTGACGCAGGGTTTCGCCATTGCTAGCGCTGACGACGGGGTCTATGGTGTAGCCCTCACCATCTGCGGCATTAGCTGCGTCTGATTTGGGCAGCGGCCAGGTATTCAGGCTGGCGGGCGCGGTAAAACCCAGCAGCCTGTGCTGGGCCAGGTCGGCCACGGTCTGTGGTTCACCGTGACGTGCCAGGTAATGTGGTGCCGCCACCGGGCGGATGCGGCTGCTACCCAGGCGGCGTGCATGCAGGCTGGAATCTGTGAGCTGGCCTATGCGTATCGCCAGGTCAGCGCGTTCTTCGATAAGATCAACAAAGGTTTCACCACTGACCAGTTCCAACTTGATGAGGGGATAGGCATCCAGAAAATCTGCCACCAGCGGTGCCAGCAAATGATCCAGCGTGGGGGTGGCGGCGTTCACCCGCACCAGGCCGGATGGTTGCGACAATCTGGCTGTCAGTTGTTCTTCAGTGTCATCAATATCACAGAGTATTTTCTTGGCCCTTTGCAATAACCAGTGGCCTTCCTCGCTCAGCTCCAGCTTGCGGGTAGTGCGCGTCATGAGAGTCATGCCCAGTTGCGCTTCAAGGCGGGAAATGCTGCGGCTGATGCCGGACGGCGTCTGCCCCAGGCGCTCGGCCGCGGCCGAGAACGAGCCGGTATCGGCCACTGCCACCAGGGCTTTCATGGTTTCCAGGCTTAGCATTATTGATTCCGAGTCACAAGTTAAGTGTAGCTTAAGCTATTTTTCTTATGCTTGCATGGGTTCAGACTGGCATCTCGTTCACATTTACATAGAACTTACGCAAAATTGTCCCAGCAAGGCGTCAGCGACGAAGACAGTACTTTAGTACCGAATTTGCTAAATGCGGGAGCTGCAACGCAGCTGGGGCGGTTTTGCGTAAGTTCAACCCAGGAGTTAATATGCCCTTAGCCTTGTGGGCGCTGACACTCAGCGCCTTTGCCATCGGTACGACAGAATTTGTGATTGTCGGCCTTATCCCTACCATCGCCAGCAGCCTGGCGGTGTCTGTTCCTTCTGCCGGTTTGCTGGTCAGCCTGTATGCATTGGGCGTGGCCGTTGGTGCGCCAGTGTTGACTGCGCTGACTGGCCGCGTGCCACGCAAGCAATTATTGCTTGGCCTGATGGCCTTGTTCACGATCGGTAACCTGGTAGCCTGGATGGCCCCCAACTATGCCTCGCTGATGGCGGCGCGGGTGCTGACTGGGCTGGCGCACGGGGTGTTCTTTTCCATAGGCTCAACGATAGCCACTGGCCTGGTCGCCAAGGACAAGGCCGCCAGTGCGATTGCGCTGATGTTCAGCGGCCTGACGGTGGCACTGGTGACGGGCGTGCCGCTGGGTACCTTTATCGGCCAGCATCTGGGTTGGCAGGCGACGTTTCTGGCGGTGTCGGCGCTGGGTGTGATTGCCTTTATTGGTTGCGCGATATTGATCCCTTCGACCATCGCCAGCAGCAAGCCTGCCTCTTTGTTGACGCAAATGGCGGTGCTCAAAAAACCGCGCCTCTTGCTGGTGTATGCGATGACGGCGCTGGGTTATGGCGGCAGCTTTATCGCCTTCACTTATCTGGCACCGATACTGCAGGACATCAGCGGCTTTAGCGCCAATGCAGTGGGCCTGGTGATGCTGGTGTATGGCGTCTCAGTTACTTTTGGCAATATCTGGGGTGGCAAACTGGCAGATAAAAAAGGGCCAGTCGCTGCATTGCAAATCGTGTTTGCCTTATTGGCCCTGGTCTTGCTGGTGCTGACTTTTACTGCACATAATAAATGGCTGGCCTTGCTGACAGTATTAGCCTGGGGTGCAGTGGCTTTTGGTAATGTGCCGGGTTTGCAGGTCTACGTCGTTCAGCGCGCCGAGCATGATGCGCCGCAGGCTATTGATGTGGCATCAGGCTTGAATATCGCCGCATTTAATGTCGGTATCGCATTCGGTGCCTGGGCAGGTGGCCTGATTGTCAGCCACATCGGTTTGATGCATACACCTTGGATAGGTGCGCTGGTAGTGGTAGGTGCGTGGAGCCTGACAACTCTGGCAGGCAAGCTGGACAGGGCCGAGGGTTTGCCTGACAAGGCTGTGCACCTGGGTGCTGTCAGCATGCATTGATTTTTATCAAAGCTAAAAACATGAATGGGGATATGCATTGCTGCATATCCCCATCATTTTTTGTGTCAAGCCAGATGCAGCAGTCTGCGACAGACTGCAATAGTCTGGGGTAGTCTGGGATAGTCTGGAATAGGCAGCCTATTTTTTTGAGTACGAATTGTTTTTTTCGGGATCAGGCAAACCCATTAATTTGAGTTCAATATTTTTGGCATCTTCCTGTGGCACCTTTTCATTAAAGTTTTGCTTCAGGAAACGCCACATATCTTTCTCCAGCGCTTCACATTGCAAAACGGCGCGGCTTTTGCGTGTGGATCTGTGGATGTATTCGAGATCATCACCTTCTTGCGATGTGTCGCGGTATTCGCGGCGTTCTCTATAATTTTTATAACTGGTACTCTGGTTGTCGCTGCTGCGCTCCTTGATGAACTGGTTCATGGGGATGCCACAATTTTCCCTGAAGTTGGTCATCAGGGTACGGTCAACACTGATGCTGCATTGTGAATACCGGTGATCCAGTACCCAGCAGCTTTTGCCAGTGTCACGGTCTTTTTGCATGGCCGTGATCTTGCGCAGTGTAGAGTCATTTTTGACTTCAGTCGCGGTACTGCCAATTTTTGCATTACAGGGTTGATCTGTATAAATCGTTTCGCCCGACGGGGTGACGCACTTGCGTACTTCTGCCTGCGACATGCTGGGGAAGGCAAAAACCAGGAAAGACAGGCAAGCGAGGAGTGATTTTTTCATAATAAATGGGAGAAGGCGAGCCTGGTTTCTTGTCTTTATTTGTTATCAATTTGCATTTAAATATGCAAAAACAGCTGCAAATTATAACGCAAGCTACAATTGGTTACATTTATGTTTAAGGATTTATTCGCTTATCTATTTTGTCAAGTGCATCCATGGTGCAGGACTAGCAAGCCCGACAGTATGGACATCGTGGACTGCATGTAGATGGGTTTAAGCATGCCACGCAGCTTGATTGACGTCGCAATTTTTCTTTGTTAGGATCGCCCCATATCACTGGAAACAGTGACGTAAGCGTTTACGTTAGCCAACGCGCAAACAAATTTGTCATGCATTTGCAAACAGATTTGTCGCGCCATGGATAATGTATATGCGACTTCTATTACGGCTGGAATCTTTACTACCACTACGACTGCCACTCCGGCTTTCTGCCTCTCTCAGCATTTTCACGAATGCACCTCTTGCCACTGCGGTTGGCCTTTTCCTCTGTTTTTTTGTCGGCTTTGCCGATGGTGTACTCATGCCGTTTTTTGCCTTGTGGGCAGAAAAAGAGGCGGGTATTTCTGTCGCCAATATAGGCTTGCTGCTGGCTTGTTACTCTGGCGGCGAATTGCTGGCCACTCCTCTGGTGGGCGGCATTGCCGACCGCGTCGGGCGGCGCCCGGTACTGCTGATCTCCACTGCGGGCGTGGGGCTGGGCTTTGCCCTCCTCTACTTTACCCACGGCGTATGGGCGTCTGCCCTGGTGCTGATCTTGATAGGTGCGTTTGAAAGTGTCTTGCATCCCACCATCTCTGCGGTGATTGCCGACGCCATCCCGCCTGAACAGCATCGCTATTATTTTTCCATCGCACGTGTCATGTCGAGTGCAGGCCGCGTTGCTGGCCCGGCAGTGGGATCTGTGCTGGCGCTGTTTTCTCTGGGTGCGGTGTTTCTGGGGTCTGCACTGGCAACGCTGATGGGTACACTGATCATTGCGCTCTGGCTGCCAGAGACCCTGACAAAAAATACCATCTCTGATGATGAGGATGACAGTTTGCTGGGCATCCTGCCAGCCTTCAGGGATGCGCGCCTGGCTGGCTTGCTGCTGTGGTCAATGTGCCTGCAAATATCGGCGGGCTGGTTAAGTTCAGTCTTGCCGCTATATGCCGTAGATGCAGGCACCCTGACGCCATCGCAGATAGGTTTGCTGTTTACTTATGCGGCGGCGCTGACGGTCTTGTTCCAGTTAAAAATCAGTTCCTTATTGGCGCACATCAGCAACTTCAGGATGGTGATTGCCAGCGGCTGCGTGCTGGTGGCTGCTTTCATCTGCCTGCTGTTTTCATCCAGCCTTGCCGCACTGGTGCTGGGCGTGAGCTTGCTGTCGCTGTCGCAAATGCTGTTTGGCCCCTTGCTGCCTACCCTGATCATGGAACTCGCACCTGCGCATGCACGGGCAACTTATATGGCAGCGGCATCGGTGGCGGCAGATTTGAAAGATACCGTGGGGCCAGCGGCTGGCACATCCCTGTATGCGATTGCCGTACGCCTGCCATGGATGGTGGGGATACCGGTTGCGGTGTGCGCGACGCTGGCGCTGGCGTTTAATGTCAGGCGGTGTGGGAGAGGGAAAACCTCGTAGGTTGGGCTATGCCTCATCAGCCCAACAGCCGACCACTGCACACGTATACGTTATTTAAACGCCCAGTGTTGGGTTGGGCCTCGCTAGGCTGGTAAAGCGTAGCCCAACCTACAGATCAGCCCAACCTACATCCCCCCAACCTGCAAAATTAATTAACAAGAGCTATGGCTCACAAAAAATTCAAAATATCATGACTACAAATACCAAACACCACATCGAACGCCTGTATTGGGAAAAACGCCGCAGAACCCTGCGCGTCATCGACGTCACACGCTTGACGCCACATATGCAGCGCATCACTTTTCAATCAGATGATCTGCATGATTTTGCCAGCCTCGCGCATGATGATCACGTCAAGATCTTGCTGCCCATTGCTGGCGAAGCAGACAGCGTTGTTACACGCGAATATACACCGCTATATTTCGATACACAGGCGCACACGCTGGTGCTGGACTTTGCATTGCACCAGCATGGGCCAGCCAATGCATGGGCGATGCAGGCAAAAGCAGGCGATACCCTGATTGTCAGTGGGCCGGGCAAATCCATGGTCGTGGCAGACGACTTTGACTGGTATCTGCTCATAGGCGATGCCACTGCCCTGCCAGCAATCACTAGACGTGTTGAACAATTGCGCGCAGGCGTACACGTCACCAGCATCATCATGCTTGCTGATGCGGCAGATAAACAGGCTTGCGTAACCGCCGCCAACTGGCAAGCACAATGGCTATTACGTGATAGCGATTCAGTCAGTGATGAGCAGTCCTTGCTGGCAGCAGCGGCTGCTTATCAATTCCCGCCTGGCGATGGTTATATCTGGATCGCTGCTGAAAAACAGGCCGCGCGGGCATTGCGTACCTATATGGTGGAACAGCGCGGGCAGCCAGAGGCATGGATAAAATCGTCAAGTTACTGGACGCGTGATGAGGTGTAAAAGGCGTTGCAAAAATGGTGTTTGCGTTGTGTTCCCATCTCGTCAATTGTAAGTTTTCTGTAACAGGAAAATCAATTTGTTTCTTACAAGTTTGTCATAAACCAGATAGCGCTAATACCACTTTCTTTTTCAGGCAAATTTTGTGTATTACAAATTTAAATTTGATATTTTCTGGCCATTTTTTGTCAGCAATTTTTCTGGGGCTGCACATGGTTTGGCAACTGGTATTAGCACAAGCATTGCCATAAAATTGGAAAAGTTTCCAATTTTTCCAAATCAAATTTGCTAACCAGCACTGGGATGCTTTCCAAACTGACCAAATCTGTCAGCCCCGCTGACAAAATTTGAGATGAACCACGCCCCAATTCAGGGCAGGCAGAAGCCCATTTGCCCAGCCTTGCAACATGTCTGGCATTTGGATACTGTCAGGCCACAAACAACAAATAGCAAATACAGACCGGCTTTACCTGTTTCTTTTTTTTGCTCATTTGTAATTCATGACCTCAGTCAAGTTTCACCAGGGCGCATCTACAAACATGCGCCTTGCAGTTTCAATGAGTATCAATGGATGCCGTGCACCCACGCATCCATGCATCCATATGCATCAACGTAAAAAACCAGGAGTTCATACGTGAAAAAAATATCCAATCGCATGACGGCCATCTGTCTGGCCTCATCGCTACTTTGCCTGCAACTGGCAGGCTGCGGCGGTTCCAGCACTGCTGATTCTGGCAGCACCAATGGCGGTACCAGCCCCATGGCTGCACCACCACAAGCTGCACCAGCCGAAACAGCGCTCACACCTGTTACAGCTACCGCCAGTTCCGTTGAACGTGGTGACCTGTCGGCAGCCGCCGCGATAGACCACAACGAAAATACCCGCTGGGGCAGTGCTTTTACAGATGACCAGTATCTGACGCTGGACTTTGGAAAGACAGAAACCATCACCCGTGTACGTATACAGTGGGAAAACGCCCATGCCACGCAATACCTGCTACAGGTCTCGGACAATAATAGTGACTGGACCACGATCAAGACCGTCGACAATAGCAAGGGTGGCATTGAAGACCTGACCGAGCTCAATGGCAAAGGCCGTTACCTGCGCGTGAAGGGCATCAAACGTTCTACCCAGTATGGTTATTCCATCATAGAGATACAGGCACTCTCAGGCACGCCAGTAACACAACCGGGCACCGATCCAACCCAGCCCAGCCAGCCAGGCAACCCTGGAACGATAGACTTGAGCAAGCCTGGTGTAGCCGTCAAGCCTGTCGCCGCCACTTCATCCGCAGTAGAAAACCAGGCCATGTCAGCCGCCATGGCGATCGATGGCAAAGCCAATACCCGCTGGGGCAGCACCTCAGAAGACGGTGCCTGGATACAGTTTGACTTTGGCAGCAAGACACCCGTCGGCTATATGAAGCTGGTATGGGAAAACGCCTATGGCAAGGAATACGCCTTGCGCGTATCTGACGATGGCCAGACCTGGACGCAACTGCGCTATGTCAGTGGTGGCAAAGGCGGTACGGAAGAATTCTTTAACCTTGGTGCAAATGCCCGCTACATACGCCTGCAAGGCGTGGCCCGCGCTACCCAGTATGGTTATTCTTTGTTTGAAGTTGAATTCAAGTCGCCAGGCAGCGACAATACCCTGCCGGATGCGACGACATCTGCTTTAAAATTCCCTGCCAGTGGTAGCGGCTGGACACCTTTGCCTGCTGCAGCAGAACCACTGGAAAGCCTGCAATTCACTCTGCCTGATGGCACCCTGGTCACACGTTTTGGTGCACGCGGCCTGGCACGCCATGGCCGCGAACGTGGTGAAGAATGGAATGAAATCGGCTATGGCCCGAATGAAACTGTTGATGCTGCGACCGGCTTGCCAGTGGATAAAGGCCCGGGCAATTACCTGACCTTTGTGGCGCAATATTTCAAGAACCGCACCTGGGGTTTTGAGATCATCGACAATAGCCGTGTGGCTGGCGTGACCAAGCCAACACTGACCGTCAATCAATACAATACCGTAGACTTTTTGCCGGGTGGCGTGGCCTTCTTCCGTGGTTTTGACCGCGTCGGCGTTACTGGTTATGGCTGGATGAATCCGGGTGAACTGGTAGACCGCAATGTCGCCATCTGCAAACCCGTGCCCTACCCTGCCAATAACAAGCTCAACACGCCGGACGGTGTGAATGGTGCCTGTACCTTGCGCGTAAAGGACTATCCTGGACATAGCGACCTGGATGCAAATGGCTTCCCGAATGGCAAAAACATCCCGGCACGTCCGCTGGTGGTGGGTGACATTATTGAAGTGTCGCCATCCATGTTCTCTACGCCTGAAGGCATGGCTGCCAAGGGCGACAACGGCGGTGTGCGTTATTACTCGTCTGAATGGATTTATGTGGTCGGCTCTGGCCTTAAACCATGGTATGGCGTGCAGCCACGCTTGAACTCGGTGCCACTGCCGGAAGAGACTTTGTCAGGCGGCCAGGGTTCCGTCTCTTACAATTATTCTGACAATGGCTTGTTCATGTTCCAGCAGCCTCACAATAATGCGGGCATGCAAAACATACAGCGTTTCGTTGAAGGTCGTCGTCTGGTGCATACCAATTTCACGACCGGTGATCATAATGAGAACGGCAATGACCGCTACCAGCAGGCAGTGGGTTTGCAGGGGCCGCGTTTCAACCAGTCTGCCTGTATCGCCTGCCACGTCAACAATGGCCGCAGCCCTGCACCAGTTGCCATCAACCAGCGTCTCGACAGCATGTCGGTCAGGGTGGCAGCCACCAATGCAGCAGGCCAGCAATTGCCGCATCCGCAATATGGCACTGTGGTGCAGATGAATGCGTTCTCCAGCAGCGGCGTGCCGCAAAACTGGGGTACCAATGTCAACGTCGCCGGATTTGAAACCCGCACAACCAAGCTGGCCGATGGCACCAATGTGGAATTGCGAAAACCCACGCTGGCATTTGAAGGCGCTGTACCGACAGTGTATTCGCTACGTGCAGCCCAACCAATGATAGGCATGGGCTTGTTAGAGGCCATATCTGAAGCCGACATCCTGGCACGCGCCCGCACATCACCAGATGCTGATGGTGTCGTCGGCCTGGCCAACTATGTGTATGAACCAGAAACCGGTGCTGTACGCGTAGGCCGCTTTGGCTGGAAGGCATCCAAGGCGACCCTGCGTCACCAGACTGCTGCCGCGCTGTTGCAGGACATGGCGGTAACGTCACCAAGCTACCCTAACCGTAGCTGCACGACAGACCCGGCTGGCTGTGCTGCCGCACCGGCGCAAAAAGGTATCTCGGAAGCTGACCTGCAATCCATCACCCGCTACCTGGGCCTGGTGGCCGTACCTGCACAACGCAGCATCGCCAGTGGTTTCCCCAAAGGTGTAGCACCTATGGATGAGCATGTCGTCAATCCTCAGCAAGTCAGTGCCGGTGCCAAGGTGTTCCAGAATATGCGCTGCTCGGCATGTCACACGGTGGAGATGAAAACCGGTAATGGTCATTTGCTGGCTGAATTGCGCAACCAGACCATCAGGCCATACACAGACTTGCTGCTGCATGACATGGGCACAGGTCTGGCCGACAAGCTGGCAGAAGGCCAGGCCCAGGGCAATATGTGGCGCACCTCGCCACTGTGGGGCATAGGCTATACAGAGAAAGTCATGGGCAATAACAGCAAGGTAGGCTACCTGCACGATGGCCGCGCCCGCAACCTGACCGAAGCCATACTCTGGCACGGCGGAGAAGCAGATAAAGCCCGCCAGCGTTTTGAAGCTTTGTCAAAAACTGACCGTGATGCGGTGCTGGCTTTCTTGAAGTCGCTGTAAAGCTCTTGTAACTGGCCTTGCTTTTTAAAACGGCTGTTGAACAGGTATATGTTCAACAGCCGTTTTTTTATGTGGACTGCATTCAGCACGCGTGGCAAGTCTGGTGCATATTAGAATAATTACCGTCGGCTAAAATTTGTCTTTCTCTACATACCCAGCTTCTTTTAGCATCCTTAGAAGCTCCTCATTCAAAACCTCATCCCTCATTCCCTGTGTTTTGCCGGGCCCTCTCCAGTGCCAGATAAGCTGCCCCGCCAAACCGTCAACATTTATAAACTCGCTCCTGAAAATCTGCGAAAGGCGAATATTGGTAAGTGCAGGATCTTGTTCAATCAATTCTCGAAAAACTACGCTGGGTAATTTTCCTTTATAAATATCTTCAAGCATATTCAGTTCACTTAAAAAGTTAATTCCATTCTTTAGCTGCTTGAGTATCACATATTTAGATTTATCTTGATATGACTTGTTTCGATTAATAGGCAATGCCGGGGAGATCACCTTTCCGGCAGTGCTTTTTATTTTTGCACCAGGCATTGTCGGCGCGAAATTGACGTCAGGCCAGCGTAAGGCTCACATTGATATTGCCACGGCTCATCTTCGAGTAAGGGCAGATCTGGTGTGCAGCATCAATCAGCTCTTGCCCTGCCTCCTGCGATAAACCAGGCAGACTTACCTTGAGGCGCGCCTGCAAGAAGAAGCCGCCTTCCCCGGTACCGAGATCAACTTCAGCATCTACCGCAGTGCCCGCAGGCAGTGAGATATTTTTCTCCCTCGCCGCCCTGCCCATCGCACCGATGAAGCAGGCTGACCAACCCGCTGCAAAAAGCTGCTCAGGATTGGTGCCTGTACCATGGCTGCCAGGAGGCGACAATTTGATATCGAGACGGCCATCGTCGCTTTGTGCGGCACCATCGCGGCCACCGGTAGTGTGGGTTTTGCCTGTATAGACGACTGTTTCTATCTTGCTCATGACGTTTCCTTATTTAGTGTGATATTGATAGTGAAGAAAAAGTAGATGCCAGTCACCATTAAAGATGGTCGGCACTGATGACCGCATCAGCAAAGGCGCGTGGTGCCTCTTGCGGCAAGTTGTGGCCTATACCACCCGTGATGAGCGTGTGTTTGTATTTGCCCGTGAAGCGCTTGGCGTAAGTAGCAGGATCAGGGTGTGGCGCACCGTTGGCATCACCCTCCATGGTGATGCTTGGCACCGTGATGGCAGGGAAGCTGGCCAGTTTTGCTTCCAGCGCTTCATACTTCGCTTCGCCATTAGCCAGACCCAGGCGCCAACGATAATTGTGGACGGTGATAGCGACGTGATCAGGATTGTCCAGTGCCACGGCGCTACGATCAAACGTGGCATCGTCAAAGCGCCATTGTGGTGATGCAGTTTGCCAGATCAGCCTGGCGAAATCATGGCGATTCTTTTCATAGCCGACGCGGCCACGCTCGGTGGCGAAATAGAACTGGTACCACCATTGCAGCTCGGCCTTGGGTGGCAAGGCTTGCTTGCCTGCTTCCTGGCTACCGATCAGATAGCCACTGACAGAAACCAGCGCCTTGACGCGCTCAGGCCACAACGCAGCAACGATGCCTGCCGTACGTGCACCCCAGTCATAGCCGGCAAGCACGGCCTTGTCTATCTTCAGCGCATCCATCAACGCCACCACATCAGTAGCAAGCGCCGCTGGTTCGCCATTGCGCAAGGCATTGGGGTCGAGAAAGCGGGTCGTGCCATACCCACGCAGATGCGGCACGATGACGCGATAACCAACCTTGGTCAACATGGGCACGACATCAATGTAGCTGTTGATGTCATACGGCCAGCCGTGCAGCAAAATCACTACCGGGCCATTTGCCGGACCTTCTTCCACATAGCCGACATTGAGCTCACCGGCATTGATCTGCCTGATGGCCGTAAAGCCGGGCAGCCCCTGGCTTGCCTTGGTATTCACATTCTGTGTCGCGCTGGCGGACTGCGCCAGTGCTGTTGCTGGCAGCATGAATTGCGCACCAGCCAGGGTGAAAGCTGCTGCGACAAGGGCAAACCGGCGCTTGCCGTTTATCTGATTGATTTGATTGTGCTGGCTGAGGCGCTTCAGATATTGGTGCATTTTCTTACTCCTGTATTGATGGTTTGGTTTTCCAGCTTGAGGGTGCTACCGGCATTTTCTCGTAAATATCAATAATTCAATTATCGTCATAATTATTATGAAGCGAAATATATACGGGTTCAGAATCATTTTCAAGTACGATAATCATTATTTCGATAATTAATTTACAGAGATGCTAAATGGACAAACAAGCGAATAAACAAATGAGCAAAAAAACAGTAGCAGACAAGGAAGCAGCCCGGCTAGGCGACTTCATGTGCTTTGCGGTGTATTCAACCAACCTCGCCTACTCACGCGTCTACAAGCCCGTGCTGGAACAACTGGGCCTGACGTACCCGCAATACGTCACCATCATTTGCCTGTGGGAAGAAGACGGCCAGACCGTCAAGTCATTGAGCGAAAAGCTGTTCCTGGAGCCGAGTACCATGACCCCCATGCTGAAACGCCTGGAAGCGATGGGCTATGTGAACCGCGAGCGCGACAGCGAAGACGAACGCAGCGTACTGGTATCACTGACCGACGCGGGACGAGAACTGAGGGAAAAAGCATTTGACTACCGCGAGGTAACGGCCAGAGCATCCGGCCTGGCCCCGGAAGAATTTCGCGTACTGCAAAAAGCCATCGTCAACTTGCGCACCAATCTGATGGATGCCTATAAGCAAAATGAGGCAGGTAGTTAACATTCGCCGTGCAGACTGCCATTCTGCATGCGCGGCAAGACTGCTGTATAGTTTTTCACTCGCTAATTAAGGAAAATTCGTAAGGAAAATATATGCATAGTCTGGCTGGAAAAACCGCAGTAATCACCGGTGCAGGACGCGGCCTGGGTGCCGCACTGGCCATCTCACTGGCAGAGGCAGGTTGCAAGGTGATTTTGTGCGGCCGCAATCTTGCACAACTCGCTGATACCGCCAGCATCATACAAAACATGGGCGGCGCAAACCCTGTATGTATAGCAACCGATCTGGCCGATGTGCAAAGCGTGCAAGATGCCGTCGATACCATCATCAAATCGCACACCCATATCGACCTGCTCATCAATAACGGCGCCATGTGGCTGCAAGCCAGCGATGAAGCCTACACACCTGCCCAGGTACTGGGCGTCATCAATTCTGCAGTCACGGGCACCTTCCTTTTTACACAGGGCCTGCTGCCACTGCTGAGATTATCAAGTGGTGCAGACATTCTCACCATAGGCTCCATCAGCGGTTTGCCAAATGCGAGGATGCAAAGCGTCTCTGTACCCTTCTACGCCGCCAAACGCGCCCAGGCTGGCCTGGCAGACGGCTTCCGGCAAATGCTGGCAGGCACGCCCATCAGATCCATCAGCGTGCACCCGCCCTATCTTGATGATGTAGCACCACAGCAGCCGGAATGGAATGCCGTGCAAGACCGCAAGAAAGGCGAACGCGCAACCAGCAAGGACGTTGTCGATGCGGTCTTGTTTACACTGACGCGGCCACGGCATATTACTTTGTCGGTGATACTGGATGCGGATGAGGGTGGGGTGTTTGGGTGAGATTGGAAGGCGGGAGTATTGAAAGACAGGAGCAAAAAATCCGGCGGTGATCTTACACGCACACATCTCAGTGGTGTGGAATTGTTGTAATGTGAGACTTGCCCCCTTTCACCGTCTTAGATTTGAGATCCACCATATTATTTATAGATAATTTATCTTTTTATTTGAATTCACAAAAGAAATATTATTTAAAATTTTAGCTGATACGGCTTTTTTTTGAAAATTGAAGATCACTAATGGATTCATTATGCTTTATTGATTTCGGTATATAGTCGATCAATCTGCCAAACTTCAAATGAGACATCAAATAATTTTCTCATTTCAGCCATCAGCACTGGATGAGCAACGCCATCTCTACTCCAGTCGATTTTAGTATCATGTGTAAGTAGCACAGCGTGCTTAAAGTCAACTCCACTTTCCTTGGCAATTAATAGACCAGATAAGAATTCGACCCAAATAAAAAAATCGCCATCACCTTCATCTTTGAAGCCCGGTGGAGTTTTAGTCCGCTTTCTCGCGATTGCCATTTCATAAAAACGCATTCTTGGAACATATGAAAGAATCGCTTTATCCTTTAACACCTCTAAAAAATTCGAAGTAGATCGAAGAGTGGACTCATCGTAAACATATCCATACTCAGAACTGAATTCATTAAGTATTGCCTCCATTCGCACAGCATAATCACCAAAATTGATATCGATTTTGTTTGCGTCATTCTTAAGTGTTTCAAATTTCTTTTTTAATCCAGCTGATACAGTGTCCACGGCGGCCAACTGATTATTCCAAAATTCTTGAATAGCCTGACCTGGAAGTATTAGCGGACCTTGATGCCTCGAAGAAAGATAATCTACAATATCGGCGCTTTGCTTATGAGTACCAAGTCGCAAAAAAACACTTGAATCAAGGCCTAAGGCGATGCTTCCAATTGGTATAGGATTACTTTTGGACCGATTGTTCACAGCATAGATTAGAGCATCTAGTGAATCAATAGGAGTTCGCCTATCGAGAACAGATTCAAGTTTTGATAACCTTCTTTCAATATCTTCAGTACCAGACATTTCCCGCCGCCCTAGCAAGTTGCTCACCAATTGCTTCAGCTGAAGCAGCGCTCCATTCATCCAAATTCTCCAATTTCTCTTTCCATTCACCGTCAATCCCGTGATTGAGAAGGCATAATTTAAATCCAATCCAACTGTCTGCACCTTTTGGCCTGCGGTCTAAAGAAGAAAGGAATGTATTCGAAACAGTACCGCCGAAAAAAGCAAAATCTTCATCACTAAACGAATTCCAAGTTGCAGTTTGACGTGGGCGTATTAAGTGCAAAACACCTTTATTACTTGGAGTAATGCTTTGTGATAATATTGATTTACGAAGAAAAGCTAGTACAGCTTTGTTAAACGATCGCTTACGAATCTGATCAACAAATTCTTGTCGAGATGGATTAAGATCATTTAACTCACTTTCCGCAACATGCCAATTACCTGTATCGTTAACTTTTTTTGCGGCTTCCCCAAATCGTCTTTCAACATTTCCAGTCCCTAAATTACCAACAACAATTCGTCTCACAACCAACCTTAGTATGTAACGCATGCCGTTAATAGCATCTGCTTTTTTTGACATAGCTAACATGATAGGGCGAACAGAAATCACTCCCAAACTATTCAATGCATCAAAAATTTTCAGTGCCTCAGGATCGGCTGGCCCATCTAAAGTTGGATCAACCATTTGCATATACAAAGGAAGATGCTCCTCTAAAAGAGACATCAAATTTGTAGGTGTTGGAGGTTTTTTATTTGCAAAAAGTGTTCTATTTGCTAAAAAATCAAAAAGATCTTTCGGCAAAATATGTCCACCTTCAACCGTCACAACGTGACGAATGTACTGTACAAGAGAATTTGAGCCGATTGGAGAAAACTGCCGAGCAATTTCTTGCCACTGTCTGTACCGTCTGTCTCGATCATCAGCAGGAGTTTGACTAAGAACATAATTTTTTAACAAATCCGCAGTAGTTAACTCTCTTCCACGAGTATTAATTATTTCGAAAACACGATATGCAGAAGCAGTATCAGGGTGCACGAACACCACGAAATAAAGACGATTTGTAATAAAGTCTGTCCAAATCCCAAGTCGCTTAAACGAATCTGCATTTAAATCTTCACGTAATTGTTCACGCAAGTATTTAAATGCATCTGACATTCGTTGTGACAGCGAGTCTTTATCCTCAAACAATGAACCAGCCAAGTCGTAATTGGAATCATTTAAAATCGATTGCAACATTTCATTATCAATCGAATCCGATAAAGTTACTCTAGGGTGTGTCTCATCGGTATCGTAATCAATTGTCCGCAAAAAATCGGCCTGTATTCTCTCAGCAAGCGCCTTACGTTCGGAGTAAACAGCCTCATGAAAAAGCGCAGCAGCGAGAAGTGTAAGTGTCAAAATCCGCTGCTGTCCATCCACAACTTGTTTTTTGCCGTTCCCATCTGTAAGAATGATAAGACCTAAAAAATAAGGTTCATCTCCCAATCCATTCTTAAGGTCATTCCAAAATTCAGACACATCATCTTCCAGCCACGAATATTCTCGCTGATAAGGCGGAACCTCGAAACAAGAACTGGACATCAAAGCTCCTGCCGTCATAGCAGAAGCAATTAAAGGAGTGCGCACACAATCACCTAATATAAGATATTCGATTGTATTAAGACTACAGAAAAATTATTAGAAAAGCGAGAAAAAATATCAATTTTTCATTGTCGATTCCCAACTTTTTTATTTGGATTTCATAAGCAGTATTAAAAGTTTCGTGCTCGTTTCTTTATAGAATGGTTAACAGCAATCTATATTCAAATTTGAATTCGATATGATTGCCAATTAAACATTATCGAAGCATCTATTGCTGCAATACGCCCTTCATCGGTAGGCACCACCCAGACCTCTTTAGTGCAGACGAAAGTGTGTATCGTCATGATGTTTTCACCACTTGAAGCTGTATTTGTTTAATGCCTCAATTTGCACATAAAGGTAAACCAGACCATCTGCCACGTCTTGCTTCAATTGCGCGTAGTATTCACCGATGCTGTATGTGAACACCTGAAAGCCAGGGTTCCAACTAGGGACGTAGGTATGATTAGCGCAGCGTAATCGTACGCATGCTTCCTGCTCCAGCCTGCTTCTTCACCATGGCTACTTTGCAGTTTTCAATCAAATATAAACAATGTTCATTGTTGAGATGGATTAGCGAAGAACACGTGACACGCTTGAGGTTTTTTCTTTTTGAGGGCACGGTTATGTACGATTACGCTACGCTAATCGTACCTACACGTTTCCAGAGAATCCAGGCCAATAGCCGCTATGATTTTCCAATACCCGCTGCATTTGCAAGAAAACGTGCCGCCTCCAGGCGTGTTCCCTTCGAAATTGCATCCCAGGTCATTGCTGGAAAATCAGCTGGCAACAAGGTTTCTACATGAGCCAAAGCAGCGTCTACCCTGCTTACAAAAACCTGCATTGCCGCCCAGGTAGCAGGGCCGCCGTTTTTCATCGCCAGGTCATGCCAGTGACGCGTCTGGATTTCTTTGAAAAGGTAGTGGGCATTTTTTGAGCGGAGTGCCATGGCCATGCCTGCTTTATGCGAATCAAGTTGTTTCGGCTTATCCAGATAAGGCCATACCGATAATACATCGTACAGAGGAGTCATTTGATACACATCACTGCGCCCTAAAAAGAGGGAATAATTTTTTGCGTGGCCGTCTGTGGCTCTCAGCAAGAAAAAGAGCAATTGCGTCAGTATAAAAAACAGGGTGTCGCTCGCTTGTGAACTGCGCTGGAGTAAACGCAGGCATTGCTGCATGCCGGGGCCACCATCGGCTTCATATTTTTGATCAGGTGATATACCAAGTGCCTGACAAAAATCTTCTTGCGGCAAACGGGCTATCCAGCGGCTGTCGTCCATCCATGCGCGATCAAAACGTTCGACAACCAGGGCTTTTTGTTCCCCAAATGTAGCCATGGAAGTAGTGGCGACTGGCAAACCCATCGCAGCGATAATTTGCGCGCACAGCCATTCGTTTTCGACAGAATCCGACAGATCCAGACGTTGTCCACCAATAAGTCCTAACGGTAATTTAAATATATGCGTGGTGGGCGTGGCACCATGTGGGTGACACCATTGATGTTGATATCGAAGGAAGGCTGTTTTTTCCTGTGCGCCAGCAATGGAGATACGAAACAGTTCGTCATCTTGAACGAATCGCTGATCAGAAGGAACAGTTTGCAAATGCCTCTCAACTTCTTCATCAGAGAGCGCCTCATAGGCCATGCGATTCCATCCATCTGGCGTGGCGTCATCAGGAAGCAATTGCACGGCACCTACGCAGTCACGGCCTATAGCTTCAAGCAAACCGAAAATGTCTGTACCTGCCTTAAAGCGTTTCCCTAGCCTTTTTCGGATTTGATGATTGTCAGGCAGCAAATTATCGAAGTAGTTTCTGACGGCGTCGCCCTTTATCTCCAGCGAACTACTTATTGGCAGTGAAAGTGACAAGGACCGGCTATGGGGCGACTCCAGCCAGGTCGCTTCATATCTGAATGTATGAGAATCACGGTCAACCTTCCAAGCTCCTACTAGCTCGCCATTCATCCACACATGTAATGACCGGGTCACCAGGAGCCTTTCTTGACATTGTCCAGGTCACGCATTTGCCTCAGTGCCTCATTGTTGATGCTTAGTTTTTTGAGCTTTTGCAATGCTTCATTGGTGCTGTCCTGCTCTTTAATCTCTAGTGGCACGACACTACTCACCCCACTGTCATACGTCGAATTTTGCTCAGCAGTATTTGGTGATATTTCGCTTAATACTATGCTCACGTCCAGTATCGACAGTAATTGCATCATTTGATCAAAACTAACCAGGCCGGGATTTGCTTCAATTTCTGCAATTCGCCCTTGACTTACACCTGTGAGAGCACCTAGTTGCGCTTGTGTCAGGCCACGCTTCTTCCTGAACGCACGAAGATGGTGACGTAGCTGGGTGGCAAATTGAATTGGATAAGAATTAGCCATGATATAACTCGCACATAAATGCCTATTTACAAAGTTATTTAGATAAGCCAGGAACTGCAAGCATTACTGCATTACTTCAAAAAATCTTCTGAACTTGTATTTCAATATACATGCTGTGACCAATATTTTCAATATATATCCTGTATCCTATATTATAAAAATATAGGCCATAGCATATTTTTATAAAATATAAGTTATAGCCGATATTTCTCGATGATATCAATGAGAATGTTTCCATATCACTTCTGAATATCAAGCGTCGTAGGGTGCGTTCTAACGTACTGTGCTGACAAAGGAAAAACAAAAAAACTGAAAGCTCGCCACCGAATCACAGGGAGATGCTGGAGACTGTCAATTTTTTTCCGCCTCTTCGGTGAAATTCTCGGCGTAGGATGTGCCGCACGCACCGCCATCAGCGCGAGATATTCATTCCCCCGCATCCAGATACCCAAACACCGCCCGCCTCACCCGCCTGCGCAAATTGGCGGCACTCGTATCTGCGCGCGCACCCGCAGCATCGACCATGCCTTTGATGATGCCCATCAAATCGACCATGACTTCTGCATCGTTTGCACCTTCTGGCATATCGGCCTGAGAGAGTATGTCACGCATGGTTTTGCGCAGGCGGGTGGACTGGCGTTTGAGGTCTGCGGCTACAGGCAGGCGCAGTTCTTCTGCGTCGAGTATTTTTGCCAGCGCCGGTCTTTTTAACTGATGGGTGACGGCAACGGCTATCAAGTCTTCCAGTGCCTTGCGGCCGCTCTGCTCCAGGTCAATTTTCTCGGCGTCTTCGACCAGTGCCGTGGTCTGTTCCAGTATCAGCGCCCTGCTGATGGCGTCTTTTGAGGGGAAGTATTGGTAGAGCGAGCCTATGCTGACGCCAGCCTTTCTTGCCACGGCATTGGTGGAGCAGGCGCTCAGGCCTTCAGTTTCGAGAATGTGAGCAGCAGCTTGCAATATGGCTTCTACTGTTGCGACAGAGCGGGCTTGTGTGGGGATTTTACGAGGGGCCAGCGGGGTGGCGGCCTTCTTGATGGGCTTGGTCATGAATGCGAGTTTCCAATATGAGCGATAACTCATATTATATCTCTACTTTATTGAACTTAACGAACTTAAGGAAAGCAAATAATCATGCAAACACAAAACCACCATCAACAACGAAGCGATCAACAACAAAGCGATCAACAGTTATTAAACGCCACCGTCATCGCCGTACGCCAGGCGGCTGACCTGCTGCTCCAGCGTTTCGAGCCAGATGCACGTCCCGCAGACTTGCCGCAACTGCTGACGATGATAGATGACAATGACGCTGCCGTGACAGCGCAATTGCGTGCGTCTTTGCTGGCTCTACGCCCTGCTGCGCAATGGCTGGACGATGAAAAATCCAGCGGTCCCCTGCCTGTAGGTGAATGGTGGGTGACTGACCCGGCAGAAGGCAATGTCAACCATATCCACGGCACGACTGAATGGGCGGTGACGGCGACGCTGGTGCGTGACAACGTGCCTGTGCTGACGGTGGTTGCTGAGCCGTTGGCGGCAAAGCTGTATACGGCGGTGCTTGGCGGCGGTGCTTATCTGAACGGGCAGCCCCTGCATGTATCGCAAAAAAACAGCCTGGCGGCGGCCCTCGTCAGCACTGGCCAGGCGACGCCGGGTGAAGGCAAGCTCGCTTACAGCAAGATAGGCCAGTCTGTCACGGCCATGCTGGAGCAGGCGCTGCTGGTACGCATGGCTGTGCCTGCGACCATGCAACTGGTGCAGGTCGCCAGCGGGCAACTCGATGCATTCTGGCAGCACGGCAATGTCTTGTCTGGCCTCGTCAGCGGTGCCTTGCTGGTGACTGAAGCTGGTGGTCAGGTGACAGACTGGACAGGCCAGCCCTGGACTTTATCCAGCCCCAATTTTATCGCCAGCGCACCTGCGATGAACAGTCAGTTGGTAGCCGTTTTGAAAAATATATAAATAGAATAAATAACAGAAAAGAATCGATATGAAAGAATACGCAGTCGTCGGTGCCAGCAGCGGCACAGGTTTGGCCATTACCCATTTGCTGGCCAGCCAGGGTCACACTGTGCGTGCCATTGCACGCAATCCACCCCCAGCAACAGAATTTATCAAGCCCGTCATTGCCGATGTAAGCAATCCGGCAGCCATTGCCGCAGCGCTGGCAGGTGAGCTGGAGGCAGTATTTTTTACGGTGGATATCCACAAGGCATTTGCGACAAAACAGCTGATACGCTCGGTGATGTTTGATGGTTTCGTGAATGTGCTGAATGGTGTACAGCGTCACGCAAAACCACCACGCATTGCCCTGCTCTCGGTCATGGGGCCGGGCAAATCATCAATGACCTGGCATCTGCTGAACCTGGCAAAGCGCGGCATGCAAAAGAATATCGTGGACAGGGAACAGGCTCTAAAGGATAGCGGCCTGCCGTATGTGATAGTGCGTGCGCCGCGCCTGGTTGATGTGAAAGTTGACGCAGTCAGGCAATTGACGGCAGCAGTACCATCTGGCCAGGCAAACCATCGACTCGACATGAAGCGTACGATCGCAAGACCTGATCTGGCCGTTGCCATGATCGCAGCCGCAACATCAGCACCAGAGCACAGTGTGTGGGATGTGTATGGCAGTGATGCGGGGCCTGTGCCTGCATGGCTGGGCTAAAACCTGAGAATGAAGAGTCAGCAGAAAACCTCGAAAGAACTGTCCAGACTTTCTTGATAGCATTATAATTATTGCACTTGTGCTAATTGAGTGGTCTCATTTTTTTGATTTGATTTGTCACGGGGCTTGCCGGATTTTTATCTACCCGGCAGGCTTTTTCTTTTTCGCTCAGTTTTTTAAAACTGAACCTGCCTCAGGCGATACATCCACCATGGTATTCAATGAATTCTATCTACAAAAAACTGTCGTCCTGTAGTACTTATCTCATCGTATGTGCAGCACTTGCACTTGCCCCTTTTGCGACTCACGCGCAAACCACGCAAGATGCGAAGCCAGATACAAACAGCGCTGCGCCTGGCGTGCGCCGCATTGCCATCACCATTGATGACTTGCCATTCGAAACCCGGCATTTGAAACTCGCTGACGTGCAGCGTGCGACAAAAACCATGCTGACGACTTTGCAGGCGCACAAGGTCAAGGCACTGGGTTTTGTCAATGAAGACCGTTTGCTGGTCAAGGGCGAGGTCGATGCCCGCATAGGATTACTGGAGTCATGGCTGGATGCGGGCATGGAATTGGGCAATCATAATTTTGCTCATCTGGGTTTTCATGGCAGCAGCCTGGCAAAGTATCAAGAGGCCGTGCTGCGCGGTGACACTGTCACACGCTGGCTGCTACAAGAGCGCAAACAGGTGCCGCGCTACTATCGTTTCCCCCACAACCAGACGGGCGATAATGCTGAAGTCCAGATGCAATTTGAACAGTTCCTGCACCAGCATGGCTACAAGATCGCGCCTTTCACGATAGAACATGATGATTTCATCTATGCCCGCGTGTATGAAGATGCGGTTCTGAAAAACCGCAAGGATGAAGCAGAGCGCGTGCGCAAAGACTACCTGGCCAATCTCGATCGCGCCGTCAACACTTTCGAAACCATGAGTGATGAAATGTTTGGACGGCAGGTTTCTCACATCCTCAACATCCATGTCTCGCTATTGAATGCCGACATGCTGGACAAAATGCTGGGCAAACTGGAACAGCGTGGCTATCAATTCATTACCCTCGAAGAGGCATTGCAAGACCCTGCCTATCAACTACCAGCCGGGCCTAGCGGTCAATATGGCATGTCATGGCTGGCACGCTGGGCACGCATGGCGAAAAAACGCCTGTCAGTGTATGGCCAGCCGGATCCTGAGGAATGGATCATGAAACGGGATCAGGAGTTACAACACTGAGGGATTTTCCAAGCGTAGGTTGGGCCGGGCCTCGCTAGGCCGGGCCTCGCTAGGCTATGCTTCATCAGCCCAACACTCGGCATTTAAATAACTTATACGTTTGTTGAGGCTCAGTGTTGGGCTAATACACCGTAACCCAACCTACGGGCAGCCAGCAGCCCGATCTTGCTGACAAGTTTGGCTGTACGATCAAATACAAATGGTGGATAGCCATGCAGCTACCCACCATTTTTTAACTAAACCTTACCAGCACAATGATATCAGCGCACAGTTGGCACACTGCGCGGCACGATCGCAAATTCAGGCTGGGCAGAGTAATCAGGCAAGACGCTGCGTTGCATGAATTTTTGCCAGGCTGTGGCACCACCGGTAAAACCAGAATCTGCTGAATACGCCAATGCTGGCTGCATATTCGATGGATAGCCTGTAGCTGAGCTTGAATAACCTGTCATCTCACCGACTTTCAATCCCAGTGCCTTTGCCATTTCCGGGCTGTTGCAGGCCATGCCAGCGACGACAGGATTACGGCTGGCTTCATAAGCTTGCCCAAATGTGGTGTACAGGGGTGCCGTTGCGCTGGCCCTGAGGTTGAGGCTGTAGATACCACCAAAAATCCAGCAATAATCTGGTGCCAGCATGCGGCTCACAGGGAATTTGGCTTTCCAGTTCAACAGTGGCTGGGCCTTGCTGTAGCCAAGCTCAACTGCGCGCCCTATGGCTGAGGTGAAGAAGTCATCCATCCACGGTGCGATGCCTATGCCATTGGCGTACACAATTGCGCCTGGGCCAGTAATGGCACCGAAGATATTGGCTGCCGCATTATTGCTGTAGGTAGTGTTGTAGTAATCGAGATTATTTGACAGTATCCTGGTGAACTCGGCCTTGAGCACATCATTGTCCGGCGTGATATAGGCAGTCTCGGCGAGGTTACGTATGTCCCAGGCCTGCACCCTGACATTCGACTGATAGATCAGGCCCTGAATATTAGCCCGATAGCCGGGGTTGGTCTGGAACACATCCCACATGGCCCAGAACTGCATTTCTTCCAGGTGATAATAATCACCTGTGACCAGATAAGGCAGGTAGCTGAAGGCTGGCGTATGCGCAGCATCGGCAGTATTGGTATTGGTACAGGTGCCGCCACAGACAGGGAAAGCTTCGCGCAACTTGGTAGCAGGGTTATAGGTATCACCCGGATTACCCAGGATGGTCATGTAGGGATAATCACGCAGGCTGATGGGCCTGTCGGTCTTTTGATCACGATAATGGGCAGACCAACTGCCTGCCAGGTCTGCAGTCGCCAGCGTGGCATCTTTGGCGCGCTTGTCCATGCTCAACAGGTACGCAGCAGACCAGCCAGGCATGAGGCCGATATCGGGCCTGCCACCGGTGGTGGGCATGTACGCCATGGCCAGTCCCGGCCCCATGGGCTGGAAGTTGGCACCGCTCATGAGGCTTTTCATGCTGTTCAGAGATGACTCTGAAATGATGATGCGCTGGTCATAATTGGGCACTGCCTTGCTGGCGATCAGGTAAGCCTTGTTATGTGCGATATGGGTTTGCGGTGCTACGCCCCACCAGAAAGTCTTGCGCCAGCGGGTATGGTGGAAATGCGTGAGGTTGGCTTTCGAAAACACGCTTTGCCCACCAATGACAACTTCGGCATCATAGGTGAAATTTTGCGGCGCAGGCTGGTATGCCCAGTCATTCTCTATCGTCACATCGACCCTGGCCTTGCTAAGGCCGGGGTAAGCACGTATGGCGAAACGGGCATGCAGATGTGGATGCGCAAGGCCAGTGGAATCGTAAAGTGGTGCTGATACCAGCCATTCACCCACTTGCGATCCGCTGAGCCAGTCTTGTATCTTGCTGCCCCTCAGTGCCTGGTCTATCGACGCGGTATACAACCTGCCAGCGATGGTGATATTGACACTGCCATTGAAACCGGCATTGATCAGATCACCAGGCTTGGCGGTCTGTGTAGGAATTGGTGCAGTCGTTGCCAGTTTCAATTGCAGGGTTTGCGTTTCGCTTTTACCGAGTTGCGGCAAAACGGCCGTAATGATGGCATGACGCACGGAGCCATCCGCATGCCTGGCTTTGACATCGACTTGCAAGGGGATGCTGATGCCGTTACTGAGTTGCCCTACAAGACCGTTCGCACCCGGCACATCGCCAACCGCAAAGGCCTGACCAAAAGTGACGGGGACATTGCTCTGTGCAATATCGGCAGTACTGCTGATTTTGACATCTGGCAGTGCGGCGCTGATGCCTATGCTACTCTGGACTTGCAAGACGGGTTTTGCAGTCTGGGCAAACGCGGAAGATAGTGCGAGCGTGAGCAAGGTCACGGCTGCACATGCAACCGGAATTTTTTTTGACATGATAATTTCACTTTCTCTTGTGGGAGGTGAGTTTGGGCATAGCGTATATGCCTCTTGAAACTGGAACCCGTTTCATCAGCAGGGATGAACAGCGATGAGTTCCAGTGAATGATAGTCAAAAAATAACATCAGCACTTGACCGTTCATCGCCAGAACCTTACCGGTCATGCAGAAAACTTCAGAAACAAAATACCGTGCAACCAAGCACACAAATGGATACAAATTGTTGCAACTTTCAAAACTTTAAGCGGCTAAGATGGCCCACCCAATTTGACAAAAACAAGAATGAAAACCCTTCAAACAGCAGTGTCCGGTTCCCACAAAAAGACCATGTATCAGAGTGTGTCAACGCGCATGCTGGCGTGTATCAGCCTGGCCTTGCTGGCGACCGCCTGCAGCAAAAAAACTGAAGATGCATCAGCTTCATCTGTGGCACAAGCCAGTAGTGCCACCACGGCCAGCCAGGCTGCAATGACGCATACGCCTGCACCAGCCTCCCCATCTGCACCGGCCTCAGCCGGCGCCGACAAGTTGCAAGACTATATCGCCTGCTACAACCAGCTCGACAGAAATGCCCACCGCAGCATTGCCCGCTATCGCAGCTGGGTCAAGGATATGGATGCAGGCCCCAGCGGAAAAGAAATGGTGGTCTACGGCCTGTATAAAATCGATGTCGATGATATTGCCAAGTGCAAGACCAGCTTTGCTCAAGCGGTAAAAGGCACGCCAGGCAAACTCGACGCCGCCGCCACCACCTATATAGATAGCCTGGCAGAACTGGGCGCATTGGTAGCCGACGCCGACGTGTATTACAGCCGTGAAAACTACAAGGATGATGCCTTCGCCAAGGGCAAAAAACTGCACGCACCTCTGGCCGCCAGCATCAAGAATTTTGAAGAAAAGAGTAATATTTTTTCTGATGAAATTGAAGCAGAAAACGACAAGGTCCTGGATGCAGAAATGCAGCAACTGGAAAAAACCGAAGGCCGCCAATTACCTTATCTGCAAATGGCATTGATGAGCAAGGCCAAGCATTTGATACGCCTGATCGGTGAAGAAAAATTCGACGCTGCTGCTGCCGCAAAAATCCTGGCCGATTATGAAAGCGTGACCGACGAAGCCATCGCCTACGTCAAAAAGAATAGCGAGAGCGCAGGCAGCGGTTGGTCAAGTCTGGAGAGAGCCACTGAAGATTATCGCAAGGCTGCCAAAGAACGTGTGCGCCGCATCCGTGACAAAGTGGCTTACAGCGAAGGCGAAAAAATGATGCTGAAACCAGGCTCAGGCTGGATGGTAGAAGGCAGCCAGGAAAAAGTCACCAAGGCTTACAATGAATTGATAGAGGCGAGCAATCGCATGCATCGCTGATACTAACTAATACTCGTTGATGCGGCACTTGTGCAATATCGATTTTGCGCAAGTCCCGTCCAAGGAACCAACCCGGTAGTACTCCAGGTCCCCATCTGGAGTTGCTCTTTACAATGCCCTTGTTTTTCGAGGGCATTTTTTTATGGTTGTACAGACTTACACTGCGCTGCCTGCTTATCAACTACTGCCTTGTCTCCAAACAGCAATTTCACGCCGCATAGCGAACCAAATATTTTGCTCTGGTCATGCCCTACTCCTTGCACATCAAAATAATGATGGCTGGCAGTTGTTGGCATGGGTTTGGCAACGGGCGTATGTTTGCCAAGATATTGCTCATACGTCCAATAGGCATGAGCACGGTCGTAGCGTGTTGGCCCTTCTGCTTCGGCACCGCAAGACTTGTCGAGTACGCGATGGTTGGGGTCGGTGTCCATGCTGCCGACCAGATAGGTCACCTGCCTTTGCAAGTGGCGTATATATAAATCCATGCCCGACATACCTTTTGCATAAGCGACCATGTCTTGCATGCCATAGCGGTAATCATCATAGGCGGGGCAGACGGTTTTGTCGTAGGGCGCAAAGCTGCCAGAGCCTGAGCGATCCGGTCTGTCTGGTGTGAAATACAGATAAGAAGACGGGTTCGCTACCACATACTGCACATCCAA
Source organism: Undibacterium sp. FW305-107 (assembly GCF_058788535.1). Taxonomy (NCBI): domain Bacteria; kingdom Pseudomonadati; phylum Pseudomonadota; class Betaproteobacteria; order Burkholderiales; family Oxalobacteraceae; genus Undibacterium; species Undibacterium sp. FW305-107. Next base: position 373,077 of record NZ_JBYTAV010000001.1, read on the forward strand.
CCCTCTTGCCCGCAGGGCTTCATCGACATGGTTCAGCACGGCGTAACGATGTATCAACTGCCCACCGCCAGAATGCCCGGCGAAAATAATCTTCTTCAGCGATGGCATGCGCGACTTGTCTGCCAGCAGTTGGGCGATATCATCAAGCACCTGCAAAGAACTCAAACCCGCTTGTGTGCCCGTCCCTGGCAAGGCAGCATCACCACCTGCCCAGCCCTGCACAGACCATACCGGCATGCGGTCAAAACCCTTGCCGGGACTGTCAAGGTCGGGCTTGCCAGGAAAGTTGGGCGCCAGCACCAGCACTTCATCGGACGAACGCCCCGATGCCCGCAACAGTTCCATCGCTGCCGCATAATAATCGTCACCATTGCGCTGTATGCCATGCTGGACAATGATGACTTCACGTATGGTATCCAGTTTTCCATTGAGCTCGTGATTGGCATAGACCGGAAAATCATAGCCAGCCTGCTGGCCAGGTACGGGCAGATGCAAGCGCTGCCAGGTGGGTGCAGCGCTGGCTGGAAATGCGAGAGTGACAGCGATAGATATCAGCAAGGTCGGCATATGCAAAAAATTGAGTGATTTCATTTCTGTCCCTGTCATTAATCGAAATGAATGCTAGCATACTCATCATGAAAGCGATCACACCGCCATGAGCAAGCACAACACCGACTGGATACGCCACGCGCCGGGATCTGCACGGCTGGAACGTATTGAAGCTTATTTCGCAGGCAACGCCTATGCCATGCACAGGCATGATACCTATGCCATAGGCAGCACGCTGGCGGGCGTGCAAAACTTCGTCTATCGCGGTAGCACCTGTAACAGCCTGCCGGGCGGCACCATTGTCCTGCATCCGGATGAGGCGCATGATGGGCAGGCAGGTACGGGTGACGGTTTTCATTACCGCATGTTGTATGTCGAGCCTGCCTTAATACAACAAATCCTTGGCGGTCAGGCTTTACCTTTTATCAAGCACGGCATTTCCAGCGACCCGCGCCTGTTTGCTGCCACCCTACCCCTGCTACAAGCCATGGACAAACCCATGGATGCGCTGGAAGAACAAGACGCCCTGTTCGAGCTGGCCCACGCCATGCATGCCTGTTCTGACAAACTGGCTGGCACAGCCACCAGCAAGTTGCATTTTGATTACCAGGCTACTGAACGGGCGCGTGAATATATCCACGGCGCCATCACTGACAATATCACGCTGGAAGAACTGGCTGAGCACAGTGGCCGCGACCGCTGGAGCCTGTCACGTGACTTTCGCCTGCTGTTTGGCACCAGCCCCTACCGCTACCTGACCATGCGCCGCCTTGACCTCGTCAAAACCTTGCTGATGCAAGGCTACACGCTGGTGAATGCGGCCCTGGCTGCCGGGTTCAGCGACCAAAGCCATATGAGCAAGCACTTCAGAAAGGCCTTTGGCCTGACACCTTTGCGCTGGCTGAACATGCATGGCAAGGCATCGAGGCGTTAATACCTGACGCACAAACGTACAAGAATTGCTGTTACAGCTTGCGTATGCTTGGTTTTTTCACTCACAAAGCCAGGGATGCCAGCCATGAATGCCACAGCCGTCAGCGACAACAAAATCTATCACAGCGTCAACTTCGCCAATAAATTCAGCCTGTTCAGCGAACAATGGTCACAAAAAGTCATCGCCGAGATGAACGACTACCAGTTCAAAGTCGCCAAATTGCAGGGCGATTTCATCTGGCATGATCATGCCGACACCGATGAAAGTTTCATCGTGCTCGAAGGACAATTACGCATCGATTTCCGCGATGGCCATGTGCTGATATCTGCTGGCGAAATGTTTGTCGTTCCCAAAGGCGTGGAACACAAACCCTATGCAGAAAATGAAGTCAAGCTCTTGCTGATAGAGCCGCGTGGTGTGGTCAACACTGGCGAAGAAGGTGGTGAACGTACCAGTGAGCTGGATGTGTGGATATGAGGTTGATGCCGGTTGCGGATTAGTCTTGCGATCGACATGCCTCCCCGCGATGTAGCAGATGGCTCAAGGTAGGGAGCATTATAATGCGCCGCATGTGTGCGACGTTTACGGCACAGATAATTTCCCAAAGCATGCAATGATCTCATGCGGCGCATTGCAATGCGCCCTACGTCACTGCACCTCGATTTCCGTGATGGCCATGTGCTTATATCTGCTGGCGAAATGTTTGTCGTTCCTAAAGGCGTGGAACATAAACCCAGTGCAGAAAATGAAGTCAAACTTCTGCTCATAGAACCGCGCGGCGTGGTCAATACTGGTGACGAAGGTGGTGAGCGCACCAGTGAGCTGGATGTGTGGATTTGAGATTGAATTTTGCCTTGATATTTTGCTGGCTAGTCTGAAAAGACGTGACGCTTATTCACAGCAAAAAACCTCAACCTGTCATGCCAGACTCGATCTGGCATCCAGCGGCGTTTGTTGTACAAGCATGTCGGTAGTAACGGCCTGCATCCGAACACACTCCCAATCAAAAATCTGCACAAGTCAATCAAACTCAAGGCTTAACGACACTGGATGCCGGATCAAGTCCGGCATGAAGGGATCGGGGGTTATTTGTCTATCTTGAGCGCTGCCGCCTTTGACCTTTTGAATTCACACACACAACTTACGCAACACGATCATTCGTGGCCGAAGCTTGCAGAGTGCGCCGTGCGCACCCCACCTCGCAGGCAAGTCATTACTTAATTATCACTCCATTGGCGCAAGATATCGATCAAATACCTCATGCAACTTCTCCAAGTCTATATTCGCCGGAACAATTTGATCCTGCGATTTAGCTGAACCATGAAGCACTGTAAAAATCGCCCAATCCATTTTGAACAAGTGCTCATTGTCTTCCAAAGCGTATATGGCAGACTCGACCATATCATGCACTTTGCTCAATTCGGGTATCGTGACGCCGCCATTATCATGGAATTTTTTATTAGTCACATTAATGCTTGCAGGCCAGAGAGAAATCGCTTTTTGGAATAAGAGATCAAAATTTACTTCACTTGCCATATGAATTCCAGTTTATCAATCACTGTTTTGCCAAATCAAAACCATTTCTGCCCGAGGATCCGAGCCGTCACAAAATGGTACCCACGTATACTCTGCTTTAATACACACGTGTATCCAGGCCTCGTAAGATTCCTTTAGGCGGTTAGGTGCAATGCAAAGCCAGTCAAGCTTATGCATCTTAAATATGGCTTCAATATCTTCTACTTCTCTCTCGCTAAGACCCGAATGACTGTGAGCTGGCAGGAAGTAGCTGGCCAATTTGTTTTCTGCTTCATACGAATCTTCAAGCGGCACAAGATAGCCCTCCAGGGAAGGATGAAAACATGCAGTGCCAGCACATTGGTGGGTGTATTCAACTCCGGTGGGGTGATGAACTATGAGATACAAACCTCTAATTTCCTGAATTTCCACATCAATCAACTTACGTTTTTCGCTTTCAGGCCTAATTTTGTGTGCAGCAGATGTTTTTGGTGAAAATGTATAAGGCGGAAAATTACTACCCTGCGTCTTTGCTATCGGTTTGGATACAGGTGGCACCTCGTCTTTGATATCCAGCAGTTTTTTTAACCAACTCATTCCGTATTCCCATTTGAAATTGCATTTATTTCATTCTCAATCTGCTCAGAGCCGACAATATATCCAAGGCTGCCAAGAAGATTAAATTAGCATTAAAGCACGCACAATTCCAAACGGACAATAAAAGTCTTCCAGCGACAATACCAAAATTATGTAGTATATTACATACTACCAGACAAAGCATGATTGAAGATAGTTGCTATTACTGTCTTACTAACCACAAACCCAGCATGCCAATACCAGCCAGCACAGCCCCCCTAAGCCGTTCCCTCGCCCGTGAAGAGGTGTACCGCAGCCTCAAGCAATGGATCATAGAGTTGCAGCTTGCCCCCGGCGAAATACTGCGTGACCAGGAACTGGCAGCGCAGCTTGGCGTGTCACGCACGCCCGTGCGTGAAGCCTTGCGGCAGTTGGAGGATGAAGGTCTAGTCATCACCAGTTTTCATAAATGGACCAAGGTGGCACCATCGAATCTGGAGGATATCATCCAGCTTTATCCTGTGGTGGCTGCGCTGGAAACTGCCGCGCTGGAACTGGCTTTACCGTATTTGACGAGTGCATACTTGCAAGAACTGGAAGCGACCAATAATGAGCTCGCGCATGCCATTGCCGCTCATGCTCATCAGCGTGCGACTGAACTGGATGCACAATTCCACGCCATCATCGTGCGTGCCAGCCAGAATACGGAAATAGAAAAACTGTTAGCCAGCCTGCGCCCGCGCATCAAGCGCATAGAGCTGGCGCATTTTGGCGACCAGCGCATGGCACCGCAATCGGTAGAAGAGCATCAGGCCATCATCGCTGCCCTGCGTACTGGCGACACGAACGCAGCGGTACGGGCCATCAAGCAAAACTGGAGTCTGCCGCCTGAATTATTGAAACTGGCTGCCACTACTGCATCCACATAAACCTGCCTGTCTATTTTGGAGAAACCCATGTCATCTGCCCTGCTCATCATCGATTTCCAGAACGCCATCTTCATCGCACCATCAGCCTATCAGGCAGACGTGATACTGGCACGCATCAGCGACCTGATCGCCAGGGCGCGCAAAGCTGGTATGCCCGTCGTATATGTACAGCATAATGAAGCAGGCACTGCATGGGAAAAAGAGTCAGACAGCTGGCAGTTCCCTGCCGCAATTGCGCCCCAGCCTGACGACTATGTTTGCGCCAAGCAGCATAGCAGCGCCTTCCAGCAAACCGGCTTCCAGGCTGGTCTCGCTGAACGTGGCATAGCCGAAATTTTTGTCTGCGGCTATGCCAGCGAATTTTGCCTGGACAGTGCGATACGTCAGGCAGCAGCGCTGGGTATCAAGACCAATGTGATTGCTGACGCGCACACCACACGCAATCGCCCGCACCTGGATGCACCGACGATCAGCAATCACCACAACTGGGTCTGGAGCGAGATGGGGCAGATCAATGTCATCCCTGCTGCGCAATTACCATTCTGATTCACTTTATGAGATGGGGAAAACCATGACCGACATCAGCACCGGACTGGCACAACCTGCCAGCGATATCCCATCGGGATTTGCATCGCTGTCGCAAGGCGTGTTCCATGCATCCACCATCGTCTTCCCGGATGTCGCGTCCTTCCTGCGCAGGCAGGCGCAAGCACATACCGGATACAGCTATGGACAAAACGGCACGCCCACACACTATGCGCTGGCCAATAAACTGTCTGAGCTGGAAGGTGGCGGTTACACGGTGCTGGTGCCGACTGGCTTGGCCGCCATCGTCCTGGTCAACAGCATGTCGCTGGGCACAGGTGACCATGTGCTTTTGCCTGACTCCATTTATGGCCCCACGCTGGAAACCACCAAAACCCTGTTCGCCAAATGGGGGGTGCGTCATACCATCTACCCGAATGATATAGGTACTGGCATCACTGATTTTTTTGAAGACGCTACCAAACTGGTATGGACAGAAAGCCCTGCCTCGAACAGCATGGAAATGCAGGACATACCCGCCATTGTCGCCGCGGCCCATGCGCGCCAGATCAAGGTGGCGATGGACAATACCTGGGCTACGGCACTGGGGTTCCAGGCGTTGGATGCTGGCGTGGATTTCACGATACAAGCCCTGACCAAATATGTGGGTGGGCATTCTGACTTGCTGATGGGCGCGGTCAGCACACGCGATGAAACTGCATATCGCAGCCTGCGCGACACGGCAGAACTGCTAGGTTATTACGTTGCTCCCGATGAATGCTTTCTGGCCCTGCGCGGCCTGCCCACGCTGGCATTGCGGCTGGAACGCCAGTATGCATCTGCCCTGCGCATTGCAGAATTTTTGCAAACCCATGCAGCAATAGGCCAGCTCAATTACCCACCGCTGCCAGGTGATGCTTATCATCATTTATGGAAGCGCGATTTCAAACTGGGTAACGGCTTATTGTCGTTCACTTTGAAGCAAGATAATCTCGAAGCGATCGAAAGTTTCGTCGCCGCCTTGCAGGTTTTTACATTGGGCAATAGCTGGGGTGGCGTGCATAGCCTGATCGCCGTCGCACCACAACGCGCCCCCAAAACCGGCTGGCTGCTACGCCTGCATGTGGGCATCGAACATGTTGATGATTTGCTGCTGGATGTGAGGCGTGCGCTGGCAGCACTGGAAGAATAATAATTCTATCGTGCTGCCTCAAGCGAAAACAGCCGCAAGGCAGATGTCCCTCATCCCGGCGGCATCTTGTCAAATAACGGTAACTCTGGATCAAGATGATCCCATCCCAGGGCGCGCGCATGATAGGTTACCACCTGCGGCCTGAAGAGGGCGGGGTCATCCAGGCTTGCTGCGTGGACGGTAAAAATCTGCGGCATGGCGGCAAAGCGCAGATAGACAGGTGACCCGCAATGCGGACAAAAACCGCGAGTCTTCACATTGCCGCTATCGGCCACAATGTCCCATTGCCTGGCATCGCCACTGAGTTTCACACCTGCGGCGGCAAAGGTAAGGTAAGAACCGTGGCCAGTGCCGCTCTTGTACTGGCAGTCGCGGCACTGGCAGTGGTTCATGAAAACCGGTTCACCGGGTATCTCATAGCGGATCGCGCCGCAAGCACAACCGCCTGTGTAGTTTTCGCTAGTGGCATCACTCATGTTTTGTCTCCTGTCTTGATCTGGTGTTTGCTATCGCACTTCAGTGTGGCCCATTGGCAAAATTGCCCAGGCTGGGGACGACCTTGCGCCAGCCATCGTTCATATTCTGGAATGCAGTGTCATTGACCGGCGTCACAAAGCCTGAATGCACGAGCTGCAATCGCGTCCCTTCCGGCACCCTGGTCAGCGTGAACGTCACCACTGTATCCAGCGCAGAACCATAGCCCTGATTGCTTTCATGGCCGCCCTTCCAGGCGTAGACGAAGCGCTCGTTCGCCACGACTTCCAGCACTTCGCAATGGATGGTGCCATCCCATGCACCTGCGGCCTTGGTCTGGTAAGTGAAGCGCGCCCCCTTCACGGGTGCGAAGCCATTTGGCTCCATCAGCCAGCGCGCCATCAATTCGCCCGAGGTGAGTATCTTCCAGATCGTTTCTGGCGCGTGAGGGAAAATTTCATCCACGACGATGTCTTGCGTGGCAGGTTTCAAGGCGGTGTCGTTCATGGGTCGATTTCTTTCAAGAGAGTCCTGAGGTCGGCAAAGCGTTCGCGCCAGAACACGGCGTAATGATCCATCCATTCGGCCAGGGGAGCCAGGCCAGTGGGATTGGCACGGTAATACACATTGCGCCCCTGTGCACGGTCAATGACCAGGCCCGCCCGTTTGAGCGAACCCAGGTGCTGCGAGATGGCAGACTGCGTAACCCCACTGCCCTCGGTCAGCTCGACTACGCTGATTTCGTCTGCGCGCATGATACGTTCCAAAACTGCACGCCGTGTAGGGTCGGCGAGCGTGCGCATGAGGGTGTCGAGGTGTGTGGTTTGCATGATGATTTCATATTAGCGCATGCTAATTGATTAGTCAATACTAATTCATTAGCCATGACTAATTTGTTTTATATCTTAGGTTTACAGGTATAGCCACATGTTAAAGTTATGGCATCTCAATTGTGACCAGAACCAAAGTCCCGACAACAACATCCCATGGCAGACTACATCAATCCACTTCCTGAAGCGCTTGAAAAACTTGATACACAACACAAGCGCTTGCAATTGCAAACAGAGGTGACGCCGGAATTTCTCCACATACTTGAAAATGAACTGACCACTCTTGTCCATGATCGCCTGATGGCACACCGTGACCGTTTTTTATCGAAAAAACTTCAATTGCTTGCAATGCGGGCGTTGAAGTATATAAGCGTCTTTGGACTCTGCATGTCGATTGCACTTTTTGCTCTTGGCGGCTTCAACTACCACGGTGTCAGGCTGGAGATAGGATTTATTATTTTCTTTGCCCTCGCTTTTTTATTTGCCAGGGATACTCGCCGACTCATGGAGTGGCGCACAAAATTCTCCAAACCCTATTGGCTTTGGCTGGCAAGAAGCAATGCATCCAGAATGCTCAGGGTCGCAAAGAAATCACTTCCATTTCGTGCTGAATATGAATTTCGCGACAATGTCGTCGTGTACTACCGTATTAGCAAGACCGGTTCGAAACTTGCCTGGACCAGGACATTAAAACATTGGCGCGTCAGCGGGCAACATGCCACCTTGCTGTTCAAGAAAAAGACTTCACTGTATCCCTATATCCTCATCATGCACGAGGCATCGCATGACTTGAGCCAGTATCTGGAAGCGCTTGGGATACAGTCTATAGTTGGAAATCAAGATATATAGAGTACGCCGCACGCATCGTTTTAATAATTTGAAGTAAAGACCCGGTGCGCACGGCGCCACTGCAAATTTTCGGAATGACATCCACCATGCCCTTGCAAAAGTCTGCTACATCCACAATTACACAATAATGATATCTTCAATATAGAGAGACCATCATGAATCATCACAGCAAGCAGTTCCTAATGACCCACAAGGCGGCAATCGGGCCGCCAGGGGTAATGAGGAACTATCATGAAAGATCTCTCTCGTGCTTTGCGCAGGCACCATGCGGTGCGCCTGAAAAAGAAGCGTCAGTATTATTTTTATAGCTGGGAAGAAAAACTCAGTATCTTGCGCCTGGGTATAGCTTTGCATACTCCAACAACCTGCAGTTGCCATATGTGTGGTAATCCACGCAAGTATTTCAAAGAACGCACCATTCAGGAGAAACGCTGGCTGCAAGTAGTCGAATAATGCGGAATTAAATCGACTCTGTAAGTGCGATTAGCGCAGCGTAATCGCACGCATGCCTGGTAAACGACATCAAAAACATGGGGGACCTGCAGCCATTTACATGTGCAACATACGTACGATTACGCGCCGCTAATCGTACCTACGACACTGACAAAATTTCCAGCAACCTCGCAAAGCCTGTCGGGATTTCATGCATCTGATCTGGTGAATAAAGCACATTCAATACCTGGTCTCCCAGACCAAGATCGACAACATCAATTGCCAGCCAGTCTTTAGACCAAAAATCTATCGCCCCGATTTTGGAGGAGGATGAAAATTCCAGCCTGTTCAAATCACCAAAATCGCCCTCCAGATATTCAGTCCAGGTCAGGACATAGGAAGCTGGCATCCGGGGCTCTACAAGTTCCTTGAAGTAGGCAAGGTGTTCATTCATATACGGTCGCGTTCAAATCGGGAACACGCATATTATCCTGAACGTATCGCCGGACGTCACAAATAAGGTTCAATGTTGCGCATGGCCCGCGCCACATAGTCCTCTTTCTCACCGACCGGGGCAACGTAATGGATGGCGCTTTCTGCCGCCTCGGTGCCTGCCAGACGGGCGATGATCCAGGCGGCCAGGTATTGCGATGCCAGGCAACCGCCAGCGGTGGCGACATTGTCCTTTGCGAAGAAGGGCTGGTTTAGTACCTCAACTCCGGCTTCCTGCACCCATGGTTTGGTGGTGAGATCAGTGCAGGCTGGCACGCTGTTGAGCAAACCCAGCTTGGCGAGTATCAATGTGCCTGAGCATTGCGCGGCCAGTAATTGTCTGGCTGGATCAAGCTGCAATTGCGCCATCAGGGCAGTATCTGCCACCACTTCACGCGTACGCATGCCGCTTCCAACGATGACGGCGTCTGCAGTATTTGCTTCTGCCAGGGATATCTGTGATTCAAGCAAGAGCCCGTTCATCGAGCGCACCTGAGCCGTGGGGCTGGCGATGGACACGCGCCAGCCGGGTGTTTTGATACGGTTCAGGATACCGAGGGCAATCAGTGAATCAAGTTCGTTAAAGCCCTCAAATGTCAGGATAGCGATATGCATGTCTGCTCTTTCTTTATCAATGGAATGGCGATGAGGCATAATAGGCTGACAAAACAATACAATCAAATAATTGTCATGGATACGCTTTGCGATGAACAGCCGTTATAAAGTTTTAGTCGACAGCTTTGCCAGCGAGATACGTTCAGGCCATTTACCGCCCGGCACACGCCTGCCTACACACCGCAAACTCGCGGCAAAGCATGGTCTGGCCCTGGTGACGGCGACCCGCGTGTATGCCGAACTGGAGGCCATGGGGCTGGTCAGCGGCGAAACTGGGCGCGGTACCTTCGTGCGCGAAACTGCACTCTCCCCTGGCCATGGCATAGACCAGCATGCAACCGCAACGGGGATGGTTGACCTGAATTTTAATTATCCATCTTTGCCGGGCCAGACTGAATTATTGCGCGCCGCGCTGCGCCAGCTCGCATCCTCAGGTGACCTTGATGCCCTGCTGCGCTATCAGCCACATGCTGGCCGGCAGCATGAGCGGGCCGCTATCGCACGCCACCTTGCCAGCCGTGGATTGAATATACATGGCGAACAATTGCTCATCGTCAGTGGTGCCCAGCATGGCCTGGCTGCGACAGTGATGGCTTTGCTGCAGCCCGGTGATGTGGTGGCGGCAGATGCGCTGACTTACCCCGGCTTCAAGGTGGTAGCCGAAGCGCAGCGTCTGGAATTGTTGCCTATCCCCATGAACGAACATGGCCCTGATCTGAACGCGCTGGAGAAGTTATGCAGACGCCGTAAAGTACGGGCGGTGTACACCATACCAACCATGCACAATCCACTGGGCTTTGTCATGGGCACGCAATGGCGACAAGAGCTGGTGAGTATTGCACGCAAACATGGGCTGCTCATCATAGAAGATGCCGCTTATGCGTTTTTGGCAAACAAGCCACCTGCACCCCTGGCTGCGCTGGCACCTGAATTAACGGTCTATGTATCAGGCTTTTCCAAGAACGTTTCTACCGGGCTCAGGGTAGGGTATGTTGCCGCTCCCGTGCAATGGGTGAGCGCAATTGAACGCGCCATACGGGCAACCACCTGGAACACTCCTGCCCTCATGACCTCGCTGGTGTGCAACTGGCTCGATGATGGCACGGTAGCCCGGCTGGAGAAAGAAAAGCGTGCAGATGCCAAAGCCAGGCAAACCCTGGCTGGCAAAGTACTTGCGGGATTTAACTACACCAGCCATCCGGCATCGTATTTTATCTGGCTGCCGCTGCCAGCAGAACTTCGTGCTGACCAGCTTGCCATCGCGCTGGAACGGGAACACATTGCGGTATCAACGGCTGAACCCTTTGCAACGACAGAACATGTGCCGCATGCGATACGTCTGGCGCTGGGGTCGGTCGATATGGATGTGCTTAAAAGCGCGCTGGAAAAAGTCAGGTATGTGATCAATCAATATGCGTATTGACAGACTTTATGCAGCCTGCACCTCAAGCCGCTGTCGCATCAGTTCCACAAATGTATCCAGTGCCGGTTCAGGCCCGGCACCAAGATTGGCATTCGTCCCCATGTCATCGATCTCGCGCAAGACCGTGCCGCCGCCCATGGAAGTCTGCCCCAATACATAGTAGCGAATATGCTGGCTGGTCTTGTTGCGTACGACACCAGAAAAATGCGGTGCCAGTACCCAGGTGCCCGCACTTTGCTTGACTTCTTCCAGCGACTTGCCAGTCAGGTCTACTGGTGCAGCTTGCGGATAAACCAGCACCAGCAAGCTATGGGTGGCATCCAGCTCAAACTGGTGCCAGCGGTATTGCATGGCCTCTTCCTGCAGGCTGGGTATTTCCTGCGCTTTGCAACTGAGGTGATAAAACAGGTAGTGAGAATTCTCGTCGGCCTTTGCGACGATATCAAATAATTGTGCCGCCTGGCGGAAGACATAATGCGGCAATATCTGGTAAGCAATGTTGTAAGACAATTGTTCCAGCGATATGCGTGCGGGTGGCTTGCTTTTGAAAAAGTCGAACAGTCCCATGGTGTCTTCCCGGATTTTTTATATGTTTTTCTGTGCTTCGCCAATGAGAACTTGACTTACAAGGCGGCAGAGAGGATGACAAATGAAACCATGGCGGACAGCGATTTGTCAAATAGCCGGGTCAGCCATGATTGGGGACACGCAAGATTCCTGCATGCGTCTGCGCGGCACAGATTTTTTGTCCCGAGATGTTGTGGCACCATGCGGCGCATTGAAATGCGCCCTAGGTCACGGCATATTCTGCAAAATCAGGCCAACGCTTCCAGCGCCCGCGCCAACACTTCCACATCATCCAGAGTATTCAGATAAGAAAACGAAGCCCGCGCTATGCTGTGCAAGCCGCGCGCCTGCATGTCCAGCGGAGTATAAGGCACACCGTTTGCGCCTATGTAGATGCGTTGCTGGGCGAGTTTGTTTTTTAGTGTCATGGCATCATGCCCGCGCACGTTAAACGAGACTATGCCAGATCGTGCTCCTTCACCGAGGTCATGTAGGCTGATGGTCGGGATGCTCGTTAAACGTTCGCGGCAAGTCACTGCCAATGCGGCGCTGACAGCACCCAGGTTGGCGACACCCATGTTCAATGCCAGTTTGACGGACTCGGCCAAACCCAGTTGCAGGGCGACTGCGGCTTCGCTGGTTTCAAAGCGGCGGGCGTCATTGCGTAGATTGATTTCATCTTCTGCCAGGGGGGCAGATGAGACATCCACCCAGGCTGGTTCCAGCTTGTCCAGGAATGATTTACGCACATACAGCAAGGCTGTACCGCGAGGCCCGCGCAAGTGTTTGCGGCCTGCGCTTTTTAATACATCACATTGCAGGGCTTTGACATCGACCGGCACCTGGCCCAGGGCTTGCCCGGCGTCGATGATATAGGGCACACCTGCGGCGACCGCGACCTTGCCGATGGCTGCGGCATCATTGATGAGGCCGCTATTGGCGGGTAGCCAGGTCAGTGAGATCAGGCGCACATGCTTATCGATCATCTGCGCCAGCGCATTGGCATCAACACTGCCGTCGGCATGGCAGGGGATGCTTTCTACCCTTGCGCCCGCAAGTTGTGCGGCGCGCTGGTAGTTTGCCAGGTTGCCGCCCCACTCTTGCCGCCCTACCAGTATGCGGTCACCCTGCTGCAAGCTGGGCATGGCGGCGAAAGCGCTGCCAAAGGCGCTGGAGCCAGATGTCATAAGGGCGATTTCATCGCTGCTGGCGTTGATGAGCGCTGCGGCATCTTCGCGCAGGGCTTGCAATCTGTCGGCTACCAGCAAGGCAGCCTCCATGGGGCCGACTTGTGCTTCCAGATCCAGATGAGCATGGATGGCCTGCAGTGCAGCTTGCGGCAATAGCGAGGCACCAGCATGATTCAGGTGCGTACCCTTATCGATGCCCGGCGTTTGAGCACGCAATTGCGCCAGTTGTTCAACACTGATCATGCTGCCACCAGAGTGACAATCGCATCGACTTCCACCGCTGCACCTGTGGGCAAACTGGATACACCTATCGCCGTACGCGCATGGCGACCACGCTCACCGAGGACAGCAACAAAGAGATCAGATGCGCCATTGGCTATGGCGCTGTGGCCGTCAAAGTCCGGGCTGGCCGCGATGAAGACACCCAGGCGCTGCACCTGGACTATGCGCGTGATATCGCCACCGGTAACGGCATCTATCACGGCCAACAAGCGCAGTGCCGCCATTTCAGCTTCTTTGTGTGCGGCCTCTACCGAGCCGCCTGCACCCAGCACGCCGCCCTTGGCAGTGCCCGGGTTGCCGATTTGTCCGGCGATGATGAGCTGGTTACCCTGCAAGGTATAGCTAAGGTAATTCGCCGCTGGTGCTTTGACGGGCGGCAGGGTGTGGCCGAGTTCTTGCAATTTTTTTGAGATGCTAGTCATGGTTGTATTTTTAAGCGAGGGTGGAATTAATCGATAACAAAAGCTTGCCCTGGGTGCCGCGCTCTGCCAGTGCAATATGAGCTTGCGCAACATCTGCCAGCGCATATTCGGCATGGATACGCAGCTTCACCGTGCCATTGGCCAGGTAATCAAACACTTTGCTGGCATGCGCCTGCAGGGCAGCGGATGTGTTCAGGTAATGCGGCAAGACCGGGCGTGTCAGGGTGATGCTCTTCTTCATGAGTTGCAAGACATCGACAGGATCAGGCTGGCCGCTGGCTGCGCCAAACAAAATGACGTGACCGCAAGGGGCGACGACATCCAGGCTCTGGGTGAAGGTGCTTTTGCCGACGGAGTCAAACACCACAGCTACACCACGTCCCTGGGTTTTATCCAGCACGTGGGCGACCCAGTCTTTACCGTCCGTATAAGACACAGGCTGCGCGCCAACACTGCGCAACCAGTCAGCCTTGCTGGCAGACGATGCTGTGCCAAACACCGTCAAACCGCGTGCCACCAGCAATTGCACCAGCCAGCCGCCGATGCCACCGGCAGCAGCATGCACCAGGACTGATCCGGATGCAGGCAAGCGTGCCACATCATCAGCCAGCATGATGGCGGTAAGGCCGTGTTCTATGGCGGCGCAGGCATCACGCAGGCTGACTGCATCCGGTATGCGTATCAGATTGGCGGCAGGTACGGCCACCTGGCTGGCATAAGTGCCCTGCACGCCCGTGGTGTAGGCTACCCGGTCACCGGCGTGCCAGTTACTGTTTGCCGGTGCTGTAGCGATGATGCCTGTGCCCTCTATGCCCATGGGCCAGGCTTGCCTGACACCAGGGTAGCGGCCTTCACGCTGATAGATATCGACAAAATTCACGCCTGCCCAGGCAGCATTGACGATAACCTCGCCACTTGGTGCAGACACTTCCTGCAGTTGTAATTGCTCAGGCCCGCCAAACTTGTTCACGATGATTGCTTGCATGGTATTTCCCTTAAACATGTTGATACCGAACTTAGTGGCACCATTATTGTCGTAATATAGGTGAGTAAAAAACGATACTTTCGCAATATGAAAGTGAGGAAAATTCAATATGCAAGGAAAACTGCCGCCCCTGTTCACGTTGCAAGCCTTTGAGGCAGCCTCGCGCCTGGGCAGTTTTAGTCGCGCTGCCGATGAGCTGAGCCTGACGCCGGGTGCCATCAGCCGCCAGATACGCCAACTGGAAGACTGGAGCAGCCTGACCCTGTTCAAGCGTCATGGCCCTAGAGTCAGCATGACGGATGACGGTGCAGCTCTGCTGACACGCCTGGCAGGCCCCTTGTCGGCCCTGCACCAGGCCATCTACCCACCGGCAGATGCCACGCAAAAAACCCTGCACATCACCACCCTGGCGTCGATTGCCAAAGAATGGCTGTTGCCACGACTGGCCAGCTTTAGCGCTGCCCATCCGCACATACGCCTGATCATTGATACCGACTATGCCCTGGTGCGCGCCGCCCCGCGTGTGGCGATGGTGGCGATACGCCACGGTGCCAGGCAAAGCACGGACCAGATTTGCGAAACCCTGTTCACGGATAGGCTGCTGGCCGTGACTTCGCCAGAACTTAAAGCCAGGCTGGGAACAGATGCGCGCCTGTGGCCCGCATCAGCCATGCTGCAACACCTGTCACTGGACCCGGCAAACTGGCTGACCGCCGCTGGCCTGCCAGAAGATTTCAACTTGCAAGGCCAGGCCTATAACGACGCCGATGTCTTGCTGGAAGCCGCCCAACACAGCCAGGGCATCGCCCTTGGCCGCCTCTCGATAGCCTGGCGTCGCTTGCAAGCTGGCAGCCTGGTACTGGCTAGCGATACCATCTGCCCTACCTCACGCGACAATCTGCTGGTCTTGCGGGAAGACAGCGCCACCTTGCCCGAAGTGCAAGCGTTTACAGGCTGGCTGCGTGAGCAGGCGCGGCTGTGGCAGTTGGAAGTGGATAAGTTCGACAACGAGCATCATGTCTTGCAGGTAACAGAAAAATAAATACTCCGTCCTGGAGGGAAACCACTTTTGCCGGGCAAATTGAACCTTAGGCTGATTCAACTGTCTGAATACCGGACATAGCCCTGACGAAAATCCAAATGAAGATTAAAATAAGGGCATTACAGCCATACTTCTGCAGCCTTACTTCGAGAGTCGCTTCATGAAACCAGTGAACAAAACCATAGACCTGGCCAGCATTGGCGCTGTAGCAGGTATAGCAGCGTTGGCCGGACTGCTGTTGTTCAATATCCATGAAACCAGGCAAGCTGTTGTTGCCAGCCTTCAAGCCAGCAATGCCGTCAAACTGGCAGCAGGCAATGCCAAACCAGCCTCCCGCCTGGTTGGCAAATCAGACTGGAAACAGTTGAACGCTGCCCAACAACAGGTTTTGCTGCCCCTGCTTTCTCAGTGGGACAAACTGGACGACAAAAATAAAGCCAAGTGGGTCACCATTGCAGACCGCTACGTCAGCCTGAAGCCTGAAGAGCAAAAACGCATACAAAAGCGCATGGAACTGTGGGCACAACTCAGCCCGGAACAAAAACAGATCGCCCGCCTGAATTATTCGCAAGCCAAAAAAATCGAAGCTGCCCAAAAAACCAAACAATGGGAGCTGTACCAGCAATTGCCCGCAGAGAAAAAACAATTGCTGGCCAACGGTGTACCTTTCCAGCTCGCCACAGTGCAGACACAAAAAACCCTGGCTGACACTATCACTACCGCCAGCACAGAAAATACTGCCGCATCTGCCACGGAGCAAACATCAGTCTCTGCCAGCGTAGCGGCTGATGTAGAAGTATCAGCTTCACCTGCCAGTAATGGTGAATTGCCTGTGGTGAAGTAAGCTTAAAAACATCAGCATGCTGCAAATGCCCTCTGATTGAGTTCGTCTCAGTCGAGGGCGACTCCGTCCCGCAGTAGAGCGGCGTATGTGACTATACCTGCAATGCATACACCGGCTACTTGCATCCTGATCAGATTAATGTAATGCTAAGGCATCACACTTCCATCAGGATGCCATCATGGTTTTTTCTACTTCAGCCAAACAAGACCAGGATACTGAGCGTTTATTGGGAATGAATATGACGCCGTTTATTGGCGTCATTCTGGTGCTAATGATGGTAATGATCATTGGAGTACCAAGGCAACGGGATATTTTGTTATGGAAATTGCCAATCCTGAACTATGCTGCCTGCGACGGCATGGCAGAAATAGCCTTGACAAAAATCACGATAGACTTTGATGACAGCCTATTGTGGGACGGGCATGTGGTATCTCTTGAGGAAATGCAAACCCGCTTGTCGCAGATAAGCAGGGCCGAAGCCTTACTACCGGTGGTGTACTTGAAACCATCCTTCATGACAAGTCACGCGAGTCTGGTATCGGTTACCAATAGTATTCGGCGCAGCGGAATAGACAGCATACTTCTGGAAATAAGTGAGTTCAGGACAGTGTCGTAGGACCACACCGGCTTTTCAGGCTGATGTGCCGGTGACGGGGAAGTAGAGTTGCAAGAACTGGCATGCACTTGCATCCTGCTTGAATTAATGTAATGCCAAGGCATCTGCACTTTCTTAAGGATACATCATGGTTTTTTCTGACTCACTTGAGCAAGACAAAGACACTGAGCGTTTTCTGGAAGTGAATATGGCACCGCTTATTGGCATCCTGCTGGTACTCATGATGGTGATGATCGCTGGTGTGGCACCAAAAAGAAATATGTTACTGATGGACATAGGCATGCCTTGGACCAGCAATTGCGGCATAGTCGGCATCAACATCGACATTGATTTTGATGACACCCTACTTTGGAATGGTGTCGCTATATCTGAAAAAGAGTTGCAACAACGTCTGATCAGGATAGCGTCAGAACAACCAGAAATAAACTTAAGGCCATCTTTTATGGCTAGCCACGCGGCAGTGACAGCAGCTACCAACAGCCTGCAAAATGCAGGTGCTAACAACATATCTCTTGTCACCACCGTATCGCATGTGTTTGTCAGGCAGCATCTTTTTTGAACGTTGGGGTGCCAATTTCCTTCTTTCACGGTAAATCGACACCCTGAAGCTTTACATCAAAGATAACAAGTCAGAAAGCACCTTGCCGGTATCAAACCCTGTTTATACATTTTCCTGCGTCCTGTGTTTGTGACAAGTGGCGTTGGTATGCCATAATTATTCATTTTCGGGTGGCGATGATACCGCCACCTCAGCCTTAAGCACTTAAATCAAATGCAGCTATTTTCAATACTCCGCAATGCAGAGAAGGCGCTGGACGCCGTCACTGAGTCGTTCTCGCCAAGACCTGGAGCTACTTCCGCAGAGATACGCAAGAATGGTTTGCTTTGCCTTGCCATTGGCCTGCTGTGCTTTGCACTGAGCGGCTCGCTGATCTTCGCCATGCCCAAAGCACCGGGCCTGGCGCTGCTGCCCGTCTTGCTTTCGTATGCGTTCATGATCGTTGGCGCTTACCGGGCAGTTTTTGGAAAAACGCCCGCACCAGCACACCCTGGAGAACTCTCCATCAAGCGCGTTTTGTTCGCAGTCTTCACTATTGTTTTCATGTGTGGAGCGATAGTAAGCCTCACCTACCTGGGCACCCTGCTCTATGAGCTTTTGCATGCAGGCGGTACCTGAGCTTCGTAGCTAAGATTAGTGAAACGTAATCGTACGCATGTCGAACGTTCGATTCCCCCTTAAATCGTATATCCCACTTCACACAAACGGATCTTGCGCAGATGGATCCCAACCTGCGCTGGGATGGCCTGAATACAATTTGGGTTGACCAATCCAATCACCTTTTTAACTCGCCCAACAGTATTGCAAGACCTGGTACTAAACGGATTTCTGAACCGATATCCGCTATATCTTGAACATCCCTACAAACTTCCCCGCATCCCATTTTTTGCGATCAGAAACCTGACCATCACCCAGTTCTATCAGCCTAGGCACACCCGCGCTGTTCAAGACTATGTCGATGGAAAAGAAAGGGCTGGAAATACCTTGTGCAATCTTTTGTACGATGTCTGGTACGACATCATCACGCGCATGGGCCCGGCCCTGATAGATGAAATAGCGTTCTTCGGTTTCTGGCAAAAGCGCTTCATATTCACGCACGCAAACGCCACCTTCTATCTGGCCACGATAGCGTTCTATCAGATCGATAATTTCGCGCACTTCTGCGGCATTGCGGGCGATTGATCCGCGGCTCGTCGTCAGTGATTTTACATAGTCTTTGACGAAAAATGCTTGCCATCCTGTCGCTGCAAGTGCAGCATCGATATCAGCATCGCGCGACAGGAAAATGGTTTTCGGTGTAAGGTCTTCGCAGGCCGGATACCATTCTGGCAGATAGTGACATTGCTTGTACTGGCTGGGGGAATTGATCAAGCTCGCATTTTTTGCCGCCACTGCCTGCGCCAGAGCGGCATAGCGTTCAGGCGTCAGCATCCAGCCGCGATATAGCATCTCTCCCTGAAACTGCTGGAGCGGCCTTGGCTTGAATTCTCCCGATTCAAAATCATCCTCAGAAAACAGGAAACAGGTCAACCCTGCTGCTTTCGCAGCATTGAATTCTTCTTCGTACTCTTCATCAGGCGTATTTTTGTCGAATGGATTGCAGGGATAAAGGAGTTGCGTATTTTGTTTCGTCAGTATTTTCAAAGGCTGGTGCTTTTTCTCGTTTATTTAGAACTCATTTCATCAATAGGCTGAGGTGCGTTCTAGTAACGCAGAAAAATTGCACGCACGTTGTGTTTTTCACTAACGAATAAATGCCAAAGTCGCCGTGAAGTAGGGCACATTGTAATGCGCCGTATGAGATCATTACCTACTAAGAAATCTGTGACGTGTGCATCGCGTACATGCGACACATTACAATGCGCCCTAAGATTTTCCCATTTTCACCATTGCCGTGAATTCGCTTATAGGGGCTGTGATTTCTGCAGGAGATTTATCTCAACGACACGGCTAACATATTCATTTGAGGTAGTGCAGTTGGAAAACATGCGTGCGATTAGCCGAGGCTAATCACACTTACCCCAGGCATCTCAATCGATGCTAATTACCCTTATAAATCCCCGCTTCCAGCGTGTATTCGCCGCTGCGTACATAGTAAGTGGATTTATTTTCGAGTTGTTTCGTGACGGGATTATTGTAGCGGTAATCGACCCAGCCTTTGCCCTTGGCTTTTGCGCCTTCGACGATTTCCTTGCGGAAGAACTTGCCGTCAGCATCTGGCAACACCAGCATGTTTTTTCCTACCAGTTTGGGATTGACGGGGTGAGCGAGGGTGGTGCCATCGAGACTGCGCACAACGAGATAAAGGTCGCCTTTAATGAATTCAGGATTTTTATTATTGACTTCTTTGATGAGTGCTTCAATGCTGTTTTTCTTGACATAGGCGAGTCCTTTTTCAACCATGTCAATGGCATCAGCCGGGCTGTCGGCATAGGCATCAGGAAAAACCATGGAACTTAACAAAGCCAGGAAAATTAGTGCGCGTCGTTTCATGGTGTCTCCCGAGTGGTTATGGTCTTGGCTTAGTATAGGCAAGGAGCCGAAACGAGACAAGTCAAATATCATTATGAAAATGCGACACTGCTATATACAAGTAAGGCGGATGTCACTATTAAACGTCAATATCTCGACATCAGTATCTGAGTTGACTGAGGCCATGTTCGCACTGGGTAAGTCAACCGCTAAAGCCACGATGTGTCGATAACGAGAAAGCCTTCTCCCAGTTCTTGCTGCAAACTTATTACCAGGTCTTTACCGGTTGCGATGAAATCCGCTTCTACATCTGCGTTAATGAATACAGATCGCGCAGGGTCATCCATGTTCAGAATGGCATCATAAGTGCTCGCCCATATTATCAATTTTTTTTGAAGCGCTTGAGAGATAGGCAGACTGGCAGGATCTACATTACCAACGTTGCCAGGCGATGCTTCCCACAAGGGAAAGCAATGGTAATCGGCCATTAACTTTAAAGTTCTCATCTCCTGACACTAGCACTTAAGTTGACTCAAGTAAATATCATGCCCAAAGACCACCACTCATTTGCAGAAAAACCGCACTGGCAACACCACAAATGCGGAAAAAAATCAGCTTGCCTGAATTAGCATTTCTATCCGGGCATTCTCAATTACAGCTCTCTTATTAACACTCTTTTCAATCAATTCGGAAAGCACGCAATATGCAATTACTCTACCAAACCCATTCGCCCTATGCCCGTAAAGCCCTGGTGTTCGCTCATGAAGCCGGGCTGGCTGAACAGATAGAAGTCATCCACCATGAAACCAGCCCTACCAATCGCAATGAAGCGGTGTATGCACAAAACCCTTTGGGCAAGGTACCGGTGCTGCTGCGAACTGGCTTGCCGCCGCTGTTTGATTCTGATGTGATTTGCGAATATCTGGATGCCCTGCACACTGGCAGGCCGCTGATTCCATTGCAAGGTGAAGCGCGCTGGCATGCCTTGCGGGTGCAGGCGGTGGCCAAGGGCATGGCGGATTCTGGCATTGCCGTGCGCTGGGAAACCACGCGCCGCCCGGAACCCTTGCGCTATCCGCCATTGCGTGATGGTCATACCCAAAAACTGCTGGCAAGTTATGACTGGCTGGAACAAGAGCTGGACATAGATGGCCCTGTCCACACCGGCCACGTCGCGCTGGCAACTGCACTGAGCTGGCTGGAGTTTCGCGAACTACCGGGCTTCAGGGACCAACGCCCAAAACTGACAGCATGGTATGAAGCATTCATCACGCGGCCATCCATGCTGGCGACTCCTTTGTCTGGTGAAACCCACGACTAACCAGAACGCATTTCATCAATAGAATGAGATGCGTTCTAAATTAATCAGCCTCATCCAATGGCACAGGAATAGCCAAACCGCGCTTCACCAGCCCCAGGCTGACATTGGTGGTGAAGCGTTTGACGTTGGTGTTCTCTTGCATGAGGCGCGACATCAATGCATCAAAGGCTTCCATATCGGGTGCGGTGACGATGAGGACAAAATCAACTTCGCCAGTGACATAAAAGGCTTGCTGTATATGTTCCTGTTCATTGAGCCAGGTGCGTAGTTGTGCCAGCAATTCTGGCCGCTCACGTTCGACTTCCAGCGAGACGATGAAGAAATTCGGGCGGCCTATTTTAGCCGGATCAACAATCGCTGCGTCACGCATGATGACACCCTGCTCACGCATGCGGCGCAGGCGTCTTTGTATGGCCGACGGTGACAAGGGAACCTGTTCAGCCAGGCGCTCAGCCGCCAGGCTGGAGTCTTGCTGCACGAGGTTGAGTAAGTGGCGGTCGAATCTGTCGAGTTGCATGTTGTCTGACTTGGCTGGAATTGGCGAAATGAAGCCCTGTTTGCGCCATTTGCTTGAATACCGGATTGTAGCATTCTGCTAGTCAGGCTATTTACGTACCCTGGGTTTGACTTGAAAAGCCTGGCTGAATACCTGGCGCGCCAGCGCATGTGCGTCTTCGGGCAACCAGCCTTCATAATATGAGGAGATAGCCTCCAGAATTTCACGACGGGCGAGTACGGTGTTTACCTGTTCTATAACCTGTTCGCCGAAAGGGCTTTTGGAACATGCGGCGTAACCCAGCAAGAAGGCGGGTTGCTCTTGCAGGGGATAAAATTTCAGGTCGACAAAATCAGCACTGTCACGGCTGTTGAGGAAATTGGCTTCATAGGGGTAGCCCAGCATGAGGTTGACACGGCCCAGGGCATTCATCTGGAACAGGCTTTTTGCTGCATTCGGTGCGCTGTTAAGGAAGATACTTTTCTTGCCCTTGTGAGCAAGCAGCAGTTCATCAATCGCTGCACCATAGCTGCGGCCACTCTGCACGCCGACGGTCAGCACATCATCTTCCAGCAACTTGCTCAAGTTGAGTTTATCGCCCGCGCCCAGATAGGGACGCAGTTGTGCAATCTGTGCACGCGGGATCATGGCACCGGGTGGTATCTGGGCAAAAAATGGCGTAGAAAAAACCATTGTTTTTTCACGCTCGGCATTTTTAAACAAGCCCAGGGCGCAGGCATTGCTTTCATCCTTGAGCATCAATTCAAGGCGTTTGAGCGGGACATTGATGAATTTGTGCTGGTAGCCTGGCAAGTTGGGGATGAGATGGCGTTGCAGGGCAAGATCAACAATGCCCTCGCCCTTACCCGGTCCATCAGGAATATACAGTGGTGGCAGAGGGAAGACATACCAGTTGACCTCGCTGACAGCCTGACCTGCAGCCTGAATCATGCTACTGACAAGCAGGCTGGCGATCAGGGTGATGCCCTTGATCCACTTTGCAATACAAGCACCCAGACATGAAGCATCTCGCATCCGTCTTCTCCCTGATCACTGTTACACGACAACACAGTGTCAGTATGTCACATTTTGTCAGTTTGACAAAGATGGACAAGAGGTACTTCTGCAGGGTGCGCCGTGCACGCCAATTTTTGTTCAGCATACTTCAAAGACTGCGTGCATGGCGCCCCCTACTGCGATACATGAGTTACGCAAAATCCCCATCCGTCGATACCGACAAGACCCGCCATTGCTGCAGCTCTTGCTGGTGTTTTTCCAGGCTGGCACCGACGACTTCTATGGCGTCTGAACCGGCTGCATAACGCAACGGTGGTTCTGCCATATTGCTGATGGTCACCACAGCTGCGCCTAGCTTGACGGGGTCACCGGCTTGCTGGTGATTGTAGCTGGCAAAGCTCTCGCGGCTGTTGACACCACTGCTGGCATAGTCGGCTATCGTCTTGTCACCATAGCGCACCGATGTCTGGTCGAGGAAATCTGTCCTGAAGAAGCCGGGTTCAACAATGGTGATATGGATGCCGAAGCGTGCCACTTCCAGCGCCAGCGATTCTGAGAAACCTTCTATGGCAAACTTGCTGGCGCAATAGACAGATGCACTTTCAAAACCGACGATGCCGCCTATCGATGACAGGTTGAAGATATGGCCGCGTCTTTGTTCACGCATGACGGGCAAGACTGCGCGTGCCATGTTCATGCTGCCATAGACATTGGTATCGAATTGCTGGCGGATTTCTGCGGTGCTGATTTCTTCAAACAGGCCAAGCTGGCCATAGCCCGCATTATTGACCAGCACATCAAGACTGCCAAACTGTGCACAAGCTGCCTTGACGGCGGCTTGTACCTGGGCTTCATCATTGACATCCAGTGTCAACGCCAGCACCTTGTCGCCATAGCTGGCAAACTGGGTTTGCAGTTTGCTGATATCGCGGCCAGTAACGACAACCTTGTCGCCGCTATCGAGTGCGGCCTTGGCGATGGCTGCGCCTATGCCACGGGTGGCACCAGTAATTAACCAGGTTTTTTGTTTCATGATTTAGCTTTCAGTAGTTACCCGCGCTTTGCAGGAATGAGGCCATGATAGGTAAATAACGCCATGAACTGAATGCCGGAAACTTTCTGATTCTTGCCTAATCCTATTTCTGGCAGTAATTCGGCCTGCTAAACGGCAAAGATTATTGCTATGATGAATGCCTATTCCTATTTCTATTCCTACCATCAAGCATATGCAAAGCAAGGACGACATCAATCACAAGCTGAGCGCCATGGTGGCCAGCATGGCACCGCAGGAAGGCTTTACTGCATCTGCGCTGGACTATGTGCATTTCATGCGTAGTAACCAGGCGTATAGCCGTACGCCTGTCATGTATGAGCCCTGTATCTGCATCATCGTGCAGGGGCGCAAGCGCGCTTATCTGGGCGATGCCATGTTTGTCTATGATGCCAGGCAGTATCTGGTGGTATCTGCCCCCATGCCATTTGAAGCAGATACCGAGGCCACGCCAGATCAACCCATGCTGGGCATCCATGTCGGCATACAGCAAACTCTGGCGGCAGAACTGGCGCTGGCGGTTGAAGAGGCGCAGATTGCCGAATCTGCCAACTCTGCCAGCACAGATGCCACAGCAGCCTTCATGTATGCCACACAGGTCGACGATACTTTGGCAGAAGCTGCATTGCGCCTGCTGCAGGCTTTGGCGTCGCCGCTGGAGGCAAAGATACTGGCACCTGCCATCGTGCGTGAAATTTATTTCCGCATCCTCATGGGCGAACAAGGTGCGGCCATGCGGTCAGCCCTGAGCCAGGGCAGCCACTTTCAAAAAATCACCCGTGCCTTGCGCAAGATACATGAAGGTTTCAGCGACAAGCTTGACGTTGATAGCCTTGCGCGTGAGTCTGGTATGAGCCTGCCTGCCTTTCATTTGCATTTCAAGCAGGTAACCAGCACCACGCCTATCCAGTACATCAAGGCCATGCGTCTGCACAAGGCGCGCCTGCTGATGATACGTTCTGGCATGAATGCTTATACCGCATCCAATACCGTGGGGTATGAAAGCAGCTCACAGTTCAGCCGTGAATTCAAGCGTCTGTTTGGCCGCAGCCCGCTGGAAGAAGTCAGGCAAATGCGTACGGCTTTACGCATGCATGATGGGGCTGGCTTGTCTTAATCAAAATACAAGGTAAAATAATCTCATCCTCAAGCCTGCCTACCTTCAGCAAGGAGTTTCCCCATGACTATTACTGTCGTCAACAACACTGGCTACGAAGCATTTCTCACCGTCAACAAAGGCGACCTGGTCATCGCGCACTGGGCGCGCATAGGTGGTAACCACAAGCTGGAAATCCACACACATATCATAGGCACCATCGTCGCCAAGGCCAACTTCCAGAACCGGGAATACGTGTCGGACAGGATGCAGTTGAACGACACCGCCGCCTACATTGCACAGATGGAGCAGGACCTGGAAAACAAGTCCTATGTCTTGCGCCTGGTGGAAAGCGGCAGCAGCGAACCACCCTTCATGCAGTTGTACAAGACCTGCACACCTGCTGTCAGTTTCATCATCCAGATGCATGGCCTGTTCGAGCAGGAAATCACCCAGTCGCGCGGCTTTATTCCATACAATTTGCGCAATGGGCCTGCTTATACGCTGCAAGCTGTCATCAATGGCATTACGCTGCCACCTGTGCATTTCAGTGACGAGAATGCGACGATTACAGCAGAGACTGTGCAAAACGATCCTGTCGCAGGTTTTTACAGGCTGGAAGTGGCCCAATCAAAAACTTGAAAACCAGAGGCAAGCAATGAGCACATCCAATGCCTGGTTTTATTGGGCCGCTCTGTCGGCGATGTTTGCGGCGATGACGGCCATTTTTGCCAAGATAGGCATACAGGGCGTAGATTCTGACCTTGCCACCCTGATCCGTACCGGCATCATCATCGTCGTGCTATCGCTGTTTGTGGTGTACACCAGTAAATGGGCGAACCCACTCGCCCTGTCTGGCAAGACCTGGCTGTTTCTTACCCTCTCTGGCCTGGCGACGGGAGCATCGTGGGTATGTTATTTCCGCGCATTGAAGCTGGGTGATGCATCCAAGGTCGCGCCTGTCGATAAATTCAGCCTGGTGCTGGTGGCGGTGTTTGCCTTTGCGTTTCTGGATGAACGGCCATCCTTGCAGGAATGGGCAGGCATAGGCATGGTGGCAGGCGGGGTTTTGTTGTTGGCGTTCAAGCGGTGAGCAGTTTCGTAGGTTGGGCCGGGCCTCGCTAGGCTACGGTTTACCAGCCCAACGCTCGGCGTTACAACAACGTGTACGTCTATTAAAGGCCAAGTGTTGGGCTGATACACCGTAGCCCAACCTACAAGTCTGACGAGGCCCAGCCCCAACCTGCTAACTTCAAGCGGCCTTCCTCCCTTACTTCAAACTCGCCTTCAGTTCCCCACCCGCCTGCAGCATCGCCGAGCGCACAGCCGGTACTTTGGCCAGCACATTCAACAAACCAAAATCATGGATCATGCCCTTGTAGCGTATGGTCGTGACCTTGACGCCTGCGGCATCAAGTTTGCGGCCATAGGCTTCGCCTTCGTCACGCAGGACATCAAATTCAGCGGTTTGTATCAGGGCTGCCGGCAAGCCAGTCAATTGCTCAGTCGTGGCGCGCACAGGGGATGCGTAGATCTCCTGGCGTTTGGCTGCATCGGTGGTGTAATTGTCCCAGAACCATTTCATCATATTGCGGGTCAGGAAATGGCCTTCAGCAAATTGCTTGTAGGAGTCATTATTGAAGTCCGCATCCGTCACCGGCCACAGCAGGATTTGTGAGCGCAGTTTGGGGCCGCCCTTGTCCTTGGCCATCAGGCTGACCACGGCTGCCATATTGCCACCTACGCTATTGCCTGCCACCGCCAGGCGGCTGCCATCGACATTGATTTCTTTACCGTGTTCTGCCACCCATTTGGTCGCGGCGTAAGCCTGCTTGATGGCAACGCCGTAACCGGCTTCTGGTGAGGGTGTGTAGTTAACGAAGATGGCGACGGCACCGGATTCTGCCACCAGGTCACGCACCAGTCTTTCATGGGTAGGATAGTCACCCAATACCCAGCCGCCGCCGTGGAAGAACATAAAGCCCGGCAAGGTTTTTTTGACACCGGCAGGACGTACGATAGTCAGCTTGATGTCACCACCATCGACCTTGATGATTTTCTCAGACACATCAGCAGCAGGCAATGTGAGCTTGACACCGGCTTGTGCACCCACCAGCACGCCACGCGCATCGGCTACCGATAACTGTTCAAGCGGTTTACCGCCACCGGCTTCCAGCGCCTGCAAAAAGGCTTGCGTAGTGGGTTCGACACCGGGACTACCCGCCGCGACGGCATTGGTAACGGCGAAGCTGATGGCGCTTGCAGCGAGGAGCGATTTCAAGTGTGTCATGGTCATTTCCTTTTCATGTGATGGCAGCGTGATTACTGCCGTTGGGGGGTACTACAAAACTGGTTTTGTTTCTGATCGCCTGACGTAGTTCTTCTGGCGACTTATTACATTAAATAATTCACTATTAAATAGTGCGCTATATATTTACAAGATTTGCTAGCGACGAAACGATGCCTTGGACAAGCGGATATTGTCCGTCTTCGCAATTCACATTTGCATCCTCTTGCGGATTCACTTATCCGCACATTAATATCCATACATTAATATCCACATATAAATATATACGCTATTAAATAGCGAACTACCTATCTGTCAGGAATAAAAACGCCAAAACTGCTTTAAGCATGGATAAACTCATGCACGCTCACATTAAAAGCACACAGGCTTGTGGTCAACATCTATTGATCAACAGCCTGTTACTCAAGACAAGATCCCATCATTCAAGCATGTGCTCAAACATTTTTCATCAGCGCTGCGCGCAGGGCCAGAATTTCTTGCTTCAGATCACGCGCCTCGTCGGCAGTACATTCGGTCGCACACAAGACCGAAGTTGGCAGACTCGCTGCCTGCTTGCGCAAGTCGCTGCCAGTTTTGGTCAACGAGATAATCACCTGGCGTTCATCTGCCGCTGACCTGACTCTGGTGATCAACTCCTGTACTTCCATGCGTTTGAGCAAAGGTGTCAAGGTAGCCGAATCGAGTATCAGGCGCTCACCTATGTCATTCACGGTTTGTTCATCCTGCTCCCACAAGACCATCAGCACCAGATACTGCGAATAGGTGATTCCCATTTGCTTGAGCAACTTGCGGTACAACTTGTTCATCGCCAGCGAAGTTGAATACAGGGCAAAACAAAGCTGGTCACCCAGTTGCGGCGTTGACGCTGTTTTATTGGTTGTGGTTTTCATGCTTTGCATTTTAAATAGTGCACTATTTATTTGCAAGCTATTTTTTTAAATATTTAACCGGTTAGCAGGTGCGCCGTGCGCACCATATCGCATTTTCCAAGGCATTTAGGTTTTGACACTCTGGGGCACGCGGCTCACCCTGCAAATGTTCCCTAAGGGCGTACAAGACGCAAGTTAGGCCGTTTGGGCGGCTCTGCCGCAACCGTGTTGACGATCTGCAATTGTGCCTGCGGCCTGTGTGTAGCACCAGGTTTGAATCCGTTGTCCATTTGCGCCAGATGAGTTGCCTGCTGTTCCAGCAACCTGGTGGCAGTGCTGGCTACCCCTAACAGGACAGCGTCTTTGCGGTTTGCATAGTCCATGTCACTGACGGCATGCTTGATTTGCCTGATGCTGGCTTCCTGTTTTTTGGCGGAAGTACTGATTTCTGCCATCAAGCTGTTGACATGCTGCATGGCAGCCAGCATTTGCTCGGTGCCAGCGTTGCTCTGGCTGATCAGCCTGCTGCTGCCATCCAGTTTTTCACGCGTCTCAGCGAGCAGTTTTTTTACTTCATTGACTGCACAGGCCACGCATAGCGCCAGGTCGCGCATTTCTGGTGCAGTTGTGGCAAAGCTACTCCCTGCATCAGATGTATTTGCGTCTTCTAACGTTGCCTTCAGGGTCAGGGTATCGATCTGGAAGACGAGCTCATCAATCACCTGGATGTTATCAAGAATCTTGTCCGACGCATGCCGGATCTGTGTCATGACTGTGAACGCCTCGCTGGCTGCCTGCCCTTTTTTAACGGCAAGCTCGCTGGCGTCATCAGCATGCTGCATGGTCTGGCGCGCTTGCTCGCCATTGTGGCGTATCTCTGATGTCAGTTCTTTGGTGGCCAAGCTTATTTGCCTGTGTAAACCAGCCTGCTGCTGCATGCGTGAAGACAACACCATATTGTTGCTCAATATCTGGCCCGATGTCCTGGTAATGTTGCCGGTACTCAGGCGCATGTCCTTGGTGGCTTTTGTCAGCCGGGTCTGCAGTTGCTGCAGGGAGGCTAATACACTGGCGTCTTCAGGCACTTCTGGCGAAATACTGACATTGAGATCACCGTCAGCGATTTGCCTGGCTATCTGTGCCACATAAGCTGGTTCACCACCCAGTTGACGATACATGAAATGGATAAGAAAGTACGCCAACGCTGCCGCGAGGACAAGACCCAGAACAATGACCGCCAACATCAGATTACGCAGGGTCGCATAGCCTGCTTCCGCATTTTCATACTCTTTTTTTGTCATGTCCGACTGCATGCCGCGCAAACTATTCATGGCGCTGATGATGGGGTCTTTCAGGCGGTCTGCAAGAAGGCTGATTTCTTTGGTTTTTCTTGTGTCAGCGTCGCGCAGAACTTTGATGACAGGCAGGGTAACTGCACGATCAAAACTGGCCAGCAAGGATTTCAATTCATCTGTTTTTTTTCTGGCCAGAGGTGACATGGGAATGCCGGCAAGCTCTATCCATAATTGATCTATCGCATGATGGTCACGCTCTATTTCATCTGCGCTTACCTGCATTTTTTCTGGCACGGGGTCAGCCAGTGCAGCCAGGATAACATAGCGATTGCTCAATAATAATTTGTCTACGCTGGCGATTTTTTCCAGGCCCAGGGCATGCGCTTCATGGCTGCTTTTCAAACTCTCATGTGAGGCCCTCATCGCATACAGCCCAGTCAGGCCGACCAGTATCATGAATGCGCTCATGATGCCCATCACGAGCATGAGCCTGGTTTTTAGCGTCGTCTTCATAACCCTGCCCCGATCGTCAATCTTTAGAAATAAATAAAATAGCAAAAACGCATCAGCGCCTTTACCCGTCGCGCTTCTTTGCTTTGATAAATATGAAGGTATAGGATAATTGCCGGATGGAAAACCAAATTTAGCAATGTTTGACGGTCAGCAATATGAATTCACATTCATATTGAAATGACATTGCCTTGCATATCTGGTGCAAACACCGGCCGCAATCTTTCTGCGCTGGCAAGCTGTT
This sequence comes from Undibacterium sp. FW305-107, assembly GCF_058788535.1. Classification (NCBI taxonomy): domain Bacteria; kingdom Pseudomonadati; phylum Pseudomonadota; class Betaproteobacteria; order Burkholderiales; family Oxalobacteraceae; genus Undibacterium; species Undibacterium sp. FW305-107. Next base: position 403,598 of record NZ_JBYTAV010000001.1, read on the forward strand.
TTTACAGGCGGCTTATGCTCTGAAAATTTCTTGCTATGTGCGTTATTTAACTGTTCAGGTGAGATTGAACGCGCATGCTATAAGCTCGATTCACTCTTAAGGAGATATCATGCTCGATAATCCTTACGTCGCTTACATCCCTGATCTTACGGACAATCCTCACCGTGGCCCTGGCCCTGATTTGATGGGCGCGGGCACACTGATCGGTGACAAGATTGTCAACCATGCCGATGAGCATCTGGGCGACATCAAAGAAATCATGCTGGACACACATGCAGGCAGTATTGCCTACGCCGTAGTCGCGCATGGCGGCATCCTGGGAATAGGCGAAAAACTGTTTGCCGTACCGTGGTCATCATTGAGTCTGGACACAGTCCACAAACGCTTTGTTCTGGACATAGCAAAATCATATTTTGAAAATGCCCCTGGTTTCGACAGCGAAAATTGGCCGGATACGTCAGATCCTGCATGGACGGACTCAGTACAAAGTTATTACAGCAAAAACCTGTGATTGCATGACGGAAATGTCCATGACAAACCCTATCGACAGGTAACACCGGCATGTCGTTTTTCATCAGTATCCATTCCATACTCAGGCAATGGATACTGAAAAAAATGTGTCAAAGAATATAGTTGGTTTGTCTTATTGATTTGCTTATTGGTTTGCTTATTGATTTGCTTATTGATTTGCTTATTGGTTTGCTTATTGGTTTGCTTATTGGCTTACTTATTGGACTACTTACTGGTTCTGCTCAGAACAAAAATAATTTCTTGCTATGTGTGTTATCGAACTGTTCATATCAGTTTGAGCGCGCATGCTCAGACCTCAACTTACTCAGAAGGAAAAGATGATGCTTGATACAACTTATATCCCTATTGAACCTGGCAATGGTCACAAAGGCCCAGGCCCTGAACTGATGGGTGCCAACACCCTCACAGGTGACAGTGTTGTCAACCAGGCTGATGAAAACCTGGGCGACATCAAGGAAATCATGCTCGACATGCGCACAGGCCGTGTTGCCTACGCGGTCGTGGCTTTTGGCGGCATATTGACCATAGGCGAAAAACTGTTTGCAGTACCATGGTCTGCACTGACGCTGGATACGATTAACAAGCGCTTTGTATTGAACATAGAAAAAAGCCGCTTTGAAAACGCCCCTGGTTTTGACCCTGACCATTGGCCGGATATGGCAAACCAGGCATGGGCAGATTCGATACACAGCTACTACGGCCTGACAGTATGAAAGCATGACGAAGCGTTGCGTGAGCAGATCGCGGCAGTCAGAATGACGACCCTGGTTTACGAACAGCAGCATTTCGTTTTTGTTGATGATGAATAGAAGAAACTGGCGCTGCAAACTTGGTCTTTGCAGCGCCTTTTGCATTAAAAAGCAAATCCGGCAGCCAGCCGCCGCAAAGAATAAGTCTTCCCTCCGGGACATCCCGTAGTTCTCCCGCCCTTCCATTTCCAGGCACATAAAAAAATACTTCATGTGTACGCTATCGAACTGATCTGCCTGATTGCGGCGCACATACTGGAGTCTCCATTTCTATTGAAGGAAAAGATAATGATTGATATTAATTCCAACATTTATGACACGGGCCCGGATAACAATGCTCACAAGGGGCCAGGCCCCGAGGTGATGGGTGCGCGCACTCTGACTGGTGACAATGTCGTCAACCATAAGGATGAACACCTGGGCGAAGTCAAGGAAATCATGCTGGACATGCGCACTGGCAAAATAGCCTATGCAGTCGTCGCTCATGGTGGCTTGCTGGGAATAGGTGAAAAATTATTTGCCATACCCTGGTCTGCCCTGACGCTGGACACAGTCAACAAGCGCTTTATCCTGAATATAGAGAAAAGCCATTTTGAAAGTGCCCCTGGCTTTGATCCTGACCAGTGGCCGGACATGGCAGATGAAATCTGGGTAGATTCGGTCAATGCCCATTACGGCACCAAAACATGAAGCGATGATCAGGACAACAGGAAAACAGGAGAACAATATGGATTACACAGAAATGCAATTTGCCTTCAAGGTATATGAAAAAGCCCTCAACAAACGCAGCCGTCATTTGTTCCGCACACCAGAGCCAGTACGTGAAGCGGAAGAAGCAAAGTACACCTTGCAGATGGCAGTCAATGAAGTGCTGGCTGAGACACGTGAAGTAGCAACAATGATCAGGACCAGTCCATATTGATGGCAATACTTTTCATCAGGAATATAAAAAATAGCAGCCTTTAAAAAGCCTGCTATTTTTTTCCTGCTTTCAACAAGCTGCCACAGCCACTGGCCTGATCAGGTCCGGCATTGACCAGTGGCAGCAGTGCTGCAAATGGACTCAGCAAGGCCAGGCCTATGGCACCGCCGGCACGCATGGCCATCACGCCCTTGTCGACAGATATTTGCGGATGTAAAAAAGTACCTCGCACATACAGTGGCGCACGCAAGGACAGTACACGCAAACCCTTGCTATTGGGTTTGATGGTCAGATTCAAATCTTCCTTCTGCATATTGATACTGCCTGTGATGTCGATCAGCGCTTCGTCAGTATCAATCAAGAAACTGCGTGCATTCATTTGCCCATTGGTGACAGCAAAATCTGCCAGCATGCAATTCAGTTTGACCTGTTTGTCACCAGACAGACGGGTCAGGATGACATTGCCTATATTCAACCCCATTTCTTCCAGCAAGAGCTTGCTGACTGATCCATGGTCTATCATGCTGCTCAATTCACCATTGGAGGTTGCCAGCAAACCTGCCACAGAGTTACCGGTAGCTGCCAGGTTGGCATCAGCATTGATTTCGCCCACAGTCAGCTTTGATGTCGCCAGTGTAGGTATGAACTTTTGCAACTGTACATGTCTTGCTGTAACACGCATTTTTGCCTTTATGGCATGCGCATGGACACTGTCGCTATCGCTGTCTTTATTACTGCCGCCGCCATTGCCATCCAGCGTGATATGCGCCTGCATTTGTCCGCCAGACAACTCGAAACTCAGTGGCAACATGGAAATCACGCCATCTTTCATGAGCAGCCTGGTTTGCAACTTGTGTATGGGCAGCACTTTTTCACGTATCAGTTTGGCGGCGCTCAGACTCACATCTGCGTCAATCGCGCGCCAGCGCTCGGTACGAAAGGTTTCTACTGGCAAGAGTTTGTCACTTGGTTGTACCGCAGGCGTACCACGCTTGAGCTTGCTGGCATTGGAGTCGGCACCGACCAGCGGGGCCAGGTCGGCAGATTGCAAGACTTCAGAACTCATATTGCCTTGCAGCAGGGGGCGTAACTTGCTTGCTTTTCTGGTTTGGTAATCCAGGCTGCCAGACAGATCGCTGGAACCGACCTTGCCGGTAAATTTTTCATACTTCCAGTGATTGTCGATCTTGCCCAGCGTGGCACTGAGATGGCCTGCAGTGCTATAGGCAGGCGTTTCGGGCAAGACTATGCCGGTTAAAGGATACAGGCGCGCCATGCTGTTGCCCGAGATTTGCAAATGCATGTTTACCGCAGCCAGCTCGCTGGGTTTGGTGACACTGCCTTCAACACTTACCTTGGTTTGCCCCATTTGCAGTTGTGCCATGATGGGGAAAGGCTGGGTCTGGTTTTGCAAACTCAGGATGGCACCGGCCTTGCCGCTGCCTGTGACAGCTTCACCATACAGCTTGCCCTTGAGCTTCCAGCTGATACCGTAGCTGGCTTCGGTAGTCAGGCTTTCTATATCGGCAGTGATATCGGCATGCCGGATGGCGTCAATATAATGTACCTTGCCCTGGCTGAGTACCAGCCTGCGCAATTCCAGCCGCCAGGGTGAAGACGAAGTGCTTTTCTTGAAGGTCCAGTTATTTGTACCATCGGCAAAGCGCTGCAGAAAAAGACTGCTGTCCTGAAAACGCAACAAGGGTATATCCAGCCTTTTTTCCAGCAAGGCCAGCGGGTTCAGCGAAAAAGACACTTCATTGATATGTGCCATGTCTTCTGGCGGTGCCACTGCCCGGGCTGATGCAGAAGCTGACACAAGTGCCGGGCCAGGTGCAGGTTTTGTTTCTGGCATGGCTGCCGGCTGACCGATATGGATGTCCTGCGCCAGTAAATGTGGCCAGGGAATCTTGCCACGCCAGCCTGTTGCCGTTTCTGGCCCGCTGAGCTGCTTTTCCCAGCTCAGCGCCAGGTTGCCGCGTATGCTGAATGGCCGCCCCAGGGCTTCACTGGTACGTTCGTTGAGCCAGGGCTTGGCGCGGTTCCAGTCCATATTGATCAAAATCATCACACAAATGGCTGCCAGGCTGACGACGCCAAGCACTAGCCAGAGACTGATGCGCAATATTTTATTGTTGGGTTTCATGAATATCTGTTTGCCTTTTATCGCCTGCCTATAGCCTACTGCAAAACTATTATGCTCTATGTACGGCAGCGTACTGACGTCACTTTTGGCAGGATTTATAAAGGAACCTGAGCGTTACAGACCGCTCTTGAAATTCTCTTTAATTTAACCGGAAATCATCATGCATGAAGTCAATAGCAATCTCCGCAATGGCATGGACACTGCTGCCATCCGCGAAGCAGCCAAAAATCTTGATGACGGCGCCGTCACTGCAGGTTATCAAGGCAAGCGTGAAGAAGTCATCGCCATGCTCAATGGCGCCCTGGCCACGGAACTGGTGTGCGTCTTGCGCTATAAACGTCATTATTACACAGTGTCTGGCGTACACAACGGCCCTATCAAGGCAGAATTTCTGGCACATGCGATGGAAGAACAAGCCCACGCCGATTTGCTGGCAGAACGCATCATCCAGCTGAATGGCAAACCCGATTTCAACCCGGCTTCACTGACTGCACGCAGCCATGCTGAGTATGACGATACAGAAGACGTGACTTCCATGGTAAAAGCCAACTTGATCGCTGAACGTGTCGCCATAGAATCGTACAGGCAAATGCTGGAAAAAATCGGCGATAGCGATCCGACCACACGACATATGCTGGTGGGAATTATGGCGAAGGAAGAAGAACATGCGGACGACATGAGAGATTTGCTGGCTTAAGAACAAAGGCAACACCAAAGCAGTAAAAAGTTTAAAAACAGCTTCAAATATTGCAGTACCCAACCCTACACTGAAAGGTAACCATCATGCTCGAATCTGATTTTAAATCCGTCAACAAAGACATCAAAGTATTGCTCAAGGATGCACAGGCATTGTTTAATGCAGCCGCTGCCCTCACTGGCGAAAAAGCCGATGAAATGCGCGCCCGCGGGATGAAGATGGTCGACTCAGCCATGCAGATGACGCATGATGCACAGGCATCGGTGGTCGCTACTGGCAAGCAGGTCGCAGAATCTACCGATGCTTATGTCAAGGATCATCCATGGAGTACCCTGGGCGCAGCAGCAACTGTAGGCTTGCTGGTAGGCTTGTTGTGCTGCCGTAAATAAACACTTACTACATCGGAGGGCCTGTGTGGCACCTGGCTGCACAGCCCTCTATCTTTCAAAGTCTTAAGCAGCTTTTTTTTGTAACTCAACACAACACCATCCGGCTCGCCACCATACAAGCCCGGTTCGCCACATACTGCGTGGCTCTACCTGCCACTGCCAATATACTCCTCTGACTAATTTCGCTCGGGAGGGGGCATGATGAAGAGAAGGTATTTCCTGCATAGTCTGGCATCTGCTATGGCTTACAGTCTGCTACCCTTGGCCTATGCCAAAAATAAATTGAAGCCCTTGGCAAAAACACGGCAACGCTTACGGCCTACTGATGCTGGCTGGCCCTCTACTGTCCAATGGCGCAAATTGGGGCGGGACACAAATGGTCATCTTCTGGCAATAAAACCCTCGCTGAGCGATAGCGACGGCGCATTGAAATACATGGAGAACCCTTACTGGGTGGGAGACCAACCTGAGGGAACGCAAAATTCAGGCTGGCTTGATGCCTGGGCTCCGGCAAGCAGCGTTTATGCTGTCAAGGCGGCTCATGCAGGAGAAATTGCTGCGGCAGTCAACTTTGCGCGAGAGCACAATTTACGGCTGGTCATCAAGGGCGGTGGCCATAGTTATCTTGGCACTTCCAGTGCGCCTGACTCTTTGCTGATCTGGACCAGGGCCATGGATCAGGTGGTCTTGCACGATGCCTTCGTGGCGACTGGCTGCGAAGGCCATCAGTCTCCCGTGCCTGCAGTCAGCGCAGGTGCTGGCACGATGTGGATAGACTTATACCATGCCGTGACGACCAAGGCAGGACGCTATGTGCAAGGTGGTGGCTGCATGACGGTGGGCGTCGCGGGTCTGGTGCAGAGTGGCGGCTTCAATTCTTTTTCCAAGGGTTTTGGGACAGCGGCGGCAAACTTGCTGGAAGCTGAGATCGTCACGGCCGATGGTCAGGTCAGGGTAGTCAATCCACGCCAGGAGCCAGAACTATTCTGGGCGATTAAAGGCGGTGGCGGCGGCAGCTTTGGCGTAGTCACCCGACTGACACTACGCACCCATGATTTACCACAGTATTTTGGCGCGGCCTGGGGCAAGATAGCAGCGAAATCGGACGCTGCCTTCAACCAGTTGCTTGCACACTTCATAGCTCATTACAAAACACATTTGCTAAATCCGCACTGGGGTGAACATATCCATGTGGGCACAGGCAATATCATGGAAATCAGCATGATCAGCCAGGGCCTGGACGCAACTCAGGTGCAAGCAGCATGGGAACCACTTTTTGACTGGGTAAAAGCCCGCCCCGATGTATTTACCATACAGTCGCCCCTGGGTGCCGGGGCCTGGGATGCACGTGGCTGGTGGGATGTACAGAAAAATACCAATTCCATGACTGCCGATACCCGGGAAGGCGCACCCAGACATCATGGTTGGAGCAAGAGTGACCTGGACGAATTGGCAATCATTTTGCATGGTTATGATTCGCTCTGGCTGCCCACCAGCTTGCTGGAGCCACAACAACAAGCGCAACTGGTGGCTGCCCTGCATAATGCTAGCCGTCATCAAATGCTGCGGCTGTTCTTTGGCAAGGGATTGGCTGGGGCATCGCGAGAGGTGCGCGCTGCCACTCTGCAGACGGCCACTAACCCCGCTGTTGTCGATGCCTTTGTGCTGGTTATTATCGCCGATGGTGAAAAACCGTCCATGCCAGCCAAACCACACCCGGCCCCGGCTAATTTGCAGGCAGCACGTAAAAACGCCAAGAATATTGCCAACGCCGCCGCCGAGCTACGCCGCATTGCACCGGACTCAGGTTCCTATGTTTCTGAGAGCAATTACTTCAACAGCAATTGGCAACAAGACTATTGGGGCGACAATTATGCAAAGCTGCGCTCCATCAAGACTACCTACGATCCTGATGGCTTATTCTTTGTCCATCATGGTGTAGGTAGTGAAGACTGGAGTAAGGATGGCTTTACTCGTTTAACCTGATATCAGGGCAGCTTTTTTCTTGCCTGCGCTGTTTGTGTTACTTGCTCTACACAAAAAACCCGCAATTGCTGCAAGACCTGGGCCACGGCCTGGTTGCTGGCGAGGACGCCGCCATAAGCATCTTCACTGGTGGTTGGGATGCTGATGCTGAATTCGCGCCAGGCGGTGATTTGCTGATTTTGCCGGTCTGACAGATGAGCGCGCAGTTTAAAGTGAATGCGGCCAGGCGTGCTGCTGAAGTCTTGTTGCAGGCTGAGTATTTCCAGATCCAGCCGGTAAGTGGTCAACACGGCGCTGGGAGCCTGCAAGACAACCTTGAAGATGCCGCTGGATTCCAGCGTAGTAGCGACCAGAGGCATGAGCATGGCGGCGGGTGGTTTTTGCCACTGGCTTTGCTGGAATTCTTCAACCTGGTATGGCTGGCGCATGAAGAGCATACGACTGGTGTCAAATCCGGCAGCAGCACGGATATTGCCAACCAGGATACTGGCCGTAGCAGTAGCAGGTGCAGGCGAGCTGCCGGGCGCGACTGCATCCAGCCGGTAAACTGCCATCGGTGGCACGTTGGCGGGTTGCAGGGCTGAGCAGCCAGCAAGGGTTAATGCCAGTACGGGCATTAAACTGGCTGCGCTCAATTGCGTCAAAAAATTCGTCCGTATTTGCTTCATGGTGTGACTCCTTTAGATTCGCCCGGACCTGCCGGTGGGGTTTTTCGCCCTCTGATCAAACTGCTGGGATTGTGTTCTGTCTGTTCTATGAGGCGCGTCATGGAGGCTGACAAGGTCGTCAGTTCAGCCATCAGCCTTTGCAATTCCGGCAGGGTATCGCTGCTTAACTGGCGTACGCCACCGCCCAGTTCATCTGCAGTTTTCCTGGTGCTGTCGCTGGCAGCGCCAGCCTTGTCTGCCATGCTCGCTACGGCATCAGCGCTCTTGCCTATGCGCTGGAATAAAGCATCTATTTTGGCACTGGCCTGGGCAGTATTCGCAGTGGTGACAGCGGCATTGCTGATAGCCACGCGCATGGCATTTTTCTGCGAGGCCAGCGTATCCATGACGGTGGAGGTGTCACGTAAAATCTTGCTGAAGGCGGCGCGGTTTTCATCGTTCAGGATGGCGTTGACATTGGCAGCCGTACGGTCAAGATTGGCCAGCACTGCGCTAAGGACATTTTCCAGCCTGGCACTTAAAGACGGTTTAGTCGGTATCTGCGGATAGGCCTGGCCCTCTGTCGCCTGCAAGAGTGGTGCGGCAGGTGAACCACCACTTAACTCTACATAAGCGATGCCGGTCAGCCCCTGGGTTTTTAATACCGCCTGGGTATCGGTCTTGATGGGTGTACCCGCGATAATCGAAAATACCAGTCGTACCTGCTGCGGATTGCTGGGGTCCAGGCTGATAGTGCGTACCTTGCCTACATTCACGCCCTGGTATTTAACCGGCGCGTCCAGATTTAAACCTGAGACCGACTCATTGACGACAGATTGATACAGGACGGTTTGCTCGCGCTTGCCCAGGCCGACTGACAGCCACAATACCGCAGCGACCAGCAGCGCGCCCAATGCCAGTACAAAGGCACCAACGGCAGCATAATTTACTTTGGTTTCCATGGGTTTTCCTGTGCGCTCTTTTGTTCATTCTTATATTCGTTCTTATGTTCAGATTCTCCTGCTTGTTGCTGCGCAGCCCTGCCGCGTGCGCCATCAAAATAATCGCGGATGACGGGGTGCTCCAGCTTCGACAATTCTTCCATGGTGCCTACCGCCAGCACCTTGCCCTCACCCAGTACTGCCACCCTGTGGGTGACTTGCCATAACAAATCCAGGTCATGAGTGATCATCACGATGGTGGGCTGGTATAGCGCGTGCAGATGCCGTAGCAAGGCATCCAGGCCACCGGCACTGGCAGGATCCAGGCCGGCGGTCGGTTCATCGAGGAACAAGAGTTCCGGGTCCAGCGCCAATGCCCTTGCCAGTGCGGCACGTTTCAGCATGCCACCACTTAACTCTGCCGGATAAAGGCCCGCAGATTCTGGCTTGAGACCACTGAGCGACAATTTCCAGGCGGCGATTTCATTGATACTTGCCTCATCCAGATCACTGTGTTCGCGTAAGGGCAAGCCTATGTTTTCTGTGACGGTCAGCGTGCCAAACAAACCGCCTTTTTGAAACATAACACCACAACGCTGTCGCAAGGAGCTGGCCTGTTCGTCACTGATACCAGCCAGATCACAACCGAGTACCTTGACCGTGCCGGAATCCGGCGTATGCAGCAAAATCATTTCCCGTAGCAAGGTTGATTTGCCAGAACCACTGCCACCGACGATCGCAAAAATTTCGCCACGGCGTATCTGCAAGTCCAACCCCTCATGCACGACCTTATCACCAAAGCGGGTGCAGACCTGCTGCATTTCTATGGCATAGTCATAGCTCTCTGCCTGGGACGTGGACTGGGCTTCTGTCATTACAATCCCAACAGATTGAAAATGACAGAGAACACGGCATCCAGCACGATCACAATAAATATCGCCTGCACCACACTGCGCGTGGTCTGGCGGCCTACGCTGTCGGCATTGCCCTTGGTGCGAAAACCCTGATAGCAGCCGATGATGACAATCACCGCTGCAAACACCAGCGATTTACCCAAACCTATGAGCAGCGTCTTGAGAGGGATTTCTGTAGCAAAGCGATCGACGAATTCATGCATGCCCACGTCCAGCTGGCTACTGGCCATCAGCATGCCACCGGTGACACCGATCAGATCGGCAAACAGCGTCAGCAGTGGCAGGGCCAGCATCAGCGCGACCAGTTTGGGCAACACCAGCAACTCTATGGGCTTGATGCCTATGGTTTGCAGGGCATCGATTTCTTCTGTCACCACCATGGTACCTATCTGCGCCGCATAGGCAGAGCCAGAGCGACCAGCAATGATGATGGCGGTGATCAGCGGTGCAAATTCACGCAGCATGGCATAACCAACCAGTTCGACGACAAAGATATTCGCGCCATAATGCTTGAGCTGGTCAGCTCCCTGATAGGCGATCACGATACCCAGCAAGAATGAAGTGACACCGACTATGGGCAGCGCTTCAAAACCAGCGATCTGGATATTATGCAAGATAGTGCGGCCACGCCAGCGGCGCGGGTGCAGGAACAGGCCCAGCAGGCTGATTGCAGTTTCACCCAAAAAGCTCAACAGCGCCAGATTGTCTTTGACTACGTCTACGCTGGCCTTGCCGATTTTTTCCAGCATGCCCGGAGTTTTAATGACCGGGCTTGCATCATGCGGCAACTCACCAAGTCCATCCAGCATTTTCTGATATTGCGCAGGCCAGCCTTGCATGCTCAGTTGTACTCCACTGTCACGCAATTTCTTCAGGCGCGACTGCAAGACCCAGGCGGTAATACTGTCTATCTTTTGTATTTGCTGGCCATCCAGTTCCAATACTGCCTCATGTCGCATCAGCAAAGAATCCAGTTGGCGAATGACATTGCCTAGCTGGCAGACTGTCCACGTACCGGAAAATTGCAGTGCGCCTGGCGTGATCTGTTTGATGCTGGCAGGCATGGGCGCAGGATCATTGGCAGCCCTGGGGCTGGCAACTTTACTTGCCACCTCAGTGACAGGTTTGATGGGGCTGGAGGGAACGGCGGGCATGATGATTTATTATTGGATGCACATGCAGGCTAGCTTGCCGCTTTATTGAGGCTTAATCTGTACGCTGGCGTACCAAGCCTGGCTTTCATTACCTGACGCATCAGTGTCTGAATTGAACCAATCCCAAGAATTACAGTCACTCATCCATTGCTACATCACCTACCTCACAGGACTAAGGATGAAACACTGGAACAGGCGAGACTTCATGTTGAGTAGTGCAGCAGTGCTATTGAGTCCGCATGCTTTTGCCAGCAATGATACTGGCTTCGCCGGCTCTGACAACGAGGTGGTTGATGCAATCGTCAATACCTTCTTCAAAAGCCAGCCCTTCTATGGCGTAGTGATGCTGGGCAAGCGGGGCAAAGTGACTTTTGCGCGCGCAGTTGGGATGGCCAATATTGAAGAGCAACGGCCTTTGCGGGTAGATACACCGTTTGCGGTTGCCTCTATTTCAAAATGGCTGACTTCGGTCACGGTATTGCGGTTAATTGAAATGGGCAAGCTGGAGCTTGATGCGCCAGTCGGCACCTACCTGGCATCATTCAACAAGAATACCGGCAGCAAGGTGACACTGCGCCATTTGCTGTCTAACAGCAGCGGCATACCGAATCTGTTTTCTTCCAGGATCAAGGCTGAACCTGCCTTGTTCACGACGAGCATGGATACGGCACAAGCCATGCGGGAATTTTGTCAGGGTGATTTGATTTTCCCGCCGGGCAGCAGGTTTGATTATGCAGCCACCAACTGGATCATCGTGTTGGCTATCATAGAAGCGGTCACTGGTCTGAACTTCCAGCAAGCCATGCGTGCTATTACTCTAGACCCGCTGCGGTTGCCAGTCACCCGCGCCGACCAGGCTTATGCCGATGATGCATCGACCGCTGTGGCGTATGCAAGCATCCAGCCAGCTGTGCGAAAGACTGACCGGCGTCAGCCATATATGGCTGCTGCTGGTGGGTATTACAGCACGGCGGACGATTTGATGAGAGCGGCTTATTCCGTCTTCAACCAGAATTTCATCACACCTGCGTCACTGACACAGCTCACGCATATTGAAGTTGAAAGTGAAAACTATGCCCTGGGTGGCCGTGTCAAGACCCTGCAAATCGCCGGACAGCCGCAGCGCTTTGGCTGGGAAACTGGACGGACGACCGGTTATCGCTCAGTACTCGCACACCGCCTGGATGGTGAAGATACCGTCATCATTTTGAACAATACAGATATATCGCAAAAAACCCTGGATGAATTCGCTTACAGCCTGCTTGGTGCAAGCGCTGTTTCCTGAGGCATAGTTGAGCTGCTCGAAATGCCCAAAATGCCCGAACAGGTGATCGGGTTTGCCCGTACGTCCTGCATAGGCCAGGATTGAACAAAGCACTTACACAAAATCACTCCAGCGACCCAGTACCGCATCTTCATGCAAGTACCTTGTGGGCCACCGTTTGTGCTGGAGCGATTTTGCGTAAGTGCTCTATTGTTGCGGACAGTCACGCGCAATTCCTGGGTAGAAAATGTGCAGTAAGAATTGACTGACATTTATTTTCGGCTTTTTCCTGTCCCACTTCCGTGCGCTGGCGAACAGACGCCTATTTGCCACTCCATCAGGATGCAAGTGTGCTTCAGATAAAGCACATTTGTCGATACGGTTTATTGATCAAGATAACAATTGCAAGATCATCAAAGCGAATCTGAGCTTATCTGTTTGTCAGCATCTCTTAAACCCGAGCGCAACTCTAATGATTGTGCATTTTTAAAGAAAGAAAAAATCATGCTCTATACTATCGCGGTAATTTTACTTGTCATGTGGCTGCTGGGTATGGTGTCGGCTTACACCATCGGTGGCTTTATCCACATCCTTTTGGTGATCGCTATCGTCATGATACTGGTCCGCGTGATACGCGGCGAGCGACTCTGAAGCCTTTGCTGTCTGCACTCGGGGCGCTGCTAAAACATGGCATCGCCTTACCTTTGCTGCTGCCGGAAATTATCCACATTTTGCAGCGCACCCTGAGTGAATGGCTACGCCACCGTGCTGCCAGCAAGGGCGCGGCGCTGGCTTTCTACACGCTGTTTTCCATGGCACCGATCCTGGTGCTGGTGCTGGCAATTGCCGGTTTTTTTTATGGCAAACAAGCCGCACAGGGACAGTTGTTTCATCAATTGCAAAGTCTGGTCGGGCACACCAGTGCAGAAGCCATACAAGCCATGCTGGCGGGCGCGCGTAATGAAGAAGAAGGCCGCCTGGCTACCATGATTGCCAGTGTGCTGTTACTCATTGGTGCCACCAGCGTCTTTGCCGAACTCAAAGAAAGCCTGGATGAAATCTGGCAAGTGCCGCATCAGGCCGATAGCAGTATCTGGCATTTGCTGCGTACCCGTCTTTTATCCTTTGGCCTGATCCTGGTGCTGGCATTTTTAATGCTCGTGTCACTGGTGATCAATGCCGTGCTGGCGGCGCTGGAACATTACTGGAGCGGCAGCCAACTCGCCATCTCCCTGGTATTCCTGCCTTTGTCTGCCATGGTCGGCTTTGCTGTGATTGCCTGCCTGTTTGCCGTCATCTTCAAGATGCTGCCAAAAGTGCGCCTGTCGTGGAATGATGTCTGGGTTGGTGCGCTGGGTACGGCAGGCCTGTTCCATGCGGGTAAATACGCGATTGGCCTGTATATCGGCAATAGCGGCGTGGCCAGCAGTTTTGGTGCCGCAGGATCAATGATCGCCATTTTATTGTGGGTGTATTACTCAGCCCAGATTTTTTTGCTGGGGGCAGAATTTACCCGTCAATATGCGTACAGTCTGGGCAGCCTGCAAAATGAAAGCAGGATGCCACCTTGATCACTCAGGACTCAAAGGCCAGCTATTTTGCAGTAACCCGCCAGATGATATTACCAACGTCATCTGCCACCAATACCGCGCCAGCAGTATCTACTGCAACACCAACGGGACGCCCTCTGGCTTTACCATCTGCAGTCAAAAATCCTGTCAATACATCTTGCGGTGCACCACTGGGCTTGCCATTCGAAAATGGTACAAAGATGACTTTATAGCCGCTGTGCGGCTGGCGATTCCATGAACCATGCTGACCAATCAATGCGCCGCCAGCATAACGTTCGGGCAGTAGTTTTGCGTTGTAAAATGTCAGTCCCAGCGATGCCGTGTGCGCACCGAGTGCATAGTCGGGGGTAATGGCTTTGGCCACCAGATCAGGTCTCTGCGGCTTGACGCGCACATCCACATGCTGGCCGAAATAGCTGTAGGGCCAGCCATAAAATGCGCCGTCCACTACTGAAGTCATGTAGTCAGGCACCAGATCATTGCCCAGTTCATCCCTTTCATTGACCGCTGCCCATAAGGCACCACTTTGTGGCTGCCAGGCCAGGCCATTGGCGTTGCGCAAGCCACTGGCAAACACGCGCATGCGGCCAGTGGCGATATCTATCTCATGGATGGCGGCACGCCCTGCTTCTTTATCCATGCCATTTTCACCGACATTGCTGTTAGAGCCGACAGAGACATACAGACGCAAACCATCAGGGCTGGCGACCAGATCCTTGGTCCAATGATGATTGATTGTGCCGGCGGGCAGGTCTGCCAGTTTGGTACCGGGCGCGGTGATCTGGGTTTGTCCGCGCTGGTAGGGGTAACGCATGATGGCATCGGTATTGGCGACATACAGATAATCACCTACCAGTGCCATGCCAAAAGGTGAATGCAAGCCTTGCAGGAAGACAGTGCGCGTGGTGGCCTTGCCCTGGCTATCCATGCCACGCAAAAGCGTGATGCGGTCAGCACTTTTGACCTGGGCACCGGCAGATCCCTTGACCATGGACTCTACCCATTTCTTGACGCGCTTGACGCCACTGACAGTGTCGTGCACCGCAGGCGCATTGCTTTCTGCCACCAGCACGTCGCCATTTGGCAATACATGCAACATGCGCGGATGATCCAGACCTTGCGCATAGGCAGAAACGGCCAAACCGTCAGCAGCGACGGGCTTTTCTCCCTCTGCCCAGCCTATGGCTTTGGCGATATTCACGGTCGGCAGCAGCTTTTTATCTGGTTCAGGTAAAACCGGCTGACTGCCAAAACCCGGCGTGTCAGAATGTGCGGGGGCCACCATGCATGCTTGCAAGCTAAAAAGCATGCAGGCGCGGAAAATATGTTTATTGAGTGTCATCTATTTCTCCCGAGCCATGCCAAAAAACAGCTCTCGAATGAACAATATGAAAACACCTGGCGTGACAACACGTCTGTTCGTCAACCCACACTGATGACACGAGGAAAGTTAAGTTGCCATGCAATGGCAGAGATAAAACCAGGTGCATCGTGCGATTTGGGCAAAATACCTGGCCATGCAAAAATAGCCATGGATGCTGATCCAGTCGGGAAATGATGCAGGAATCATCAAGATTTACCGGCAAATCGCACTAGCATTTCAATTCCGAAATATTTACTTACAAATGGCCATGATTTGTCACTAAAATAATATTGTTAAACAATGTAAACTTGATATTATTGCTGTTGGTTAATAGTTTTACGGATGGTGGCGTGCCTGCATGGCGCTGTCGTAGCCATCTTTAGCAAATGAACACAGCATTTCTACAAGTAGTAAAAGACGCGGACCTGGCCAGAGATTTGAGCCGGATTGCGGATGATTTTGACATACTCGGATTTTTCCATCACTTTGGCAGTTCCTGTTTTGCCATGTCGGCCATGCTGGCGCAGATACTGACGGCCAAGGGCTATACAGCCAAGGTACAGGGCTGTTACGCTGAGATCAGGCAAGGTAACGGGGTTTTCTATATAGGCTATCAAGGCTTTGCCCATCAAGGACAAAAAGAAGGCCATGCGGTTTGTCTGGTAGAAGACAAATATCTCATCGATTTTGGCCTTGGCACGCTCAGAAAACACTATGCTGCCGACTTCAGACCTGCACTGGCCTGCCCGCTGGTCAGCAATGCTGAAGGTGCAGGAGTAATTGCCCATCTGCCACTCAATGATGGCAGTGACATGGTCTGGCGTACTGACTGGATTTCACCCATGGTGGAAGCAGAATTGCGCTTCCAGGTGCCAACCGTGCAGCGGATTTTGACTGTGTTTGAAGACTTTCAAAAAAACCGCGTCGCCCATCTGGTGAAAAAACTGTTCACCGACAAATACCCTCCTGCAGCAGAAGATACTCTGCTGGTCTTGCGCGAACCACAGACCGGCACCAGTGACGCAACACCAACGCAGCATCGGCTTGCTTAAGCAAATTGATTTGCGCCATCTGTGGACAAGCGGCGCAGAGGCTATGCGCCAATAATGGTCTTCCCACTATCTTAATTGCCATCTTGCTTGTCAGTGATACAGATCCTGTGAACGCAGGATTTGATGCATCGGGTTTGCAGGCGTACTCAAGCACTGGTCAAATCAGGTAATGGCGATTAAAATTAATTAGATACCAACAACATTCCATAAAGTTAAATCTTGCTGCAAGTCACCTTTTGAAAAGAATATCCTGCTAATAACATGCTAATAACATGTTAGATTATTGATCTCAAACGGTTTTTCATTCAGACCCTGCACTGTGGGAAAGCAAGATGACAGAAACGCGTGAAGACTTATCGACATCAGCGCCAACCGCGCCTGCGAGGTCTATACGCAGTTATTTGCTGATACTGGTACTGGCCGTATCATTGCCACTGGTGGCAGCTGTGGCATTTGGTATTTATTACGACTTCCAGCAATCCACCAACTACACCAAGACCACACTCAAGACCATGACCAGCGTCATGATCAAGAACACCCATGGCAAACTGGATCAGGCACACAAAATCATGGCCGGGGTTGCCAACCTGCCGCTGGTGAGGCAATTGCAGTTACAGGATTGTCCTGAAAAAATGACCAACCTGGCCAGCCTTGATCCTGCCTATGCACGCCTGGCGATTACTGACTTGCAAGGCAATATCCTGTGCAGTGCCCGCAATGGTTCTGCGACAGCGGTCAAGGACATGATCAACATCAGCGAGATTGCAGAGACCGTGAAGACCGGGCGTTTGACAATCTCGCCACCACGCCGCATACAGGCCTCCGCCCCCTGGAGCACGATCATGAGCCTGCCTGTACGCGACAGGGAGAACGCTATCATCGCCGTGGTGGTTTTGTCGCTGGATGTGAACTTCTATGATCCTGGCATTCCCTCTGAGTTTTTGCCTGACTCCAGCCGTTTTGGTTATTTTCGCGATGATGGCATCATGGTCTGGCGCAATCTTGATCCTGACCATGTCATAGGTACGCGTCCCAATGCCAATGCTGCCAGGCGCATCGTGGCAACCAGAAAAGGTGAATTTGAAAGCCTGGCAGTAGATGGCGTGACCCGCTTCTTTTCAGTCCTGCCCATGCCTGAATATGGCATGGTGGCCTTTGTCGGTGTCCCGGCGGACACCATCTTTGCCCAGGCCAGGAAACGTGCGGCTGAAGCCATCATTCTGGCCTTGCTGATGATCATCATGTTGTGGGTGGTAGCGCGCGCATTCGGATTGCGTATCACCAGGCCCATGACAGCGCTGGAAAGCGTTGCCCGTGCAGTACAGAAAGGGGACCTGGGTGCCAGGGCCAGACTGGAAGGGCCGGGCGAGTTGCAGGCGGTAGCCAATGAATTCAACCGCATGCTGGCAGCACAGCAGCATAATGATGAATTGTTCCGTGCCTTTCTCGACAATAGTGCCATCGTTGCCTGGATCAAGGATGAAGATGGCCGCTACCAGTTTGTCAGCGATAATTTCTTGCGGCGTTTTTCTTTCCAGACTGACCAGGTCATAGGTAAAACCGATCATGATATTTTACCCGCAGAGATTGCCGACAGCTATCGCTCCAGTGACCTGGCCCTGCTGGCAAGCGGTGAGCAGGACGAAGCTATCTGGCCATCGGATAGTCCTGACGAAAGCGTGAACTGGTGGCTGGTCAACAAGTTTGTATTCACTGGCTCGGATGGCAAGCGCCAGCTTGGCGGGCTGGCAGTGGATATTACTGAACGCAAGCGCATGACCGATCTGGATGAACTGATCCTGCAAACGGCCATGGATGCCTTCTGGCTGCTGGATAAGTACGGCAATCTGCGCGCCGTCAATGAAACTGCCTGCAGCATGATGGGTTATAGCCGCGAAGAAATGCTGACCCTGAATATCGATGATGTCGATGTAATGGATGAATACCATGGCAAGCTGGTAGAAGAGAGGCTCAATAGCGTGCGCCAGGCAGGTGCCCAGCAGTTTGAAGCCAGGCACAAGTGCAAGGATGGACGTATCATCGATGTTGAAGTCTCGGTACGTTACCTGCCCGGCCAGGAATTGTTTCCGGCTTTTGTACGCGATATCACAACGCGCAAACAGGCCGAGCAAAGCCTGCATCTGGCGGCCACCGTGTTTGAGTCGCATGAAGGCATGTTTGTCACCAATGCAAACAAGATCATCCAGCAAGTTAACCGCGCCTTTACCGAAATCACCGGCTACAGCCGCGAAGATGCGATAGGACAAAGCCCCAAGATCCTCAATTCTGGCCGTCATGACCAGGAATTTTTTGCCGATATGGATGTGCACCTGGGCATGAGTGGTTCATGGCAGGGTGAAATCTGGAACCGCCACAAGGATGGTCATATCAGTCCGCAGTGGCTGGCCATCACTGCCGTGTATGGCCGCAACAATGAGCTACTGCATTATGTCGGCACCCTGGTTGACATCTCCATGCGCAAGGCGGCCGAAGATGAAATCAAGACCCTGGCTTTTTATGACCCGCTGACGCATCTGCCCAACCGCCGCCTGCTGACTGACCGTCTGCAACAAGCCCTGCTGGCATGCGCCCGCAGTGGCCGCAAGGGTGCGCTGATGTATATCGACCTCGACAATTTCAAGACCCTCAACGATACTCAGGGCCATTACACCGGTGACCTGCTGTTGCAGCAAGTATCAGAACGCCTGACGCATTGCGTACGTGAAGGGGATACCGTGGCACGCATAGGTGGTGATGAGTTTGTGCTCTTGCTGGAAAACCTCAGTGAATCCTTGCATGAAGCAGCCAGCCAGATAGAAATGGTAGGCAAGAAAATCCTTGCCGCACTAAACCAGCCTTACGATCTGGAAGGCTATGAATGCCATAGTACGCCCAGCATAGGTGCGACCCTGATCGCTGAGCATGACAATGGTCATGAAGAGCTCATGAAGCAGGCCGACCTGGCCATGTATGCAGCCAAGACTGCTGGCCGCAATACCCTGCGCTTTTTTGACCCGGCCATGCAAGCTGTAGTCAGCTCACGCGCGCAAATGGAAAAAGAATTGCGCGACGCCTTGCGTGAACAGCAATTGCGCCTGTTTTACCAACCGCAGGTTGGCCGCGATGGTGAATTGCTGGGTGCCGAAGCACTGGTACGCTGGCAGCATCCGCAACGCGGCATGATCTCACCGGCTGAATTCATCCCGCTGGCAGAGGCTACCGGCCTGATCCTCCCACTTGGGCAATGGGTCTTGCGTACCGCCTGCCAGCAATTGCTGAGCTGGGCTGATGATGCTGTCAGTGCGCAGTTGACCATCGCTGTCAACGTCAGCGCCCGCCAGTTCAGGCAGTTGGACATCGTCGAACAGATACTGGGCATCCTGCAGGAAACCGGGGCTAATCCACAATTGCTGAAACTGGAATTGACAGAAAGCCTGCTGGTTGATGATGTAGAAGACACCATCATCAAGATGGAAAAACTGAAGGCCGCTGGCTTGTGTTTTTCTCTTGACGATTTTGGTACCGGCTATTCGTCCCTGACTTACCTGAAGCGCCTGCCACTGGACCAGTTGAAGATAGACCAGTCCTTTGTGCGCGATGTGTTGACCGACCCTAACGATGCTGCCATTGCCAGAACCATTGTCGCTCTCAGCCAGAGCATGGGCTTGTCCGTCATTGCTGAAGGCGTGGAAAGTGCCGAACAAAGAAATTACCTGGCCAGCCAGGGGTGCTTTGCCTACCAGGGCTATCACTTTGGCAAACCCGTGCCTATCGCGGACTTTATTGCGGCACATCTGGCACCGTCTGACAGTACTATCAAATGAGCTTCTTGCCTTGCTGACAAAATTTGAGAACTGCAGTAAATTAGCTGACCGCCGTGCCACTGCACGCTACACACTACACGCCGCACACACTCATTGAAAGCGTCACTTACAAGATGAAGCCTGGATTAAAACTGTCGTTCTCAGTCCTGTTTTTTCACATGTTTTCTTATGCTGCTGTCAGCAATGCGGCTGTAGTTGCAAATACCCAGACAAGCACCCAGTCAAACACTGCTGTTGTATACAGCTTTGGCCATCATGTAGGTGAGCGCCTGGTCGATGTCAAATTCAAGGATGTCGATGGCCGCGCAGGCAGTCTGGCGCAACTGGCTGGCAAGCGTGGTGCCATTATCGTCATGCGTGATGCAGAGTGCCCGGTGTCGCAGCGCTATGCACCGCGCCTGGCTGATTTCGAAAAAGAATATACTGCGCAAGGTTTTAATTTCGTGTATATCGATGTCAGCCCGCATACCGCTGCGGCTGCCAGGCAGAGTGCATCCGGCAGTCAGTTGCAGGGCCGCGTAGTGCTGGACACCGACCGCAGCCTCAGCAATGCACTGCGGGCTGCTTCGACCTCTGAAGTCTTTGTTGCCGACCATCGTGGCACGCTGCTGTATCGTGGTGCCATTGATGACCAGTATGCGATCGGCGTGCACAAGGATGCTGTCAGCAAACCCTGGTTGCACAAGGCATTGAAAGAATACCTGGCGGGCAAGGACATTAGCACAGCGCAGACTACCGCCACAGGTTGCCTGCTGCCCGATCATGCAGGTGAAGTAGCGCAAAAACGCCCTGTCACCTACCACAACCGCATCAGCCGCCTGCTCGCGCAGAAATGCGAAATGTGCCACCGCGATGGCGGCGTTGCGCCCATGCCGCTGCAAAACTTTGAGCAAGTCGCTGCGCGCAAAACCATCATCGCCCACATGACAGAAAACCGGCTGATGCCGCCCTGGGGGGCAGACCGCAGCGTCGGCCACTGGGCCAATGACAGGAGCCTGTCTGATCAGGAACTGGCTGATTTGTCAGCCTGGATAAAAACTGGTACCCCTGCTGGCAATGCTGCCGAGGCACCTGTCCCGCGCACCTATGCACCTGGCTGGGAAATGCTCAAACCGGATGCCGTCTTGCAGGTGGCAGAACCACATAAAGTGCCAGCCCAGGGTGTCATTGAATATCAATACAGCTATTTGAAAACCAATTTTGACACTGACAAATGGGTCACGGCGATGGAAATACGCCCGACTGCGCCCAAGGTGGTACACCATATCCTGGTCTTCCTGGAAGAACCGGGGGCCAAGCGGCAAGCTGGTGGCATCGATGGTTTCTTCGCAGCGCTGGTGCCAGGTACGCCATTAACCACCTTCCCTGAGGGTGCAGCAAAAAAAATCCCCAAGGGTGCCTGGCTGAAATTCCAGATTCATTACCAGCCCAACGGCAGCGAGCAAACCGATCAGGCTAAAATCGCCTTCCAGTTTGCCGAAGATGCCACCAACACCAGTGGCAAGTTGAAGGAAGTCAAAAGCGAATCCGCCTTCAATGCCAAGTTTGAAATACCACCAGGTGCGGCGAATCACCAGATCGAAGCCAGCTACCTGTTCCGTCGCCCCGGCCAACTGACAGCGCTGATGCCACATGCCCATTTGCGCGGCAAGGCCTGGAAAATGGAACTGGTTGATACCATGGGCAAGCGTACTTTATTGCTGAACATCCCCAAGTATGATTTCAGTTGGCAAAGCAGTTATCAATTGCAGGAACCTGTCGCCGTGACACCTGGCATGCGCATTGCTGCCACTGCCTGGTATGACAATTCCAGCGCCAACCCTGCCAACCCCAATCCCAAACTGGCCGTGCGTTTTGGCGAACAGACTTTTGAAGAAATGATGATAGGATATTTTGACTGGATACCGGATTGAGCCAGGCCGCAGGCTAGCATGCGCTGCGGTCAAACTTGCCTGAAACCCGCCCGCAACTTGCCTTGTCCCATGTTGCAAATCTGCCTGTAAAACTTGCCGGTAGCGTCAATAAATCGCTATTATGAATACATAAGCTGCAGCAGCAGACTGTAGCCAGATCAGCCTGTGGGCAAACTCCAGGCAAGGAGGCAGACAATGAAAAGCGCTGGCGCATATGCCTGCTTTATGTTGGCACTATTCACATGCGGGGCCGCATTTGCCCAAGTAAGTAACCCTCCGCAAAACATTGCAGCAAGTGCTTCGCCTGCCGCTACACCAGCCCTGATCCTGAATTCTGAAGACTTCCCGCCTTTTAATTATCCAGATACTGATGGCAAAACGGCAAAAGGCCTGGCAACGGAAAAAGTCATAGAACTCATGGCGCGCGCTGAAGAACATTACAGCATCCATTTCTACCCCTGGGTACGCTCTTTCCAGGCCGCCCGCCAACACGCCAATACTTGCATTTATGTTGTTACCCGAACACCTGAGCGGGAAGCCATGTTCCAGTGGGTGGGGCCATTGGTGAAAAACACCTGGACCGTCTTTGCCCGCGCCGACGATACCCGCCGCCCCATCAGCATGGATGATCTGCGCCCTTATCTGCTGGGTGCTTACCGTCAAGGTGCGGTGTCTGAATATCTGCTGGCCAAAGGCTATCAGTCAGAACTGGCAAATGCCGACCGCGACAATCCAAAAAAATTACTGGCAAAGCGCTTTGATTTCTGGATCACCGGCGAACTGGTCGGCCATGCCTTTATCAAAGACCTGGGCTTGAAAGACAAGATCATCCCCATCCTGCCCCTGCAAACCAAGGAACTTTATCTGGCTTGCAACCACGGCGTCGCCAAAGAGCGCATAGAGCGTCTGAACATGATCTTGAAGAATATGGAAAACGATGGCACCAATGCCAGCATAGAGAAAAAATTTCGCTAAGCGCTGCTGTCAGCGTGGCTGACGCAAAGCGCGCAGTACACCCAGACCCAGCAAGGCAAAATTCAGTACAGCGATCAAGGCAGCAAAGAATACGAATACCAGCCATGGCAAGCCTTGCACGCTGAATGGTGAAAACAACGCTGCAAATTCCCTTGCATCTGAGTACATGCCATTACGCAAAGCTTCATACTGGAAGATATAACTGGTGTCACTAAATGCCGAATAACACATGACGATGCCCAGGCACTGCAATACCAGCCGCTGCCAGGCATCCGATGCCCGCATCACGAATATGCTAGCCAGTATCAGCGTCACCGGCAAGGCCAGGCCCAGCAAATGCGCTGCATGCCATTGCGCCAGCAAGGGATAAATACCACTGTTCATGAAGACAGGCTTAAGCATGTAATAGGCGCCACAGACAAAGAACAGCAGCAGGACCAGGTAGGCAAACAGCAATTTTTCTGCCCTGGTCGAGATCATCAGCAAGATACTGCCAAACACTGCTGGTCCCAGCAAACCACCCAGCAAGACCAGGCTTTGCCAGCCACCACTGGTGATGGCCGCGCCACCGTTGGCATCCATCTGGAACCAGTAAAACGAGCCACCACTGATCAGGCTGGCCAGGCCATGCCCCATCTCATGCACAAACACACCCAGATAACGCAGTGGCGCTGTCAGCCAGTACAGCAGGTAAGCCTGGGCAGGCAGGAGCAAGGGCAAGACTATCCATAACAAGAAAAACACCGCCATCAGCGACAGCAACATGCGCCTGTGTCCCAGGCCACGGTTATTGGCACTATATCCCGGATAAAACGGCGTCTGCTGGGCTGCCATGGGCATTCCTGATGAAAAATATTGGCAATAGTGTAACCCAAGATGTATATGTTTCCTGCGCATCCCCTCTGCTCAGGCAATGCATTCTGCAAGGCAATAGAAAAAACTGCTGAACATAGTAAAATTGCGTCATACCTCCTTACCGGAAATTTGCATGTCCAAGAAAAACGAACTTACCCTGCTGATGGCAAAAGTTCTTTTAAAACTCACTTCCGAATCCCCGCAAGCCTGGGATCAGTCGTATTGCCGTTTTTTGGCGCAGGATAAAACCCAGCCCAGCTTCGAGTTCGTGATCCGGTGGGGCAGGACCATCTATACCTTGCCAGTGCCGCCTGAATACACAGATTTGCTGGCACCGCTGATGCAATCCCTGTTTGATGAAATGCAGGCAGAGACTACACACAGACCCGTCCTCGCTGTTCTCACCGTCGATGCTGCCAAGACCTATAAACTCAAGCTTGAGTACCACAATCCATCAGCCCATGAGATCAACCCGCTGGCACTAGGAACAGCGGTTTCGTATTTTGTGAATGATGAGATTGATGTGCCTGCACGTGACCAGGCCAAATTTTAGAAATGACGCTTCAGTGTTCAAACCAGTTGGTTTTTACCAGCGCTGCGCTTGATAAAAAAATAGAACCAATTTTGCGGTTTTTCTTATATCTGTCTTTTCTACTCACCAGTTGTTTTGCATATGCACAAACATCGGCACCACAGAAACCCGGATTAAATACAAAATCAACGCAACCACATGTGACTGGCCCCATGGCTATGTCGCCAGCAAAGCTTCAAGAATTAATTGGCAAAGCTGAAAGCGGTGACGCCATCTCTGCCAATGAACTGGCCTACTACTACGATGTTGGGCGCAGGGATATACCTAAATCACTACACTGGTTCAAAATTTCTGCTGAAGGTGGTTACCCCATAGGGCAATACAGTTACGGTTGTGTGCTTTTACGTAAAAAAACGAATGAAAGTGTGACTGAAGCAATATATTGGTTGGAACTGGCACAAAAAAATGGTGTATCAGCTGCAAAATATTGCATTGCAGATGCCATACAGTGGCAACAAATGAGAGATGCGCACCCTTGACAAAGAGTAACGTTGGGCGGATTGCAATGCCCCTCTCGTTACGACTACGACTATCCTTTTACGACCATCTCGATTGGACCACCAATCCCACAAATAAAAAACGGCTTGTATGCTTGTGCATCACAAGCCGTAGCAAGGCGATATGGAGGGAGGAGGTCGCCATATCACCTAAAAATCAAACATATTGCACATTGCATGGATCAGGTTTTGAGTATGCGTTTGGCCTGTGCTTTTTGCTCATCCGTTAAATGTGTTTCAAGCTTGTTTGCCGCTGTAGCTGACTGCTCGCGGCCTAACCTGGCGGCCAGTTTTAGCCAGACATAAGCCTTGAGCTTATCTTCATCAATGCTCCTGCTTGCACCTGCTTCCAGCCCTTCGCCATTCAAGAGCATGGCGGCCAAATTCACCATGGCATCTGGCTGGCTTTGCATGGCGGCGCTTTGAAACAGCTTGCGGGCAGTTGCCAGGTCTTTGTTCACTATCTGGCCAGTATAAAAATACGTGGCCAATGCATTTTGTGCATCCGGGTGCCCGGCGACTGCAGCATCTTTGTAAAAGGCCAGGGCTTTTTGTGGATCGACGCTTGTGCCCTGCCCCTGCTCATACATCATGGCCAATACATATTGCGCCTGTGGTTTCTTTTGTTTGGCGGCTTGCTGGAACCAGGCAAAGGCACGCGGAAAATCTTGTGCTACTTCAATGCCGTAGTAATACAAATCGCCCAGTGAAAGTTGTGCCGGGGCATAGCCATATTCAGCCGCATTGGTATATAGCTTCAGCGCTTCCTTGATATCTTTGCTGCCACCATAGCCAGTCTGGTTAAAACGTGCGAGCACATAACGCGCTGGCACAAAATTCAGTTCTGCCGCCTGTTTATACCAATACCTTGCTTTGACGGGATCTTTGGGTATTTGATACCCTGCCATGTAGATACGGGCCAGACGTAATTGCGCCTGCACACGCAGGGATGCGCGTTCCGGGTCTCTGACATCGAAGGGACTGTATTGTCCGGCGTTGAAACGTGAATCAGCGAGTTTGTCATACCATTCCATGGCCAGGCGAATATCGCGCTGCACACCCTGCCCGTAGAAATACATATTTCCCAGCATCAGTGCGGCTTCGTCATAGCCAATTTTTTTATATGATATTTTGAAAGTGTCCAGTGCCTTGACATATTCGCCTGCATCATAGGCGGCAAATGCCTGATCCAGGGTTTTGTCCTTGCGGGCAAGATAATTGCGCCCTGCAGCAAAATTGCGGTCTGCCTGTGAGCAAGAAGCACTGGTCGATGCACTGTTTTCTGCAGGAGTTGGTAATCGCTCACCACCGGCTGCATTGCCGTAAGGGCTGCTATCGCGAAAACCTTCGCTGCGATCACCTAAGCCTTGCGGTCCTTCCAGGCCCATATTGGTATTATCAGTGTCGCGCCCGCGGCCCTCGAAGTGATCGAGGTAATCATTAATAATGTCGTCCTGAAAAGAGCTAAAACTAAATGCGCAGGAACTGGCAGAACTACGGTCCAGATACCTGACCGTGGCGGTAGGTCGTTTAGTCAGGTTGCCCGTAATCGTCACTGATGCCGCAGTTGCCTCGCCTGCTGCAGGCGCAGCCTGTTGCGCCTGTGCGGGCAGCAAGGTCATGCCTGACAAACTCAAGGTAAGCGTGGTGAGCAGCAAGTTGATTTTTGATTTCATAGATCCTGGTAACTATCATCTGACAAACAATTTTTTCATCGGTGTTAAAAAATGGGCAAAACCAGTCGACCAATTTCCTGCGCCGTCCTCGGCCAGACAGGGATTGCCCATAAAACGGTACGAGATCAGTTCCTCATATTGAGTCCCACCATGATTCTGCGTCCGGCATAGGCATAATCATTCAGGCTGGGTATGCCATTGGCAAACGCGGCATATTGCCCCTGGCTGCTGCTGGTCGTTGCCAGACCCAGATTGCGGGCTTCGGCAAAAATCTCCAAACCATTCTTGAAGCGATAGGCGATCTTGGCGTCGATATAAGCCGTGGCATCCCTGAAGTTGGGTGAGCCGGGGTTATAAGGCACGCGGTAAAAACCACCAGCATCATTCGGGTAAGTGTAAGTCGTAGCGATATTATTGCCGCAACCTGCAATGCAGGTGAAGTAACTGGCGCGCGCCTGATAGGCAATCCGTGCACTTAAGGCGCCATCGTCATACCAGATCGAGGCATTGGTGGTATAGCTGGATTCCAAAGTCGGTGGCAGCGAATCACCAGTGAGCAGGTCACGTACTGTCACAGAGTCGGAGGATTTCAATTTTGAATAATTGAAGTCAATACCGGTATATTTGAAGTACCAGGGCAAGAAGGTGAAGGCCATCTTGCCGCCAATTTCTATACCTTTGCGCGTAGTAGCAGGACCATTTTCCCAGGTTGAATAACCAAACTCAAAGTCAGACAATTTCTTGCCGGTGACAGGGTCAACATCATTGGAGCCAGCAAACAGCGCGACATTGGATTTGCCAACTGCAATGGCTGGCCCCACCTTGCCGGTCTGCCTGAAAGTGCCTATGCTGAACATGGTATCTTTGTTGGGATACCATTCTGCGCTCAGGTTCTGGTTGATATTCGATTGCGCCTTCAGATTAGGATTACCCATGGTGCCGCTACAACCCATATCAGCACCACTGCCATCGGTATCGACCAGACCTGCCCTGCGTTCATCATAAGTACAGGTGCCGGATGGCAGCAGGCGTGAGATAGGCGGCCTGGCGACGGTCTTGGCATGGCTGTAGCGCAAGATGAATTTTTCTGGTATCACCCACAAACCGACATTGGAAATTGGCAAAATGTCTGTGGTATTGCTGTCGAGTGAAGTATTCTTCATCAGGGTGCTGCTTTGTACACCGGCTGCAGCATTAGGATTGAGAGGATCGAAGGCGGTAGTCTTGGTGATCGATGTAAAGAACATCTGCCCGGTCGCATGTATTTCAGTGTTGACATAGCGCACACCGATATTGCCTGTCAGTTCCATGCCAAATGGCAGTTCATCCTTGTCAAACTCGACCATGAAATAGCCAGCCTTGGTTTTTTCACTATTCAGGCTGACGGGCTGGGCATACACTTTGCCGTCGCTGCCTACGCATGACTTCATGCAATTGAAATTCATGTTCGGTACACCCAGCAAGTCGAAGGCTTTGGCCACATCGATCTGGCTCCAGCCATTGATCAGGCTGGCCGGGCGATCAGGCAAGCCAGCCATGAATTGAGAAGACGCTGGCATCATGGATTGCGCGATCACATTCTGGAACTGCGCCTGTGTCAGTGTCGTGGTGCCATACAGGGTATTCGACAAATTGGTGTTTGCTACGTAACCGTAATTACATGGCGCACCACCGGCGCCCAGTGAGCCTGGTGTATTTTCACAACCAACAAAACTGCCACGCAGATTATTGGTCGGCATCACGACCGGCGGGATATAACCGGCGGCACCAAAAGTACCGACTGCAGATTTAATCGTCGCACCGCCGCCGCCCCACTGTGCAGCATTGGCATCACGCAGATTGAAACCTGTCTTCACCAGGGTCAGCCAGGGCAATTTATCAGTCAGGTTATAGCTCAGGTCGAGCTTGGCTGTTTTTTCGCCAGTTTCAATCAGCTTGGGTGAATACGAAATTTGCGGGGCCTGCGTCAGCATGGGTTGCTGGGCAATGGTATAGGCTGGCGTTGCCGGGTTATTGATTGTCGCAGCAACCGCTGCACGGGCACTGGTCGCAAGATTGACAGTGGAATACTGCGCAGGATTAGCCTGGTCAAACGTGGAATTGGCAGGGAAAGCATAAGTCCACAAACCATTTGGCAACACGCTCAGGGTAGCCTCGCCGTATGGAGTAGACCAGCTGGTGCGCTTGTCGGCACGAGAAAAATCGGACCTGCCATCGGCAATAAAAAACTCTGCCTTGAAACGGTCTTTTTTGTAGGTGCCACCACCTTGCAGGTAAGTCGATTTGGTTTCCATCGTGTTCTGGATCTGGTCGGTACTTGCCGAGCCATCCGTGATGGTGAACTTGGTCACGTGATGATTCGCATCCATCACCACGGAACCGGGTACTACGTTAGCTGTTGCCCCCATGGCAGGATCTAGCCCGGTACGGCTACTGATATTGTCGTACACATAGTAACCAGAGCCTGGCACGGCAGTACGCACGCCAGTGGCTGAGTCAACAAAGCTGGTACCGCGGAAAGCAGGTGAGATCACGTCAGTGGAATTGATACGCACACCACCCAGGCCATAGGTCAGGAAATTGTCTTGCACCTTGCGTGAGTTGCCACTGCCTTTCACATACACGGTGAGATCATCATTGACCTTGAAGTCAAAACGCAGGTCAAAGGATTTGCGGTCTTCTTTCTGGCGCTTTTCTATGAAACGCACCAGTGAAGGTGTGTAATCATTCCATTGATTGAGACAGGTTTCCAGCTCGGAAGTACGCTGTGAAATAGCGGCGTTTCTGGCTGTCGTGCCATTCACGGCAGCGGACTGTACGCTGGTCAGTGCCGGGAAAGCTGCATAACAATCCGCCTTGGTTTTGGCAGCGGCAGACTTGCTGACCAGGCTCAGCGGTGTTTCTGAATTAAAGACACCACCGGCTGTCAATGGCGATGCGACGATGGGCGCAGTTGCCGTGGGGTCACTGGTGGATACGGTGCTGGGGTTAAAGGTAAAGGTCTTGTTAGGCGAATTGTCAAAATCCAGCGAGCGCGCATAACCCGCCAGACCTGAGGTGGTCGGCTGGAAAGAATGACCATCATTGGTGACCTTACCCGCAGACACATTCAGCAAGACACCCAAACGGTTATCCAGGAATTTATTCGCCAGCACCAGATTCATGTCTGGCGTCCACTCCTTGTTGATGGAATTTTGCGTACCGGCCAGGCGCAGGGAAATATAAGGTTTGGCAAAATCCAGGCCGGTGCGGGTAGTGATGATGATGCCGCCGCCTAGCGCGCCCTCAGTCATGTCAGCTGTCGAGCCCTTGACCACATCGACGCTCTTGATCAGGTCGGACGACAGCTGGCGAAATTCTACCGCACGGCCAAAGCCACCACCATTCATGTCAGAACCACCGGCAGACTGCACTGACTGCCCGTCTATCTCTACCCTGGTCAGGTCCGGCCCATTACCGCGCACGGTGACACTGACACCTTCGCCAAAGTCGCCACGGTCGAGTGAAATGCCGGATATGCGGGAAATCGCTTCACCTATATTCCTGTCGGGGAAAGCACCGACATCTTCGGCCACGATGGAATCCTTGGCCGTAGTCGCATGTTTTTTTCTGTCAATGGCAGATTGTTGTGAGGCCCGCGTACCAACGACCACGATGGTGGAAAGGTCTTCATCCTTGCCACTCGTTTTTGTTGCAGGTTTATCGACAGCAGTTGATTCTGCGGGCTTAGTAACATGGTTGCTGGCTGGCTTGGTATCTTGCGCCAAGGCGAAATCATGCGCCATCATGGATGTCAAAGCCAGTGCAATGGCATAACTCAGGCGTTTGAGTTTCAAGCCTTCATGTGCTGCAATACCTGTCTCGCCCAACTCACGCGACAAGTCCTGCCCCCTATTATTTAGGCATCGTTTGTTCATGCTGTCTCCTGATTGGTTTTATTAGTTTTATAGGTGACCTTGCTGTGCAGGTCACTTTTATTGCACCCAATGCTGAATGCTTGTATTGATATTATTTGATTTGCAAATTTGATTTATATAGATTTTCTCGCTAAACGTATGTTGTTTTCATATAGCTTGCGTAGGCAGGATTTGCCGGAACTTGTTCCATTGTGAAAAATGATTGCGCAGCTTTCATAGTGCATAATAGGGATACAGGCAGCCTGATCTGTCGACTCTGACCTAAGCCATGCACAAGAAATTACTGATATTGGATCTGGATGAAACCCTCATCTTCGCGACAAAAAAACAACTCGCACATGAAGCTGATTTTTGCTTCTTTTCGTATCACGTCTACCTGCGTCCGCATGTACGCGAATTTATTGCATTCTGTCTTGAACATTTTGATTGTGCCGTCTGGACATCGGCATCAGAAAGCTATGCTGCCGTCATCGTCAAGCATCTGTTTGGTGAAGACCCGCCCTTGAAGTTTGTCTGGGCAAGGCAACGCTGCACGCGTGTGTTTGATCCTGAATACCAGGATTTTGAATGGGTCAAGGACTTGAATAAAGTCAGGCGACGTGGCTACATGCTTGAGCAAGTCATCATGCTGGACGACACACCCAAGAAGCTGCGCCGCAACTATGGCAACCTGATGCGCATGAATATGTTTGAAGGTGATGTCAGCGATAGAGAACTAAAGCTTGCCATGGCTTATCTGAAGGAATTGAAGCAGGCAGAGAATATCCACGCTATAGAAAAACGCGGCTGGCGAACACGGTTTGTGGAAGGTGATGGGAATACCATCTCAGGATAGCAAAGGCAATCATCATCGCCTTGATGTAGGGTGGATTGTAATCCGCCGCATGAGATCATCGCAATCCTTGGGAAAGCACCCGCGCCGTGCACCACGCACACATGCGGCGCATTACTATGCACCTCCAGTTACGTCTGCGACTACGGCTATCCATTTACCATTATCATGGTAAATCGCAAGAAAAGTTTAGGGCACTATCGTCGTAAACAAATACACCGCAAAGATCACGCAATGGATGGTGCCCTGCATGATGGTGGTTCGTCCCGTTCCCAAAGACAGTGAAGTAATCATCAGCGACAACAACAGCAGCACCATCGATTTTGCATCAAGGCCCAAATTCAATGACCAACCCGTCGTCAGCGAGATCACCGCTACTACCGGTATGGTCAAGCCTATGCTGGCAAGGGCAGAACCCAGCGCCAGGTTGATACTGGTTTGCAGACGGTTGGCACGGGCAGCGCGAAAGGCGGCGACACCTTCCGGCAACAAGACCACCATGGCGATAATAATACCGACCAGAGCTTGCGGTGCCCCAGCGGCAGCAACTGCGCTTTCCAGTGTCGGTGCCAGGGATTTGGCCAACAACACTACCGCACCAAGGCACAGCATGAGCAGGCCGGTACTGGCCCAGGCCACGCCATTGCTGGGTGGCTCGGCATGGGCTTCTTCGTCTCCCGTGGATGCGGCAGGTAAAAAATAATCACGATGACGCACGGTTTGCACCAGTACGAAAGTGCCATACAACACCAGTGAGACAATCGCGATAAAGGCCAGTTGGCTGGCGCTGTACACTGGCCCCTGCGCAGTCGAGGTGAAATTAGGCAAGACCAGGGTCAGTATCGCCAGTGCCGCCAGTGTCGCCAGCGAAGTGCTGGCCCCGCGCAGGCTGAAGCTTTGTTCCTTGTGCAGGCTGGCACCAGCCAACAGGCACAGGCCTATGATGCCATTTAAAATAATCATGATGGCGGCAAATACGGTATCGCGCGCCAGGCCAGCTGTCACCTCGCCCCCCGCCAGCATCAGCGAGACTATCAGCGCGACTTCTATCAGAGTCACCGCCAGCGCCAGCAGGAGTGTGCCAAAGGGTTCACCAATTTTATGCGCCACGACTTCGGCATGATAGACGGCAGTGAGCACACCACCAAACAAGGCAATAGTCAGCAAGATAGCGTAGAGGGAGTTGCTGATCAGGATGCCACCACCCAGGATAATCCAGGCGGCGAAGGGGATGATGATGGACCAGCGTGGCAAGGTGTTGGATATGGTCATGCTCGTTCCCGTCAATGAATGATTTACTGGCAGTCTAACCCAGGTTTGACCGTATCTGCTTCGCCATAACGTGTTTGCACTACACGCATATTCTGTCCTGCCGGGCGCAAGATCAGCATATGACTGAAGCTGCTTTCGCAAAATTCTTTCATGGCTGGCGCACCCAAGGCAGTGGCAATAGCAGGAACAGTATTGCCATGCCCTACCACCAGCACAGTGCCGCTACTGGCACGCACGGCATCAGCCATCTCCTTGACATGTTCAGCGCCACGCTTGGCAGATAAGACCTGTGGTGTGATGCCTTTGGCCTGCGCCAGTGGCTGCGCCGTTTCGCGCGTGCGTTTGAATTGCGTGGTGTAGATACTGCTGACCGCCGCATTCTGCAATGCCAGCGCCAATGCCTGCGCCCTTGCCTGCCCTGCTTCTGACAAGCTGGGATCAGCCGGATTGTCAGTCGATTTTTCTGCATGGCGCACCAGGATGATGAGTTCGGGCTCAGCCTGGGCCATCATGGGGAATAGCATCGTGCAGCAGCAAACAAAAAAGGCGATAAGAAGTTTAAGCATAGTTGGCATCATGGGTAAAAAGGGGGTAAGGTCCACGCAGGATACAGCTAAGTGCAGCTAAGTTTAAATTAGACATCGGAATTCTACTACGTCACCATGGTATCCTTGGATATCGGTTTTGCAGGAGCATGTTCATGAAATTACCAGGCAACAAAGCACTATTTGGCATTGCCGTACTGGCTGGTGCATTATTCATTGTCGGTGCCGCGCTTAATTCGCGCTACAGCAAAGAGAATGTTAACACCTCTTCTGCAGCACCACTTACCCATCATTTGCATGGGAAAATTCGTGTATCCGAGCAAATTAATCCACAAGATATTGCGGCCCTGAGGCAGCAAGGTGTACAAACCATCATCGCCATGCGCCCGGACGGTGAAGTATCCGGCCAGCCTACAGCAGCGACCATGGAAAAAGAAGCACGCAAGATGGGCATAAAATTTTCTTATGTCCCGGTACCACATGGCGAGATACCTGATGCTACCGTCAAGGATCTGCAAAATGCACTGGCCAATAGTGAAGGACAGGTATTGATGTATTGCCGCAGCGGTAGCCGCGCTGCCCGCACCTGGAGCCTGGCTGAAGCATCGCGGCCTGGTGGTCTGGATTTGACGACTATTTTAGCTGCCGTCAAATCCGCCGGTCTGAAAGCGGAAGACTTGCAAGCATTGATAGAACAACGTATTGCAGCCAGGGGCGCAGGAGGAAAATCATGAGTGAACCCGCAATTGAACCTCTCCCGGCTAACCAGCAGTCCGGTAGTAATAAAGTTCTATCGGTCGAGCAGGTATTGTACAAAATTCTGCTCGTTGCCATGGGCCTGGGGGCAGGCGTCGTTGTAGGCTTCATATTTTGCCTGATGACCGGCTTGCTTGAGTTTGAGTGCTAAATATTTAGCCGCAGACTGCACTATCCATCGTTTGTCACCTTTGCTGCCTGTCCTGCGTCAATCAGGGTAAGTCCCGTGACCTGCATCTTGCCATCTACTTGTAAGATATGCGATGCTCTTGTTTTCTCCTGCATGACAAGGCCTGTATTACCCATGATCAAGTTCACGCGCCTTACCAATCTCTTGTTGATGATCATGCTGGGTCTGGTCGTGCTGTTGCAGATCATGGGTAAATCTCCTCACAAGCTGGTCACATTTTTTCCAGCCTGGCCTGGCTTGTTGATGCTGCTGTCGGTGTATCTGGTTCCATGGTGCGCGCTGAGTAATGATGCCTCACTGCGCTTGCTGCGTATTGCCAGAGGTTATACGACATTCACGTTGATGTTCTCCATCATTGTTCCGGTTTGTCTCACATTGAATGCCAATGTCACCCATATGCCCGACATTTTGATGACAATCTTGCTGGCAGGCTTGCCAGGCTTGCTGAGCCTCAATGCGCTGAATAAAAAGCTGGCACGAGATCATGTATCTTCCGGGGCTGTTCTGGCTGCGGAGCCCGGCCAATTAGATTCACGTAATTACTTCATGGCACACTGGCGCGGCCAGCTATCCCTGGGCAAATCATTCTGGCTCAATGGAGTAGGTATAGGTAATCTGCTGGCAGTACTGCTGGTCTCGGGATTAGCCAAATTGATAGAAGCAAGCGACGTCAGTTTGCGCATGCTGGCTGGTATCAGCATAATGATCTTTGCGCTTGCCGCCCTGATATGGCTGTGGGCCATTACAGGCATCTTACGTTCGGCCAGCAAACATACTGCGCGTGGCGGTTCTGGATTGGTCGCCGGTTTGACGATATTGCTGGCATTGTCCAACATCCTGGGAGTGTTGCTGAAAGCGTCGTCATCCTATGTGCCGCAAATGAAAGAGTTTGCCATGCTGGCGACGGGTCATGACAATATGAAGCGTGTCGGGATCAGTGGCGGGGCCAAAGGCGATGTATTGAATTTGCGGGGCACCATAGGTGAAGGCAGCATGGCAAATTTTGTTGAAGCCCTTGAAAGAAATCCACGAGTCAAAACCATCTCATTGAACTCACCCGGCGGACGCTTGCGCGAAGCCCAGCAAATAGCCAGACTGCTCAAATCACGCCAACTCAATACCTATGTCGAAGGTGAATGCAGCAGTGCTTGCACTTATGTTTTTCTGGCAGGCAAGGATCGCGCTGCCACACCCAATGCGCATATAGGTTTTCATCAACCCAGCTTTCCTGGTATCGGTGGGGCGGAGCTGGCAATTGCCACCGACAATATGGCGAAACATTATCGTGCCGCAAATTTGCCGGAAGATTTCATCCAGATCGCCATCAACACCAAGGCGGAGGGTATGTGGTATCCCAGCCGAGAAGAAATGGTCAAGGCGAGAGTAATTACCCGCGTCTCGCTGGGCGGTGAGGCCAATGAATCGTTTGACATGCAGTCACGTGAGGAAGTCTTTAAAGACTTGAGTAGCAGTACAGTCTGGCGCAATTACGAACGGCGTGCACCTGGCAAAATTGATCAAATCACTGACCTGATCTGGAACATGAAACTTGCAGGTAAAGATTCGCAAACGATACAGGATGCCGTCAAACTGGCATCCAAAGATGTCTATTTGCTAGCCCTCAAAAGCGCGCCAGATGACTTACTGGACGAGTATGCGCAATTACTCTCTGAACAGCTGGAAGCCGCCAGACAACTCGGCCCGCAGGCCTGTGCCCAATTAATCAAGGGCACGCTGAGTACACAACGCACCATGCCAGATAATCTGATCAAGCGCGATAGTGCCTTGCTGGGAAAAATAATGGCAAGTGAGCCGCGCAGCCGCAGCTACACCATGGCATCAAAAGAATTTGCCACGAGCGCAAAAAAACTGCAAGACCTGATGAGCCCGCTGCAACGGCAAGTCACCGCCAATCTGGAGGCCTATGCAAACCAGCCCATCTTGCAATGCGAAGGGGTCATTGGTCTGTACAGAAATATCCTGCGCATGCAAGATGCTGACAGGCATATCATTTTGAGTGCCTTGATGCAGGCGAAGTGAGGAAATCTAAACTGTAGCAGTATCCTGTAGGGTGCGTTATAACGCACCGTCCCCGTAATCAACAAGGATGAGGTATCACGCGTCATTGATGATTCTTGGAACTCATTCATATTGATTACATGAACCCAATAATGTTTGGACATTGATACCTCACAATATTGCGCGCCCAAACGGTGCGTTATAACGCACCCTACACAGTGAAACGTGTGTACTCCTCCTCTGCCAGCCCTGTACGCCACCGGGCTATCGTGGCAGACTTCCCGCTTCAGAGCTACAATGCTGGCAGCCATCGCCAAATCTTAGAACTCATCCAGGAGCAGGTGTAAATGAAAACCGATACTACCGTCGCGCAAAGAACAGAACGCGATACCTTTGGCGAGATCGCCGTGCCCGCAGCCGCCTTGTGGGGCGCGCAAACCCAGCGCTCGCTGCATCATTTTGCCATCTCTACAGAAACCATGCCGCCAGAACTGATGCTGGCACTGGCACGCGTCAAGCGCAGCAGTGCGCAGGTCAATAGCGACCTGGGCCTGCTCGACAGCAAGGTGGCAGAAGCGATTGCCCAGGCGGTTGAAGAAGTGCTGTCAGGCACGCATGCAACAGAATTCCCTCTGTCGGTATGGCAAACCGGTTCTGGCACGCAAAGCAATATGAACATGAATGAAGTGCTGGCCAACCGCGCCTCTGAATTTTTGGGTGGCACACGTGGCATGAGCCGCGTCGTGCATCCGAATGACCATGTCAACATGGGCCAGTCATCAAATGATGTCTTCCCCACCGCCATGCATGTGGCTGCCAGCATCGCGGTCATTAGCCATGTACTGCCATCGCTCGCCAGATTGCGTGCCACGCTCGATGCCAAGGCCAAAGAATTTGCTGACATCATCAAGATAGGCCGCACCCATTTGCAGGATGCCACACCGCTGACACTGGGCCAGGAAATATCCGGCTGGGTCGCACAACTCGATTATGCAGAACGCGCCATACGCCACACTCAGCCCGCCCTGCAAGAGCTGGCCATCGGCGGCACTGCAGTTGGCACCGGCCTCAACACCCATGCAGAT
The DNA here is from genome assembly GCF_058788535.1 of Undibacterium sp. FW305-107. Taxonomy (NCBI): domain Bacteria; kingdom Pseudomonadati; phylum Pseudomonadota; class Betaproteobacteria; order Burkholderiales; family Oxalobacteraceae; genus Undibacterium; species Undibacterium sp. FW305-107. The sequence goes on from NZ_JBYTAV010000001.1 coordinate 440,872, forward strand.
TTTGGCAAGCTGGTAGCCGCCAGCCTGACGCTCGATACCGGCATCGCCTTTGAAGCTGCCCCCAACCGCTTTGCTGCGCTGGCCGGGCATGATGCCATGGTCAGCAGCCATGGCGCGCTCAAGACCCTGGCAACTGCCTTGATGAAGATCGCCAATGACATACGCTGGCTGGCATCCGGCCCACGTTCTGGTCTAGGTGAATTACAGATACCTGAAAACGAACCGGGTTCATCCATCATGCCAGGCAAGGTCAACCCCACCCAGTGTGAAGCGGTGACCATGCTATGTTGCCAGGTCATGGGTAATGATGTGGCACTCAGCATAGGTGGTGCATCCGGCAATTTTGAATTGAATGTCTTCAAGCCTCTGATCGTCCACAACTTCCTGCAAAGCTGCCGCCTGCTGGCTGACGGCATGGCCAGCCTGGAAGAACATTGCGCCCGTGGCATGCAGGCCAACCGCCCGCGTATCAAGGAATTGCTCGACAATTCGCTGATGCTGGTAACCGCGCTCAACCCTTACATAGGTTATGACCGCGCCGCTGCCATTGCCAAGCATGCGCATGGCAATGGCACGACCCTGCGTGAAGCAGCGCTGGCCCTGGGTTACGTGACTGCGGAAGAATTTGATGGCTGGGTCAGGCCTGAGGATATGGTGTAATTTTTTACGAGCGCACGGGACTCAAAATCCCATGCCTGCTTTTGTAGGGTGCACCGCGCGCACCGCATTGATCTATGTGTGCTGGTGCACACGGCGCGCCCTACCTCCCCCAACACAAAAAACATAGAACGGAAACCGCATGTCCGAACAACTCAAACTCGTCATCCTGATACAAACCAAACCTGGCCGAGCTGCTGAACAGATCGCCGCCTTCACCAGGCTGGCACCGCTGGTGCGTGCTGAAGCAGGTTGCCTGCAATATGAGATGCATCCTGTCGCTGGCGATGAAGATAAATTCGTCCTCATTGAAACCTGGACATCCAAAGCAGCGCTGGATGCGCATGACGCCATGCCTTATATGATAGAAGCCGATGCCAACAGCCCGAATTTTCGCGCAGGGCCAGCGACTGTGCTGTTTTTAGGGCCTGTCATCGCGTAGTAAAGCAGTTGGAGTAAGGTGCGCACTGATGCACCAGGCGCACCAGGCGCGATGCATCCCTCCCTGCCACTTAATTCCTGCCACTTAATTCCGGCCATTTAATATTGCTCACACCAAAAGTCCCCCATGATGAAACCGTCTTACACAAAAGCCCTGCGCTGTGGCTTGCTGAGCCTGGCAATCGCCGGTTGCTCGTCCACGCATTTGCAAACTGGCAGCACTGATAATTATCGCCCCGTCATCCTGGTATCGATAGATGGTTTCAAGCCTGAATACCTGACACGCGGTGTGACCCCTGCCTTGAACGCACTGGCTGCAGAAGGTGTACGTACTGAGGCCATGCGCCCGTCCTTTCCATCGATCACCTTCCCCAATCATTACACGCTGGTGACAGGTTTGCGCCCTGATCATCACGGCATCGTCGGCAACACCATGGAAGACAGCAATATCCCTGGCGTGCGCTTCAAGCTCAGCAATAAAGAAGCCGTGCTCGACAGGCGCTGGTGGGATCAGGCTGAACCAGTCTGGGTCACCGCAGAAAAAAATAAAGTAAAAACCGCCATCATGTTCTGGCCCGGCTCAGAAGCAGCCATACACGGTGTGCGCCCCACTGAATACCGGACCTTTGATGACAAGTTGCCGCCCGCAGTGCGGGTAGACACCATGCTGGGCTGGCTGGATAAACCTGCCGCAGAGCGTCCTGGTTTTTTGACTGTGTATTTCGACCAGGTAGACCATGCAGGCCATGATTTTGGGCCTGATACCAAAGAAGTCACCGATGCTGCTGCAGGTGTGGATGCTGCCATTGCCCGCCTGATGGATGGTTTGCGCGCACGCAACATCAAAGCCAATGTCGTCATCGTCTCTGACCATGGCATGGCCGCCACCAGCCCTGAGCGGACTATATTGCTCGACCAGATTGCCGACCCGGCCAACTATGAAGTCGTCAACTATGGCAGCTATGCAGGTATCAATCCCAAGGCCGGGCAAGAGGAGGTAGTATCCAAAGCACTGCTGAAAACCCATGAACACATGCAATGCTGGAAAAAAGAAAACATACCGGAGCGTTTTCATTTCGGGCAAAACGCCCGCGTACAACGCTTCGTCTGCTCCGCTAATGTAGGCTGGCTGGTGGTGCCGGATGCCAAGGTCGCCGCCAAGGCAAACAAGGGTTCGCACGGTTACGATAATTTATCCAGGGAAATGCAGGCCCTGTTCATCGCGAATGGCCCGGCCTTCAAGAAGGCAAGCGTATTGCCACCGTTTGACAATGTGAATGTGTATCCGCTGCTGATGAAGCTGATCAAGGTACCGGCCCTGGCATCAGATGGAAATATAGATGCAACCAAGGCGGCGCTGGCTGAATAAGCTTCAAGCCAAATGCCCGGTTACCTGATCAGTCGATACCGGGCAATCTGGCATATACAATCCATGTCAGCCCGTTTATCTTTTCCCCGTCGAGGGCGCATTACAGTGCCCCTCGCCTCTCTATTATCCGTATAAAACAGGGCAAAACAGCATCTGTCACTATCTGTCACTGGTTGCGCCATCACCGGCAGCAAATGTCCGCCAGGGTATTTCGCTTCTCGCACTGACAAGCGCTGGCAGCACCTGTCAGTTCATCAGTCAATTCAAATAAATCTTGCCAAATGTCTCATTAATGCAAATTTGACAAACATTTTTCCATCAACTATTATCATATAGTAAATTCAAATTATTAATTTATTTGACTTCTGTCGCCGCCGCAAACAGAGGGAAACTTTCAATTGAACAACATGGTATTTGCAGGCTGGCTTTGTTCAGGCGTGGTCAGCAAGGTAAGCCTGTAACCATGTCCTGTCCATCTGTTTGCAAACAGGATGCAGCCCTTCCTTCACAGGCAAGGCACGTACCGCTTCCGGCCTCAGCTTTGGTTTTGATTCGTCTTTAGCATTACCTGCAGCCAGCATCATCTGCCGCAGGATAAACCAGGGATTGCCGGCAGGCAGTCTCTCTTGTGGTCCATGTTTCAATGCATTAACTCGATGCACTCATTCACTTCTTGTTGAGGAGAACTGCAATATGAATACGCAATTGGCTTTTGCTTACCGTGATGCCTGCAGGGGGCAAGCATGATATTTCTACAACTATCTCCCATCACCAGTGTGGCGCAGGCGCAGGCCATGCTGGAAACCGCGATCAATGTTGAATTTGGTACGCTGCCACCTTATCTGTATGCGCAACTGACGATACTGCCTGGTACCAATGCACCAGCCATGGCACGCCTGCAGTCGATCACACATCAGGAAATGATCCATCTCTGCCTGGCAGCGAATATTCTGAACGCGCTGGGTGGCAGCCCCAAGCTGCAGCCGCCCAAGTATCCCGGCCCGCTACCTGGTGATATCGGCCATGACGGCAAGGTGCTGACCCTGCACATACTGCCGTTTGGCAAACCTGCCATGCAGCAAGGCATGAACATAGAAATGCCGGTAGACCCGATTGAATTCCCGCAGATGAAACTGGCTGCCTCGCCAACCAAGGCAGTGACCATAGGGCAGTTTTATGAAGCACTGGACGCTTACTTGAAAACCCTGCCTGCCACGGCCTGGCAGGCAAACCGCAATCAGATTGATGACAAACAATTCTTCCCTGGCCAATTGTTTGCGGTGAACAATTATGCCGATGCGCACAAGGCGATACAGGTCATCGTCTCAGAAGGTGAAGGTGCCAGTACCAGCCCGCTGGACTTCAGCAATGAGCTTGCTCACTTCTACCGCTTTGAAGAAATCTATCGTAACCAGGTGTTGACTGCCAGTGATTCGCCGCAAGGGTTTTCCTGGGGTGGGCCGCTGGGTGTGGACTATAGCAAGGTCTACCCGGCGATTGTCGACCCGCAATTGCACGATTTTTCCAAAGAACCAGCCGCCGCCAGACTGGCGCAAGACGCCTGCACCAAGGCCTACAGCGCCATGGTCGATGCATTGAACCTGGCTTTGAATGGCGACTTGGCACAACTGGGCATTGCAGTGCGCAAGATGTTTGACTTGCGCATGGCTGCCGTCGAGGCTTTGCACACGCCCCTGAACGACAAGCACAAAGTCGCCGGGCCAGCCTTCATCTACAAAAAAATCTGAATCGGGAGAGAACAGCATGAGTATCCTGCAAACGCCGCGCATCCATTTCAAGGGGCAAATTTCCTGGGACCCCATCGTCACCAATAACTACAAGAGATTTTATGACGAGAACACTTCCCAGACCGTCATGACACCGACCGAGACCATGCAGCAATTTCGCCAGAGTGCGATTGAATCCGTTAAAACCGGAGCTGGTGGTGGCAACTGGAACCCGCATGGCACCCACCGTGTGCAATTTTTCAATACCGCCGTCTCCAGCGTTGACCTGGGCAAAGGCCCGGTAACGACAGACAAGCTGGTTGGTGCCCCCGCCAGGCTCAGCGCCATGCTGATAGACCTGGAACCCTATGGCGCCTGCACTTCGCAATTATTCTTTGACGGTATCAGCTTTGGCATAGACGGTGGCTGCCGTGTTGCCGCGCCATGCAACCAGCGCTTTACGGCGCGCTATATCAACTTCCAGCGCAATGCAGAAGGCATCATTGCCGGCATCGCCTCGGTCAACTGGCAAACCTCTTTCTCAAAGCATGGCTTGCAGATTGATGTCCACAAGAGTGAAGCCCTGGCAGCCTTGCACCATGCACTGCAAGACAGCGATGCGCAAGGCATCGTCGTCAGCTTCAATGCCTACTGTACTGTTTATTTTGATGACCCCAGCCTGGCTACTGCAGGTGCACCGGCCACGACGGCACAATTCCAGCTGTTGCGTGACAAACTGATCAAGGGCGGCTTCCAGCCCAACCCCGCCCGCAGCCAGGTAGTGGGCACCATCGGCGTCTGGCGCAGAGATGAACCCATGCATGAGCCAGGCGATCGCGCACTGCTGCCAGTTGACGGCGCCAAAACCTTCGTCGCTGCCGCCCACGCACGCCAAGGCAAAGGCATCATGACTGTGGACCTGTCCAATAGCGTCAGCGAAACCGGTATGGACCTGAAGAAAGAAGATCTGGGCACATTGCAGCTCTTCCTCACCGGCAAGACAGATCCGATTGCCAGCATCAACTATGACAAGTATGACCGTGCTGCCTATGAGGCAGGAGCAGGCATTGTCACTTTCGACATCAGCAAGACCAACCCGGCTGACATAGAAAAAGGCCAGCTCGAATTGCATAGTTCCAAATTTGGATTGCTGTTGCAGGAAAGTGTATTGCGCATGATCCCGCAGACACCCAACCTGTATCTGGACCAGGGGCCGGCGGGCAATGTCAAGTTCCAGCTCTATGCGCGCGGCAAGCCCCTGCATCAGGCCAGCGATGTCACCCTGTTCCAGATGTCGGCCAGCGGCGGCCAGGTCACTGGCACGCAAAACCTGAAAACCGATGCGCAAGGGGTGCTAAATGTCACTGCCAGTGCCACCAAGGGCACGGTCTATGCGTATGTGCCAGTGCCGGTAAAAAACGCACCCGCACCCACACAGGGGTTGGATACCCAGGCTAATACCTATGCCTATGTACGCGTACGCCAGGCAGACACCAGCATCGCAGCCATGCCCCCGACCTGGGCCAATGTCTATAAATACGTACTGATCAACTGGAATGCCATGGCCCCCTGCATGGACAACTGGCTGGACCTGGCCAACCCTGCGCAGGTGCATCAATACGCCAACATCCTGCGCCGCCTGACCGCACCTGCCGCATTTGAAACCTATCTGTTCATGCCAGTGACACGCGACATGACAGCAGGCCAGCGCAGCTTGCTGTACAAGTTTCTGGACAAACCTTTGACACCACTCACAGCGGCAGAACAAGCCGACCTGGCAGAAAAAGTACCCGCCATGGCATTCAAAGCAGCGCAGGCACCTGAGGCAGCCGATGCAGAAGAAGCCGCAGCCCTGCCACACTTCGCCCAGCTCAGCCGCTCTTTAAGGAATCCGAACAACGAGTAAACAAAAAGGGTGTGGATAGAAACCGCCTTATCCACACCCTTTCATACCTTTCCACACCCTTGCTGCACACTGTCATGTACAGCCAGCGACATTAACTAGTTTGCAGAAGTTTGTTTGCTGATCTGGTTATCATTACCAGAACTCTGCACTTGCGGTTTTTGTCCGAGCAAAGCTTGCGCCCATCTGACCTGATTGTCATTGCCCACGACCTGCACTTTACCCAGTTGTTCTACCGTGACCTGGTTTTCGTTACCATTCACATTCACTTGCGGGCAAGCCCCAACAAGACTAATTTGATTACCATTGCCCTGTATGCTCACTGGCTGCCCATTACACTGCGTACTCGTGCTCATATCATTACCAACGATGCGCCCACCATCTGCGCGTGCGACTGGCTTGCCACCGGTCTTGCCCTGCGTCGCATTCACGCTCCCACCCGGTGCCTTGACATTCACGTTCGCATTGGAACCGGTATCCTGGTTCGCCTTGACGCTGATACCCGGCAAATTGACCGACACATCACCCGCATAAGCGCTAGTGCCTGCCAACAATAAGACTGCCAATAAATGCTTTTGAATTTTCATCATCCTGCCTTTATTTATCATAAAATTTGATCAACCAATTTTGCTCTGCCATACGTACCACTAATATTCGCTACTATTCACTACCATTCGTGACTATTGCGAATACTCACTTCGTAGAGAAAATGGATTCAGGCCCTGCAGCGAAACATCGTCACTGCATATATTCAACCCGAACAAGGCAGGATGCTACCATAATGACAATAGCACCCTTAAAAACCAGGCATGAAGCTCAGGCCGCAGCAAGCGCAATGCCATTGCCTGCCGCAAATGCCTGCAAACCATCACCCGCCAGGCGATAACGCACCCACTCATCCTGCGGCTGCGCACCTATCGATAAATAAAACTGTATCGCCGGCTCATTCCAGTCCAGCACACTCCACTCCAGACGGCCACAGCCACTTTCAACCGCCACCTGCGCCAGATGCCGCAACAGCGCCTTGCCAGCACCACTGCCACGATGGCTGGGCGAGATATACAAGTCTTCCAGATACATGCCCTTGCGCCCCAGCCAGGTTGAATAGCTGAGAAAGTAAACCGCATAGCCAACCGGCTGCCCATCGACACTGCAAATCAGACCACGTGCCGGGCTGTCAGCCGCAAACAAACTTTGTCTAATATCGCCCACACTGGCGATGACTTCATGCTCTGCCCTCTCGTAAATCGCCAGCTCGGTGATATAGGCATGGATCAGGGCTGCATCTTCGGGTTGGGCCGGGCGGATTTGTATGCTCATGGTATTCCTTTAAAACACATTATTTGCCACATCCTAGCAAGCCAGCCTACAATGCGGCAAGTGCAATTACTTCAGACTATCATGCAGAGTATGCATCTTGACCTGCGCAAGCTTGATCTTAATCTCTTGCTGGTATTTAACGCCCTGTATCAACTGCGATCAGTCACCGCCGCTGCGCATGAGCTGGCGCTCAGCCCATCTGCCCTCAGCCATGCACTGGCCAGACTGCGCCAGGCCCTGGGTGATGAATTATTTGTGCGGCTGGACAACCAGATGCAGCCGACATTGCGCGCAGACCAGATCGCCGCCCCCATCAGTGCCGCCCTGGCACAATTATCTACCGGGCTCAGCCTCAGACAGCGTTTTGATCCAGCCACCAGCCAGCGCAACTTCGTTATCTCCGCCAGCGACTATACCGCCTTCGCCATCTTGCCGCGCCTGATCAGCAGGCTGCAACAAGTCGCCCCCAACATCACCCTGCGCATCATCAACACCAACCAAAAACTGGCCATCGCCGAACTGGCCGCAGGCCATATCGACTTCGCCCTCGGCTACGATGAAGAACGCACACCCCTGCCCCCGGGCCTGGAAGAATTTGACTGGCTGCAAGACGACTACGTCGCCATCGCCAGCCAACAACACCCGCTCATCAAACGCAAGCTGACATTAAAAACATATTTGCAAGCACGCCATGTCGTCGTCACCCCCTGGAACGAAAGCCGCGGCGTCATCGACTATGTACTCGACGGCATGGCCCTGCAAAGACAAGTCGCAGTGCAACTACCCAATGTGCTGGTCGCCCCCTTCATCATCGCCAGCAGCGAACTCATCATGACCCTGCCCCGCCATGCTGCAAAGACCCTGGCACAAGCTGCAGGCATCGCCATCTACGCGGCACCCTTTGCGATACCGCCTTATACTTTGAAAGTCTATAGCCATAGTAAGTACGCGCGCAGCGATGCGCATTTGTGGTTGCGGGGATTGATGAAGGAAGTGGCAGATAGTGCCGGGTAGTGGTAATTTATTTTCTTTACCGCGCTCACCCGGGATTGTATGAAAAAAACAAGCTACAAGCGCAGCCGTAAGGTACGGCGCATTGCAATGTGCCGCATGCTTCTCAAACCCTCCTTGCAGCGTCTAATACCGCGCACTCGAATACTGTTGAAGTCATAGCAATTGCCACGCAATACTACTGCTACCGCGAAAAATGCAATTCTAGTTGATGCGGTTTGTATCCGTCGGTGTCGTCGAACAAAAATTCCTCGATCAAAAGCCTATCGCTCTTTACCTCGCGGACCCGTCCAAAATTCCTCGCAATAAAATCATTCTTTCTGACTACGCGAGCGATGCCTGATTCATCGATAATTGTTGCTTGTCGCTTGCGAGAATCGACTGAAACCAGTTTCAAATTCTCGATGCTGCCTACAAATCGAAGGCTTTTCAATAAAGTCACCAACGCCCTGTTGTCTGCTCCAGACAATCCAGAGATGGTAAAAATAATCAATTTAAAGTTAGCTTCGTCTTTAGTATCTTTGATTGAAATTCTTCGCTTTATTTTTTGATGATGCTGCTCTGATGAAATACACTTCAGATCATCCAATGTGGTCATCACAGACATGTCAGAAATTTCGCAATCAAGCTTATGATCTGATACACGTAATCCATAATCAAATGCAATGAGCTGTGATCCCTTGTACAAGCTAAATACCTGGCTATCGGGCGATCTGTTTTTTTGTACGCGCCAACCAGATGGCACATCCAAAAATATCGGCGGATACCACGCAGGTTTTCCATACGCAGAAATCTGCAGAACAAGCAACGTGCAAAATAAAAGAGCTCTATTCATGGAAACATTTTTTCTCGATTTAATCGATCAGATTAGTTTGCAAGGCCTTACCATCACTTGACTGCCATCCGTAGGAACAAGAAACCCGGCAGCACAAGCTATCTTCCCGCGAAGACTACTTACGAAAGGCCCCATAGGCATCCAGTTGAAAAGAAATCTCCAAATCAGACATCCTGCGCAAGGTTTTCCAATCCAGTACCATGCCCGCAGTCCCCTCAAAAAACCATCCTATAAAAAAATGCATCTCACCACCGGACGATGTCATATCAACGATTTCTTTTCGTTTCGACTCCAGCAGCTCAAGCACATCATTGATGGCAACTTCCAAAGAAGCGTCTTCATCAAGCTCAAAACTGCACGTACAAAAAGATCGTTTATGTATCCCGCCCAATAATCTGCCATCTTCCGTCTGTCTTACTTCACCGGCCAAATTCCATTTCCATGGCACCAGCTCAATCAGATCGCAAAATGCCTGTAAATCCATTTCTGGATGCGTCATCCTTAAAGATAGTGCAAACTCCCTCTGTTCCGGCTGTTTCATCATTAAACTCATTCCTCTGTTTTCTTGTTGATCCCGGCTTTTACCTGCCTGCATAAGCTCACCTGCCAGCTAAAAGCCCAATCGCATACTCCCATGCAGCCACATATCCTGGCACAGTCTGCAACACACCCGCACGCACACCCGCATCTGCTGCGGCCAGGTTCACTGCCTGCTGGCTGTCTTTAGCTTGCAAGGCTGCTTGCGCTTCGGCCAGCGCAGTCAATAGTTGCGGCGTCAGTTTGTCGAGTGCTGGGCGGATTGCTGTCTTCAGGTCAGGCGGATTGCCAAACGGGGCTTGCGTCTTGTTCACCCACTCGGCAAACAAAGCCGTCTGTATCATCTTGCCCGCCACAATCTGCACAGCAAAAAAATCCTGCACCTGTTTGGGCTCAAGACCATATTGAGGTGCCTGCTGCGCCAGCCCGTCCAGTATCTGTTGCTCGCGCACGGGGTCATCAATCGCTGCTTTGGCATTCCACTTATACATAGCCACATCTTGCGCCAGGTTCAGGCGTTGCTGCATCAGGCTGAGCAAGCGAAGCAATCGAGGGTCGCTGGCATTCTGTGCCTGTGCGGGATGTGACAGCGAAAATGCGGCGCATGCCAAAGTCACATACAGCAAGTATTGCAGGATGGTTTTTTGGACAGTATGCTGTGATACAGCAGTAAAAGAACGAGATGTCATTAGAACTTATTTCATAAAATATATACCGACATTGTAATGGCACTGGCTTTTTTGCAGAGATCAAGGCAGGTCTGCATTCCACGCCATGCAATCTGCAAGCCAGTGCTGGTGAAAAAATACTTGACCACGACTCCGCTGCTAATACATCATCATTCATTACACTCCTTGTACATCAAGCCTTGCAGAATGCGCCAGGCTACAGAACGTGTGATTGCCAGCTTAACTCAGAATATATGGAGTACGCGCATGAAAGTGAAAATCGCCTATATAGAAGAAGCACCTTTCTACTGGACGGGTGAAGATGGTAGCGTAAGGGGCGCAGACATAGAACTGGCCGAAACCATACTCCATGCAATCGGTGTCTCGGACATAGAATATCAACTGGTACCGTTCGCAGAACTTATACCCGGCCTGCAAGCAGCCCGTTGGGACATGAATGTACCTATTTTCGTGACAGTCGAACGTGCAAAGCAGGTCGCATTCAGTCTGCCAGTATGGTCGCTGGGTGATGGCTTTGTAGTGCACCGCGGTAATCCCAAAATGCTTACCAGTTACGAGGCCGTAGCGGCACAAAGCGATGCACTACTCGGCATCATCCCTGGGCAGGTACAATTTGATTCAGCAAAATCAGCTGGCATTGCCGATAAGCAGATCGTCATGTTCAAAAACCAGCCCGATGCCGTTGCAGCACTACTGGCAGGAAAGATAGACGCATTCGCAGCCACGGCAATTGGCAACCGTGCCATCGCCAGAGACAACCAGGAGCTGGAAGCGGTTGCCCACGAAATAAGTAAATACAGCAAAGCACCTGTCGGCGCTTTCTCATTCAACAAAAACAATCATGAACTTTTGCATGCCGTGAATGAGCAACTTCGTCAGTACCTCGGCTCTGCCGATGATCTTGCGCGTATGGAAAAGTATGGTCTCACGTAGGCGACGAGTGATGGTGCAAACGTAGGAAAAAGTAACAGGCCAGGCAGGGTGAATGGTCCATCGCTTGATTAATCCTTGTAATGATATGCCCACGATTGCACGTCGCCAATCGCATCCATTTACTCACTCACGGAATCAAGCTAAATTTAACGCTACCACCAGAACCCGGTGCAAACCCAAGAGCCAGATATTGTATTCCATGGCTCAATTTTTTAGCTTTGGCGGTTTCTGTGTAACCCGCAGGAAGACTTCCATAGCGCACCAGTTCTACATCTAAAGCACTTCCTGGCGGCAATTCAAAAGCCCATAGTGGATGCTCATAGTCCCAGCTATCTGATTTTTTCTGCACGATCATAAAGTGATTCAATTGAACAACCGTCGTTTTCCATCTTTCTACGGCCAGCATTGGCTTTGAAAATTTGAATGAGGGTGTTTCGGTATTTAATTCAAATGGAATAATTTCAAACTTATATGAGCATCCGACTGCACACAATAAAATGAGCAGGCAAGATATAAAAAGGAAATTTTTCTTCGTTGGAAATTCAGGCATGATCTTTACTATAGTGCGTGTGGTGCGTTACAACGCACTCTACTGGCTGATTGGATGTGCAGCATCTGCCCATCACTTGGACGCAACGCGGTACTGAGATACTTCTGGAGTAGCTGTGCTAATGGGCGAAAACCATGCTTATGTTTCGCTAGATCCACATGGGTGAAGCTGCGATTCACGCAACCACACGTTGAAGCAAAAGGCACGACGGCATTTTGAAACAAGCGTGTGGTGGCGTGATAAATTTTATCGCGGTGTGTTGCGAGTGTGTTGTTCGACTACTTGACTACCGGGGGCTAATGGGTGACCCCGTCTTTGCAAATATGTTGTTCGACTACTTGACTATCGGGGGGTAATGACCCCAAGCCATACCTCCGATTACACTTCGTTAATCAGAGCTACGCGGGCTATTTGACCTCAATTTTTTTTTAAAGTATCAATGTAAGCATTCGCATTTCCTTCAATAACATTGATAGATAAGGTGACATTCAATAGTGTTTGTGGCTGGGAACACATAATTTGGTATTTGAACATATACGAAAGTAGCCGTATTCTTTCTTTTTTAATTATTACGCACTGCTTTCTAATATCATGAACATTTATATTCCAACTTACTTGCTTGATGTAACTGGAATTCCCTTCGTTAACTAGACGCGTGACTTGTGTATCCCAGTGTTGCCCAATCTTTTCTTCAGAGACCATCGCGATTTCGATGATTAATCCCAATGCTGCAAACCAGACTATAAAAAATGCGAGTATTAAAATCCCTCTTACTTGAGTAAGTCGAAGTTGTTGATATGACAGCCATAGTAAGGCACATATTAATAAAAACTCAGCTCCTGCTGTTGCCTCGATACGAGTTAAAGCAACGAAACTAGATACTCCAATCGATGCACGGCAAAAATCTATTGCCAGTAATATGGAGATGACAGCATAGGCCAAAGGGCGAGCAAATTTTTTACTTATCATCTTTTATAATTTTAAATTAGGGAGCAGTGCATGATTTCAAGCATTCTCCTATAACGGTCATTGTCTGCAAGACACACTGATTAGTGAATGCCTGATATCGCCCTTGAATACCTGGTGCAGATTTCTCTTTCACACATTGATCAAATTTTTTCTGATCACACTTTTTTGGTGGTTTTGCTTCTTGACAGTATTCATCTGTCTTATATTTTTCAACAGGTTCTTCAGACATCCGTCTACCTGGTGTACCAATAGTCATTGACTTCACTAGCTCAAGAATAACGGAGTTAGACTCAGGGGCAGGGTTGAACCCACTGCAATAGCCATCGCCACATACCCATGTATGTACATAATTATCTGGTTTTCCCGCGCAAAAAACAAAAAATGGGGTCATGTCTGACATTACAACATTTCTATACTACGAAAATGTATGAATGTAAGACCTGACCCCGTCTTTGCGAAAATGTATGAATGTAAGACCTGACCCCGTCTTTGTATGTTTCGCTAGATCCATATGGGTGACTGGTGCGATTCACGCAACCACACGTTGAAGCAAAAGACACGACGGCATTTTGAAACAAGCTTGTGATGGCGTGGTAAATATTATCGCGGTGTGTTGCGAGTATGTTGTTCGACTGCTTGACTACCGGGGGCAAATGGGTGACCCCGGCTTGTTTACTTGCGGTTTGACTTACCATTCCCGTTTTATTTGCGCGCCATACGCCAAATAAGCCAAAAACCCAATGCAGACACACTACCGATAGGTGTTGTTGGCAACAAATCACTTAAGTGTGGTGTACTCGGTAGTCGTATAAAAATTCCCGCTAAACCACCGATCACTGTGCCTGCTCCAACGGTAGTCCACCAAGTAACCAACTTGAAGTGATCAAGCAATAGAAACGCAGGAACTCCTAAAAGGATGGTGGTAAAAAAAGTAAAAAAGTAAAAAAATAAGATCAAACCATAAGCAGTAAAATCTTGGGGGTTAAAAATTGGCGACCTCAATGCAATAATTACTGCCGCAATTAAAGGTGCGAAAATAAACCCGAGGATTGTGGCAGAATTTTTGTTCATGAATAGATTTCTATTTTTTACATTTACACCGTTTGATTAGTTCATCCATTTGCCTCCCCCAAACTAATTCATTGCCAAAATCTTGGAGAGCATCTGTAATTGAATTTGTAGAAGACTGATAATAATTACTCATCTCGCAGTAAGCATGTACCACCCAATTGAAACGGTCACACACCTCTGCCAATACCGTCAACCACTCCTGCCGGTCTTCATCATCCAGATAAATATCCTCACGCCTGCCGCCTCGCGACGTCACATGATACCAAGCTCCGGCGAATTCTAATCGTAGTGGCCTGACCATGTGTAAAGCATAACATAATGCCTAAAGCACCAATGAAAATGTTGGAATGTTAGAACTGACCCTCGTTTTGTTTTCAACTGTCACCAGGCAAAGCGCCCATTCTGAATATTGTGCGAAAGTCATTCCTCCGATTACACTTCGTTTGGAGCTATCGGGCTTAAGAGACCTATCGCTAATTTTTCCCGTTTGATTTAATCATTTCAGGCTCGAAGTTAATATCATCACCGCGACCTTGCTCATCAATTCCATTCGGACCAATTGAATATAGCAAAAAATGGTGTTCAGAATTCAATTCTCTATCTTTGTAGATAATCGCCTGTTTCCAACCATCAAGTGGTTGATTAGTGCGTAACCCGAGCACTTCAAATCCCTCAGCCGTTGTCGGCAATCGACCATGGTCTTTTTTCCACGAATCAATGGCTCCACCACAAAGCCAAAGCATTGATTTTGTCTGTCCATACTTTGCTGCTGAGGGATCGGAATCCAGCGGTATTGACATCCAATAAATCACCCATCCAACAATGCCGGTGATTACGATAAACGCGTAAATACGCGCAATCTTAAAGTTTATTTTTTTGTACATTTGCAATCCGGAGAATCTGTCGTGTACTGTTTGTATAAAGTATCCATGTCTTTCTTAGTGACTCGAGTGGCCCGAGGAGTTCCCCATACAGGACCTGCCGGATACTTTTTAGTTCCATTCCTCTCTAAACTCTCGCGGTTATAAATTGATTGATGGTGAGTCGATTTTCCAACATCATTGCTTGACTTTCCCCTATCCCAAAAATCATCACTACTATGCATCCCTTCATGAAATAGCGTAAAAAAGAGGTCTTCCCATACAGACCGCCGTAAACAATCAGCGCCACCAAATTCATTCGGGACAGTAATATTACCATTCCATCTATTTGTTACAGCTGCAACATTCTCGTCTAGAATAGGTCCCAGTGATAAATCACCACGCGGCTTAATGTCTGGATAAATCCGTTTCATCTGCTTAAATATAAAATCTACCCCTTCTTTACTCAGGCCGAAGGGATCTTGACCACCGAGCGGATCGGTGCCTACATACCCAAAAGTATTAATCCCCCCATTTAGACCTATTGGATCAGATTCTATGTAACGTCCTGTGGCTGGATCATAATCCCTGAAGTAGTTATAGTGCAGATTGGTCTCTACATCATAATACTGCCCCGGAAACCTTTGATTAAACACAAACTTGTTTGCGTTGTTTTGCGGCTGTTCATTAGGCAGCATCTCCCCAAACGGCGCACTATCCCAACGCCAGACTTCTATTCCCGTATTGTCCGTAATCACCCGCGGTGTATTCAAATGATCCGCATGAATATCATACGCCTTCGGTGTATTCGCTGTCACTGCGACCGGCACTGCCGCTGAAGTCGTGCTTGCACCCAGATTGTCCGTGGCTTTTGCCGTCAGGCTGTAACTCCCCTGCGCCACATTCGCCCAATTGGTCGTGTACGGTGCCTGTGTGACTGTCGCAATACTGTTCGTGCCATTCAGGAACTCCACTTGCGTAATCGTGCCGTCTGTATCCGTCGCTGTCGCATTCAGGATGATGGTCGCTGGTGCTGTTCCGTTAGCCGGGTTGGCGGTCAGGCTGACCGTTGGTGCGCTGTTGTTGATGACGTTAACTGTTACAGGTGCCGTGGTTGCCGTGGCGTTCTTGTTATCCGTCGCTTTGGCCGTGACGTTATAGCTGTTGGCCGTGACATTGCTCCAGTTGACGCTGTAGCTAGTGCCGTTTGTGACTGTGGGTGCGGTGGCTGTGCCTATCAGTGTTGCTCCCTGGTAAAACTCGACCTTTGCAATCGTGCTGCCGGATGCTGGTGTTGCAGTGGCTGCCAGGCTGATGCCTGCTGGTGCGACGAAGGTGCCATTCGCCGGCGCAGTCTGGGTAGCCTGCTTGAGTGCGGGTGTCAGGCTGACTGTTGGCGGTGTCGTTGCTGCTGCCTTGACTTGTACACTGACTGCGGTACTGGTTTGGGTGAGGCTTTGGCTGTCAGTGACTTTTGCTGTCAGGCTGTAAGTGCCGATTGCGGCATTGGTCCAGCTGTAGCTGTAGGGGCTGGCTGTTGCACTGCCTAGCAATGTTGTTCCATTGTAGAACTCGACTTTTGAGATGGTGCCTTTGCTGTCTGCGGCTGTGGCAGTAATGGCGATGGGTGCACCAACCGTGACACTGGCATTGTTGGCTGGTGCAGTAAGGTTAACAGTGATCGGGTTGGTGACGGTGATGCTGACCGGGGTGCTGGTCGTTGTGCCGCTGAGGTTATCGGTGGCTTTGGCGGTGATGCTGTATGTCCCTGGGGCTACATTGGCCCAGCTATAGCTATACGGTGCGGCTGTGTCGCTATTGAGCAGGGTGGTGCCGTTGTAGAACTCGACTTTGCTGATCGTGCCATCCGCATCTGTAGCGTTGGCCGTCAGGGTGATGCTGGCTTTGCCGGCAACACTGCTGTTGTTGGCAGGGGCTGTGATGCTAACAGTGGGGGCATTGTTGACGACGACGGCAACTGCTGTCGAGGTCTTGGTTTCATTGTGGCTATTTGTCGCTTTGGCGGTGAGGCTGTAGCTGCCTGTGGTGACATTGCTCCAGTTGTAGCTGTAAGGCGCCGTCGTGGCTGTACCCAGTAATGTAGCTCCTTGATAGAACTCGACCTTGCTGATGGTATCACCAGTGTTGGTGGCAGTGGCTGTCAGGGTGATGGCTGCAGGTGCACCGTAGCGGGCATTGGCGGCTGGTGCCGTCAGGCTGACGGTGGGTGCGACGGCGAAGGCCGGGCTGCTGATGCCGAGGCCCAGACCAGTAACGCAGATCAGGGCTGCGCTGGTTACTGTCATGTGTAATCGTTGTTGGAACAAATTCTTCTCCCCTGCGATCAGCCCGGCTCTCGTGGGTGGGCTGATGGCGGTTTTTTTTGAGTAAAGTTTTTCTGGTAACCAGTTGGCGATTTGATTTAGCTATTCTGGTTGACCTGTCGTGTGCTGGTCAGTGGCGTCTTACTTGATCACTGCCACAGGCAAGTCACCGAGATAGATGTAATCGACATCGTTCTGTCCGGTACGCTCACTGATCAGTTTGCCACCCTGGTCGTAGTGATACAGGGTGCTGCTGGCGGGGTTGCTGCCATTGGCGGGTACGTTCTTTTGTACGCGTTGGCCCAGGGGGTTGATGAGGTATTGCACAGTACCTATGCTGGTGACGGCGGTGGTCATGCGGCCACGGGTGTCGTAGGTGAACTGGTTGGTGCCGTTGTTGGTGATGCTGCCATTGGGGTCCATGACAATGGTTTTTGTCTGGCTGTCGGTGACCTGGGTGAGGCGGTTGCTGTTACCTGCATAGGTGTAGCTGGTATTGGCGGCGCCATTGGTCTTGGTGTTGCGGTTGCCGACGGGGTCGTAGGTAAAACCCTGGCTGACCTGGGGTGTTAAATAGCTGGTGAGGCGGTCGACGGTGTCATAGCCGTAGGTGGCCTGGCGGCTGGGGTTGTTGGTCTCGTTGATGGCGGTGATGCGGCCTGCTGCATCGTAGCTGATGGCTTGGACTTTGTTGTTGAGGGTGTAGCTGGCAATGCGGCCTTCGTTGTCGAAGCTGCGGCTGGAGGTTTGTCCGGCGCTGTTGCGGTAGCTTTGGACGCCTCCAAAGGGGCGGTAAGTGGCCTGACTGAGGATGGTCATGGCGATGCCGTCTTTGGTGGTGTCGATCTGGGTGATGCGGCCCAAAGTATCACGGGTGTAGCTGATCAAACGGCCATTGGGGTAGGTGGTGCTGCTGAGGCGGCCTGCATTGTCGTACTGGTAGCGGGTGACGTTGTTGGCTGCGCCCAGGACGCGGGTCTCGGTCAATACGCGGCCACGGCCATCATAGGTGTAGCTGATGGTGCCACTGGCGTCACTGATCTGGCTTAAGCGGCCTTTGGCATTCGTGCCCTGGTCGTAAGTGTAGGTGGTGACGCTGTTGTCGTGCCAGGTGATGCTGGTGATGCGGTTGAGGACATCATAGGCATAGCGGGTGACTTGGCTCTTGGCGTCAGTCTTGGTGAGGATGTTGCCTGCGGCATCGACAGTGGTGGTGGTGACACCGGTGTCGGGGCTGGTGAGGCTGAGCTGGTTGCCGAGGCCGTCTATGCTGTAGATCGTGCTGAAGTTGCGGGCATCGGTGACTTTGGTTAAGCGATCCTGAGCATCGTACTTGTAGCTGGTGATCTTACCATCGGCATCGGTCTGAGTTTGCAAACGATTGAGACCATCATAGGTCTGATTGGTAGTGGCATTGTTACCATTGACGATCCAGGTGAGGTTACCGTTACCATCATAGTAATATTGATAAACAGTGCTTTGAGCCTGACTGTCTTGCATTACCGCAGCCAAGGCCAAAGCAATTACGCTGTATTTTAAAGATGATGTTGTCAATGTGGTTTTCATTGTGCAGCTCCTGTCACGGTCTTCAGGCGGTTCAAGGCATCGTACACGCGGCTGACCTGACGTGTGAGGGTGCCACCGGCATCTGTGACGGTTTCATTGGTACGGTTACCCATGTTGTCGAGTGTGTAGTTGATGCTGTTGCCCAGGCTGTCGCTGATTTTGGTCAGGCGGTGGGCGTCGTCATAGGTGTAGCTGATGTAGCTGTTGTCTGGCAGGGTAACCTTGGTCATCTGGCCGACGCTGTCGTAGTCATACACGGTCGTTTCGGTGACACCGTCAGCATTGGTGCTGCGTTGTTTGAGCCAGCCACGGGGGGTGTAGCTCAGGGTAGTGACCATGCCGTTGGGGTCGGTGATCTGACCTGCGCGGCCATTGGCGTCGTAGTTACTCAATGTGGTGAGGTGGCCGACAGCATTGGTGACAGTGGCCATGTTACCAGCGGTATCGTAGGTGTAGGTGGTTTTATCGGCGACGTCGGTACGTGGGCCTGTCACAGTCAATACCTGGCCTATGTTGTTGTAGGTGTAGGTCCATGTACGAGACAGTCCGCTGCTGCCGGCATTCATAGCCAGCTCTGTCTTGGTCAATACATTACCTTGTGGATCATGGGTAAAGCTGGTTCTGGACAGCGGGGTATTGACCTCAACAGGCAGACGATAGTTCGTATGCCACAGAGTGGTGATTGTTCGTTCCGCAGCTGAACCTGCCGCTTCTACGCGTTTAAGTTCAAGATTGCGGACAAGGTCAAAAGTATATTTAGTGGTCCAGCCATTAAAGTCAGTTTTGCTGGCCAAGTTACCGCTGCTGTCATAGCTTGTCATACTTGATGCCGCACTACTTCCTGCACCGGCTGGCTGTATGATAGACACTATTTTTTTCACATCGAATATTGGCTGCAAGTTATGCATCCAGAAAGTGCCAAGAGGATCGGTAATGTTTCTACCATTCGGACTGGCATAATCAACGACATATTTTTCTACGCCATTTGCATGTTCGCTGGATACCGCCCTGCCGTTTGCATCATATTGCCAGGTTGCATAGCGGACGCTGTTTTCGTCAACGATGCCGGTCAGCGCATTAGGGAAACGTCCATCTTCATAGACGTAACGGCGCACCTTGATATCCGGATAAGTCACGGACACCAGGTTGTTGTTCGCATCGTAAGCATAAACATATTTGCCACCATCTGGCGCTGTCATTTGCTGGAGACGGAATTCGGTATCATAAGCAAAACTTAACTGACGGCCATACGAATCGATAACAGATTCGATCAATTGTCCATCTCCTACATAGCTCAGCGTCTGCGTTGCTCCGGCGCGATTGCGAATAGACATCAAGCGACCATTTTTATCATAGGTCTCGATATCGTCCTCAGATGTGGTCAGCACCCATGTATTACCGTTTTGCACCAGCTTGACATTCACATCTGCATCAGTACTCCAGACGCCATCATTCTGGACAAATGGAATGATCGAACCATTGGCACGCGACACGGTGGCGACAGCTGCGACTGTCTGGAACAATATCCGTTTATGAAAATTGTGCTGCCACCCCATGCCTGGCGCACGGGTTGCTGAAGAGGGATAAGTATCGCCAATATCGGCAAAAGGAAAATTAAGCATATATTTGCTGGGGCGTTCGCTATTGTAATAACGCACGAATTCCAGACCGCCAACTGCGCTGCGGTAATCAGCCTCTATCTGATGTTTGTTTCCAGTCGCGTAACTGATCGGATTACCAACACAAGGGCAATCTTTATTTTTATCCGGTGGCAAAACACATTGGCCACCTTCTTTAATGTACGGTAATGTACAAACGTCATCGTAGAGCGCAGGTATTGAAACAAAGGCAACTATAAAACCAGGGGTGGCAATGCTCTCATAGGTACAATCATAACCTTCATGCCCCGGGCCACTACCTGCAGTGGGGAACAGGCCATAAAATCTGTAGCCGTTAAATAAGACACGAGACTCAATCTCGTAACGTCCGCACCCCTCGCTCGCTGAAGATAAGATAACACCGGGGCCATAACCCCATCCTTTGATTTTTTTTCAGTAGGAATAGGTGATTTAATTTGTCCAGCATAGCTAGTTTGAAAAGCCAGACCAACTTGCATCATAAGAAAAAAAGTCAAGCGCAATAGCACTTTGAAATTACAGTATTGTTGATTACGCATAGCAGAAAATATGAGAAGTAAGCATTAGAAAACCTGCATGAGCTGTTCATGCGAAACAAAAGCGAAGGCTCTTGGGGATTTCAGATATTTGGACGGAAATTGAGCAATGACGACGCTCAAGAAAGGAGGCTTTTTACCAAGTATAACTACAGTATAAAGCTCGGTATTCCCAAAAAAATTCTGGCGAGTATATTTTAAAGCCACCAACAATGCAAAATTTTATTACTTAAAATACCGTAACATCAGATTGAGTTTCAGAGTTCATTTTATCAACAGGATATGGAGCGTTTGTCTCGTCATCCGGTCAGGCAAGGATAAACCAAGGGTGTCGCGCAACATACTGCATTCCTGCGTGCAGCGTGGACTGACTAGCGCCCCCATCCGGGGGGGCGCACGATTTAGGTGAACTGCAGCTTTACGACATTCGCTCAGACTCCAATCTTCGCTGCACAAGGCGAATATTTTATGCTGTCCGCCAAAACCGCACAGCCAGTGCCGCCAGCGCCGTGACTGTCGCCATGCTGGTGACACCTATCCAGCCCCATTGCGCCAGCAAGGCGCTGCCCAGTGTGGCACCTGCCGCCATGCCAACGAACATGCCGACAAACAGGACTGCGTTAAGGCGGCTGCGGGCACCGTTGTCTATGCCGTAGACGATGGTTTGATGCGCAATCAAGGTGCTTTGTACGCCCAGGTCAAAACCGACTGTGCCTATGCCCAGCAACCACAATTGTGCGCTCGGCGGGAACAGCGGGCTCAGGTTCATGATGGCGAACGATGCTGCTGTCAGACCCGATCCCAGCTTGGTCACCAATTCTGGCCCACGCTTGTCTGCCAGGTGGCCAGCCAGGGGTGCTGCCAGTGCGCCTACTGCACCTGCCAGGCCAAAGGCACCGGCCACTGCGCTGCCCATGTGGAAGGGTTCGGCATGCAACATCACTGCCAGGGTAGACCAGAAACCGCTAAAGCCCATCGCCAGCAAGCCTTGCGCCAGTGCTGCACGGCGCAGCTTGCCATGACGACGCACAAGCTCAAACAAGGAACCGAGCAAGGCGCGATAACTCATGGAAGTAGTCGGTACAAAATGCGGCAGGCCGCGCCAGATCGCTACGCCTATGAGTGAAACGCCAAGCGCCGCCAGCACAAACATGGTGCGCCAGCCAAATTGTTCTGCCACAAAGCCGCTGACGACACGCGATAGCAAGATACCCATCAGCAAACCCGTCATGACACTGCCCACCACCTTGCCACGGCGCGATTCATGTGCCAGGGTGGCCGCAGCAGGCACGATGTCTTGTGCCATGGTCGCTGTCAGCCCTATTGCCAGGCTGGCGACCAGCAAGACACCCAGCGACTTTGAGGCTGCTGCAGCCAGCAGTGCCGCCACCAGCAAACCCGCCTTGATGAGGATGATATTGCGGCGGTCGTGCTTGTCACCCAGCGGGGCCAGCAGCAAAATGCCCAGCGCATAACCCAATTGCGTCAGCGTAGGCACATAACCAATGGCGACATTACTGACACCTATGTCAGTAGCCAGTATGCCCAGCATGGGCTGGCTGTAATACAGCGATGCCACAGAAAAGGCAGCGCCACTGGCCAGCAAAAACACCATAGACGGTGATGGCTGCTGATGTACCTGGGTATCTGTAGCTGACGGCAGTACAGTTATATGGTCATGCGGATTTTGAATGGAAGACATGCTTTTCTCTTTGCTTTAACTGATGCATCACAGTGTAAAGCGCGCCCAACTTGAACGGTAGTAGCAAGCCGTGCAGATTTGTTATACATTGAGCGTATGACCAAAACCCTGACCAGACGCCCTGACAATGCCGCCACCGCTGCCCTGATGACGGGTGCAGGTGACCGCATAGAGTTGATGCAAACCTTTGTACGCATCGTCGAGGCGGGCAATCTGTCAGCCGCAGCCGCGCAACTGGGCACCACCCAGCCCACAGTCAGCCGCCGCCTGCAATCGCTGGAGCAATTCCTGGGTGTGCGCTTGTTAAACCGCTCCACCCACAGCATGCGCCTGACTGCTGATGGTGAGCGCTGTTATGAACATGCCAGAAACCTGCTGGTCAGCTGGGCCGCCTTTGAATCTGATTTGCGCGGCACCAATGAAGAACCAGAAGGCGTGTTGCGCGTTGTCGCCCCACACGCATTTGGCCAGGAACGCCTGGTCAGGCCGCTGGCAGATTATCTCAGGCGGTATCCACGCGTGTCGGTAGAATGGCTGCTGCATGACGACACTTCGCTGCAAGATTTTATTTCTGAAGGCATAGACTGCGCCATACAGATAGGCGAGCTGACCGACACCAGTCTGGTTGCCATCAAACTGGCAGAAGTGCCACGTATCGTCGTCGCCGCACCATCGGTTTTGGCGGGCCGCCCCATGCCACAACAAGCCATAGACCTGGCCGGACTGCCCTGGTTATCGCTGCGTACTTTTTACCGTAGCGAAGTATTCCTGCATCATGTACACACTGGCGAAATCCAGCGCCTGGCCTTCACACCACGCCTGAGCACCGACAACCTCTACGCCCTGCGCACCGCCACACTCGAAGGCCTGGGTGTCGCCATCGGTTCAACCTGGATACTGACTGACGACATCGCCGCCGGGCGGCTGGTACAACTGGCACCACAATGGCAGGCCACGCCACTACCAGTGAATCTGGTGTATCCCTATGCACGTTTTTATCCTGCACGGCTGCGCAGGTTTATCGAAGTTATCCGGGCGGCTGTGCCGACTACTTTGCATGGTTGACGACTTATAGCATCGCCCGGCATGCGGCAATCTTTTTTCCGGGCTAATGCAAGGATTTCCCTCAAATCTGCCATACAATTAAATCATTCATTTTTTACACTTCCGTGCTGTTTAATTTAACCTGAAGGATGTTCCATGACTAATGCCCTTGTTGCGCTGCCGCCTGGTTTGTTTCGTAGCAATTCTTTACGCACGCATGCGCCACGTCCGGCGCTGGGGTTCAAGACGGGCGTCAGCCAGGCCCTGCCTTATCCTGGCGCGGGAGAAAACCAGGTGCTGGCAGTGGCAGCCGATGGCAGTGTATGGACTTTGACCAGGGACAGTGTTTCGCAATTCAGCAATAGTACAGGGGCAATAGTCAGGATTTGCGACTATGCTTTATACAATCAAAGCATGTTTGGTTTTCCCCAGCATCTGGCTCCAGTCAATTTCAAGCGGGCGTTTTTTATACGCAGCAAAGACAATAATCCTGTCGTCATGGAATACCACAAGGATGTGATCATCGACCCTGGTTCAGTCAAGTCCCTGCCTGTTCTGCCTGAAAGTGATTTCCCCTCCACCATCACTGCTACTGCCGATGGCAATATGTGGGTGCGTGGGCGTAGTGGCCACGTCTGGCAATACTTGAATAATGGCTGGCAAAAAATCGCCACGCCGGTGGGAATGGTAATACAACAAATCAGTGCAGGTGCGGCTGATTTTTTGCTGGCACTGGTCAAACAAAACGGCCAGGACATCATCATGCGTCTGCAAAGTGGCAGCTGGATTAAACATGATGACCTGCCCCACAATGGCATCCGCTGGATAGGCGCATGTGAAGACAAGGAATACTGGTGCACATCTGTCGGCATGGAAACCGATGGTGAGCTGCATTTGATACGTAGTGCTGTCAGGGTACAGAGTTTTAAAATCACCAAAGGTACAGTCGGCCTGACGGCCGCCACCCATCGATCATGCTATTTCTATTCCATTTTTGATGGTATTTTCAAGCGCGCAGCGCTTGGTATCATTGACCAGGCGAGCCAGGAATGGCCAGCCATGACAAGCGTGCAAAAAGAAATTTATGGCAGCATGTCCAGCGAACTGGGCATTGCCGATGTGGGTGGCATACGGTCGCAATACACCAATATCAATGCTGCTTTTTCCATCTGGGCTGGAAAAATCGATAAAATGACCCGCCCCGTCAAGTTTACTGAAGCTGACTGGGAGATAGTCAAAAGCCAGTTGATTGATGAACTTGAATACGTGCAAGGCGTCACCACCTTGTCCACCAATGTGGCCCTGCTCAATGGCATCATGGGGCAAATTTATACCAACACCTATAACCAGGTGGTGCAAATGATGGGCTTGCCCGAGCATAGCACCGACCAGCCAAAGACGGCGGTAGAAATGGTGCTCGATAAACTGCTGGATAAACTCGAAGGGGCACTCATCAGCAAAGCCAAAGCCGTGATAGGTGCAGAAGCCGTCGATATCTCGGTGGCCTGCTTTAAATTCGCCAATGCGCAGATGGCCAAGGAGCATCATCTGCCTGATGGTTCTGTCCCCTTGATCATCGCCTGTTCTGAGCTGGCAGGTACCCTCAGCGCCCTGGTAGTACGAAGCGAACAGGCACGCGGCCAGTACCAGACTGCCATCTTGCAAGACTGGGGCAAACTCAGCGGCTGCGGTGAAGCCATACGCAGCGGCATCTGGTTCTGGGCACCTGGCACTACCTATGACAAAGTCAAGGATGCAGGCAAAGCCATCGCCCTGAACTTCTACCAGACCCTGATGCCGGTCAAATGGAAAATTGTTCTCTGCCAAGGTATACAGTCGGTACAACTGCGTACCGACCCCTTCATGCACAAAGTACCGCGTTATTCACTGATGTGCAAAATGCTGGGTACGCAAATGGACAGAATCTACTGGTGGTATGCCTGCATGGAAGTTGGTGCTGCAGTCAAACAGCAAAGCGAGGGCCCATTCCCCGATCAAAGACTTTTAGAAACCATCTTCGCACTCGACACCAAGCCCGTGGACTTTTTCTCAGGCGCAAATGGCTGGAAGTTGCCAACCGCAGAAGTCCCCGGCTACCGCCCACCCGAAGGCGCTGCGCAATGGCAGACGTATCAGAACTTGCCTTCGCCGTTTTAGGCTGGGGTGGACTTTACTGAAATAATTAATGCCAATTGGATAGAGATAAATTCATGTTTAAAATTGGAGACATGATTGCTTCAATGCTGATGCGATCGTACTTTGCCCTCGCGTTAAAAAATGAATATATCCTTAAAATAAACTATCGTCACCCAAAAAATTAGCGCTTTTATGTTTAGCTTTCTCCAGTCAACTATCTACGTCCAGATTTCTTCTGATCGTTTAAGTATGAGGGATGTCAAATCCGGTCAATCCATCTCGGAAGTACCTGAAATAGCAATCAGTACTTCAACAAAACAGGAAGTAATAGGCGCCGGGGCTGAGGCGCATTCTGCGGCTGCGACCCAGGGTAACGCCATTGTTGTCAACCCTTTCGCCCATCCTCGCTCACTTGTTTCTGACTTTACTGCAGCAGAAAAACTCATCAAAGCATTTTTGGCCCGTCTTGTGAGCGACCGGTACTGGAAGATGTCACCGGTCATGATCATCCATCCCCTGGGTAATCCAGATGGAGGTTTTACACAGATAGAGAACAGGGCATTCCACGAACTAGGCTTTGGTGCGGGTGCTGCGAAAGTCATCTTGTGGCAAGGTGAAGAACTGAGCGACCAAGAAATACTGTCGGGCCAATTCTCTTCTCGTGGGAAAATCTGTGCTTGAATAAGGCAATCAGTTTTCAGCTAGCAGGCTGAGGGAATATGTCTCGCATTTTTCAATATTGTTCCCAACAATACTGAAAAATGCTTATTTTTTTGCTGGTAATGTACGGACAAAATCTAATGCAGTACTGATCAATTTGCGACGGATTTCATCGTCGCCAAATACACGGGCGTCGGCACGTACCCATCCGGCCATGGGTTTTCCGCGCGAGAGCATAGGTACTACACCATCTAATTGAAGCGCCCTGATTTCATGAACTTTACCTAACCGGACAAGCATACCGTCATGGCGTGCGCCACATAACAAACGTCCACCATGCAACCATGCCCAGCCACCAAACATTCCCTTTGTGGTAATTTCCGGTTCCGATTCCAGCTCATTGTTAATCAACTCTTCCAGTCCTTTGTCGCGTGCCATAGCTGCTCCTCATTTAATTTCCTTGATGGAAAATGATGCCCTCAAGTCTGGCAGAAAGCTCATCAAGATCATTCATACCCGCTATCGCCAAAAATTTAACCCGCCCTGTGACGTCTGGCAAATCTTGAACCGGATCAAATCCAGCATTTCACTCTCTTGATATTTGTTCCCACACCTACAAATCCAGTTTCTGCATCAATTGCTTCATATCCACTGCATAAAATTGCGGTATCTTGAAATCCCCCTTGCACGGCACGGCTAAGGTTTCTCCATTTTCCAAACCCAGGCTCACTTTGCCGTGTGAAGTGCAGGTTTGTATCATTTCATCGACGAGTAGCAAAGTGCCGAATAATCTTTTGCCTTCCATTTTCTGAATTTTCATGCCTTCTTTAAATAGTTTGCATCCTTTGATTTCTCCTACGAGGAAAGCGTCTTTACCAGTGTAAAAACTGGCACTGCCATTACAGTTTTCTTCCATCAAGGCAGTAAAAGCCATACGTTGGATATTGGCGTATTGTGTTGGCGGCGGAGGGGCAGGTTTTGCAAATTGGGTGCTGGAAAAAAATTCAGGCCAGGCTGTTGCCATGGGTTGGTCACCCATGAGTTTGGGTAGCCATAGTGGCGTGCAATTTTTCTTCTTTCCGCATTCCATGGCTTGCTCAAAACTTGTCACCTCCCCTGTTTCAAATCCATGGTAATAATCATTTATTTGTTGCAGGGCGCTGCCATCGTTCTGACGTGCCGCCAGCCCCATGACATGCAAAGCCAAACCACATTCATAGGGTACCGCGCCGCTGGCTGCCAGATTCTTGGGTAATGTTTTCCAGCTATATCCAGCTGTCTTTGAGAGGCAATTGAAAATAGCCGTACTGAGTTCTGTTGCTGCGTCCTCCGGGTTAAGCCATCTGGTTTTCAGGCTTGCTGTCCAGCGCAAATATTCAGCTCCACCTTCGCCAATGAAGGGGGCACGTTGTTCTTTTTCTTTGGCTGGAGGTGCTTGAAAACGATGGGCAAATTCATGCCAGACAAATTTCCTTAATCGCTCATCACTATCAGGATTGGGGTGCTCTGGCCAGTTATAGAGCGCCAGCCGCAAGACATCACCGGCATCGCCCCAAAAACCTGGGACGCCACCATCCTGCTCCACATTAGCGGCAAGTATGGGCTCGCGAAAAGCCACATCAGGCAATGCCTGGTGATAAAAATCTACCGCTTGACTGGCGATGTTTTGCAGAAGCTGTATATTCGCTGCCCCCAGAGCGGGATTGAAATAGCTGATGACGCCAGCTTTTGATGAAATCTGCTTTTGCAGTAGCAACACGGCCATGTATTGCCCATCATATGCATCGTAAGAGGCCGTTTTCTGGAATAGCTGGCCTTTGAAAGCGATACTGCCCGGCGCTGAAAATTGATAACCTACGGTGCCGCACTTGTCGCTGACCGCGTAGCTGGTCGTGTTGACATACATGCCTTCGCCCATGGGGAAAGAACCAGGCGATACGCGGTCATAAAACTTGCTGCTGGCAGGCACCTGGAAACGTATGTGTGAGCATGCCTTGTTGGTTTTGGTGAGTGCTGTTCCGTCAGCGGTACCGCAGTCATCCGCAGCTTGCCACGCTGCCCGGATCTCGCTGCCAAATTTGGGCAAGGTTTCCTGGTTCAGGAATGGAATGGCATCACATGTTTGCGGCAATTGATAACTGACTTCCAGTCTTTGTGGAGAGATCAGTTTAAGGTGTACGGTAACGTCAGCAGCCTGGCTTTGCTGGAGTAATAAACAGGCAGATGTTGCGAAGATTGCTGGCAGATATTTCATCATGAAATGAGTTCTCGTAACAAGAACTCAACATTGTGCCCTATCTTTCATTGCCGCAGCTTCCTTTATCAAAGTCTCCAGCACCTTCATATCAACATCACTCAATTTCCGAATATAAAGGCAGCTTTTGCCAGATTTGGTTTTACCCAGGCTGGACATCAATTGCTCATGGTTGGGTGTTGCATGCAAACCGTAAAGACTGATATCACCCTTGCGCGAAGAAAAGCCTAACAGGCAGCTATCGCCTTCGCGGCCGCTTTCGTAGCGGTAGTGATAGCTGCCAAAGCCGACTATGCTGCTGCCCCACATGACGGCGGGCTGCTTCGTCGCTTTGGACATGAGCTTGACCAATGTTGCGCAGTCCTGGCGGCGGGTTTCGTCTTCAATGGCGGCGATGTATTCGTCTACGCTATTGTCTGTTGCTTTGGTTTTATTCTCAGCCATGGCGACTCCCTGTATGTAGAAATCTGCTCTGTTTTTTTCCCATGAGAGCTATGAGGATACTAGCAGTTTGTCTTTCAGCATAGCAGTTCTCGCTGGCCTGTATGGGAACCATCTTTCGTTTGTTGTATTGGGCGCGCTGCGCTGTTGCCTTTGCCAGATGGCTGTCGCCAACAGGTGTTGATGCATAGACATACTGTGCCAGAGGCAAGCACAAATTCCAGACGATTCCTATGTTTCCGGCAGGACGTTGTCGCACACGCGTTTTAACGCAGCCATCACTGCCTGCCGGGCATCGGGGAAAGTGGCAGCGGGATGACGGGCCAGCCATTTCGCCAGTTCGTTGATGGCGCCGTTCAGGGCAGAGGCGCAGGCATCGACCTCCAGCACACTTAATCTGCCGCCGGGGTTGAGGATGTCGCCCAGCACGGCGTGGAGTTGCTGGTAACCATGGCGCTCATCCAGTGCTGCCCAGGTCTCTGCCCCCAACACCGAGGGACCATCTATCAGCAATACCTGACGCGGGCCAGGTTGCGATATGGCGTCAACCCAGGCCATGGCACCTGCTATCAGTTGTTGCTGAGGTGATCCCTGGGTATCTGCTGCTTTCTCAATTGCTGCACTCAGGTCGATGTGCACTGCCTCACATACGGCAACGAACAAATCTTTCTTGTCACGAAAATGGTGGTAGAGCGCACCGCGGGTGAGGCCGGTAGCGAGCAACAACGCTTCGGTAGAGGTATCGGCATAACCATCTTTCTCGAACAGGGCGCGCGCAGCAGCTATCAAGCGCGTGCGTGATTGCGCACCTTGCGCCAGGCGCCGGTTCGCAATTGGGGCTTCCGTGGTATTTTTCTCAGTTGACATACAGACTGTATGTATCCATAATTAATTAGACATACAGACAGTATGTACCAAACCTGAACTTCAACGCAACAGGAGCTATCATGTCGACTCTCTCACCCGCCACACTCTCGCAACTGACCTCAGCCTACCCTCTGATCACGACAGCTGACATACAGGCTTCACGCGACTTCTTTATGAAACACCTGGGTTTTGAAGTAGGGTTTGAGGCATCCTGGTTTGTCTGGCTGTCACGCAGCACGACCGAAGCTGGCACCACGGCAATCGCTTTCATGACACCTGATCACCCTTCACGCCCGCCTGGGCCAGAGGCATTCAATGGTCAGGGCCTGTTACTGACCCTGCAAGTAAACGATGCACGCAAGGAAGAAGCCTTGATGCGCGCTGCCGGTGTAGAAATCGTCTATGCGGTCAAACACGAGCCATGGGGCCAAGTACGCTTCCAGGTGCGCGACCCATCGGGGCTGGTGCTTGACATCGTGGAACAGGCTGAACCGGCAGCGGGCTTTTGGGATGCTTACATGTGAATGTAGCTCGACAATGCTCGCCGCCATTGGGGGAATGAACTGGCATATTACAGGTCCTGGCCTGATCATAAAAACTGACGTCAAAAACAGGCTGAAAAAATGCAGGTGGCAGTTCTATTGGACAGGCATTGAATGGTGCTGGCGGATGAAGCTTATGAATAAAGCCGACCTAAACAGGAAACGTCTCTGCGTTTCCTGTGGTCAGGTATGTATCAGGCAGCCTTGTTCCACATCGGCGTCAACGCAGTCACCTGCGGCGGGCCTGACAACAAAGGCTCGACCTCCAGCAGGTAAGCGGCATAGCTGTCTGTCTTTAAAAATTCCTGCGACGCTTCAAGGCTGGTGTATTGCTGGAAAGCGCAGATGGAATCAGGGTCTGCATTGTCGAAGCAATAGAAATAAGCCATGTGGCCAGGGTTGGTTGATATGGCTGGTGCCATATGCTTTTCCCAGACTTTGCGCACTTCGTCGCGTTTTCCGGCTTGGGTTTTATGTTTGATGATGACGGCGAAACTCATTATTACTCCATAAAAATTGATATCAGTTGTCAGGTCAGACTATTTTGCGTCGATTTTGTGTCGCTTTTTACGTCCATTGCGGATTCCAGACTACTTCCCACAAATGCCCGTCGGGGTCCTGAAAGTAGCCTGAGTAGCCACCCCAGAAAGTAGCGTGGGCAGGCTTGATGATCCTGGCACCGGCTGCTACTGCTTTTGCCATGACGGCATCCACTTCAGTTTGTGATCCTACATTATGGCCCAGCGTCATTTCTGTCGCACTTGCCGCTTGCAATGCAAGGCCGGTGTCAT
Organism: Undibacterium sp. FW305-107; assembly: GCF_058788535.1. NCBI lineage: Bacteria > Pseudomonadati > Pseudomonadota > Betaproteobacteria > Burkholderiales > Oxalobacteraceae > Undibacterium > Undibacterium sp. FW305-107. Next base: position 472,244 of record NZ_JBYTAV010000001.1, read on the forward strand.
GCGCGATACTCGTGCGTGGCCACAGGGCCAAACGCAAGCCAGGCTGAAGCTGGATGAAAATCACAGCACCATATTCAAATTCTTGACCGATGATACCTTCGGTGGCAAAGCCCAGACCATCTCGGTAAAACCGCAATGACGCTTCCAGATCGTCCACGCCCAGGGTGATGACAGTGATTTGTGGTTTCACAGTAATACCTCCACAGGGGTACCTTGAATAGAATTTAAAATCAAAGTTTAACAGCCAAACTCAAGGGCTGCATTCAGGGTAGCAATCTTACCTCTTTCTTAATTCGTGCAAATCGAGTGAAAGCAAAAAGCCATACATCTCATGAGATGTATGGCTTTTTGCAAGTTATACAAATCCTGCTATCTACGCATGCGTTGAAACGCAACTTACGGGTCTATATGGCATTCAAAAAAAAATTACAATCAATCATGGCTTGCTGATCGCAAGCACCTTGATGGGATGCTGCATTCTTTCAGCATGCGCCTTGACATAGGCTTGCCATTTTTCATTGCTGTTGTATGGGCTGGCTCTGTCCCAGGCTGCACCGACGTAATAGCGTAATGGTTTGCCGGAAGAGACTGTAGCGACGATGAGGTCGTTGAGTTTGTCCTCGGCATAGCCCTCGGCGGTTGGCAAAATAATCGCGGTGCCGATGGAACCATTGCTGGCCTGCTCTACCCATTGGGTGATGGATGGGGTGACCTGGTTTTTCGTCAGCTTGATGACGGGGTTCTGACCTTTGTCTGTCGGTGTTTTATTCAATCCCAAGGCGACTTTCAATTGCGCAGGGCCGGTAAAGCTGAAGGTGCTTTCCATCTGGTCAAACAGATGGCCAGCATCGACGGTGAAGCGTTTGACTTCTGACACTTTGACGCCCGCCGCATCCCAATTGTCGTAACTGAGTTCAAACACGGTACGCACTGGGCCGTTGGCGATGACTTTCCAGGTGGCGTAGTTGGCGCTGGTGTACAGGCTTTGGCCGTCCCAGATGCCGGTGCCACCGCAACCGCGTGAACGGCCAACGTTGTACATGTCCATGCCCTCACCTTCGTCCTTGTGGTAATGGTCATGGCCCTTGTTGTACCAGCGGTCTACGATGGGGTAGGACACACGTTTGAACCAGATGTCGAGGCCACTGCTGCGCAAGACTTCTTTATTGCTGCCAGCTGGCGCGGGCGCTTCCAGTGCCGGGCCGTAGGTGCGGTGACCTATCTTGTCATTCTCCCAGGCGAAATCATCCAGACGTTCTGGTATGTAGCGGGCAAAGGCCTTGGTTTCAAATACAGGCACCAGGGTGTCGATTTTTTCCACGTTGAAGATTGCCTGTTTTTCACCGGGGGCAAAGTCATATTGAAAAATCAGTTCACCATAGGCAATGCCTTCACCCTTGGGGTCTTTTGACAAGGGCGCGACATTGGTCACCTGATGTGCCAGCACTTTGCCTTTTGCATCCTTGACGGCAATGCGTTGTATCAGTGCGCCGGGCAAGGCCTTATTGACTTCTGACCAGGGTAGCGTGATGGTTTCAGACGGGCGTGCCGCGTCGAGATCATGGCTGACTTGTATGGTGAGTTTGTCGACAGCGTGGGCGGCACTGGTCACACCTGCAGCAAACAGACTGCTCAAAACTAGTGGAAGTATCTGGCAACGCAAAGTCTGTTTCATGGCGATGGATTTCATTGTGGGTGTCCGTTAGGTGTAAGGCGTCAATGGTGTTCGCGATAATCTGTCTTGCTATTGCCAGCAGGCAGATAGTGGTAGGTGCGTACCTTATGCTGGACTTCAATCGCTGGATTCTTCAACAACTTGATCATTTCAGCGCCGGCCAGCAGCACGGGGCCATAGCCATGCAAAGTATCTACACTGGTGGGGCGGTTGTAGTAATACACCTGGTCGCTGGCGAAGGTAGTACCTACGCAAGTGCCTTCGACCTGGCCTTTGGCATTGATGCGTGGGTAGAGTGCATTCCAGCCAGCCTGGGCAATGGAGCCATAGGTCGTCGGGCTGACCCAGCCCTGGTTGATGGCGTGGGCAATCGTGTACACGAACATGGCACTGGCAGATGTCTCAAGGTAAGAGTCATTGCGGTCCAGCATCTGGTGCCAGAGACCCTGGCCAGACTGCAGTTCGGCTATGCCATTCAATGTAGCACGCAGTTGCGCCAGCACTTTGGGATAACCTGGGTGATCCTTGGGCAGCACATCGAGCACATCTGACATGGTCAGCACGGCCCAGCCATTGGCACGCGCCCAGTAAAAGCGCGGTGCATCTGGGTTATTCGCATTCCAGCCGTGGGTGTAGATACCGGCCTGCTTGTTGAACATATAGGCAGACATTTGCAAAACGTTTTTGACTGCATCATCAAAATACGCTTTGTCTTTGGTCAGGTGACCGAACTCAGCCAGCGGCATGACGCCCATATACATATCATCAGACCACAGGGAAGAGGCTTGCGGGCGTTTTCTGGCCAGGGTGCCATCAGCCAGCCTGTACTGTTGCTTAGCGACGAAATTGCTGCACACCTTGATCATATTGCCTAGGTCTGGCCCGATACTGGCAAACTTGGCCCTGATAAGTGCCGCACACATGGAACCGCTGTCATCGAGCGAGCGCGGGTCAAGAAAGCGCGCAAAGCTGTTGGCGCGCTCCAGGTGGAACTGTTTTTCTTGCGCATCAAAATAAGGCATGGTCTTGGCAAAGAACTGCAGGTGGCGCTCTGTCATTGCTGTAAATTTTTTGTCGCCTGTGACTTCAGCCGCCTTCATCAGCCCGGCGTGCACCACACCCATTTCATAGACCAGGATGCCAAAGTCACCCTTGGCCGGCTCAAAAATCGCATCGGCAACCGGTGGCTTGCTAAAGTCTGTGACCTCTGCGCCACTCCCCTTTTGTATCACGCGGGTAGGCGTGACTGATTCCATATAGGCGCGTACGCGATGCAGGGCTTCAGTAATTTCGGCCACTTCCGGCTTTTGGTAAGGCACGGGGTAAGTCCCCTCGCCTGCATCTTTCAGGTCCTTATTGTCACGGTTGCGATACCCCCCTTCAGCATAAGCAGTGCCATATAAGAATAAGGATGCCATAACTGTTGCAAAGAGCGTCTTGGCAAAAGTATTAACAAGGATGGAACTTGATTTCATATGCGCCTGCCTGGAAAGTTTGTTGAAATGTCTCATTTATAGGACTTACGCAAAACCGCCCCAACTGCGTTGAAGCTCCTAGCCGTACTAAAGTACTGTCTTCGTCGCTCCGCCTTGCTGGGACAATTTTGCGTAAATCCTGATTTATTTGTTTTTTCTTGCTTCAATTACATATATTGCAATAATTGGTCAGACCATTTTAAATTGGCCTGTCCAATAATGCAATGTGGACTAGCCGCTTATTGCATGATTATGCGATAATTCCTGAATGCTGCCCGATAAGCTTGAACAAAGCCTGGACAAGAACCTGCCATAATTGGGCTGGATGCATTACCAAAAGTATATGATGGAGTAAGGCTTGAATCGACTTGTCGCCACACTGCTTGCAGGTACATCGTTGGCAGGAAGCATGCTGTCAGGATGTGCCAGACCCGGCCAGCCCGCGCCTGCAGATAACGTCTACACGGCAGAAAGCACCTACCAAAAGCTGGCCAGCACTTACCCTTTCATCCACGTCGCCAGCAAAACACCACCGGAGACTGTCAGGGTACTGCGGGACATAGACTACGTCAGCAATCAGGGCAAGACCCTGCAACTGGATCTGTTCATGCCCGCACAAACCAGCAAGGCAGCCTTGCCGGGCATAGTCCTGGTACATGGCGGCGGCTGGCGCTCAGGCACACGTGACAATCTCGCCCCCATGGCAATACGCCTGGCAGCGCGCGGCTACATTGCCGCCACCGTCAGTTATCGCTTATCAGGCGAAGCCCGCTACCCCGCGGCGATTCATGATGTCAAGGCAGCGATACGCTGGCTACGCACGCATGCGACTGAGTACCAACTGGACCCCAGACACATTGCAGTCGCCGGTGGTTCAGCAGGCGGCCAGATCGCCGCCCTGGTTGGCGCCACCAATGGCATGCCAGAGTTTGACCCGCAGGTGCACCTGAGCCAAGTTTCCAGCGCTGTGCAAGCCACCATCAATATTGATGGCCTGTCTGACTTTACGTCAGAAGAAGCACGCAAATATGAAGACGACCCAAAGAAAAAACCTTCTTCCGCCGGTGCCTGGTTTGGTGGTACTTATTCAGAAAAACCTGAGTTATGGAAAGAAGCATCGCCACTGACGCATGTCGGTCAACATACCCCGCCCATCTTGTTCATAACCAGCGCGCAAAAACGCTTCAGCCTTGGGCGGGAGGAGATAGTGCAAAAGTTGACGGGCCTGGATATCGCAACATACACAGTGCTGATACCGGATACACCACACAGCTTTTGGTTGTTTGATCCATGGCTGGAGACGACCGTAGGTGCGATGACGGAGTTTTTGGGGAAAGTGTTTGGAAGACAATAAACTTGTGATTTGGAGGCTTGAGGCAAGCTGCACCTAAGCGCGATGAACATACATCAAAGCCATGCGGCGCAATACATTACACCCTGCGTTACGGCGTTGCCTGGATAATGTCAGCTTGCTTACTTTGTGCTGAGGCTTTAAAAATGACGACAATAGCAGCCAGCATAGACAAAGGAATGACAAAAACAAAAAAGATGAAATTCAATGAGTCGATATCCCATTCTATTGGCAAGAGATAGCTAAAAAATTTTCCAATAGCGTCAGTCATCGCCATAAAGCGCACAAGCGAGAGATAAATGCCGATCAAAGTGCCCCAGACTATCGTCGCAAAAGGCATAGCTTGAAAATGCTTTCTCAGTGAAATAGCAAGCAGGATAAACCCAGTCACTGTCACGATTATCAGGAAGATAGGGGTCCCTATTATTTCTTTTCCAAAAAGTTGGATGATATCCAGAGGCGATAATACAGAACGCACTTCTTCAGGAAATAATTTCCTCAACAAAATTGCGATGACGACTTCAGAAAATGCATTACCAATGGCTGTACATATGCATGACAGCATTAACAGTTTCCAGTAAGTGCGGATGGTCTTCATGCTTCGCCTAAATTATTGCGGTGTTGGCGTTATTGAGCGGTAGCTAAGGTTTGCGCTTATGCCCACAATGGATGATTTTCCCTTGTTGCTGCACGATAAAACTGCATGATGAGTTCAGATAAATTTGCATCAAACCATTTTCTCTATGCATGCCCATATCAGTTTCTGTACTGTCGCAGGTGATCAGGATATCTTCTCCCGGCTCCAAAGTAAAATCATGTGCCCAGGGTTCGATCCAAACGATCAGATCATTCGCGTCATTATTTGAGACGGTAAATTTAAATAAAGGCTTCTTGTTAAAGAAACTGTTGATGAAATTTCTCATGCAGGAATTGAACAAGAATAAATCGCTATATTTTATGGAGTAAGAGAGCTGTGATTTTGTAGGATGCGCCGTGCGCACCTGTCTTTCGCGATTATATCTGTTAGTTCAAATTGATTTCTGGAGCGGTCAACAATATCCTGCTCCCTTCACTCTGCCTCTCCCTGAACGGGAGAGGCGTTTGAAATGCACCCACGCGCCAGCAACGTGTATTTTACTTACCGCCGACTGCCCCGCAGTAAGCACAGCGCACTCTACAAATTTACATTTCAGGTCGGTGCCTGCCCATCTGCCACGATGCCCATATCCTGCATGTTTTGCGGCGTATAGCCCGCCTTGACCAGTGACTGATTCAAAGCCTTGCGCAAATAGGCCAGATCAAATTCAGTCTGCGCCAGATTAAGGCCAAGCTCAACGATCTGGCCCGAACGCAAAACAGGTGCACCTGTGGTTTTGTCCCATTGCAGCAGGTTATGATTTTCATTTGGGTCAGCATCAAGGTTATACAATTCCCACTGAGTATTGGTGGGGTTTTGTGGTTCCCAGTAACGCACCAGTTTCCACGGTTTTTCAAAATAAGATTGCACATGGTTGGGTTGTACGACCGGGCCAGGTGCTGTCAGGGGCTGTCTTTCCGTAGGCTTGCCGGTGGGGCTGGTCAGGCGCTCTGTAATATCGACATACCACTGGTATTTATCGGGCAGGTAGTTGGTGTCCAGCGGTGCGGTGATATTGTCGTCGGATACAAACAACACGCCGCGGCGTTCTGTCTCTTGCGCTGTACCACGGATGATGGGTGCCAGGTCTTCACCAACCAGGGGTTTGACATCATGACCTTGAATAAATTTGGCCAGCGCCTGCCTGTCGTTCTGGTCATAGCCTGCCAGGCCCAGCAGGGTTGGTACCCAGTCCACATGGGTGGTATGGCATTGCACGGTGCGCATGTTTTTGTCGCTATTCACCAAAGGTGAAGAAATGATGGCGGGGATGTGGGTGGCTTCTTGATATGCGCCACACCATTTTTCTATCTGGCCACCATGCGCCCCCGCCAGCTCGCCATGATCAGAGGTGAAAACGACGATGGTGTTTTGATCAAGGCCGCTTTCATACAGACGCTCCAATATGGTGCTGACTTCGATATTAACCAGGTACTGCAGGTAAAGATAGAACGCCAGGTAGTTGCGATACCAGTCCTCTGCATTGCTTTGCATCTTGAAGGGATAAGGTGAAGGGATGACGGCATGCTGACCGCGCAGGGTTGTCAGCGCCAACTGGAACTTGTAGGAATAATCGTACTGGCAATCTGGCTTGCTGGATAAATCACCGCGCCAGTTGGCAGGCAGCCTGACATCACCTAGTTTGAAGCCATCAGGATTCAGCGGTACGCGGTAGGTGGCCTTGAATTGATTGGGGGCATTGCCATACACCGGTGGCTGGCTGAGCGTACCTTTCACCGGTGCGCCATAAGGTGCAATGATGTCGCCCAGCGTCGGCGGTGTTGCCGGTGTTTCTACTGCTGGTTGCCATGGAAAGGGATAAGCGCCTATGTCGTGCGGATTGACAAAAGACGCCACCGCCAGCCAGGGCCGCAGCTTGAAGCTGGCATTGGTGGGGTTATTACTGTTGATCATGTTCGCCTCCACACCCACGCCCTTGCGGCGCAGGAAGGTGGTGACGAGATCAGTATAAGTTTTGTCGCGGTACACGCCCAGATTGGGCGTACCAAAACGCTGGTCAGATGGTGTCGAATATTCCCAGTCACCAAAGCCCCAGTTCTCCAGACTGCCATCAGGTGGGTTCGATAAATCCCAGCGGCCAAAATAATGCGTCTCATAACCCGCCGCACGGAACCAGTCGCCCATGGTGGGCACGCCGTCTTGCGGCAACCACGGGAAGGCCGGGTCGGTATCGACCTTGAACATGCCCTCGGTCTGCGTCACGCCACTATGCGCACTGTATTGCCCCGTCATGATGGTGGCACGGCCCGGCACGCAAGCGATGCTGGAGCAGGTATGGTTTTGCAGCGACACCCCATTCTCACGCAGCTTGACGAAACCGGGAAACTGCTCTGCATAGGGATTGTCCTCCAAGCTACCCTCTTCAAAACGCAAAATCTGGTACAAGGGATCCAGCGGATCATCTGAATAACGCGGCGGATAACGCATCTGATCAACCATGATGAACAGGATATTTGGCCTGCCTGGCGGGGTGCTGGTATCACTGGTATCGCTGGTCGAATTTGTAGAATTGCTGGCTGTAGGGCTTGCTGTGCTCATGATCATCCTTTTTGCGGTAAGGGGCAGAACATCGAGGGGCATTGCTGCAAGGGCAGATCAGGCTTTTCCTTGCACTGAAATTATCTAATTGTTAATTTTAATACTGCTTATCGAAAAAACAAAGATATAAGTGGGACGTGCACAAAAATTTTCAATTGGCGCGGTGCAATAAAAGCCAAGGCCCCCCGTTGTATGACAAGCAGATTTCATTGCATTCAAAACTGAGTGGTCTGAAAGTAGACGCTTGGGCGCTAATCCGATACGCTGCACGGAGAATCAGGATTGCTTACATTTTTAAAATTCATTGCAACACGAACCGAGGCAGCATGATAGAAAAGCTGGAAATAAATCACCTCAGAACCCTCGACGCCTTATACAAGTTTGAAAACCTGTCGGCAGCGGCGGAATATCTCGATGTCTCGCAGCAAGCCATCAGTCTGCAACTGAAAAAAATCAGGGGCATCCTCAGTGATCAGCTGTTTGTACGAACCGGTCATGGCGTAGTGGCTACGCCCTATGCGAAACTGATACAGCCGCATATCCGTCAGATACTGATCCATCTCAATGAAATCCCGCTGCCGGATACAATCACACCAGAAAATACAGAACGAACCCTGGTGATATCTGCCACTGACTATACGCAAAAAGTCATCGTCGGCGAGTTGATCAAAGAGCTGAGACTCTCTGCCCCCAAGGTAAAAATCATCGTCATCAATATCGAGAGTGCAAACCTGATACAGAAAATGCATCAGGGTGAAATTGACCTGACGCTGACATCAAATGGCTATGTGCCGGAGGGCTTGGTTTCAGATGCCATCTTCACTGAAAGATATGTCTGTGTATCTGCCAACAAAGATATTGTCTTCGACGACTATTTACCATTGGAACGTCTTGTCGAATATGACTTCGTCGTGACATCACCCGGCATTGCCAGCTTTAAAGGATCAGCAGATAGCTGGTTTGAACAACAGGGTTTGCGGCGCAAGGTACATGTCTCGGTACCTTCGTTTTTTATGGCGCAGGAATATCTAAAACAATCCGATATGGTCGGCTTTCTCCCATCGCGGCTGATGCCATGTGCAGGCTTGTTTGAAATACCGCTTAAAAAGTATCCACCGGGATATGAAGTCGTTGCTGCGTATCACTCCAGCGCCAGGGACGATGCATTCATGATGTGGCTGCTTGACAAAATACAGCAAAAGTTTTCAACCACGGCATGACATCATAACCCCGCTTGTATCGGCTACAAGCCTAGCTTGATGGCTAAGCGCAGCATCCATCACTAAACTTTCTCTGTGTTTACACAATATTTCAGATTACACAGAAAGGTTTTCATGAGTATCAACAAGATCAATCCCGCTACGCTGTATGACGGCACACCATTTGGCTTGTCACAGGCAGCGATAGATACAGAAAGCGGCCTGATTTTCATATCAGGTCAGGTAGACTGGGACAGCAGTTACCAGGTAAAAAACCAGGACATGGCAGCACAGACTGAGGGCGCAATCAAAAACCTGCTGACGGTACTGGAAGCAGCAAATTCGTCTGTAGCAAACTTGCTGCAATTACGCGTCTATATCAGAGGCGAACTCGCTGATCATATGGAAAAGATCGTACCGATATTACTTAACTACCTGGGCACATCCCGCCCGGCCCTGACAGGTATCGGTGTCGCTTCCCTGGCGACACCGGACACCTTGATAGAAATTGAAGCAGTGGCAAAGCTGAATCCTGTGCCGTAATCAGCAGATAGTCTGGAACTGCCGTATATTTGCATTTTCATCACCTGAAAAATGCGCGTAGAATATATGCCATGCGGGTGTAGTTTAATGGCAGAACGGCAGCTTCCCAAGCTTCATACGAGGGTTCGATTCCCTTCACCCGCTCCAGAGAAAACAGCTATCTTGCTTTAGCGCATTCAGCTAATGCACAGTTAATACGACATGATTTTAAATGCATTCTCATCGATCGAAGTAAGACGTTCATCGATTTAGTTGTGAATTGATCCTTCGTTCAAGTGACAAAGTCGAAAATTATTATTTTCTTTTGATTTTCAAGTTCCGAATTATAAAAGTAACGCGAAATCGATAAGTAATTAGCCCACTCATTCTGCGTATCACCGAAAATACATTTATAAAATATTTCGTCACCAAAGCGTCACAATTGTTATCTATGCATTTTCCATTTTCTTGGGTTCGGTAATAGAATGCGCCGCAAGATTTGCTCCAATAGCAGCAATACCAAAGGAAATGCAATCTTTCACATAAATGAGAGATTGCTTAAATATTAGAAAAAATGTCGAATATGACTCGGGGAAAAGAGCTTGCTTCTCGCTAACATTTTTCGCGAAATACTCGAAGCTGTTAAACATAAGCGAAGCTGCTACTACAAGTAATAAACCAAACGTGAACCTTACATGTCTTTCCGTCCCACCATGGGACACGTAGAGGTACCATAGTATTGCACAGCACTCTAGTAATAAAACTAAGGCTGACCAAAAAACGCCATTAAGAACCAAATCAAGCTTGGATGGCCACAAAATCGGAAGCACTGCAGTACCAATTACCACGATGTAACAAAATAATCCTTTTAGTGCATCAGTAAAAGTTTTGTTCATAAAATTCCAATTTTTTGAACATCATTTTTTTCAAAAAAATGATTTCTGTCTTCATGCAAAAATTACGAAGCGGGATAAAACAATCCTAAACATACTGGCTATCTATTCTATATTCTGGAATACAGATACCTCTGGAATGAAAAACTCCTCTTCTCCCATGTATATACGATGCAATTTTTATACATTACGCACAATATTGTAAGCAATGCTCAATAGTCTTATAGTTGCACAATCTATCTTAAAATTTATCACTTATATCGACATAATTTCAAACGTGAAATTATTATTGCATGCCAAAAATCAGCAAAGCAAGGAACTTATAATGGACTCTTCACATATATGAAACCATACATGCACTACGCTCGCATAATACTAATCATACTTATAGAAAGCAGTGTGGGTATTACTGCCCATGCAAGCGAACCCGTCAACGGTAGCTTCACCGCCAGCAAGTCTTGTGAACTGTACTCGTCTTTCAACAAGCAAAGTAATCCCGGTGCCGTGCATACGGCAGTAGGTAAGAGCTATGCGGTGAAAGAGATCAACAAGCCTGGGAACTATGGCTGGTTGCGGGTGGATGTGGATGGTGCCAATCCTAACTTGCGCTGGGTGGCGCGGGATTGTGGCACGGCGCAGCTGGATCAGGTGCCGCAAGAGAATGCACCGGCAGGTCGTGCCAAGGTAAACAGAGAAGCTGAGCACCAGACCATGTGCAGCACAGCTAACCAGGAAGACAGTTATGTACTGGCCATCACCTGGCAGCCCGGCTTTTGCGAACATTTTGCTTATCGCGGCAAGAAGCCGGAATGCGATGCCATCAACAGCGGCAAACTGAAGATCAATAACCTGACCCTACATGGTCTGTGGCCAAATAAAAAAGAATGCGGCATCAATTATGGCAGTTGCTCGACCGAGCCTATGAAGTTGTCAGCAGACACGGTGAAGCGCATCGCCAAGTGGATGCCGAATTTTCAGTTTGAAAGCAAGTTTGGTGAATACGAATGGAGCAAGCACGGTACTTGTCAGGCACGCGATGCTGATACTTATTTCAAGACTGCAGCGGCAGCGGTGGAAGAAGTGAATAATTCTGCAGTAGGCAAATTCATCCTGGAGCATGCGGGCAAGTCATTCTCAGTAAAAGACTTCTTTGAGATGGTCAAGAAACAGGAGGGTGAAAAAATTGCGCAGAACTTCATGCTCAGTTGTGCTGATGGTAAATACCTGCAAGAGATACGCCTGAAGCTGCCGACGAATTTTGAAACCGGCAAGGGCCTGGCTAAACTGGTCGGTGATGCGGAAGGATTTAATCGTCAGGTGGACAGGTGTGACAATGAAATTATTGTGGAGACCAGTGGGCGCGGACGGTAAGTGGTTTGTAGGGTGCGCTGTGCGCACCGTTTCGCCGGCATGGATGTTCATTAATTGACATAGCAGCCGATCCGGCTCCGTTAATCACATACTGCGCCTTACTATCCTTCGTCCAGACCATTACTCTCCAGATTTTCTTATCATGTTCATCGTCGAGCTCACCTATATCCAGCCTCTTTCTATCGTAGATAACTTTGTCAGCGAACACCGTGCATTTCTTGAGCGGCATTATGCGACAGGGCAGTTTTTGCTATCGGGACGCAAGGAACCGCGTACCGGTGGATTTATTCTGGCGAATGCGGCTGGCAAGGATGTATTGGAAGCGATATTACGGGAAGATCCGTTCCAGCGTGAAGGGATCGCGCAGTACAAGGTGACAGAATTTTTGCCATCCATGGCAGCACCAGACCTGGTGAGCATGCTGGTGAATTGAACCCATTGCGGACAAGCACAGGGGGTATATTTCTCCTGCGCTTTGCCGTATCAATACTTGCTATTTACTAAGCACAGCCACCGCCTTCTCCAGTACTACATCACGCCCTGCGCGTATGTCGGCAACTGTTGGTACGACTTCTATATCAGGTGCGATGCCCTTGCCGACGAATTCGCGGCCATCGGGAAAGCTGTCGTGCTTGACGCAGATACGGGCACTGCCGCCGCCGGGCAATTTAAAGGACATGGGCATGCCGGTGCTGCCAGCAGTGGCGCTGCCTATGATGGTGCCGCGTTGCAGAGTGACAAAAGACATCAGGAAGTCTTCTGCGGCAGAGAAAGTTTTTGCGCCAGCCAGCACGGCCACCGGGCCAGTGTAGACTTCCTTGCGTTCCTTGGTATAGGGTTTGGAAATGCCAGCCCTGAGAGTATCAAGCAGAATCAGGTCACTCTGAGTACGCATGACATGGCTCTCTTGCCTTTCTGTGCTATAGGCATACGGCACTGGCTTCTTGCTTAAAAAACTCAGGATGGCTGCGCCATGCAAAGTAGACCCACCACCGTTGGCGCGTATATCAAGTATCAGACCTTTGGCTTTCATGATACTGGGCATGACGGATTCAAGTTTTTTGACACCGGCATCACTTTCAAAATGATCGAGGGCAAGGTAGGCGATATCGCCGGGCAGCATTTTGAAATCAAAAGGTGGGTCACCTGCCGCGTCGCGGTCCTGCCCACGGCTGACGACCTCTACTCTTTCTTTGCCAGCGGCATCGCGCAAGCCCAAACGTATACTTTTGCTTTTATCACCGCTTAACAGCGCATAGCTGTACACACGCACGGCTTTGTCTTGCGGCGTACTGCTGCTGGCATAGGGAGCGATCTTGCTGCTTGCATATTCGTGCACAGGCTGGCCGTCTATGCTGATGATCTCATCGCCACGCTGGATTTTTTGCGCAAGTTGCTGGTTGAGTACCCTGGTCACCAGCACGCTCTTGCCGACCAGGGCAGTTGCCAGCGCTGGCCGGGAATAAAACACCTCTTGCAGTTCATCCGGCGCGTAGATATTGGTGTGTCCATCCTGCAGGTGCGGGGCCAGTTGCATCATGACCTGATAATACTCACGGGTACTCTTGGTTTGCGTGACTTTATCGAGATATTCGAGGTAGAGCTTGTCCCAATCCAGGTCAGGAACATTCTGGAAATTCACAAAGCTGCGTTTGACTTCTGACCAAAACATGGAGAGGCCAGCAATTTTTTCTGCATTGCTGATATTGTCTCTGTAAGGAGTGACGAGAGCAGATTCTTTCCCCATTTTGGCAGGTATATCTATCAGCTTGAGATAAGCTTTCAAACGCGGCTCATCTTTGACTGCATCGAAAGCTGGACTGGTCAGATATGCTTTTAACGAGGGCAATAAAACCCAGGTCTGACTGCTTTCCAATAAATTAAAAAACCCTTCTTTGTTGCCAAGGCGCAGCTCAAGCGAGGCCGCGTCCATGACGAAATTGAAACGTTGTCCTTTATAGTGCTGGGCCGCAAATGCCAGGCGTTCAAATTCACTACTCTCTATCACTGTCAATGCCAGTTTGATTTTAGCGAGTGCGGTTTGCAAATCTTCTTTACTGGCATCAGGTTTAGATAAACCATTGGCTTCATTCCTGAGTTGATGGATATTTTCCGTTGTGTTTGTTACGCTCTGCGATGATTCGCTGATCATGGTTTTGATAGCGGCATGTCTGGCGGAGAGGTCAGTAGCACTGGAGAGGCTGGCAGCCAACAACAAAGGAAATGCAAGTAACAGGCGCAAAGTCAAAGCAGAAGCAGTATTGGTATTTTTCACAAAGAGCGTCACTTTCACAGAGGTGATATCAAAAAAAACAGTATAGAAACGATCAAACTATTATAAATTGCCGCCAAGAAATTACAACTAAAACAACATAGTATTCTCTATGTAAACTTGTACGATGTGTTTTCACACTGTTGTATAGCCCGCTCATCAGACACACTATTTATGCAGATATTTCTTACAATAAAGATACAATCATCCAGATTGATATAGCTCAATACGCTTGAATTTTTATTATGCAAAGTTGAAAAATTCACCATTTCCGGGCTTATGCAAGTAAATCCAAAGACAACACCGCAAGACCCGCTGACAACAACACAAAGTGATCAGCTTGCTGCGCAACATTTGCTTGCGCGGGTGGAGCAGCTTGAGCAGGAAAATGCAGCGCTTAAATTCGCTCAACTTTCGCACCCTGCTGAAAACGGTTTTTACAAAGAATTTTTTCAGCATTCGACAAATTCCTTTGTGATCATCGACGGGAATGGATTGGTGATACATGCCAACCAATCAGCAGCAGATTTACTGACGACAACTGCACAAGACCTGGAGGGGCAACAGTTCCAGACCTTTGTCTTTAAAGATCAGATGGTGCTTGATACTCAGTTGATGGCGTTGACTGCATCAGGTGGGAAATCTGCATGCGAACTCAGGGCAATAAGGGCAGACCGTGAGCTCATTTTCCTTAGACTGGAGATGGTGCTACTGAACGCCGACAAGCAGGAAAACTGCGTGGGGATACAACTGACGGATATCACACGCCGGCAAGGCAAGATGATGACTCAGGCGGAAGGTCAATATTTTGCCAGCGTGGTCGCCGAAAATGTCCCCGGCATGGTGGCCTACTGGAATTCTGATTTGCGCTGCACTTATGCCAACTATCAATATCTGAGCTGGTTTGGCCGCACGCCTGAACAAATGCAAGGCATACTCATGCAGGATTTGCTTGGACAGGAACTGTTTTCCAAAAATATTGCCTATATCAAGGCTGTATTGAAAGGGGTTGATCAGAAATTCGAGCGCACTCTGGTCAAAGCTAATGGAGATGTTGCTCATACTTGGGCACAATATATCGCCCATACTATCGATGGTGTTGTGCAAGGGTTTTTTGTACTGGTGACAGACGTCACTTTACTAAAGCGGGCGCAAAAGGCACTGATGGAAAGTGAAGCCAGGAATCGCGCTCTGGTGCGTGCCATCCCCGACCTGATTTTAACTATCCACCGCAACGGCAGCCATCTTGATGTCCACGCTCCTGATCCTGGCATGTTATTGCAAAGCCGCGAACAACTCTTGCAGCTAAAAGTTGAGGACGTGTTACCACCCAAAGTGGCGAGCCAGTATACAAACGCAATCGAACAGGCGCTGGGCAGCGGCAAATTACAGGAATTTCGCCACGACTTACCTGTTGCTGGCAGAGGTGACATGCAATTCGAGGCCAGGGTGGTGCCATGTACCCAGGACACTGTCATAGCCATTATTCGCGACATCACAGAAACTGAGCGCGAGCGCCGCGCGCATGAACTGCAATTGTCCGAGCGCTTGCAAGTTCGGGAAAACGATGTACGGGCTATCCAGTTAAGCCTGACCATGGCAAGCGATATAACCAATATTGGCACCTGGATACGCGATCTGGGGACGGGTGAATTATGGGCTTCGCTGGAATGGCGCAGGCAATTCGGCTTCAGTCAGGACGAAGCGTTGACCATGGACATGGTCATTCAACGCATCCATCCGGCAGATCGTCGCCATATTCAAAATATCACGGGTAACTACAGGAATGATCAGCAACATCGGTATCAGGCTGAGTTCAGAGTAATGCTACAGGACGAGACAGAGCGATGGCTGGCGGTAGTCTGGCAGGTAGAGCTAGACGAAAAGCAAAATCCATTGCTGACCCGTGGCGTGACTGTAGATATCTCCGCGCGCAAGGAAGCTGAACTCGAACTGGGGCAAAAACGCATGGAAGTCATGCACCTGGCGCGTGTCGCTACCATGGGTGAATTGTCTGGCGCTCTTGCCCATGAATTGAACCAGCCTCTGACAGCCATACTCAGCAATGCCCAGGCGGCCCAGAGGTTCCTGGCGGGCCCAGAGGTAGATAGACAAGAGCTGGGTGAAATACTGCAAGACATTGTCGATGAAGACAAACGTGCCGGTGAAATCATACGGCGTTTGCGTCGCCTGTTTGACAAACGTAGTCATGAACAGCACAGTGTGGATATCAATAAACTGGTTCTCGAAGTGCTGCATATTTTACGCAATGATATGATTAATCAGGACATTACTTTGCTCAGTGAGCTGCAAGAAAATCTACCTACCGTCAGCGCTGACACTGTGCAATTACAGCAGGTTTTGATCAATCTGATCATGAATGCCTGTGAAGTTATTGCCGGGCTTGATGCCAGCCAGCGTATGATAGAAATCAACACGAGATTAAACGAAGAAAACCGGGTGGAAGTCAGTGTCAATGACCATGGCCCTGGCGTGCCTGAATCGCTGGGCACCAAGGTATTTGAAGCCTTTTATACTACCAAGGCCAGCGGCATGGGACTGGGACTATCGATTTGCAAAAACATCATTGAAGCCAGTGGTGGTCAATTGTGGTATGAAAATCACGGCAATCATGCAGGCACGGGCGCAAGCTTCCGTTTTTATCTGCCCACTTCCAGCGAGCCAACAACATGACAGAAGCAAGCAGCGTTTTTCTTGTCGATGACCAGCCAGCTGTACTCAAGGCGATGTCTCGTCTAATGCAATCGGCCGGGATAAATGCGGTCACTTTTGAATCGGCGCAAGCCTTTCTGGAGAGCGGCAGCGCGAGTAAAGCGGGCTGCCTGGTGCTGGACCTCGCCATGCCAGGCATGGACGGCATGGCTTTGCAACAAAAGCTAACCGAAATAGGCAGCGACTTACCCATCATCTTTTTGACGGGCCACGGCAGTATCGATACGGGGGTGCTCGCCATGAAGCTGGGCGCACAAGATTTTTTAACCAAACCCGTAGATGCAGACAAACTCTTGACAGCGGTGCAGTTCGCCTGTGAGCGCAACCTGCTCGCGCGACTTGCCAAAATGGAGAAACAGGCAATACAAGCCCGCTTGAACAGCCTCACACCTCGCGAACTGGAAGTACTGCACCTGGTGGTCGAAGGCAAACTCAACAAACAAGTTGCGGCAGAACTGGGGACAGTCGAAAAGACCATCAAGGTACACCGAGCCAAAGTAATGAGCAAGATGAATGTAACGTCAGTGGCAGCACTTATCCATTTGCTGGAAAAACTGAAAGTCTAAGCTCTGCCAGCGCCAGCTTGCTCTGCGCGCGCCCACTTCACCTTGATTCACAATTGCAGGCCTGATATTGGACCAAGGTCCAATAGCGTCATCATCTTTGTCCACATAAGATGATGCTCATGGGAAATACATCTACATGGATAGCAGTGATCGATGACGAAGAAGGAATACGTCGCGCTCTGCTGCGCTTACTACGCTCGGCTGGGCTGGAAGCACATGCCTTTGCGTCAGGTAAAGCCTTTCTCGATAGCTTGCGCATAAGGCAGCCAGCATGTGTATTGCTTGACCTGCACATGCAGGATATGTCTGGCTTTGCTGTCATAAAAACACTGGCGCAAATAGCGCTGGAGCTGCCTGTGATCATCATGACAGGGCAAGATCTGAGTGAAAAACAGCGAGATGCCGACCTGGCACATGCCCTTACTGTATTGCAAAAACCAGTCAACGATCACGATTTGTTTGCCGCGATAGCAGCGGCTTTAATTAACCGGGACGAGCAAACACTTTTTCCAGACATCAATTTAGCAGTACACACTTAGCCGGAGACATGAAATGAAATTATCCAACCTGAAGATAGGCCAGCAACTCGGCATAGGGTATGGCCTGTTGCTATGCATCCTGACAATTGTTGCGTTGCTGGGCATTAATGGTATGCACAAGTCCAATGAAGCGCTACACCATGTTGTCGATGTCAATGTCAAAAAAATCAATCATCTGGAAGAGATGAGCAGTTCTGTTCATGTCGTATCGAGGGTGATCAGAACTATTGCATTGCTCCCGGTTGACAACATGGCACAAGAGCAACACAAGAAAATCGACGAAGCACGCACTCATTACAACAAGGCGTATTCGGAACTGGAAAAGATGCCCATGGATGATGCTGGCAAAAGCTTCATGCATAAAATCAAGGAAGATCAACAGGCGGCGCGGACGTTGAATGACAAATTTATAGAAATGGCAAAAACGGATAAGGATGTCGCTATCAAATTTCTCTTGAAAGACGTCATTCCAGTTAACGCCAAATGGCAAGATGCACTGCATGAATTTGTCGTATTGCAAGAAGCAAAAAATACCCAGGACGAAGTGAATGCCAAGGAAACCTATCAGGCCTCGATGACTCTCATGATCATTGCGACGATCGCTGCCATTTTTATCGGCATAGGGATAGCCTGGAGCAGTACGCGCGCCATCACCACACCACTAAAAAAGGCAATACAAGTGGCACAAAGCGTGGCGGGAGGCGACCTCACCAGCAAGATTGAGGTGCATGCGGAAAATGAAGCAGGACAGTTGATGCTCGCATTGCAACAGATGAATGACAGCCTCGCTCACCTGGTTGGTCAGGTGCGCCAGGGTACAGAAACGATATCAACGGCTTCCTCCGAAATCGCCACTGGTAACATGGATTTGTCATCCCGTACTGAATCACAGGCTGGGGCATTACAGGAAACGGCTTCCTCGATGGAAGAACTGACTTCTACCGTCAAACAAAATGCTGACAACGCCCGTCAGGCAAACCAGTTGGCCATCGCCGCCAGTGCGGTCGCCGTTCAGGGTGGGGCCGTGGTTGCACAAGTTGTCAACACCATGGGGGACATCAATACCTCATCGAAAAAGATTGTCGATATTATCAGCGTCATAGATGGAATAGCCTTCCAGACCAATATTTTGGCATTGAATGCCGCAGTGGAAGCCGCACGTGCTGGTGAACAAGGTCGGGGTTTTGCAGTGGTCGCCAGTGAAGTGCGTAACCTGGCGCAGCGCAGCGCATCTGCTGCCAAAGAAATCAAATTGCTGATTGACGATTCGGTTGAAAAAGTTGGTCTGGGTAGCCGCCTGGTGGATGAGGCTGGTGCAACCATGGAAAAAGTCGTCAGTAGTATCAGTAACGTGACCGACATCATGGGAGAGATCACCGCAGCCAGTGCAGAGCAAACTTCAGGCATAGAACAAATCAATATCGCTGTCACGCAGATGGATGAAGTGACTCAGCAAAATGCGGCTCTGGTGGAACAAGCCGCGGCGGCAGCCGGCTCATTACAAGAGCAGGCAGTCAGTCTCGCCGATCTGGTTCGTCAATTCAAAATCGAAGCGACAAATCAATTGCAAGTATCGCCTGTCAGGCAAACGCGGCCAAGTGCAATAAGCAAATCGACCTCTGCGGGGATAAAAAAAATCCAGCATGCGGTGGCAAAGGCCAGACCCATGCCCAAACTTGTACCAGCCATTGAAGGTAGTTGGGAAGAATTTTAAGCAGAATTGATATGTTGTGTCGGTTCAATTTTCTGAAAAAACATTAGTGCGAAACAGTAAATAGCGCAGATGTATCGCTTTTTTATAAAGGGTTGCAGAAAAATCTGCAGCCCTTTTTTTACATCGGTTTAACACAGCTTTACAAATTCCCGCTCCATATTGGACCAAAGTCCAATATCAATCGCTGAGCCAGCACCATAAGATGATGCCTATGGGAAATACATCTACATGGATAGCAGTCATTGATCACGACGCAGCCACGCGGGAGGCGACGGTGACTTTGTTGGACTCTATGGGGTGGCAGACATTGAGTTTTAGCTCTGGCTACCTGTTCATAGATAGCCTGCACTTCACACAACCTGATTGCATTGTGCTGGATTTGCACATGCCCTATATGTCCGGCTTTGCCATCATGTCCAAGCTTGAGCAACTAGCGAAGAAAATACCCGTGATTGTCTTGACCAGATACGAACTGACTGAAGATTTTAAAAAGGCCTGCTTGTCGAAAGCTGTCGCGGTTTTACAAAAACCCATCAGCGATCAGGCATTGGGCATAGCCGTTAAAAAAGCCCTCAATCCAGAAATGCCAGGCTTGCCCAGTTCGCGGCTCGCAATCTGAACAAAGTTCAAATCATTTAATAAAGAAGCGATACTATCAAGGATTTTCATCATGCGTAATAATTTGCCCGTCACCAATCAGGAATACATCATGCAGGAAACGGAAACCATCGTTTCCAAGACTGACCTGCAAGGCAATATTACTTACGTCAATGATGACTTTGTTCGCATCAGTGGCTATAGCAAGCATGAATTGCTTGGTGCGCCGCAAAACATTGTGCGCCATCCGGATATGCCGGTCGAGGCCTTTGCCGATTTTTGGTGCACGATCAAGGATGGAAAATCCTGGACTGGTCTGGTCAAAAATCGCTGTAAAAACGGTGATCATTACTGGGTAGAGGCACATGCCGCACCGCTGCTCAAAGACGGCAAAATGGTGGGCTATACCTCGATACGCATCAAGCCCAGCCGTGAACAGGTCAGAGCTGCAGACGCAGTTTATCGCAGCATCAAGAACGGTGATAAATCACTGATCATCCGTGAAGGTATTGCTATAAAACGCAGTGCGTTTTCTTCCATGGATTTTTTTGCCAGACTGAACATGACGCAAAAATTAGTCAGTTTCAATGCCTTGACAATTCTGCTCATGGGCGCAATCACCTATTTAGTCAACATGGGAAATGCACAAACGGGTAACCAGAATATCTTGAATCTGCTGGCATTAGCCATGCTTGTTCTGACAGCCACATTTAGCTTGAACCTGTATCAAAAATTACTTACACCATTGCACAGCATGATGCGGGATATCCAGACCATGAGCTCTGGCGATTTATCGAATCACATCAAGACAACCGGAAGCCAGGAAGTCATCAATCTGGCGCAAGGTCTGCGCGTATTGCAGACAAACGTCAAATTGCTGGTCGGCCAGATACGCCAGACGACAGGCCATCTCACTAATGGCGCGAGTGAAATTGCAGCAGGCAATGCTGACTTGTCTGGTCGTACAGAATCACAGGCAAGTTCGCTGGAAGAAACCGCCTCATCCATGGAAGAATTGACTTCCACCGTGAAGCAAAATGCCGACAACTCACATGAAGCGACTCAATTAGTCGCTTCCACCGCAAAAATTGCGGAAAAAGGAGGCCATGCAGTAGCCAAAGTAGTTGAAACCATGGGGGCAATCAAGCATAGCTCGTCCAAGATTGCAGACATCATCGGCGTGATAGATGGTATAGCCTTCCAGACGAATATCCTGGCCTTGAATGCTGCAGTTGAAGCCGCCCGTGCAGGTGAACAAGGGCGTGGATTTGCCGTGGTCGCAAGCGAAGTACGTAATCTGGCACAGCGTAGTGCCGGGGCTGCCAAGGAAATCAAAACGCTGATCCATGACTCAGTTGATCAAGTGAATAGCGGCGACAAGCTCGCAGAGGAAGCAGGTAAAACCATGCAGGAGATCGTTTCCGGCGTTAAGCGTGCTGCAGAAATCATGCATGACATCACCGTTGCCAGTCAGGAACAAAGCGCGGGCATAGAACAAGTCAATCAGGCAATCACGCAAATGGACGACATTACTCAGCAAAATGCAGCCCTTGTTGAACAGGCGGCTGCCTCCGCCGAGAGCTTGAAAACCCAGGCAATCAGCCTCAGTGAACTGGTCGATGCATTTACACTGGTAAAAAGCAGTGGATCGTCAGCGATGGCAAGACCTGTCACCGCGGAGATAAGGGCTTACAAGACCGCGAAAAACAAATTATCCGGGCAAATAACGCAGACACTTATTACCAATCAAAACTGAATTTTGCAATTACACGATTGAATCGGAAATAATGTACTGAACAAACACAAATCCCGTCGCTGACGTTATCATACGGAAAAATGATCTGTACCGGAAATACAGAGCCCCCTGATGTTACGATAACCATACAGCCGCTCGGGAGATTCATGGGATTCTTCGATTTATTCAAATCCAGGCCATCGACGCACAAGTTTGCCCAGATCGTCATCAAGTACGCACGTAGTCAGGGCATTGCCCAGACCATGCATTTTGATGAGGCTGAATTCCGCCTGGTAGTGGGTGAAAATGGTTCGCACATACTTAACCTGCACAATGCCTATCGTGACTATTGTGCTGCAGCCAAGAGCCAGCGTGACCATGTACTGTTGAAATACACGGCTGGCTTGCAGGTGAACGGCATTCCCGACGATTTTGCCAGTGCCAGCAAACACCTGATGCCCAGTCTCAAGCCTCGTGGCCAGGGTGAATACCTGCGCCTGACTTCGCTGATGCAGGACAAACCCATGTCCTATCAACAGGCTGCCCTGCCCTTTGGTGAAGATGCCATGCTGATGCTGGCCTATGATACTGAGCATTCCATGGCGCTGGTCAACCAGAGCAATTATGAAACCTGGAATATCAGCCTTGAAAATGCCTTGAAAGTGGCATTGGACAATTTGCGTGACCGCACCGATGACAAGTTCGTGAATCTGGGGGATGGTGTCGTCGCCGGGGTATGGGAAGATGCCTATGATTCTTCACGTATCCTGCTGCCTGATCTTATTTATCGCGCTGGTTGCGGCAGTGACCCGGTGCTGATGGTGCCAACCCGTGGCCGGCTCTTGTTATGCACAGCCAATTCCAGCACCTCACAATTAAAGATGCTGGAACATGCGCAAGCCTGCATGGAGCAGGAAGGGCGTGTGGTTTCCGCCGGCATGTACAAGCTCAGGGATGGCAAGATCGTCAGCTACACTCCGGACAATGCTGATGTGCTTGACCGGCTGAGAAATCTGCAAACCACCCAGAGGGCGGAAGACTATAGTTCACAAAAGGAATTGCTGGAAGCCCTGCATGACAAAACCGGGGAAGATGTTTTTGTCGCCAGCTATACCGTACTCAAAAATAATGATACCGACAAGCTGACCTCACTTTCTACCTGGACCCAGGGCGTGGTATCGCTACTACCAAAAACCGACCTGGTCGCGATGGTCATTCCCGGTGCCCAGGAAGGCGAATACACCAGCAAAATCCTGAGCTGGGATGACCTGTGCAGCACTGCCAGCGAACTCATGCAGAGTGTGGAAGGCTATCCTGAACGTTACCTGGTAAAGGAATTCCCTGCGCAAGACAAGCTGGATGCGGCGGCGGAGTCGACTTTGTAAGGCAGAGCATAAGTATCTTATGGATCATGGCAATTTATAGGGCGCGCCCTACTACATCAAGGCTTGAACCACAATTCTGGCCGGTTCAAAGGCATCTTCTCTGCACTCAGCAAGGGGTTGCGCAAGTTGATGATGGTGCGGGATTTGAGATTGGCGTTTTTGATGGATGCTTGCTGATAGCGCTGGAATATCTTTTCAAAGCTGCCGTTTTTTATCATTTCTTCAAGGCCGTTTTGTATGTCTTCGGCCATTTTGGGTTCGCGTGGGCTGACAAAGAAATACAGGGCCGAGGGGTAATATAAGGCTATGTGTTTGTCGATCACCAATTGTTGACCGGGGCGGCCATCCAGTTCAACCTGCACTTCAAATACTGAACGCGGGAAATAATCAAAGCGCCCTGCTTTGAGCATATTAAACAATGGTTCATAAGATGCCGAGGTTTTTACCGGCAGGCCATTGCTTTTCAGTATGGGGCCGTCAGGCCAGTCCAGCTCTTGCCCGGCGCTGAAGGCGGCCAGGTCTTTGAGATTCTTCACGTCCTTGAAGATATTTGCATTCGCTGCCGTCAGCAGGGCGATGCGCCAACCTATCAGGCCCTTGTCTATGGGGATGCGGATGGGGATAAGTTGCGCCTCCCTTTCATCGGTACTCATGGTCCAGAGAATATCAACATTTCCCTGTGCCGAGCTCAGTTCATAGATGCCACGTGCCTGCTGCATGGGTGCTTCGCTGGCTTGTAGCTGGTATGGCTGGCCGCTGGTTTTGATCGCCAGTTTTAAAATTTCCAGAATATAGTCACTATGCGGATCAAGCTGCGTGGATAAGCGTGGATAGCGTATGAGCTTACCTGAGTTGTTGACTGTATTGACGGCATCACTGCCACGCGCCTGGTTCAGACAAGCAAAAGTTATCCATAACAGTATCAGTAGTCTAAGCAATTTCATCTGATCAGATTTTGTGTGGATTTCGTGGCTGGCAAACCTTCTTGTCAACACTGCTGGTACGCAGTTTTAGTGTAATGCGGGCGCGCATATCCGTGTCAAGAATCAGTAACTTATTCCTTTATATTGGTAAGAAGCAGACAGAATTTAAAAATTTGCAAACAGGATCATCTTGCCGTTGGCCTGAAGGCTCGCTTTTTATCCGCTTTTTATCCGCTTATTGTGCCATTCATTACCTGCTTTTCACACTTTGTCAGATCGCAGATGTAATTTTTTATCATCTGTTTATAGTGCCATCCAGTCATCCACCAGCCCGCGGGCGTGGCTGACACCAACTATACTCACAACACAGTCAAGGGGGAGATTTATGACCACGGCAGAAATCAATGCCAGCTTCAGCAAGCCTGTCTGGCATCAAAAGCTGTTGCAATACACTATCGTCAAATTTTTGCTGGCCGTGCTCATCGTCGGCATTGTGCAATTTGTCTCGCGCAAGGCGATGTCGCATTTCCTGGCAGGGCCAGACTGGATGGTGTTTCGTAATATGGCGGGCATGACGCTAGGCCTGCTGAGTTATGCATTTTATGTGCGTCTCATAGAAAAACGCGCCGTCACTGAACTGGCATTATTCTCGGCCTGGAAAGAATGGCTGCTTGGCCTGGTATTGGGTGCCATGCTGTTTGTCCTGGTGCTGGGCAGTTTGTCCTTGCTGGGTGTGTTTCATGTCGATGGCTACAATGACCCACGCCTGATGCTCAAATATCTTCCGGTATTTGTGGTGGTGGCGGTAATGGAGGAATTATTTTTCCGCGCTATCATATTCCGCATGATGGAGGAATCGCTGGGCAGTATCGTCGCTATCCTGATATCAGCACTGGCCTTTGGCTTTGCCCATGCATCCAATCCCGGAGCAACTATCTTCAGTTCGATTGCCATTGCGCTGGAAGCGGGCATTGCCTTTGGTGCAGCCTATATGCTTACACGCCGTCTGGCATTGTGCATTGCCATGCATTTTTCCTGGAATTTTACCCAGGGTGCGGTGTTTTCTGTCGCGGTGTCCGGCACGGACAGCAAGGGCTGGTTGCAAACCCATATGACGGGTTCTGACTGGCTCAGCGGTGGTGCTTTTGGTGCAGAAGCCTCGGTGCTGGCAGTCTTGCTGGCGACACTGATGGGCGTGGTGTTCTTGCATCTGGCCTGGAAGAAGGGCGAGTTCAAATCAGGCTTTTGGAAAAAACCGCGCAATATCGTGCCGGCATAAGGTTCGCTATGTAGCGTGTACCGCGTGCGCCTTTGCGTAATCGGTCTGTAAAAGACAGTGCGCGTAGCGCGCCCTACTGTTGCAGGTAGTTTTGCATCTGTGCCATTTCATCATGCAGCCAGTTAACAAAATGATCGACCCTGACTGCTCTGCTGCTGGCAGTGACGATGCGGTAGCAATAGCGTGAGCTGAGTTGTGCGGCCGGTAGCGTACGCAGGCGGCCTTGCTGCATGTCTTCACAGGCAATGGCAACTGGTAGCAAGGCCACGCCCTGGGCCGCGACAGCGGCCTGTACCAGCAAACCGGCATGGCTGTAATTTTGTGCAAAGTCATGTGGCTGCTTATTTTCTTGCTTCAGCAAATCATGGTTTTGCAACAGACGTATCCAGTTTTCTGGTGTGCCTTCATACAATAGCGGGTAGCGTAGCAAGCGTTTCAAGTCAGGTGGCTGACGTGCACGCTTGTCCTTGTCGGTCAGCATGGCAGGGCTATACGCCAACAATAATTGTTCGCGCCACAGCAGACTGGCTTCATCCCCTTCGACAAACAGCTGATGGCGTATGGCGATATCACATTGACCCTGGCCGGGGTCAACCACGGCATCATTGGAGTCGATACGGATATCAATATCAGGATGCAATTGTGTATAACGATGCAGGCGCGGCACCAGCCATTTCATGGCGAAGGAGTGGGTGCAAGAGATACGCAGGCTATCGTTTGCGCTGTCTTCACGCAGAGCGGCGACCTTGGTATGCAGGTCGCGCAGTAGCTGACTGACGGTGCCGGCAAATTCCATCCCTTTTTCTGTCATGCTCAGATGCCGCGCATGGCGGGCGAACAGGGCAAAGCCCAGTTGCTGTTCCAGCTGCTTGATATTCTGGCTGACAGCTGCCGGGGTCTTGTGGAGTTCATGCGCAGCCAGTTTGAAGCTGCACCAGCGCGCTGCGCATTCAAAGTCCACCAGCAAGGATAGATTACGTATGGGTTCTTGCATATTGAGATAGTTTTACTTAGTCATGACATCAATATTAATCGTTTGTCGCCATTCTTTGTTAAGCACATGATCTCCTTTTACATATGAAAGGCATATCCCATGCATAAGAATATCTTGATTATAGGCGGCACCCGCTTTTTTGGAAAACAATTGGTCAGGCGTCTGCTGGCAAAAGGCCATAGCGTCACTATCGCCACCCGTGGCCAGACGCCAGATGACTTTGGCGACGCCGTGCAACGCCTGCAAGTGGACAGGCGTGACGAAGCAGCCATGTACGCTGTGTTTGCCCATGCCAGCTATGACCTGGTGTACGACCAGATGTGTTACAGCCCGCTGGATGCAGCAATTGCGCTGGATGTATTCACCGGCAAGGTCGGGCGTTATGTGATGTCATCCACCATAGAAACCTATCGCCATTTGATCGGTAATATCAAACGGCCATTGCGTGAAGATGATCTGGACCTGAGCCAGGTCAGCATCAACTGGCAATATCCCTGGCGTGACCCGGCGCTGGCAGATACCAGCTATGCAGCAGGTAAATTGCAGGCAGAAGCTGTGTTAATGCAGGATGGTCGCTTGCCGGTTGTCAGCTTGCGCATCGCCCATGTACTGGCGGCACAGGATGATTTTACCGGCAGGCTGGCCAACTATATACGCACCGTACAGCAAGGTCAGCCCTTACATCATCTGGCAGGCGCGGGGCGCACGTCATTCCTGAATGTAGAGGCGATCGTCCATGCCATGCTATGGGCCGGGGAGACAGATTTTCTGGGGCCGGTGAATCTGGCTTGTGAAGGCAGTTTATCGGCACCGCAATTACATGAGCGCATCGCGCATTTAATGGGCAAGCCCGCACTACTGCACGTCGCCGACAATCAAGAAAAAGAAAACAGCCCCTTTGATTACGCCCATGACTATGTGATGGATACGACACGTGCGCGCAAACTGGGATATGAATTTTCTCCAGTAGATGACTGGCTGGATAAATTGATACTGGACTTGCATGTCCATCTGCAAGCTGTAAAAGCGGAGGCGCAATATGCCTGATCAGACTTCATTACTGAGTTTCATCCTGGCAGCCAGCCTGGTCATCCTCATACCTGGCCCGGCCACCTTGCTGGTGGCCGGATATGTGAAGCTATCTGCCAAACGTGCTGCAGCCGCCGTGGCGGGCATCATCTGCGGCGATGTCTTGCTGATTGCACTGTCGGCAGCAGGTTTTGCTGTACTCATGCAAAGTCTGCCCTGGCTATTGCCCACAATGCGCCTGCTGGGGGCCACGTATTTGCTGTACCTGGGTTTTATGCTCTGGCGTGGCAGTACCAGACAAAACCAGAAGGAGTTGCAGGGAGAGCAGCAGGAAGCTGCCATACCGCATCACTCGGGCTTTGCACGCGGATTATTGATCACGCTCAGCAATCCCAAACCTGTGCTGTTTTTTTCCACTTTCTTCCCTTTGTTCATTCAAGGTGGGCATGGCAATGCCGTGCAAAGTTTTGTCGTGCTGGGCGTGGTATTTGAAATAATCAACCTGCTCTATTTTGTATTCTTGTGCAGCCTGCTGAAATGGACGACCAGGCTGCTGGCGCAGCACCGGTTTGCCTGCTTGCCCAATGGTAGCGTGCAAAAATTCTGTGCCTGTGGATTGATGTTGTGCAGCGTGGGAATGCTCTGCTATCTATGAAGTAAAAGATCACGTAAAGGCGCTATCCTTATTTTTTCTTATAGAATGCTGGCATATTCAATAACTTCCTGATGGCATCCATGCGAACCTTCCTGATCTCCACAACAGTAGCAATAGGCTTCAGCCTGCTGTACAACTTGCCAGTCGCGGCCGCAGAAACAGGCAAGTTGCCTGCACAAATGCAACTGACCCGCGTTGCTGCAGACAAATGGCGCGCGGACTATAGCTTCAGCGAAGCGATATCCAGATTCACCATGCCTGCCGCGGGCGACTACCGCAGCACTGCCTGGAAGCCGCTGACAACCGGTGTACGCTATCAGGCAGAACAGTCTCCCCAGCCTGATCAGCAGATGGACAGCTATATCCTTGCGCAGCCCCTGCGCCAGCTCAGCTTTGAAATCACTGCCTACAATGGCTTTGCGCCAAAAAACTATGCCCCAAACAACCGCTTCAGCGATGGTGGCGCAGGTATCTATATGGGATTTTTTGATGGTGATGTGCAGGAAGGCGGCAAGACGCGAGGCATGAATTTGACCGTCAGCTACCGGGGGCTGCCTGGTGAGACCATCATTCCCACACCTGCGTTTGCTGATGCAGAACGCAGCTTGCGTGCCTATGCTTATTTCGGGCCACAAAAACCCGTCCCCGCCGGCACGGCCAAACTGATTCTGGATCCGGCCACGCCTGAATGGCTTGCCAAACTTATCCTTGATACTACTAGCAGCATGTCGGCCTATTTTTCCAATACCTACCAGAAAACTCTCTTGCGTGAACTGGTGTTGATGGTTTCTGTCACTGATACGAGCAGTCCGGGTTTCTCCATGAAAGGTGGTGCGACGAACGGGCAAATCACTTTCCGCCTCAGCGGCAAAGCCATGCTCAACGAACATCCTGCGATACGCCGCATGGTACAAAAATTGGTCGCCCATGAAATGGCACATATCTGGCAAGAAAACGTCAGCCAGGGTGGCGTAGGTGATGAGCCCGCCTGGATACATGAAGGCGGCGCGGAAGCGATGGCAATGGACGCACTGAAAAATACGGCAATCTGGACAGCAGAAGAAGCTGCCACTTATCAGGCAAACGCCAGCGCCACCTGCAAAAAAATCACCAGCCAGAGTGATCCCTACAATTATGCCTACGCATGCGGCCTGCAAAAATTCACGGACCTGAATGTAGACATCCCCGTGCTATGGCGCAACCTGATCAGCGAAACAGGGCAAAGCGGCCAGCCTTACAGTGAAGCAATGCTGAGCAGCGTCAGCCAGCGTTTGCGCAAATAATTGCGACGTTACCCGGCTTGGTCTTTACCCATGAATTATTAAAGGGCTTCATATGCTCATCAAAAAACTGTTTCTGCTGACCATGCTGCTTGGCAGTTCCCTGGTCAGGGCAGAAGTTGTAGAAACCCTCAACTACACCATGTATGCCGTCAAACCTGAGGCAGGTAGCTCACTGCTCAAGGCCATTAATGCCGCCACACCTATCCGCGAAGGAGATAAAAAGTATCATGGTTTCACCAGGTGGGATGTGCGCTGGAAATATAATTACGACACTTCAAGCTCAGGAATTTGCAAGGTCAAATCGGTCTCTGTCACTTTGACGACCATGATTACCTTGCCAGAATTAAGCAGCAATGATGAAACAGCCGTACGTCAATTCGCAAACTACTTGCCTGCCTTGAAAAAACACGAGCTTGGGCATTTGCAGATTGCACAAGAAGCAGCCAGAAAAATTGAACAAAGCCTGCTGCGGCAACCCGGCTTGTCCAATTGCGAGCAATTAAAAACCGCACTGAATGAACGTGGCAATGCACTGGTTGCAGTAGCGAAAACCCAGGGTAAAGAATATGACGAACAGACACAGCATGGTAAAACCCAGGGAGCATATTTAAAAAACTGATAGCCTGGTCCTGCAAATTGTGAGCAAATGCAAGTCTGGTTTGTCGCATGCAATCCAGCTGTTATCGTGCGTGGCATGTCACACACTCCTGCAGAATAAACATGCCAACCATCACCCATCAGCAAGCCCTGGATAAACTGGCCGCGCACCAGCTGGTACAAGTCATCGAAGATGATGTCGCAAGCCTGACAGCGACGGCCATGAGTTATGCCAAGCATGACCAGCAGATAACCGTGGCAGGCCATGTATTGCCCCTGCTGCTGGGGCGCTGGAATTGTGTGCTCAATGCAAACGATGCTGAAGTCAGCCCGGGCTACAGGGACAAGACTGCACTGGCGCTTGCACTGCTCTTGCATAAGCATGGTATCGCTGAGTCTGCAATTACCCAGCGTGCCCTGCAGGCCGTTGATAATCTGAATGCAGCTGTCGCCCTCAGCGATGCATTTTTCAGGAACACAGATGCCATCAAGTCTTTATTGAGCAGCCCGGTGCAGCCACTGAAGAAGCGGCCATCTACCAGGGACAGCCTGACATTTCTGCGTGCCCAGGACGTCATCGTCATCCAGCTTGAGCAATACTATTACGCCGCCTATGTACACGAGATCACGGGTTTTAATGCCTACCCCATTGTCGAGTTTTACCATGCGCGTTTTGAACAAAGGCCAGACATGGCAGCCTTGCAGGGATGTGCTGCGCAGGGCGAAACCTATAATGATGGCAAAACACGTATCTCACTGCATGCAGTCATTGGCATGCGTCATGTGCCTGATCCGGCTAACCAGTTCCACCTGATTGCCACAGGTATCACTGAAAAGCCAGACCAAAGCCAACTAGCAGCATCAGTTGGCTTGCATACGATCAGCGACTTGTTCCAACTACAAGGCATGATGCGCAAGACTGGCATCTGAATTTGTTTTTCAGCATCTTCACCTGTACTGCGCAAAGCGTGCTGCAAAACTTTCCAGCTCCACCTTTGTGGCATTGGTGATGAAGGATACAGTGTGATAGCTGCCAGTCAGGCTGATGATTTCCAGTATCTGTTCCTGGCTGAAATGCTGCTCCAGCTTTGCCCACAAGGCATCCGTCATCGTTGAGCTGGCATGCAATTCATCGACGGCTTTGAGCAGGAGTATTTCACTGCCTGATAAGGCCGTCAGTTCAGGCTCATCGCTGAGCGTGGCTGCAATATCTTCCTTGCTCAATCCTGCCTTGGCGGCAAACAGGGTGACATGTACCCCCCATTCATATTCCGAATCGCAGCGGGCACAAGTGCGCAAGATGACCAGCTCACGTTCACGCAAGGAGACAGTCCCCTTGTCCAGCAAGTTGCCAGCAAACATGCGAAGCAGCACCCGCTTGTTATGCGCCTGCGTGCGAAATAGTTTCAAGGGTGGCATGCCAGGAGGCATGATACGGCTGAAAGCCTGGTCTACTTCTGCATCGTAGGGTGGCTCCATTGGAGCAATTCTTGGCATGTCCATCGTCTTCTCCTGAAAAAGTACGCAACAAGGCAACAGGCAAATACCGGCCCGCATCGCTCAGTGCTAGAATTCATGATTCGCTACGTTATTAGTAGCAACAGCATAGCGCTACATTTAACGTAGCGCAAGGAAAAAATATGACGACACCAAAACCAAGGCAGCCCGTCAGGGGATCACAAACTGGCCGCCCTATCATGGCCTTGCTGGACTTGCTGGGCCGCCGCTGGGCTCTGCGCATGATCTGGGAACTGCGTGGTGAGCCACTGAGTTTTCGCGAACTACGCGAGCGCTGCGATGCCATGTCCCCCACGGTACTCAACCAGCGCCTGCGCGAGCTGCGAGAAACCCGCATCATAGAAATGGGGACCGCAGGTGGTTATAGCCTTAGTCCTTCAGGGCAAACGCTGATGCAGGCAATGATGCCCTTGCTGGCCTGGTCGGAAGAATGGCAGCAGATGCTGGATATGACCGGGGAAGAGGAACGTTGATTTCACCCATGCCAAGTAAGATGAATTACACTAGCAATCTACCAGAAACCCGCGTCTGCATGACCATATCGCCATCCATGTTCAAATCAACACTCTTTGCTGCCCTGCTCTCCACCCAGATATTGACAGCAAGTGCAGCCACTGCGCCAGTCGCACCAGCCAAACCCGATGTGGCGGCAGCAGCCTTTAGAGAGGGCAATTTTGCACTGGCTTTTCAGGACTGGAGTACACGGGCAGAGAATGGTGAAGCTGCAGCCCAGCATAATCTGGGCACCCTGTATCTGAACGGCAAAGGCCCGGACAAGGATGAAGCCAAGGCCATGGAATGGTTCCAGAAAGCAGCCACAGCCGGTTATGCCAGATCACAATTCAATCTGGCAGAGGGTTACAGACTGGGCATAGGCATGGAAAAAGACATGGCGCAAGCCCTGATCTGGTATCAAAAAGCAGCCGCACAGGGCCTGGCCAGCGCCCAGGTAACGCTGGGTATTCTCCATGAATTGGGGCTGGGCATGCCCAAGGATATGGAACAAGCCACCAAATTGTACAGAGCCGCCGCTGACCAGCATGATGCCGAAGCCCAGTTCCGCCTGGCCCGCATATTTGCCCTGGGCCTGGGTACTGAAGTCGATCAGCGTGTTGCCAATATCTATGCGGCGGCTGCCGCCGACCAGGGGCATCCCCAGGCACAAACTTATCTGGCAACCCAATATCTGTCTGGTGCCAGCATGCCCCGCGATGTGAATCTGGCCATCCACTTGCTGGCGCAAGCTGCCCGCCAGGGTCATGCACGTGCCTTTGCCTGGCTGGGCAATATCTACAGCGAAGGCAATGGCATTGCTGCCGACCTGCCACGCGCCTACCTGTATTTCACGATCGCCGACAGACTCGATACCGAGAAAGAAATGCAGGACATGCCCAATAAACAAAAACTGGGCCTGGCCTTTCGCCTGAAAACAGAGGACATACAACAGGCCGTGACACTGGCTAGCGAATGGCAACTCGGCAACCTGCCACCCAAGCTGGTCTTGCCTGCACTGAAAACGAACAAAGCCAAGCCGGAGATTTATCAGGGCGAGGTTTATTATTTAAAGAACTAAGCGCCCCCCTTCCAGAATGATCATGTCCGTATTGTCGTCACCATCTCACCTTCGTTCAACAACATTGCGCAGTGCCGTCGCCGTTTTCAGCAGCCTGTTATTGTTGAGTACGGCATTCGCGCAAAATGCCGCACCGCCATCACCGCCAGTCACTGGCATCAATGATGGCCCTTACGCCTTTTACCAGTCTCCCAATCAAATCGACAAGGGTGGACTGGATGTGAACTGGATATGCAATGATCAATTGCAAAAACAAAGTTTCACCGCTTCTGCCAACATCAGCCTGCCTGCGCCTTGCGGCTATCCGCAGGCATTGACGATACGTCCGGCTGCAACTGCCTTCCCTGCCAGCATCAAATTCAATGCTGACAAAGTCGCCGCCATCAGCGACATCCACGGCCAGTTTGACCTCATGCTCAAGCTCTTGCAGGGTAATGGCATCATCAACCAGGGCTGGCAATGGACATACGGCAAAGGCCATCTCGTCATCGCCGGTGACGTGCTGGACCGTGGGCCCAAGGTCACTGAAGCCCTGTGGCTGCTGTATGCACTCGAAGCCCAGGCCAGCGCCGCCGGTGGTGGCGTGCATCTGTTACTGGGCAACCATGAAGCCATTTCCATGGCTGGCGACGTACGCTACCTGAATAAAAAATATGCCGCCGTTGCTCAGCATCTGAATACCAGCTATCAGCAAATGTTTGACAACAGCAGCGTGCTGGGTCGCTGGTTGCGCAGCAAGCCCGTCATCATCCAGGTCAACGACATGCTGTTCATGCATGGCGGCCTGCATCCCGACCATCAAAACCTCAACATGAGCCTGCAACAAATCAATGAGAAATACCGCAGCACGCTGGGTTTGAGCAAGGCGCAAGTCAAGACCGATGATGTACTGAGCTGGTTATACGGCAGCATAGGGCCACTCTGGTATCGCGGCTATTTCACTGCACCAAAACTACCAGTGGACGACCTCAATAAAGTGCTGCAACAACTCAAGGTCGAACGCATCGTCGTCGGCCACACCACCATGGACGGTGTGTATTCGCACTACCAGGGCAAAGTCATCTCCATCGATTCAGGCATCAAGGGCGGCGTCAAAGGTGAAATGCTATTCTGGGATAAAGGCCAGCTCAGCAAGGCCGGCGTGGACGGGCAAAAAGTGGCGGTGCCGGATGCGCCGGAGAAACGTAAGGATGCGGGCGATTGAGTCAGTATCAAGACTACCCATACCAAAGCCATACTCTTGACGTAGGGCGCATTGCAATGCGCCGCATGTGATATCGAAATAGTGGCAATCTGTTTATCAAACAAACATGCGGCGCAGACCATAGCACCCTGCAAGACCTACGGTGTCGGTATCACCCCAGCAACACCCTCTTCACCACCCCACAAATCTCATCCACATCCCCCACCGTCAAACCCACATGCAGGGGCAGGGTAACTGTCTCGCGGGCAATGCGTTCTGCATTGGGGAACATGCCCTCGCCATAACCAAAACTCTTGCCTACGGTAGTCAGGTGGCAGGCTTCATAGGAGACACCAGTGCCTATGCCAGCATCATGCAAGACGGCACGGAAACTGTTGCGGGTGTGGCCAAAATTTTCGTAAGGGATGAGGACGCAAAACATATTCCAGGTTTGCTCTGGCTGCCCCTGGGGTGGCAGCACGATGCCCGGGATGTGCGGGAAGCTAGCGAAGTAACGTTCTGCCAGCACCTGGCGCCGGGCCATGAAGTCGTCGAACTGTGCCAGTTGGTGCAAGCCTATCACGGCGGATACATCCGACATATTGAACTTGCCGCTGGCCTCTACCACATCGCGGGTCTGGTCTGGCAGTTTGGCGATGCCGTGGAAACGCAGTACATCTATCCGCTGTGCTTCTGCTTCATCGTTGACGACGATGGCACCACCTTCTATCGTCGTCATGTTTTTGTTGGGATGGAAGCTGAAGATGGCGATGTCACCAAATGAGCCCACAGGCTTGCCCTGCCACTTCGAACCTTGCACCAGCGCGGCATCTTCTATGACGCGCAGTTTGTATTTTTTTGCCAGCGCATACAGCGCATCCATATCGCCGAGCGCACCGGGAAAATGGGTGGGCATGATGGCTTTTGTTTTAGGTGTAATGGCAGCTTCGACCTGAGCCAGGTCGATGGCGCGTGTGACCAGATCACAATCTACAAATACTGGTTTGGCACCGCATTTGACGATCATGTTCATGGCGGAGAAAAAACTTTGCGCCGAAGTGATGACTTCATCGCCCTCACCTATATTGCATAATGCCAGCGCAACTTCCATCGCACCAGTGGCCGAGGTTAGCAACCTGGTGGGGCGATGTCCAAAAGTCTGCGACAGTGCCTGCTCAAGTTCGCTGACCTTGGGGCCAGTGGCGATCCAGTTGGAACGCAATACATCGGCCACGGCCTGTATGCTGGCTTCTGATAATTGTGGCTGGGCGAATTTATGATAGGCAGATGAAGTCATGGAAAAAGACCAATGCTAAAAAAATGAAGAGTTATTGTAGCTGAAGATTTTTAAGGGCTACTTTAGAGGTCAAACCAGTCAAGCTGACTGTTCCGCAAACAGCTTGAGTCTGGCACTGGCCGCAACCAGCAGCATGGCGATACCCAGACCGGCAAAAGCCATGTTCAGGCTGATTGCATGTGCGACAAAACCTATCAGGGCCGGGCCAGCCAGTACACCTGCGTAACCTATCGTGGTGATGGCACCGATGGCCAGGCTGGCAGGCATGGCATTTTGCTTGCCTGCGGCGCTAAACAAGATGGGTACGATATTTGATGCACCTATGCCGATCAAGATAAAACCCAGAATGGCAATAACAGGTGAGCTTGCCAGTACGGCTGCAAAAAAACCTGCCGCCGCACACACGCCCCCCGTCAGCATGACCAGCTTGCCACCCAGACGCTGTACCACGCGGTCGCCCGTCAGGCGGCCCAGGGTCATGGCGATGGAGAATGCGGCATAGCCTATGCCGCCCTGCCCAGCTTCCAGCCCACGGCCTGCAGTCAGCAATAAGGCGCCCCAGTCAAGCAAGGCACCTTCGGCCAGAAAGACCACAAAGCACAGGACACCGATGAAGATCACTGCGCCATGCGGGATCACGAATTGCGGGCCATCGCGATCAGAGGCATCTGGCTCGTGCAACAGGCTGGGGCTGGCAATCCCAAGCATCAGCGCCACCAGCAGGCCAAGGCAGATACTGGCGGCCAGTGTGTTCATGCCCAGCCATAACAACAAGGCCATGGTGCCCGCACCAAGAAAACCGCCAGCGCTGAACATGCCATGAAAGCCAGACATCAATGCTGCGCCACTGTTTCTTTCAACAATCACTGCCTGTATATTCATGGCCACATCCAGCGTGCCTACCGACGCACCAAACAGGAATAGTGTCAGACCAAACAGCAAGGGGCTGCTCACTATTGCCAGACAAGGCAGGATCACGCAGGTCAAAGCACCTGCAGTCAAAATCACCTGGCGGCAACCAAAGTGTGCTGACAGCATGCCTGTCATGGGCATGGCACATAAAGAGCCACCGCCAAGGCAGAGCAAGAGCAAACCCAGCGTCGCCTCATCCAGCCCCAGCCTGTCTTTGGCATAGGGCACCAACGGTGCCCAGGCAGAAACAACCAGGCCAGCAGCCAGAAAAGCCAGACGGGTGGACAGGCGTTGTGCAGAATCTGTTTTATTGACGGGAATTACTTTGCTTCGAATTTCACGCATGAGATTGCTTGGGTACTTACCGTTTTTATAAACAGCAAAGAGATTGTTTAATGATGAAAGCGTATCTTACCGCATGCCAGATGCAGATGCAGATGCAGGGTAAGCATGACGCACGCCATTCGACATTCAAGGCTCTGGTTTTGTCCATTTCTTTTCTATGGCCGCATACACACCATTCGCCCTGATCTGGCGCAAACCCTGGTCAAGTGCATTGGCATAGCGAGTGGATTCCGGGCGGCGTTTTGAAAAACTGACATACAGGTTGTCTTCAACCAAGATGCCAGCCTGTTGAATTTTTCCTTTGAATTCTTCTGCGTGGGTACTCGTCAGGTAATCGGCAATGCGGGTATAGATCAGGGAATAATCAGAGCGGCCAAGCAAGAGTTTGCGCAGGTTGGACAAATCATTGGGCGCAGGTTCTCGAACGATACGGGTATCACTTTCAAATACCGTGCCATAGGTATAACCGTGGGTCACGCCTATGACATATTTATGCAGATCCTGAACGTTGAATTTGCTACCTCTGTTTTGCAGACTCTCAGTTCTGGCGTAGATGCCGACACTGGCCTTGAAGATGGCCTCTTTGTGGAAAAGAAAATCATGTTCCAGCTTGACGTCTTTGAGACTGTCAAAACAGCCCAGCTCCTGCCCGCTTTGTACCAGCATCAGGCAGCGTGAATAGGGAGTCGCAATAAATTTCACATCGATATTGACAGCAGCGTAGGCAGCCTTGATGACAGCAACGGCAAAGCCACGGTTTTGCCCATCCTTGACTGCCGAGTACGGGTACCAGCTATCTTCACCGACAAGCGTGATGGTCTCGGCATGGCTGTAAGCGCTGCCAAGAAAACTGCAGCAGCACAGCAAGACGCTGATGAATCTGGACAGGATTTTTTTTGAAGAAGCTGCGCGCATACTGATTTGGATGATGACGAGACCACTTGCCAGAGTGTGCCATACATTCTCTATAGAGATGTTGATTTAAGTCGCACATCTGCCGTCAATACCAATCATGCTATGCATGTTGATATACGGATATATTCGTTTTCTTATAAATATATCCTTGATATTTTTCGGTCTTCGTTCATTTCTGAGAAGACCCATGCAACATAAAAACCACCTCCACAAACCTGCGTTGACACCCATGGCAGCGTGTCTTCTGGCGCTTTTTTACAGCCAGACTTATACCAGTGCCGCCTTTGCCCAGGCGGCAGAAAGCAAATCAGAATCTGTCGTCATCACCGGTTCACGCATACCGCGCGCCAGCCTCGAAGGGCCAGCGGCAGTGACCATCATCACTGCAGAAGAAATCACCAGGCAGGGCTACAAGAATGTCTATGACGCAATCAACAACTCGGTGCAAAACTCTGGCTTTACCCAGGGCGAAGACTTCGGCAATACCTTCACGCCTTCCGCCAACACCATCAGCCTGCGCGGTCTGGGGCCTAACCATACACTGATACTGCTGGACGGCAGACGCATGGCTGATTTCCCTATCGCTTACGAAGGTACGGTCAATTTCACCAACCTGGCGAATATCCCGTCTAATATTGTAGAGCGCATAGAGATCCTGAACGGTGGGGCATCTGCGATTTATGGCTCAGATGCGATTGCAGGTGTAGTCAACATCATTCTGAAAAAGCAAAGTCAGGGTTATAACCTGAATGTCAAACTGGGCGATACCGACCGTGGTGGTGGCAGCAACAAGCGCGTGCAATTCTCTGGCACAGCCAATGTCGATCAGTTGCGCAGTCTGTTCAGTCTGGAATACAGCGAGCGTGAACCGCTGCGTGCGACCCAGCGCGATTTCATGGCCACCCGCAGCACACCCAGCGCGACCTTGTACCGCAAGGATATCAAGTCTGGCAAATACCTGGATCTGGGTGATGCCTGTAGCCAGCTCGGTGATCTTTTTGAAGGCACGCAGATCAGCTATAAAACCAGCAAGGGCAGCTATTGCGCCAGTCCCCGCCTGAGCCCTATGCACTGGAGTGTGCAAACCAAAAATCAGAGCCTGAATTTTTTCTCCAGCAGCAACCTGGATCTGAATGCAGACACCACCCTGTTTGCCGATATTTTACTGGGCAAGAACAAGACAGAAAACGATACGCGTTCGCCAAGCTGGGTTTCGTCCTCGACCAACCAGAGTTATTTCTGGAACAAGAACAGCAATGCCTATGAAGCCTGGAGCAAGATATTTGCACCGGAAGAAATCAATGGCGTGAACCGGTTCAACCGCCTGTGGGAAGACCAGTCTGCGGGTATCAATCTGGGTATCAAAGGCGTTATCCCTGGCACGCAATGGAACTATGAAGCAGCCTATAGCGCGTCAGCTTACCGCAGCGAAAACGTGGTACCACGCACGCTGGCAAACATAGACCAGTTTTTCCTGGGGCCCAAGCTGGGGCTGGACCAGGCCGGTATCGCCATCTATGCACCGGACCCTAAACGCCTGACGCAAAAACTGACACCAGCAGAATTTGAGCAGATCACAGGAGCATCACGCAGCTCTGACAGTTCGCGCACCCAGACCCTGAGCCTGGCAGTCAATACAGAGCTGTGGAAGCTGCCCGCAGGCGCGGTCAAGACTGCAGGCATAGCCGAGATAGGCCGTCAGAGCTTTGATAACCTGCCTGACCCCAGGGTCAATCAGGGTGTGTTCAATACTGTCACCAAATCAGATGATGTACGTGGCTCGCGTCAGCGTTACGCGCTGGGTGCCGAAGTCTATGTACCTCTGCTCAAAGAGCTTACCGCCAGCCTGGCTGGTCGCTACGATGATTATCACTTCGCTGGACGCAAGGATGGCAAGCTGACCTATAACGGTGGCCTCGAAATTCGCCCGACCTCTGAGCTTTTATTGCGCGCCAATTACGCCACCAGCTTTCGCGCACCAGACATGAACTACA
Organism: Undibacterium sp. FW305-107; assembly: GCF_058788535.1. NCBI lineage: Bacteria > Pseudomonadati > Pseudomonadota > Betaproteobacteria > Burkholderiales > Oxalobacteraceae > Undibacterium > Undibacterium sp. FW305-107. Next base: position 511,964 of record NZ_JBYTAV010000001.1, read on the forward strand.
TCTTTAAGGCACGTGGCACAGGTTATTATTCTAGCACCACCGACTACTACCGCTGCAAGGCTGAAGGCCAGGAACTCAAGGATTGTGATTACGCGAATTATTCACCAGGTGCAAACTATGTACAGTTTGGCAGCCCTGACCTGAAGTCAGAAAAAGGCAAATCCTTTGGCCTTGGCGTGGTCTGGTCACCCAGCAACCAGTTTGATGTCTCGCTGGATTACTGGAACATCAAGATCAGCGATATGGTGGTCAACCTGAGTGCAGACCAGCTCTTGCGCGATGAAGCCGATTGCCGCACTGGCAAGCGCGATATAGGCTCCAGCCTGTGTGCCGATACCATCAACCGCATCAAGCGTTATCCAAAAGATGCATTGAGCCATGCCGGTGAGATACAGGAAATCTGGGTCAACCCCATCAATGCGGCTTACCAGGCTACCAGTGGTATCGACATCAGCGGCAAGTATCAGTTGAAAACCAGCGCTTATGGCAGCTTCAGCATCAAGGCCAATTACAGCAAGACCCTGAGCAAAAAATCCAAACAGTTTGAAGGCGATGCCCTGTATGACGACCTGGCCGACCTTGGCAATAGCGACTGGCGCGACAAGCTCATTACCAGCATTAACTGGGCAAAAGGGGATTTTTCAAATACCCTGACGGTAACCCGGTATGGCAAGATACCAAATGGCTCTGGTCAGTATTACCTGTCACCTACCGGCATCGCCAACTGGAGCACTGTGTATCAGGCCAATAAAAACCTGACCGTATCTGTCATCGTCAACAATGTCTTTAACAAGATCAAGTATGACTATAGCGGCGGCTGGCCTAACTACCCGGTTGGATCTTTCAATCCGTTTGGCCGCCAGGGCTGGGTAGAGGTGAATTACAAGTTTGGTGCCTGATGATATGAATCTCCTCTCTCTTCAAGGGAGAGGTCGGATGAGGGATAGGTTGCGGTTGGCCAGGCAAGACACCAGCTATCCCTCATCAATCGAGAAAATTCACACGTGCAAACTTGGCCCTGAAATCTTCCGGCATTTCGACCACGCGCCCGGCACGGTAATCAAAAAATACAAAGCCTGATTTCGCCATGGCGATAGCAGTCTGGTCGGCAGGCCTGGTAATGCGGAAAGTAATGTCACCACCGTATTTATTAAAGTCCATGACACCCACTTCAAACAATAACTGGTCACGTGCATGGGCTTCGGCCCTGTAAGTGGTTGCCAGGTCAGTGACAATGATGCCGCTGCCACCAGCGGCAGTTTCGCGTATGCCAAAGTCGTACAGGAAACGCGCCCGCGCTTCAGAAATCATCGAGATCATGGAATCATTACCCAGATGGTTTGCACCATTGATGTCGGTCACGCGCACCGTCAACTGAGTAGAGAAATAGTATTGATCTTCTGGGAAATGCAGTTGCAGGCGAGCCATGATAGGGAGTAAGACTGGGAAAGCCTCATTTTACCGCGAAGACCGGTACATACCTGCAAATGCTGACTATAACTGGCAGCCGCGATATAAATCTGATATCAATCCAGTATCTTGGCCCCCAAAGCCACTGAAGCACTTTGTATCAAGCCATTTTTTATTTCATAGATGGCAATCATTTCCATACGGCCTGTGCCTTCCGGGAAAGTGCGTGTGACTTCTTCATGGTCGATGACGATGTGGCCTATCACCTCGCGGCGCATGAGCCTGGCATGCAGGTTGGGCTCGGCAAAGCGCGCCGCCATGCGCGGGCGGATTTCAGTATGGCCTGTCGCCAGCAACTTGCCCGGGAATTCAAACTGCTGTGCATCGACAGCATAGGTCTTGAGTATGGCGTCAACGTCGCGTGCATTATAGGCGTCGAGCTGGGCCTGGACTACGGCTTCAGGGGTAGAGTGAACAGTAGCTGTCATGGTTTGGGTCAATTCCTTTCAGAGCAAATGAGTCAGGTGGGCGGGTGCAGAGTCTGCACTCAAATCACCATCAGGTAAATTGTTAATCACGGCTTCTACTGTGGGCTGGTTCAGCAGGGATGCCAGCACGGCAGCATGCGGTTCTGCCCAGATACCGGCAAAGTCTTGCTCGCCAGCGGTTTTAATGGCAAAGGCCAGTTGTTCTTGTGGCGGACAAAATTCTGCATCCACACCAGGTTTATTGCCGCGCGGATCAAGCCTGTACCAGCCATGCTCAGGCAAATAGACTGCGTTCAGGCCATGCAGGCAAAACGGCGGTTCTGTGCCTATGGTCAGGCGTTGATAGCACAAACCAGCAGGGATACCGTTTGCCCTCAGCAAGGCGGCCAGCAAATGGCTTTTGGCATAACAATAACCGGTGCCATGTGCCAGCACATCGGATGCCTTGCAGGTTACCGGATTCTGGCGATAATCCCAGCTATGCTTGATCTGGTCACGCACGAAATGAAAACAGCGTCGCGCCACCTCGGCCTGGTCACCACCGGCGGCTGCCAGTTGCTGTGCCTTTGCCAGGACGGAGGGATGCTGCCAGTCTATATAGGTGGTACTTGCCAGGAATTCTTCCATGCGTGCTTCCGTCAATTGAGTGTCAAATTAAATCAGATTTTATAAGCCATGCCTACCGAGGCAGGGGCCGTATGTTTAAAACCGAATTGCGCATACAGGTCTTGCGCAGGACCATCGGCAATGAGGCTGACATACGCCGACTCTGGCGCATTTTGCCGCAGGTAGTGCGTGATCTCTCGCATGATCATCTTGCCCAGGCCCTTGCCCTGATGCTCTGGCAAAACCGCAATATCGACGACATGATATGAAGTACCACCGTCACCAACGACACGACCCATGCCTACCACTGTTTCACCCTGCATGATTTGCACGGCAAACAGGCTGGCTGGCAAGCCACGCGCTGCTGCTTCTGCCGTCTTAGTGCTTAAACCAGAAGCCTGGCGCAAATGACAGTAAGTAGCGACGTCAGGAATGGCGGCTACCGCCTGGTAGATATTTGTATTCATGCTGCTCTTCACATTAGTTTTTACACTGGCTTTTTACACTTCAGCGAGCACAGAAATTTATCACAGTTAGACAAGCGATGTGCAAGGCATGTGGATAACCCGGCAGCAAGCTGCTTTAGTCGCTCAAAAACTGTTTTCACTCCGCTCATTTGGGCTTTGGTCGTAATCGGGCTGCCTGTGTCTGTTAATTTTTTTATAGTGATCTCTGTCGCATCCGCATCAGCAATTCCATTACCGCCTGCACAAGCTGTGCTGTGCGTCGATCAACTTTATTTGAGAGCTCATATGTATCACTATCCTGCGCGCGCCCTGCTCATATTCACGCTCGGTTGCCTGGCCCTGACGGCGCATGCGGCACCACCATTGACGGACGCTGAAATTCTGGCCCTGATGAAGCAACGCATTGACGTCGATAAAAAGGGGGTGGGCATGGTGGTGGGTGTGCTTGACAGCAAAGGCAGCAGAATCATCAGCCATGGCTATGCCAATCTGGCGCAACAGCGGCCAGTAGATGGCGACAGCCTGTTTGAGATTGGCTCCATCACCAAGGTATTTACCGGCCTGGCCCTGGTGGACATGGCAGACAAAGGTGAAGTCAGCCTGCAAGACCCCATCGCAAAATATTTACCGGAAAATGTGAACGTCCCCAGGCGCGGTGAGCGGCAAATCACGCTGGCAGATTTATCCGTGCATAGGTCGGGTTTGCCGAGAGTGCCGCCCGATATGGTGCGCAACGGGCAGGAAAGCCCATACGCTGCGTTCACCAGCGACAAGCTGTATCAATTTTTGTCCAGCTATCAATTGCCGCGTGACATAGGTTCCAAAAGTGAGTATTCCAATCTGGGGGTGGGCTTGCTAGGCCATGTACTCAGCCTGCGCGCAGGCAGCAGCTATGAAGAGCTGATCAAACAGCGCATCACTACACCACTGGGCATGCGCAGTACAGGCATTACTCTTGATACGGAAATGAAAAAGCATCTGGCAACTGGCTATGCCATCAAGACCCAGACAACACCTGTCGCCGTTCCCAACTGGGACCTGGGTTCTTTGGAAGGTGCCGGTGCATTGCGTTCGTCTGCGCGCGACATGTTGATGTTCCTGGCAGCAAACATGGGCAAGACGGATTTACCCTTGCAACGCAGTATCGCGAAGATGCAAGAACCCTTTGAGGCGGGTAATCCCATCCTGCTGGCCTGGGGCAGGCACAATAAAAAATATGGCAGCATGATACTCACGCATGGTGGCAAGACCGCTGGCTACAATACGTATATTGGCTTCGACAAGCAGGCGGGCGTAGGGGTAGTCGTTTTATCGAATACCGATACCAGCGTGGCCGATATAGGCAACAAGATTATCAACAGCGATTATCCCCTGGTACTGCACGCGCCACCCGCCAGTCTGGTGCAAACCCTGGAGCGGCAGGGCTATGCGCAACTGCAACCTGAATACCAGAAACTGAATGCCACGGATACGACATTCAGTTTATCAGAAGAGGTGTTGAATGCCTGGGGCTATGCCCTGCTTGAAGCAAACCGCACACAGCCTGCCACAGAAGTATTCAAGCTGGCCGTGCAACTCTATCCTGACAGTGCCAACACCTATGACAGTCTGGCCGAGTCTTATGAAAAACTGGGTAAGGCTGATCTGGCAATACAAAATTACCAGTTGTCACTGAAACGTAATCCAAACAACCAGAACGCGGTCAAGCGTCTGGCGGCACTTGCAATAAATAGTAAGCAATAGCAGCCAGTAACAGCTAATGGCAGCAAATAGCGAAACAGCCATCGTATGGTGCAATATCATGCGCCATACGAAATACAAATCCCCTCTCTGCATCCAAAATTAAACAAAAGATAAGTAAAAGATAAGCAAATCACTGCAAAAACAGCAAATAAAGTCTCCCATCAATCCGCCCATAGACATAAAACAGGTTTACAATCCAGCCAAACCAAAGACTTTGCTTTTCCGGAATTTGCCTATGATTAATGTCTTCGTCTTGCACAATGGCCGCCTGAGCCAGATCAATGTGGAAAACCGCGCTGATCTCGAAAATACCCTGCCTATCTGGGTCGACCTGACTGACCCCAATGAAGAAGAGCGTGAATGGGTAAAGAGTATCTATGGCGTGACGCTGCCTGGGGAAGACGAGGTCAAGGATATTGAAGCATCAGCCCGTTATTACGAAGCCGATAATGGTGACCTGCACCTGCGCACCGATTTTCTGATCGACGATGATGATGAACCGGCACGTACGGTGACGGTGGCCTTTATTCTCGCGCGCGATATTTTATTCTCTGTCCATACCATCGATTTGCCGGTTTTCCGCCTGGTGCGCATGCGTGCCCGTTCTCGTCCCGGTTCGATTGCTGATTACAAGGATGTACTGCTGGACCTGTATGCGACAGATGCCGAATATTCAGCCGACGCACTCGAAGGTATTTATCAAAACCTGGAAGACGTCAGCCGCAGCGTGCTGCAAAAAAACTTCAGCGATCAGGATGCCGCCGCTGCGCTGAACTCGATCGCCGTAGAAGAAGATTTGAATGGCCGCATACGCCGCAACATGATGGACACCCGCCGCGCTGTTAGCTTTTTGATGCGTGGCCGTTTGCTCAATGCTGACCAGTTTGAAGAAGCGCGCCAGATTTTGCGTGATATAGAATCACTCGATGGCCATACTTCATTTTTGTTCGACAAGATCAACTTCCTGATGGATGCGACCGTCGGTTTCATTAACATCAACCAGAATAAGATCATCAAGATTTTCTCGGTCGCCAGCGTGGCCTTCTTGCCTCCTACCCTCATCGCCAGTATCTATGGCATGAACTTCAAGGGCTGGTTCCCTGAACTGGACTGGCAGCTGGGTTACCCGTTTGCACTGGCGCTGATGCTGGCATCGGCGATTACGCCGTTCTGGTACTTCCGCCGCCGCGGCTGGCTTAAGTAATCAACAAATAGAATAGGACTTACACAAAATTGTTCCAACAAGGCGTAGCGACGAAGACAGTACTTTAGTACGGCTAGGAGCTGCAACGCAGTTGGGGCGGTTTTGCCTAAGTCCTGTAGAAAGTAAAACATATGCCTGCCATAGCCCTTGGTCATTACAACCTGCGCGGTGATCGTGCCACACTGGAAAATCTCAGGGATTTTTACATCCATTATGTGGGGCTGACAGAAGGCCCTCGCCCGCTGAAGAGCTTTGGCTTTTGGTTATATGCCGGTAGCCGTGATGTCTTGCACCTGTCTGAAAACCGCCCTGGTGAAACCCGCCAGACAGAATTAAAAACCGGCTTTGACCATGTCGCCTTTGTCTGTACGGATTTGCCGACCATGCTGGCAAGATTGCAGGCTGGTGGCATCGTTTATCGCCATGCTACAGTCGAAGCTTCAGCCGGTTTTGCGACCCAGCATCAGGTTTTTTTCAGTGATCCTGAAGGCAATGGCATAGAGCTTAATTTCTCTGAAGGTGCTTGAGTAATCTTCTGCGCTCGCCCGGGCAACGCACCCTACCTGGCACCAGCACAATCCCACAAAGAAGTTTAAGATAAGAAAATTATCACTTCCAAATCATCTACATCATGTTCAAGATACGCGAAATCGATCATCTGGTGCTCAGGGTAAAAGACCTGGACAGCATGCTGCATTTTTATTGTGATGTACTGGGTTGTCCTGTTGAACGCAGGCAGGAAGAAATTGGCTTGACACAGTTGCGGGCAGGCAGGTCGCTGATAGACCTGATCACGGTAACGGGCAAGCTGGGTCGCATGGGCGGTGCTGCGCCTGGCAAGGAAGGCCACAATCTTGACCACCTGTGCCTGCGCGTAGAGCCTTTCGATCTCGCCAGCATACAGGCCCATCTGCAAATCCATGGTGTGACCGTTGGTGAAGTCGGGCAGCGTTATGGGGCCGAGGGCGAAGGCTTATCAATCTACATCAGCGACCCGGAAGGCAACGTAGTGGAATTGAAGGGCCCGCCGGATAGTGCATAAAGATCAGGTCGGCGTATCGACCTCATCCCAGGCTGCATTCTCAAAATTCACCAGCCAGTTCAGGGCATAGTGTCTTTCGTAAATGACACCAGCATCCAGGTTCAGCGGTAGCGTGCCCTCTTTCATCCTGGTCTGGCGCACCAGCCAGTGCAGACGGTAATGCAGGTCGAGGGCATCCAGTATCTGGCTGGCAGTGCGTGTTTTTGCCTTGGCCATCTCACCTTCAAAATCCAGGTTCATCATGGTGCGCGCTGTCAGCGGCACATCGCAAATGGCATCTGCAAAGGGTAACTCATCCTGCAAGCCCAGCACCCATTCGAGCACGTACAGGGATTCATATCGCCAGGCGAATTGCGGCAGGATATCTTCTGCAGGTTCATCCGTCTCCAGGAATTCACGCTCGTTTGGTGTCAGCCATGCATGCACTTGCGGAAAACGTTCAGTCAATTCGTGAGCTGGAATGGGCTGGTGTGTCGCCACTGATTCTGCCCGCAAGGCAACGATGTATAAGGCCAGCGCCCGCCCCAGTATCTCGGTTGCGGGGCGCAATTGTAGTTCAGTCTCGCTGACCAGAGGCGGCAGGTGCGATGGCAGTTGTATGCCCATTTCTGCCAGCAAGGTATCCGTGCGCGCCTTTCTTTGCCATGCCTGGGCGGGATAAGGAATAGTTGCTCCGGTTTCGATACCGCCATCTGCAGCTGCCAGCAAGACATAGCCGTGAGGGTCACGGATATCACCATCTGGCATGAAAGCAATCGCATTCGCCGCCACTGCCCAGTCAGAAAACGCATCCAGCTGGCTTTCATCTATCCACAAACTGAGATGCTGCTGCACACGCTGGATATGCCGCATGACGTGATAACGCTGATGCGTCATCTGGCCGTCGCCGCGATTCAGTACATAGCCTATAAAACCTTGCAAATGCCCATGCAGTTCCGGGTCAGTCAAATCACGTTGGTTATTGAGCTTATGTGGAAAATTCAGCGGTGGCAATTGCGCGCATGTGCAATAGGCATTGACCAGTATGCTGCTGGCATCGTTGGGATCAATTTCTGACGCTACAACTGAACTCGCCGCCGACACCACTGCACTTGCCGTTACTGTTGCAGGTGTCCGGACATCTGTAGCAGGTTTTCCGGAAATCAAATTCTTTAAAATTTTCAGCATGGTGCAGTCAGAAATTGGGGGGTGGATTGCTGAATCAGGGATAGCGTTTGGTGATTTGGCACTACCATCACTCAGCATGAAAGGCGGTAGGATACGAGCAATGCAAAAGCTGCGGGGGTGCTTTTACATGTAGAAACAGAATTGGAAACAAGCAATAGTTAATTGGCCTGGCACCTTGAGCATTTCACGCGGCGCAATACATAGCACTTTACAAAATGCCCCGATACGCACCGCAGTAACTCCTGAATGCATCAAGGCATTTCCAGCATATCCCCGCTATCCACCGGCCCCGCTTCCACTACCAGACTGCGTGCGCCCTGATGTCTGAGATAATGGTGGAATACGGCAGGCAAGCCTTCGGCCTTCAAATCCTTACCGGTGCGCAGTTCATAATGCACATGGGGATTATTGGAGCTGCCGGAGTTACCGATTTTAGCCACGGCCTGCCCGCGTACCAGTTTGTCACCAGTTTTCACCAGCAGGCTGGCTTTTTGCAAATGGCCAAGCAGACTGTATTCACCATTGCCATGATCAATGACAAGGTAATTGCCGTAAAAATTCATGGGTGATTTTTTCACGCTCTCGGGTTTGAAATAATTTTCCCCGCCACGGATATTATCTGGCGTCAGGTCACTGGCATCCACTACGACACCGTCGCCTGTAGCATACAGGCTTTGCCCCCAGGCATACCAGTCTTCATTCCTGGTACCGTCGCCGCGGTAGGCATCAAAACCAGTATTGGTAGGATTGATATCAAGGCTATAGCGCATGAAATTTTGCGTAATGCCCAAATCCCTGGCGACTGGGTGTTCTGTGTTCAAGCGACGGTGATGGGCATAATAATCATGGCCGTCATGAATCAGCAAGCGGCCTTTTACAGGCAGGGCCAACTCTGTTTTACTGACATACAGCCTGGGCTCTACAGTGATGCTGGCCGTGGTTTCTGGTGCTTCTTGCGGGATGCTGAGACTGAATTTATAAGTCAGTTTATGCAAATCCAGATCAGGCCTAAAGTTGTGAAAAGGATTGAAAACCAAAATCTTCGCACCCGCAGCGACCACCCGCCCCGGAACGGTATCTATGCTGGGCGCAAAGCCATTGCTGTCGATAAAGCGGCGCAAGATGGGCTGGCCGTTGCTGTCAAAGGCAGTAACTTCTATGCTGTCTATACCCAATGGTGTACTACCCGGGTTTTCCACCAGGAAATCAAAATTCAGGCTTTGCGCGTGCTCGCCTGCTTCTATCCATAATTGCTGAGGCTGGGCCGTGATCCTGACCGGGCCTGCAGGTTTTGGATGACTGCGCTGCCAGCCAGTATAGGCAAAATAAGCAAGCGCTACGGCGGCGGCAGTGGCGATGACGGCAATAAGCAGGATGGCGGCTTTTCTTCTGGACATGATTTTCCCTTGCTGAATAAGCGCAAACTATAAACCTGGACTATGCACCTTTCCAGCTGCATGCGACAGATTGCACGATATGGGGAGCAGAATGCTTGCCGTGCAAGAATTTCAGCATGGCTGATATGTGAGAAATTCTGCTCATACGATACCAGCACTTGCTTATATCTGATGGCAGTCAGCATATTCTTGCGCTACCATCTCGCCATGAAAAATTTGACTCTGCAATTCATTCTGCGATCCAGGCTGGTATTCGCCGCGACCATTCTGGCATGCTCATGCACGCTGGCAGCAACATCAAAAGACCCGCTCGCCCTTTGCCGTCTGCCTGAAATGGGCATCAGGAATGATGTAGGCCTGGGCTTTCCACGTATCGCACACCGCCTGCCTGCTTTGGGTGAAGTCAAGATCACCGTGCTGTTTGTTGATTTCAGCGATGTTCCGGCCACAACGACGCCGCAGCAAGTGATGTCCATCATCTCGCCGCAGGCAGAGAATTACTTTGCGGCCATGTCTTATGGCAAACTGCGCATGCATTTCCTGCCCAGTTATCAGTGGTTACGCATGAGTAAAAGCTCAGTTGATTATCACTTTGGGCGCGGCGCTTCATTTGAAACCCACCGCAGCTATATGCAAGAAGCTGTCACACGGGCGGGCAAGGCGATTGATTACAGCCATACAGATGCCGTACTGGTCATCGCCAACCCGGCAGTCAAAGCCATAGACTGGGGCCCGGCATTTACGGCAGCACCTGGTTTTGGCATACAGGCAGGTGGGCACGAAATACTGAATGGCGCGACGTCAGGTAGTGATCTGACTATATTGGGGTGGCCGTGGTTTGCGCATGAATTTGGCCATGCCATGTCCCTGGTTGATCTGGCCGGACCACTGCCTGGCACACAAGAATGGCATACCTATGTTGGCGACTTCAGCGTCATGGGCAATCCTGCTGGCAAGGCGCGAGAGTTGCTGGGCTGGGAAAGATGGCAACTGGGCTGGCTGGATGACAAGCAGGTCTTGTGCGCAGATGGCCGACAACTACAAGCCAGGCTGACACCGATAGAACGCCGCAGCGCAGGTGACAGCAAAATCATTGTCATCCCGACTGGCAAGACCACCGCCACCATCATAGAAAGCCGCCGTGCCGAAGCTTATGACAGTGGCATACCCGAATCTGGCCCTCTGGTATACACCGTAGACACTCGTCTGAGTTCGCACCATGGTGCCATACGCATACAACCTGTCAATGACAAGGATACCCGACACCTGCAAGCCCCCATGAAACCCGGCCAAACCATGCGCGTTGGCAAAACCAGCATCCAGTTCCTTGGCAGCGATGCGCATGGCGATCTTGTGCGGGTAGAGACGGAATAAAAAAATGGCCAGCTAATTGATCAATTAAGCTAAAGGCAGGAGAAGATATACAAAAGCGAGTGAGTAATCTTCTGCTATGTAATACTCTTCTCATTCATGTCATACAACAGCTCCTCAGCATGATCACAAAAATACTGAGTCAGGTATTCCAGCCTGTCCAGATCACCGGAAAGTGCATGTGCTTTTTGCTCTGTTGCAAGATATAAGGCATCGGCGTCATCTGGATCTTTTTTGTAGGCCGCCATTTGCACGCGCAACGATTCAGATTCGGCGCTCAAACCGACTTCATCAAAGCATTGCAGCAAGATTTCAAATTCTGCATCCCCAATGTTCGCAAATGCCCCCCATCCATCGAACTGACATGCGCTCTTCCAGTTGAACAAGCGACTCAGCACAACATAAGCATGGGGAACTTCATTTTCTGGAATGTCAGAAAGTTCAAGTAGTGATGCCAGCGTACCAAAACCATCCAGTATGGTTGGTCCTTGATCTATAGTCCAAAAATCCAGGGGGGCTTTACACCCTAAATCTTGAACCACTTTTGCCAGTATGGGTTTTAAGACCGCCGGTATTTTATTTTCCATCACTAAGTCACCATCAAATAATCACCATCAAATTAGCTGACTGGATTTTACCAGCTTCAGCATTGTGGACTATGTCCAAAAAACATTGAAAACAGCAGGTTTCAACAATTGCCAAGTCATCTTAGTTAAAATTTAGAACTAACTTAGTTGCAATTAATATTTAAGTAGACTATCCTATATTCAAGCAGAGAAAAAATCACGTCAAAATCAAAATAAACGAGCCAAAAACACCTCCGCGCACCTGAAAACAAGAAAAGGAAAAACCATGTTCAGCATCAAATTCATCAAATTCCAGCCAACTACCTACGTGCTGCAATTCAAGAACGGCCACGTCAGGCGCGAGGGTGCGGGGCTGGCTTTCTTTTACTATGCCCCTACTACCTCCATGCTGGCGATACCCATGGCGAGTACGGATACACCGTTTATCTTTGAAGAGAACACGGCTGATTTCCAGACTGTCACCGTACAGGGTCAAGTCACTTACCGCATCAGTGATCCGCAAAAAGTAGGTGCCTTGCTCAATTTCGCCATCAACCCAGTGACACAGCAATATATCTCTGATGACCCGCAAAAGCTCTCGCAGCGCATCGTCAATCTCGTTAAGGTGTTGACCCGCAAAGGCTTGCAAAGCCTGGCTTTGCGCGACGCCCTGAAAGCGGCTGATACACTGGGTTCTGCGGTGACCATGGCGGTACGCGACAGCAAGGAATTGCAGGCACTGGGGGTAGAGTTGCTAGGCTTGAGTTTTCTGGCACTCAAACCCACGCCAGAAGCAGCCAAGGCTTTGGAAGCGCAGGCGCGCGAGCAAATCCTCAAATGCGCGGACGATGCTATCTATGAACGCCGCAATGCTGCCGTTGAACAAGAGCGCCGCATACGCGAGAATGAATTGAATACCGAAATCGCCGTTGAAAGCAAAAAACGCCAGATACGTGAAACCCAGATGGAAGCCGAAAAAAGCATACAACAGAAAGAAAACGAACTTAAACTCGCCCAGGTACAAGCCAGGATAGCGGAAGAAACCCAGCAAACCACACTCGTCAAGCTGTCCACAGAAAACGCCAGGGCAGAAGCCGACAGCCGCGCCTATGCTGCACAAACCCTGATGAATGCCTATAGCGGTGTAGACCCAAAAGTCTTGCAGGCGCTGTCCATGGGCAATATGCAATCCGGCCAGTTGATCGCCCTCGCCTTCCAGGAACTGGCAGAAAAAGCAGGCTCCATAGGCCAACTGAATATCACGCCAGACTTGTTGCGTGAATTGATCAACCAGCCTGGGTGAAGCGGGGAAATAATATGAGCAGCATCGGCACCAGCACAACAACGCGCCTGACAGAAAACAAGATCATACTGGTCACCCGCAAGACCCGGCTGGAAGAACTGATCGTCAAGTACAACACCGTCGGCCAGGCGCGCTTTTATATAGAACATCTGGGCGGTGACTTTACCGCCTACCAGGCTGAGCATGACAATTACATGGCTCGCGTCAGCGCCGCAGAAAACAGCCTGTTGCGCCTGGCGCGTTTGCAAAAGATAGAACGCAGCTTCTTGCCGAACATGATCTTTGGCCGCGACGATATCATCATCGCCCTGGGGCAGGACGGCCTGGTCGTCAACACCATGAAGTACCTCGATGGTCAGCGCCTGATTGGCGTCAACCCTGACGTGCAACGCTGGGACGGCATGCTGCTACCCTTCCAGGTCATGGACTTGCCCAGTATCGTCCCCGAGGTGCTGCAACAGCGCCGCCCCGTGCGCGAAGTGACCATGGCCATGGCAAGGCTGAATAACGGCCAGACCATGCTGGGCGTGAATGACATCTTCATCGGCCCCAAATCCCATATCTCGGCCAGCTACACCATACAACTGCACAACCACCAGGAGCAACAATCATCGAGCGGCATCATCATCTCCACCGGGATGGGCTCCACAGGCTGGATGATGAGCATACTGACAGGCGCAGCCGCCCTGCAAGAGCAGATTATTGATCCACGTCTGATGACATATAACATCGCTGCGGAACCACTGACATGCGCCACAGACTGGGATGCCCGCGAGCTGATGTTCGCCGTGCGTGAACCCTTCCCCAGCAAGACTTCATCTGCAACTTTAGTCCGCGGCCAGATCCAGGCAGACAGCAAGCTGCAAGTCACATCCCTGATGCCTGAGCATGGCGTCATCTTCAGTGATGGCATAGAAGCGGATTACCTGGAATTTAATGCGGGCCTGACGGCAGAGATAGGCATTGCAGACAGGCGTGGGTATCTGGTGGTGTAGAAGTGCAGGGCGTGCCGTGCGCACTTTACAAAATTTGTGCAGATTTCTGCAGCGCACTTAGCGCCAATTGATTCTTGGTCAGCTTCATTAATTCATCCGAAGGTTCTTCATCAGACATCATTTCAAACATGGCTTTCAGGTTACCGAACAAAGCGGCAATGGTAAAAATCGGCCCCCAAGGTATCCCCCACCAACCAATGAAAAAACTGACCAGCAAGCCACCACGGTTCTCTTTTCTGCCACAGGGAACACAACAAAGACGTGTTTTGGTTTCCTGGTTGCTCATGAATATGATGGAAGTTGCTATGTATGAATAACGCACCTCTACAGGAGTCGCCATACTGCTGCAGACCGGACAAGCGCCGGAACGAATTTTCCTCGCAGCCTGCAATATCGTTGCATCGGCAAGATCAACAGCAGCCTCGCTGATCCTTGCGTCCTGCAAGCATTGATGAGAGCAAAAACGCTGGCCCTGGTTGAGTAAAAAATTAATCTTTGCAGAGTCACCGCAAAAATCGCAGTTTGTCGTCCCTCTAGCTACCCTGTATTGGGCTTTTTGTATTTGCTTGCTGACCCTGTCTATTTCAGTCACAGAAATGCCTCGCGCCACAAGAATGTCCCTGACCGCTTCTTTAGCGTTATCGACCAGATCATCACCAGAAAGCTTGACCAGAAGCTCTTCAGATGCAAGCTCGGAAAACTGTTCTAAAAAAAATTCTTTTGGGTACATGGCGTCAGTAAATGTGAAATAGAAAGGCTGCAAGCGAAGCGAATAAATTTGCGTTTCAGGCCGCGATTATAACTTGCGACTCCTTTTATCCAAAATAAAACTAAGATAGTTGCAATTAAAAACTAACAAGTTTATTATCTATTGACCGCGCTATGCAACTCAAGCTTTGCGCGTGCAAACAATGGAATAAATCATGGACATCACATTAGAACAACGCTATCTCGGCGCACTGGCTGGCCTGGCCTGCGGTGATGCTGTCGGCACCACGGTAGAATTCTCGGCCCGTGGCAGCTTTACGCCAGTCACCGACATGACAGGCAAAGGCCCTTTTGGCTTGCTGCCTGGCGAATGGACAGACGACACCTCGATGGCACTATGCCTGGCAGAAAGCCTGCTGACGAAAGACGGCTTCGATGCCAAAGACCAGATGGGGCGTTACCTGAACTGGTGGAAATGGGGCTACCTGAGCTCCACCGGCATCTGCTTTGACATCGGCAATACCGTGCGTGCTGCCTTGTCACGCTATGCCGGTAGCGGTGAGCCCTACTGCGGCTTAGAAGACCCCAGCACGGCAGGCAACGGATCACTGATGCGGCTTGCCCCGGTCGTGATATTTGCTTACCCGGATATACCAGCGGCCATCCACTACGCCGGCGAAAGCTCACGCACCACCCATGCCGCACCAGAAGCTATACAAAGCTGCCAGTTGCTGGCGGCGATACTGTGCAAGCTGTTTACAGGCTGTGCCAGGTCTGACTTGTTTGCAGAGCTGCCATTCACACCGACCGAGCCAAAAATCATAGCTATCAGCAAGGCTGATTTCATCAATAAAGATAGTTCGCAAATACGCGGCAGCGGCTATTCAGTCGAGTCCCTTGAGGCATCGTTGTGGTGCTTCATGCACACCGACAGCTTTGAAAGCGCCATCCTCACCGCCACCAACCTGGGTGACGATGCCGACACCACTGCCGACACCACTGCCGCCATCACCGGGCAAATTGCCGGAGCCTATTACGGCGTGGAAGGCATACCTGCAAAATGGCTGGAACGCCTCGCCATGCGTGAAGAGATATTGCGTATGGCACGGGAGTTGTATCAGCGGTTTGCTAGCAGGGAAATTTCGCAAGCGAAAGAGTCTGTATGAAAGAATGCACAGGAGATTTATTGGCACTCGCCTTGCAAGGCGAGTTTGATGTCATCGTTCATGGTTGCAATTGTTTTTGTAACATGGGTGCTGGCATCGCCAAGAGTATCAAAAAGCAATTCCCTGAAGCCTATGCAGCAGACCAGTCCACTCTGCCCGCCGACCATGCAAAGCTTGGAACGTATAGCCAGGCACATATACAAAGAGGAGACAAGCAATTTGTCCTCCTCAACGCCTATACTCAATTCGACTGGCGCGGCCAAGGTGTGAAGGCTGACTATGCAGCAATACGCAAAGCATTTGCCGCAATACGTAAAGAATTTGACGGCTTGCGCATAGCTTATCCATTGATAGGTGCTGGTCTCGCTGGCGGTGACTGGGGGAAAATTGCGGCCATTATTGATGAAGAACTGGATGGCATGGATCATACGCTGGTGCGGTTTGATGCTCTTTGAAACCCGGGTGCGGAGCAGGATGGCCATGTTGATGCGATGCGAGCTATAACGATTCGAAGGAGAGACTGTGCCCGCTTCAACATCTGATGCAATTGCAGGCTGCCTGATGGGCGGCGCAGTCGGCGATGCCATGGGCTTGCCGTTTGAAGGTTTGTCACCACGCAGGATAGCGCGTTTGCGTAAGGGGTCACTACAATATCGTTTCTTCTTTTCTCATGGCATGGTCAGTGACGATACTGATCATGCCATCTTTGTCACGCAGGCGCTGATCAAGAGCAAGGGAAATATCGGACTATTCAAAAAAATTCTGGCATGGCGTTTGCGCCTTTGGTTGATATGCCTGCCTGCGGGCGTGGGGTTTGCTACCCTGCGTAGCATTATCAAGTTGTGGCTGGGTTTTACAAATAGCGGAGTCTTTTCGGCTGGCAACGGCCCCAGCATGCGTAGTGCTATGATAGGGGCCATACTCTCAGATAATGCATCAGCACGCCATGCCCATGTACAAGCATCTACCCTGCTTACGCACACTGACCCCAAGGCTTTTATTGGTGCACTGGCAATTGCGGAAATCGCAGCACGATTAGCTAACCTTGAGTGGCAAACCAGGCCACCTCTGGATAAATTGATAAACATGCTCAGCAATTTGTCAGAAGACAGGGAATGGCAAGCAGCTGTTAAAGGCATACAAGAAGCCTGCCTTGCACCAGACCCTGCACTGGCTGCACAACAACATTTTGGAAGCAAGGATGGCATCTCAGGCTACACCATGCACACGGTGCCATTCGCCATCATCACCTGGTATCAAAATTTTGGTAACTATCACGATACGATAGACGCTGTAGTAAATGCGGGTGGAGATGTAGATAGTGTAGCCGCTATTGCCGGTGCGCTGGCAGGAGCCAGTGTCGGGCTATCTGGCATCCCGCAAGAGTGGCGCGATGGCTTGATGGACTGGCCACATAGTCGCCAATACTTACAGGCATTGGTTGAAAGAATGAATAATTCCGATACGAAGGCAGGCCTGGATTTCTCCGCGATGCTATTTCCACGCAATATTATTTTTACGGTGATCGTTTTAATGCACGGGTTACGCCGTTTGCTACCACCGTATTAAGCTACATCGTAGAGTCTTGCTTGAAATACGCAGCAACAGAAGCTCGCCTTTTTAAAAGGTATTTCCAACAGAAACTACCAAGTGAAAATAAACACCTTTACTTCATCATGCAGACAGGTGATATATGAAAGGCCTGCCCGTTCATAGTCATTCATGTCCACCGACTGTAGTCTTTCTGGCGGATAGGCTTTCTTTACATCTTTGGCAAAAATATAGCGGAGCTCTTTTTCGACTGCCTGACCAAACATGACTTGATTATAGGGGCCACTGGTCAACAGCAGTGTACCTGGTAATTGCTCAAGGATGCTTTTCGGGACAGGTGAAAAAGGCCAATACACTTTAGCGCCCGGATAGCTATGCCACTCCATATCTAAAAAAGGGGCTATGACTGCATTCAAATCAAGCTCAAATCCCTTGGTGCAGGTCAGCTCACCATCGTGATGTTCAAAATCTACCGGGACAAGGCAGAGATCAACTCCCATAAACTTCCTTTTCCAATGCATTAATAGTGCGGCTTGAGTTACTTAAATCAGGTAAATCCATCACAATCGCTGCCTACTTCCCAATTGATTTTCGGCATGCCTTGCACGATGAATATAGAAAATGAAGACAGCCTGGGTGCCTGGCTCTACCTATCGGCATCTAAAGGTCATTTTATTTCTTCGAAAATATCTTGCGGATACGTTGTAGCAGCCAGACAATTCCGCCAACAATAAGCACAAGGCCAAGAAGGCCCAGAAAAATAATTTCGCGTAACCACAATAAAAGAAAAGAACCAAGATTGGTAGTCTGTCCGCTAGGGCCAACAAAATTCCAGGACCAATACATTAAAAGTGCCAAAAACAAACAGGCCATCACAAGTTTGACAGCATTCCCAACCTCTTGTTCCTCTTTGCTAATTGGAATATCTTTTTTATCTGTGTCGACCATCTGATAGCTCGCTTGAATTTCTATACTGACTCAAGATTGCCGAGACCTTGCGAGTCGGCGCGCTGAGGTGCCTGTCTGACAAGGTTGTATTCGAGTAGGGATAGAGTGATATTTTGCCCCTCAATGCGCCTCTTCCCAATTCCCGCCCACGCCAACTTCAGCAAGTAAAGGCACATCCAGCTTCGCCACATTCGCCATCAACTCTGGCAATTTTTGTTTGACGAGTTCCAGCTCAGCCTCAGGCACTTCGAGTACCAGTTCATCGTGTACCTGCATGATCATTTTTGATTGCAGCTTGTCTGTCTCCAGCCAGTTTTGCACGGCGATCATGGCGAGTTTGATGAGGTCGGCTGCTGTGCCTTGCATGGGGGCGTTGATCGCTGCGCGTTCAGCGCCGGCGCGGCGCGGGCCATTCGGGGAATTGATTTCGGCCAGCCACAGGCGGCGGCCGAAGACGGTTTCTACATAGCCGTGGGCTTTGGCCTTGGTGCGGGTGTCTGCCATGTACTGGGCGACGCCAGGGTAGCGCTGGAAGTATTTGTCGATATAGCTTTGCGCAGCGCTGCGTTCTATGCCGAGGTTGCCTGCCAGGCCAAAGGCGCTCATGCCATAGATGAGGCCAAAGTTGATGACCTTGGCATAGCGGCGCTGCTCGCTCGTTACTTCTGTCAGTGGTACGGCAAAAATCTCTGAGGCGGTGGCGCGGTGGATGTCTTCGCCATTGGCAAAGGCAGCCAGCAAGCTGGCATCGCCAGAGATGTGGGCCATGATGCGCAATTCGATTTGTGAATAATCGGCAGAGATGATGACATTGCCCGGCCCTGCGACAAAGGCTTCGCGTATGCGGCGGCCTTCTGCGGTGCGCACGGGGATGTTTTGCAGGTTGGGGTCATTCGATGCCAGGCGGCCTGTGACAGCCACGGCTTGCGCATAATTGGTGTGGACGCGGCCAGTCTCGGCGTTGACCATCTTGGGTAATTTATCGGTGTAAGTCGATTTGAGTTTGGCCAGACCCCGGTATTCAAGCAAGACCTTGGGCAGTGGATAATCCTCGGCCAGTTTTTGCAAGACTTCTTCATCCGTCGATGGTGCACCGGAAGGGGTTTTCTTGACGACGGGCAGACCCAGTTTGCCAAAGAAAATCTCGCCCAGTTGTTTGGGTGAATTCAAATTGAAAGGCTGCTCTGCCAGCTCGTAGGCCTTTTGTTCCAGTTCCAGCAGGCGTATGCCGATTTCATGCGACTGGGTTTCGAGCAGGTCTTTGTTGATGTGTACGCCATTGCGTTCGATCTTTTGCAGGACAACCGAGGTGGGCAGTTCTATGTCGTGATAGACGCGCAGCAGGTTCGCATCCGGCTCTATCTCTGGCCACATGGCGAGATGCAGTTGCAGGGTGATGTCGGCATCTTCTGCTGCATAGGCAGTAGCACGTTCCAGGTCGACCTGGTTGAAGCCTATCTGGCTGGCACCCTTGCCGCAGACTTCTTCAAAGCTGATGGTTTTCTTGCCGAGGTGGCGCATGGCCAGGCTGTCCATGTCATGCGATTTGTGCGATTCAAAAACATAGGATTCAAGCAGGGTGTCATGCGCAATGCCGCGCAGGCTCACACCCTGGTTGGCGAAGATGTGGCTGTCGTATTTGAGGTTCTGGCCAACCTTGGGCTTGCTGTCGTCTTCCAGCCAGGCTTTCATCTTGCCCAGCACGACAGCCTGCGACAATTGCTCAGGCGCGCCGGGGTAATTGTGAGCAACGGGGATGTAAGCCGCATGGCCGACTTCGCAACAAAGCGAAATGCCGACCAGCTGCGCCGTCATCGGTTCCAGCGAGGTGGTTTCTGTATCGACGGATGTCAGCTTGGCGGCATTGATGCGGGCCAGCCATTCATCGAGTGCGGCTTCGGTCAGGATGGTTTCATAATTGTGCTGGACTGGTGCTGCCGGGTTGTCAGCGTCTGCCGCATCATCATTGAACAACCCTGCCTGTACAGAATTACCGCCACTGGTCGCGGCTTTGGCGGCAGGAAGCGGCGTGGCACCCGCGGTGGCGTCGCCAGTCAGTTCACGCAACCAGGTCTTGAAGCCCCAGCGGCTGGCAAAGCCGACCAGTTCTGTCTTGTCTTCTTCCTTGGCTACCAGGCTATCCTGTATCGATGTGTAATGCCCGGTCAGGTCGCAATCGGTTTTGACGGTGATCAGCACGCGGCCTTGTGGCAGCCAATCCAGCGCATTGCGCAGGTTGTCACCCACTACGCCCTTGATCTTGTCGGCATTGGCGATGACGCCATCGAGACTGTCGTATTCTGTCAGCCATTTGACGGCAGTCTTGGGGCCGCATTTGGCAACGCCGGGCACGTTATCGACGGTATCGCCTATCAGGGTCAGGTAATCAATGATGCGGTCGGGCGGTACGCCAAATTTGGCCAGTACGCCGGGCTCGTCGAGCTTTTCATTGCTCATGGTATTGATCAGGGTGACATTGGCATTGACCAGTTGCGCCAGGTCCTTGTCACCGGTAGAAACAATGGTATTCATGCCCAGCTTGGTGGCTTCTACTGCCAGCGTGCCGATGACATCATCAGCCTCCACCCCTTCAACCATCAGGATAGGCCAGCCCATGGCCTTGACGGCAATGTGTATGGGTTCTATCTGCAGGCGCAGGTCGTCTGGCATGGAAGGTCGCTGAGCCTTGTACTCGGGATAGAGGTCGTCACGGAAAGTCTTGCCTTTGGCATCAAACACACAGGCAATGTATGCTGCCGGGTAATCAGTACGCAAACGGCGTAACATATTGATCATGCCGTGTATGGCGCCGGTTGGCTCGCCTTGTGCATTACGCAGGTCAGGCAGGGCATGGAAGGCGCGGTACAGATAGCTTGAGCCATCAACTAACAAGAGAGTATTTTGCATATGAACGGAAACAGAAAAGATGTAACGAGGTTGCGCCAGATTATCGATCAGGAAAAAGCAACTTCGCTGAAAGCGCGTGAATCATGGCATATGTTCACGATTATGGCAGAATTTATCGAGTCCACCGAGAGGCTTTCATCAATCCGCCCTGCAGTGACGATTTTTGGGTCTGCCCGTACCAAGGATGACCACCCTGATTATGCCAAATGCGTGGATTTATCGCGCCGTCTTTCGGACGAGGGCTTTGCCGTCATCTCAGGCGGTGGCCCTGGCATCATGGAGGCGGCCAACAAGGGCGCCTTTGAGGGGGCATCCCCCTCAGTTGGCCTGAATATAGAATTGCCACACGAGCAACGTAGTAACCCCTGGCAAAACATCAGTCTGTCCTTCCGTCACTTTTTTGCGCGCAAGGTGGCTTTTGTCAAATATGCCGATGCCTATGTGGTCTTCCCAGGCGGCTTTGGTACTCTGGATGAGGTCAGCGAGGTATTGACACTGATACAAACCGGCAAGACCCGCAACATCCCCGTCATTTTGGTAGGCACCAGTTTCTGGCAGGGTTTGCTGGACTGGATCAGGGTGCAAATGGCAGGCAATGGCATGATCAATCGGGACGACCTTTATCTCGTGCAACTGATTGACGAGCCAGCCAATATCGTCGATGCCATTTTTGCGTTTTATGAGGCCAGGGATATCAATCTGTCTGAGGATGAACGGCAGAAGATGCTGTATTTGTAGGATAAATAGGACTTACGCAAAACCGCCCCAACTACGTTGCAGATCCTAGCCGTACTAAAGTACTGTCTTCGTCGCTATGCCTTGTTGGGACAATTTTGCGTAAATCCTAATAAATTGGCAGGGTGCTCACGACGCACCCTGCCAGGGTTTTACCGCCCCAAATCACCCAACTTCTATTTGGCTTTCACTGCCCCCTGCTCTGTCTGCGGAAAACTCTGTATCACTTCGCCTTTGTCATCGAGGAAGTTCAGCATGGCCTGGCCTTCTGGCGTCACCATCATCATGATGCGCGCCTTGCCCTTGGCATCTGCCATGATGATGGCTGATGATTTGCCGCGAGTCTTGCCGATGAACATGCGGTTGGTTTGCTGGCCGCCAGCGTCTTTCCACTTCTGCAGCAACGCATCTTTCTCTGGCCCGGCCGGGGCTTTTTCATAGGCCTGGTACAAACCGTCGTAGTCTTTTTGCAGGCCACGGTCATAGATCTTGAGACCAGATTCCATGGTGCCGCCGCTCTCGTAATGACCGAGCGAGAGTTGCTGGTCGCCGCCAAATCTGTCCATCGAGAAATGCATGCCCGCGACAGGCTTGCCCTTATCGTCAAGCTTGCCATCAAAGATAAAGCCGCCATTTTCATCACCCTGAGCATTATAGAAAATCATGCCTGGGCGTTGCGGTCCGCTGCGCTTGCTTTGCTTGCCGTCGGTGACAGGCTCAGGCAGACGCAGGTGATTGGCGATGACCATCTCATGTTTACCTTCAGGCGTGACGATGTTGATGCGCTCTACATCGATTTCTGAAAATTTGCCACGGTTTTCAGTATTGACTGCAGCAGTAAGCAACATGACGCCCAGCCCTGCCCCGGCGATGGTCAACACCTGTTTAAGCAAGCGGTTTTGGCGTGTCAATTGTGTGATGAGTTCTTGTTGCTGGGTCATGCTGTCTCCTTTGGTATGTTGAATATTGATGCGACTGTCTTAGTGAATTGTTGCAGCGCCCGTGCATAGTAAAAGTCCTGGGCATAGCAAGACCAGTTAGCTGCGACTAGTGGAAAGATGCGGGTATTGAATGGCAGATAAGAACGATGAACGGGGCAGCAGACTTAAGTCTGTACAGGCGAATCTGGCTTGCAGGTACAATATCGCCATACCAGTAACACAGACCACGCAGCACACATCAATATCATGCTCTTTCACCTGATCAGCATCCCATCTGAAGATTTGCGTGCTCTGGCAGCCTCTGCCCTGCCAGACATGCATGGCTATAGCTGTGCCGTGGATGCGCTGCCACCGCACTTTGTTGCCTCCCGGGCGCTGGAACAAATGGCAGCCGGTGTACCTGTCTACTGGTGCAGCACCTTTTATATAGTCGAGACGACAAACCGGCACATCGCCGGCAGTTGCGGTTTCAAGCATGCACCCAGGGATGGCATGGTGGAGATAGGTTATGGTATTTCACCCGAATGCAGAAAACGGGGCGCTGCCACAGCCGCCGTGCAGGCTTTACTGCAACTGGCCTTTGAGGGTGGTGCCACGCAAGTGATGGCTCAAGTCAATCCAGATAATCTGGCATCAACCACGGTCGTGCAAAAGCTGGGCTTCGTTAATACTGGCAGTTATGCTGACGAGGCGCAGGAGACGCTGGTGCGATGGTGTTTCAACCGGGATATGCGTGCTGAGGCATTGGCTAACTCTCATGAGCGGAGACACGGGCAATGATACGCGTAATGCTTTTATTCATCAGTGCATTGGGCAGCCTGTTATTCGGCGCGGCATTTGTGCTGTCTTATATCAATCCCGTGATGGTGGAAAACGCGGCACGCGAAGTCGTGCGCATGGAAGTGGAAAAGCGCGTTAATGAAAAACTGCATACCCTGCAAGACAGTAACATCATGGGACTGGCAAACCGTATTGCCAGCCGCCAGAATGCCGAGATAGAAGACATCAAACAACAACTCGCTGCAGGTCTGCCCGCAAAAATCGCTGGCATAGTGGCAGAGATGGGCAGGCTTGACTGCCCGTGCCGCCAGAAGATAGAGAAATCCATTACGACAGGACTGGAAGAGCGCAGCCTGAGACTGGCAAAACTGAATGACAAATTGAACGACCTGATACGCAGCAAGTACATGGAAGTGGCACAAGCCCTGACGAGAGAATTCCGTATCTTTAGCGCTGCCAATGCCATGGTATTTATCCTGCTTGCAGCCACTGTCAGCTTGCGGCCGCGCGCCAGCGTGCAATTATTGTTGCCCGCTTCAGTACTGCTCGGTGCTGCCGCTATCACTGCCTTTTTCTACCTGTTTAAACAGGATTGGTTACATACCATTGTTTTCGCTGACTATGTGGGTCTGGCTTATTTTTCCTATCTGTCGTTGGCGATGGCCTGTCTGGCTGATGTCGTATTCAACAAGGCAAGGATATGCAGCGCAATAATCAACGGTGCGGCGCAAGTTGTGGGGGCGTCATTCCATGTATTGCCTTGTTGAATCAGGTTCAGGCAGTCTCATCAAATAAACGTAAGGCCAGCAAGCCATGTCCAACGGCAGCACCTGCACGCAGGGCAGCGGCGATGAAGACGGTTTCGGCAATTTCTTCCCGCGTTGCCCCTGCTCTGGCTGCATTCTTGCTGTGCGTGTCTATGCAATAGGCGCACTGGGTAGTCAGGGCAACAGCAATGGAAATCAGCTCGCGGTATTTTTCCGGGATGGCACCATCTGCTCTTTCTGCCGTGGTCTTGAGTGCCAGAAAGGCCTGAGCTTCTTTAGGGGCAAGGCTGATAAGGTCTTTGGCCTTGGCCAGGTCTTGCGGGTTTTGGTAAGTGCTCATATTGATTCCTTTCAGGGGGCTGGTTGATATCTGCTTGTATGACAAGAGTGCGCAGCGAGCTAAAAGGGTTCATTTAATTATGCATTTCCTGAAAAATATATCGGGAAGATATAATTTCCATGCTGCTGTCAAACTTGTGGGTAAGCAATGAAAATGAAGATATTTCGCCTGTTCTTTGGATTATTGCTGTCAGGCTGTGGGATAGAGGCAATCATGAGGGCCAGGTCTTACAATGTGCCAGACCCTGACATGGCAATTATCCTGGTGATACTGGGTGTGTTCTATCTTTTGGGCGGCATAGCCTTACTGCAAAAGAAAATGTTCACAAACCAGGTGGCTGCGCGATATTTACTGATCTATGCCTTGCTGGTATTTCCATTGACCTTGGCAATCCCGCTGTTGACGATCTATAGCGAAAATATGAAGGTGCCACATACCCGTTATTTTTTTGGTGACTTCTATGCTTATGGGCCGATGATATTGGCGCTGGTCTTTGCGGTGAATTTAAGGGAAGCCGACAAGGTTCAATTCAAGCCTTACTATATGAAGGTATTTAAACTTTCCGGGCTGGCCGCCTTGTTTGTCGTCTTTTTGGTGCTGCATGAAGTGGTATATGTCATGGCGCACATGGTTTGAGTGACATGGTAGCCCCTGCTGCTCAATGAGGGCATTCCATATCGGCCTGCGAACTTATTTCGTCGCCTTGTCAATTGCCCGGTTCATGGCCTTCAGGCGCAGGTCTTCATCAGCCGCACTGGAAGCGGGAGCGTTTTTACCCAGTGCCTGTTCCATGATTTTTTTCTTCATCTCTTCATTGCTCATGGAAGCCGGGTAGTTATTATCCGCGCTCTTACCGCCATCTTCTCTGGCGACCGCAGTTTTTGGCGGCTCCATGCCTTTGGAGTCGTTGAGCTTGATTTTTTTGGTGGTGGGATTGGTATCCAGGCACAAGGTGTCTGAATACACGGTCTTGCCATCAATCGTGCAGCGGCGTACGCCTTCGCTGGTAGTGGCGGCCTGGCGCATGCCCGGGCCCTCGCTGCTGTCAGTTGGCAGGCCGGTGCTGTCTTTGACGTCATTGCCGATGACGGCAGCAGCTTTGCCAAAGCGTGCCCACACGTCTTGCATGGGCAGGTGACCATAGCGCATGTAATACAGGAAAGCCATGCCCAGTGCCGCCACCAGCATGGAGAGGATGGCGACTGCGACAAGACTGAGACCGCGTTGTTTTGTATATTTCATGGCAGTTCGGAGTTATTCATGCGCTGCAGGATAATTTCGCTACGTCTTTGCAAATAGCCAGAGCCCGGGTTTTTATAAAAGTAGCGTGGTTTGGGCAACATCACTGCCAGCCTTGCTGCCTGGGACGGGCTCAGATTGGCGGCACTGGTACGATAATAATTTTGGGCTGCCGCTTCCGCGCCGAAGACACCCACACCCCATTCTACGACATTCAGGTAAATCTCAAGGATGCGCTGTTTGTCCATGCATTTTTCCAGCATATAGGTGATGATCAACTCCTCACCCTTACGGAAATAACTGCGGTCAGGTGAGAGAAACAGGTTCTTGGCCAATTGCTGGGTAATGGTAGAACCGCCAGAAACGACCTTGCCTTTTTTCTGGTTTTTTTCGTAAGCGGCTTGCATGGCTTCCCACTCCACACCCTCATGATCGACAAAGCCATCATCTTCTGAAGCGATGACGGCACGCTTGAGATGATTGGAGATGCGGTTATACGGTACCCATTTATGCTTAAGTTGAAAGTCTGGCTTTTTCTCTTGTAAGACATCCAGTTGCTGACGCATGAAACTGGTAGAGGTCGGGTTATGGTCTATCCACCACCATACATGCGCCAGATAATAGGCTTGCAAAAGCGTAAACAATAGCAAGGGCACGAGCACCAGCCAAAACAGGAGACGGCCAAATAATTTCATGCCTGGCTCGCTAGCAGGGTCGCACGCATTTCTGCCAGTACTTGAGCTGATGGCGGGCGCACGTCGCGCCACAGCGCAAAGGCTTCTGCTGCCTGTTCTACCAGCATGCCCAGGCCATCGCGGCATTGGGCGCCATGGTTGGTGGCCAGCCGCAAAAATGCAGTGGGGGCAGCGGAATACATCATGTCGTAGGCCAGCGTGTCTTTGCCAAATACTGTCGCAGCCAGAGGCGGCACATCGTCGTTGATGCTGGCAGATGTGGCATTGATGATGATATCAAAGGGTTGTTGCAAGTCTTCAAAACGACAGGCTTGCAGTTCGCAACTATCACTCAGGCTGCACGCCTGTTGCTGCAAATCCTGTGCTTTGGCGAGAGTGCGGTTAGCGATGGTCAATGACGCGGGTTGCTCCTGCAACAGCGGCAGCAAGGCACCACGTGCCGCACCACCCGCACCCAGCAAGAGCAGGCGCTTGCCGCGCAGGCTGACACCGGCATTACGTACGATATCGGCCACCAGGCCTATGCCGTCAGTATTGTCGCCATAGATGCGGCCTTGCTCGAACTTGAGGGTGTTAACGGCACCGGCAATCCTGGCGCGTTCACTTAATTCAGTGGCCAGTGCAAAGGCTTCCAGCTTGAAAGGCAGGGTGACGTTGGCTCCCTTGCCACCTTTTGCGATAAAGTCATGGACAGTGCTGGCAAAGCCATCCAGCGGTGCCAGCAGGCGCTGGTAATCAACTTGCTGGCCTGTCAGCTCAGCAAAGCGGGCATGGATGGCGGGTGACTTGCTATGCGCAATCGGGTTGCCTATGACGACATACTGGTCAGTGTTCAATTTGGCCCCTTGCGCAATTCAGTTTCCAGTTGCTGTTCGCGGGTGAATTTGAAGCGGGCAAACATGATGAAGACTTCATTACTGTCTGGCCCCAGACTGGCTTTTGGATAGTGCCCAAATGGCCCGGAACGACGGACAATACGCAGCGCAGCCGCATCCAGCGCCTTGTCGCCGGAAGAGACTTCTATGCGTGGGCCGCCTTCTTTTTCATAGATGGTGCCATCCTGGAAAATGGGGATGGAAATAAACATTTCACCATACAGTTTCTTGCCATCCTTTTGCGGGAAGTTCAGCGTACCTGTATCTTCTATGCGTTTTTGCACAGCCTTGTAATAAATCGCATGGTCCAGGCGTTTGGTGCTGGGCGTGATATAAGTTTTGCGCGGGCGCTTGTTCTGGTCTTCTATGGTTTGCGAAATTTCTGCAGCCATGCGCGCCAGCGCCTTGGTGGTATCGACGTTATCTGCACCAGTGGACGGCTGGGGCTTGTCTTCCGTATTTTTCTTTTCCTGCTTCTCTTGACGGAAGTTGTCCTTGAGTTTGGCCTGATCCAGCAATTGCTTTTGCTGCTCTTCCAGTTCGGCAATCTTGCGGCTATTGGTTTGCAAGGCATCGCCGTCTTCGCTACGCTTCATGTCTGGCAAGGGAGATTTGCTACGTCCGCTATCATGCGCGCCACCACCGTCAAGGTCTGCCTGTGCCAATGCTTCCGCCGTGACTGGCGGTTTGGCATGCTTGGAGTTGACGAGGATGATTTCCAGGTCAGCATCACGCGGCTTGTTGTCTATGGTTTTGGGCATGACAAAATGCACCAGCAAAGCCAGCGCGTGCAAGACCAGCGAAGCAGTAATGGCAACCGTGAAAATCAGGTTTTCATGGTTGGCTTTGCCTGCCCCCAATTTGATGGTTTGAGACTTGGCTGAGTCGCTTTTTACTTTGCTGCCAGCAGTTGCAGCACCAGTAACAGAGCTTACTGATGCGACGGATACAGCCTCACCTGCCTTTGCAGGCTGATCTTGCTCGCCAGGCAGATTTTCTTGTTTGACCTGTTTCGCAGGCTTGGTTTTTTTATTCTGACTTTTCATTACTAGGCTTGTGGCTGTTCTTCGTCTGGAGTATTCGCGTCGTCATTTGCAACATCAGTTGCAACGTCTGCTGTCGCGCTCTCCGCCTCTGCTACTGTCTCTGTCACTTCTGCAGGTGCGCCTTCTTCTGCACTGAAGTCTTCTGCGACTTCTGTGCTGGTTTCATCGTCCAGTTCTTCTTCATCCAGTTCGGTGACGGTGGACAGCAATTCCAGCAGGCGGGCTTCGACTTCAAGATCAACTTCATCCCAGCGCAGGATATCCAGCCTGACCTGGGCACCGCGTGCAGTTTGTGGCATACCCGGTAAACGGATGATGAGCGGAATATCGACCAGACGCAAGACTTCGTCTTTCAAAACAACAGCTTCGACCTGACGCTGCTCTTGCTGACCCAGCCAGCGCAGGCACCAGTAACGTTCCATATTGTTCTGGAAATCAGCATAGGCGGCATAAGCTGCATCAAAGCCGGAGACTATCGCAAACAGGTCAGCATCCTTGGGTTTGAAGGTAGCGACCAAAGGTGCCGTAATGCCATGCTGTACGCAGGCGATAATTTGCCATTGATTGACCAGATCGGTATAGCGGCGCAACGGCGATGTGCTCCAGGCATATTGATCCACGCCCAGGCCCTGATGCGGTGCCGCATGTGTCAGCATGCGCACCTGCATGCGTGCTGTCCAGCCGCCGGGGCCACGGCCACCGGCCACGCCCTGGGCGCGGTAGATGCCAGGGATGCCATGGTCAGCCATGAGTTTGCCCCAGGTACTGTTGGCAAAGATCATCAGCTCGGCCACGATCTTGTCCAGCGGCGCACCACGTTTTCGGCGCACGATGGAAACCACGTCATCTTCTACATAGAAATTGAAATCGACGCGGTTATTTTGCTCAGGCTTCATGCCAAAGCTCTCACGCTTGGCCATACGCCCCTGTTCCAGCACTTGTGCCCATTTCCACAGTTGCGCGATATCGGCCTTGTGCGGATATTCACCGGCATCATTGGCCAGGTTATCTTCAGTGACCAGAGCATCCAGGTCATTGTGGCGCAGGTTGCTGGCCATGGGCACTGCTTCTACCTTGGTCTCAGTGCTGATGACGGACCAGTCTTCGGTATTCAGGGTTGCATACAGTGACACCGCCGGTCGGGTCTGGCCTGCACCCAGGGTGTAAGTATTGACCAGCTCATCCGGCAGCATGGTGATCTTGTCGCCCGGCATATACACGGTAGACATGCGGCCACGGGCAATATGGTCGATCGCGTCACCGCGCTGTATGCCCAGGGCAGGCGCGGCAATATGTATGCCGACGCGCAACTGGCCATTGCCGATATCGACGACAGAAAAGGCATCATCAATCTCGGTGGTAGTCACGTCATCGATAGAGAAAGCCTGTACATCAGCCACGGGCAGATCAGCAGGCAAGGCCGGTATGGTAATGGCCGGAAAACCCACGCCCTTGGGGAAATGCTCGTAATGGAATTTGGCCAGATGCAGATGCTTGGGGCTGGCAATGCCACCCACAGCCAGCATCAAACGTTGCGGCGACATTTGCATGACATCGCAGGCTTCTGCCAGGGCTTTGTATTCTATGCTGTTCTTGTCGGGCTTGAACAAGAGTTGCAGGGCCAGCGATTTCATCGCCTCTGGCAAATGGTTTTGCTTGAGTTCTTCGACATAGCCAGCCTGTATCAGGGCTTGCTGTTTTTTCTTTTCTATACCGGCGAGTGCGGCTTTTAGCGATGCTTCAGGCGCAGCCTTGTAGCGGCCACGGCCTTTTTTGTAGAAATAGACCGGCGCATTATGCAAGGCATAGATCAGGCCTGCGGCTTCGACAGGCTGCGGTGCGTGGCCAAAATATTCTGTGCCCAGTTCAGCAAAGCCAAATTCTTCCTGCCCGGCGACTTCCCATAAAAATTCCAGGTCTATCTCAGCAGCAGCAGCCTTGGCCTGTTCGATCAGGCTGGAGGGATCGGGAGAGGCGAATTGCAACAGCACATCCTTGGCTTTCACCTTGGTCCGCTTGCCACTGGCCATCTCGACCTGATAAGCCTCACCAGCATGCGTCATGATGCTGCCTGCCTTGAAATCACCGGATTCTTCGAAAAATAAATTCATTCAATACTTCTTTAATATTGTTTATGACCAAAAAGCTCAACACAGAGACACGGAGAAAGACAGGAAAAAATCCTGGATCTTTACTGCTTCTTTTTTATTCTCTGCGTCTCTTGTTTAAGATGTCTGTTGTTCTATATTTACTTTGCTTTTATCAGCAAAGCGGAAAATTATTCATATGCCTATTTCATTTCCCTCCCCCTTGAAGGGGAAGAAGTAAATACATTGCAGCTTGCGTTTTGGCTTTATCAGTTTGCCACGAACGCCGCTGGTGTCGCCAGCCGATGGATTCCTGCCTTCGCAGGAATGACGACTTTGAGAGAGCTGCCTCATTAATACGGTACCGCCTTGTTTCTCTCTACGTCCTTTTTGCATTTCTCTGTGCCCTCTGTGTTGAGCGGTCTTCGGCCTTACCGCTTTTCAATAATCCGCAAACCCTCAACCCCCGGCAAAAACACTTCCGTCACCTGCAAACACCCACCCTTGCGCCAGAACAGAGACCGGCGTGCCAGCATGCTATGCACACCTGCCAACTCCGGCTGTCTTGCCACGATGCGGCGTATCAACGGGTGACTCTGTCTTAGCCTGGCGTAATGCAATTCACCACGGCGCACCAGCGGGTCGTTGAACAAGGTGCTGCCCAAAGACTTTTCACCAAGCGCATGAAACAGCGGCCATTCATTGGCCGTAGCACTCAACGGGACGATGGTGTGACCATACACCATGGCCACACCATCGCAACGCAAAAACACTTCGCGCTCATGGACTTTCATGGCGCGGGCCAAACCTATAGCAGCATATTCATCCTGCAGGCACACTGCCTTGTGCTGCGACAAACGCTGCACGCGAAACTGCTGGCACCGTGCCACCAGCCTGGCCGTCAGTGAATCGCGGTTACTGAGCCAGTCTTCCATCAGCGCGCTGGTATCAACTGCATTCACATGGGCATACCATTGCGCGGCCAGCGGTCGCTGCATTTGCTTACTTGTCCGCAAACCTGTGTGCAAAATTGCTGCTTCCAAATCAGGCCCTGCCATCTGCAAAGGCCATCACCTGATCCAGGTAATCGGCAAATTCAGCAATGCCATGGTCGCTGCCTTCAATCACGAGCTGTCTGGCTTGCGGATAATGGGCGACCATTTCGCGCCAGTCCAGCACTTCGTCACCGGTAGCGGCCATCAAAAAATAACGCTCAGGCCGGGTGATCTTTTCCACAGCCAGGGCGCGCAACTCAGCCATGTATTCAGCCTTGAATTCAAATACGCGGTCGCTATGATAATAAGTTGTCACACCAACATAGCTCTCCAGATCACGTGGCGGCTTGACGGCGGGGTTCAGCAAGATAGCTTTGCAACCGTATTTTTCTGCCAGCCAGGTCGCATAATAACCACCCAGCGACGAGCCTATGATGCAGATGTCTTCTGCCTTGTGCCCTGCCAGTAAAGCCTCAGCCTGTTGTATCGCCAGCGCTGGCGAAGGTGACAGGTCGGGGCAGGCTATCTCTTCGCTACGGCCCAGCTTCGCCATATGCGCAAGCATGACACGCGCCTTGTAAGAATCAGGCGATGAACGAAAGCCGTGCAGGTAGAGAATCATGCTGCAATCGCCTGTTTACCTGCTTGCTGCGCACGGTCTTGCAGGGCATCCAGCAATTTTTGATGGATGCCACCAAAGCCGCCATTACTCATGATGAGTACATGGTCACCAGCCTTGGCTTTGCTGACGATATCCTGCACCAGTTGATCTATCTTGTGATGACAGGCGACCTTGTCACCCAGTGGCGCCAGTGCTTCTGCCAGATCCCAGCCTAAAGCTGATTTGCCGTCTGCCTCGCCAAAACCAAATACCAGGTCAGCCTGCTCCAGGCTACCAGGCAAGGCCTGTTTCATGGTGCCCAGCTTCATGGTGTTTGAGCGCGGCTCCAGCACGGCCAGGATGCGGGCATCGCCAACCTTGTGGCGCAAACCTTCCACCGTCGTGGCAACGGCTGTAGGGTGATGGGCGAAATCGTCGATGACGGTGACGCCATCAGCGACACCGCGTACTTCCATGCGGCGCTTGACGCTGACAAACTGGGCCAGCGCTTCGATCGCGATTTCTGGTGTGACGCCGACATGGCGGGCAGCGGCTATCGCGGCCAGCGCATTTTGTCGGTTATGTTCGCCATTCAAATTCCATTGCACCTTGCCTTGCAACTGGTCATTGAAATAGACATCAAAGTCTTCACCGTCTTGCATGAGCAGACGCCAGGCCTGGTCATTGCCAAAGAATTCTTTTTCACTCCAGCAGCCGCGTTTCAGGACACGTTCCAGTGCGGCATTATTGCCATTCACGATCAGACGGCCTACACCGGGTACGGTGCGCACCAGATGGTGGAACTGGGTTTCTATGGCCGCCACATCGGGGAAGATGTCGGCATGGTCATATTCCAGATTGTTGAGCACGGCTGTCTTGGCATGGTAATGCACGAACTTGCTGCGCTTGTCGAAGAAGGCAGTATCGTATTCATCAGCCTCGATGACAAAAAAGTCAGAGGCGTGGTTGCCCCACAAGCGGGCAGAGATACCAAAGTTCAGCGGTACACCACCGATCAGAAAGCCAGGCGAATATCCGGCATATTCCAGTATCCACGCCAGCATGGCAGATGTGGTTGTTTTGCCATGAGTACCAGCAACAGCGAGTACCCACTTGTCACGCAGGATATGTTCGCCCATCCATTGCGGGCCAGACACATAGGGCAAGCCGCGGTTGAGGATTTCTTCCATCAGCGGGTTGCCACGCGAGACGACATTGCCTATGACATACAAATCCGGTTCCAGCGCTATCTGCTCTGCCCCAAAACCCTGGGTCAGGCTGATGCCCTGGGATTCGAGCTGGGTGCTCATGGGCGGATAGACATTGGCATCACAGCCCGTCACTGTATGACCTGCTTCTTTTGCCAATACGGCCAGGCCACCCATGAAAGTGCCGCAGATACCTAAAATGTGAATATGCATAATTGAACCAAATTCCAGAATCCCGCAATTCTACCTGAGAGAAGGCATGTTCTTGTCACCACTCGTAACAGAAGCTGAAAACCTATGAGTGCATAGACAAAAAATCTGCATTTTTCTGCATTGAGCAGTCTTGTTTTTGGATTTAGCCAAGGTTTCAGTTATGATTACCCCATGATGATCCATACACCTAATGAAGCAGAGAACCTGCGGGCAGAGATTGCCGCGCTGGCGGCGCGTATGATAGCCGAGGATGGGGCAGATTATGGTTCGGCCAAGCGCAAGGCGGCCAAGCAGTTGCTGGGCAACCATAAAGTCAAGGGTGATGTCATGCCTGACAATGCCCAAATCGAGCAGGAAGTACGCGAATACAATGAATTATTCTTTGGCGATACTCAGCCGCAGCGATTATTACACTTACGTCAACTTGCCCTTGAGCTGATGGAAGACATGGAGCGCTACAGCCCTTATATCGTTGGCGCAGTGCTGAATGGCACGGCAGGCAATCATTCCGATATTCATTTGCATTTATTTGCTGACAATACCAAGGATGTTGCCATCTACCTATTAAACAAAGATGTGCAATTTGAAGTTTCAGAAAGTTTCAATAATCGCAATGAAAGTATAGAAACACTGAGTTTCATGTACAAAAACGAAGGGGTACATCTGGTGCTACAAGATCAGGATGCCATACGCAGCGGTCACGGCAAGAGCACTGAGCGCGCCAATGCCGCTGCTTTGCGGGCGATTATGGCAGAGGCTGAGACAGCAGATTGAGCATCTGCACAAAAATCGCCTGAAGCAATCTTCCTGGCTTACCCCTCTACTCTGATTAATTCACCATTTACTGCGCCATGGCCGCTGCCGCCTTCTTGAAACGGGCTATACGTTCATCCGAAGGCGGATGACTGGCAGCGTAATTATTCATTGCACGTAACCATTTGGGCATCGCTTCAGTTCCAGACCGTTTGCGCTTCTCGCTCATTTCAGCTAATACATCAGCCAGGTGGCCGGGTGAAATCTTCCTTTGCACCAGTGCTGCAATGGCATAGGTATCGGCTTCAACTTCCATTTCACGGCTATATTCCTGGTTCAGCAAAGCCGCAGGTGCAAGGGCCGCAACCGAGCTGAAATCACCAAACATGCTACCCAGGGTGACCGTCAGCAAACCATTGCGCAACAAACGGCGCATGGCATGACGATGTTCTATATGGCCGATTTCGTGCGCCATCACACCTGATAATTCATCCGCCAGAAAACCCGTCAACTCGTTGCCGCCAGTACCAATGATGAGGGCAATCAACTGATCGGTAACAACCACGGTACCACCTGGCAGGGCAAAGGCATTCGGGCCGATTTGCGGCGAGTTGCGTACTTCCAGGTGTACCGGCACCTGTGCATCCTTGTTGCGCAAGCGACGCAATAATTGTTCGGCCTGCGCTATTGTGCGGTCATCAAGCTTGCTTGGTTTCAGCATGGATTGGTCCAGCACATTCATTATTTCGGCACCGAGGGCGCGTTCATAGCTGACAGGGACCAGAACTGCAAGCTTGTCGGCCAGCACAGGCACACCCCATTTATAAGCCGAGAACAAAATACCCGCCATGACGACAATCGCCAGCAAGGCTGCCTGCCATTTGTGCTGCCATCGCTCTACGATGGATGGGTGATAGCCAAGATACGCGAGCAGGCTTTGCTTGTCAGCCTGCGCGTGAATTTCACAATGGCTGCCATCAGCAAAATTGAGTATGCATGGCGCATCCTGAAAAGCTTCTTCCAGTTGCAACTGGCTCCTGTCTATCTGTCTGTCTATACCCTCGCCTGTCAAACTGATTCCGCTAGCCTGAAAATGCAGGATGACCTTGTGCAGCAAAGCCCGGTGATGGTCAAAATAATGTGCTTGTATCATGAATGCTTTCTACCAGGACAAATCAAAACCAAACAAATCTGCGGTACTGTCACCACTGGCCTGGCCGACTTGCCCTGATTTTCCCGTCTGCGCAACTGGCGCGTGCTGTGCTGCCAGCAACTGCTCAAAACCGGTCGCTTTCAAACTGACATGCTGCAAACGGAAGCGATAAATATTCACAACCGCAAATGGCCGGTACAAACCGAGCGTCAACATGGTCAGGATGAGGTTCTTTACCTGCATAAAATAAAAAGCCTTGTAGGGCAAATGTGAGTCTATTGCCATGCCAGGGAAACGGGTGGCATTCCAGGACTTGTTCCAGATTTTGACTTGCAATAAAGTACTACCACTGAGGAAGATAATATAGGCCAGCAATATCACCAAAAATCCTAGCGGGAACAAGAGCCAGCCATACATCTCCATAAAAAATTTATAGTTGTCCGGGGTATGGTTTTTGAGCGTGGCGATGAAAATGGCACTGCCCATCCCTACCATCATGACAAAGATCAGCAAGACCAGTCCGACAGCAAAATAAGCCCATAAAAAAGAGTTACTGGTGAGTTTGCAACTACTTTTCAAATCTGCAAAAGCCAGTTCATTATGCTGATACATGCGCATGCGTGCATGCAGCCAGGGCCAGCTTAAATAAGGGATGAAAGCAAGTGCCACAACCTCGGGCCGACGTGGCATCAAAACGCCGAGCAAACCCGGCAATAACACCATCAGGCCGACTGGAAAATACGTTCTGTAAGCACCCGCAAGTGTGCCGTGAAATTGACAGCGCAGACCAAGGTAACTGGTGTTGCGCAAGCGAAAACGCAAGGCACTGCGCATCATCCACGGCACGCCCAGCAAGAAAATGGCAAACAGACTCAGCGCCAGTGTTTTTGAAAAAGTGAACAGGTAGTGATAGCAGAACAGCATTAGCACTGCGATGACCCTGCCACGAAATATGATTTTAGGATCACCATGAAAATTGAAGACCGTGCCATTCAATTGGGTATTGCGGTCAAAATACTTGAGCCGCCTCACTTTTGCCCAGGCTGAATAAATACCCAAAGTCGCCAGGCTCAAACAGAGATTGACGATCCAGATGC
Organism: Undibacterium sp. FW305-107; assembly: GCF_058788535.1. Lineage (NCBI taxonomy): Bacteria > Pseudomonadati > Pseudomonadota > Betaproteobacteria > Burkholderiales > Oxalobacteraceae > Undibacterium > Undibacterium sp. FW305-107. Next base: position 548,528 of record NZ_JBYTAV010000001.1, read on the forward strand.
GAAAATATTCTTTGCCTGTGCCAGTGAATGAAGGCTGGTATTCAGTATGCTGTTCTGCTATAAGTCCAGAGCTTGTATCTGCGGCAGCATCATGATCTGGGATAGTCATTGCGGGCAGAAGGTCTGCCGCAGGTGGCCACATATCTGTAGCCCCGGTTTGTATTTGCATGCCTGAAGTCTTTATGGTCTTAGCGTGTTTGCCCTGCCCTTTTGGCGGAGACAAGGAGAAATAACATAAGACTATCAGGTTTGAAAATTTTTGCTACAAGACTTCAATACAGGCTATTGCTTTAGCAAAACCTGGATTATATCGGCCATATGGACAGACATAATCATGGCAGGCATGTAAATGGCGCATCATGGATAAAATACGCCTACATGAAAGCCAGCTGCTTTCAGTGCCGGCAACTCAAAATACAATTTGATGCTGTGTTCACCACCAGCAGCAAAGCCTTTTTCCAGTTTATCTTTTTCTGTCAGATAATCAGCTGGAGTGAAAGCGCGTTGCAACAAGGGTTTATCTTTAACATCATTCAAGACCAGTTCTATATTCGGCCATGTCTGCGCTACATCACTCTGGTTCTGGATTTGCATGACCAGCATAAAGACATTACGTTCTGGTGCCAGATTTTGCAATTCATTCGAATCGACAAAAATCTTTTCTATCTGCGCGGGCAATGCCACCTGGCAGCTCAGGTATTTGCAGGCCTGCTGTAACCAGGGTTTGGCTTCTGGCACTCTGGCAGCGAGCTGGTTACGGAAAATATAGGCAGACTGCCCCAGCAATAATGGAATCAGTAAAACGATCATCAAACCCAGCATGATGTTGGCGATGCGTTTGCGGGAGCGCTGCTTTTCTGCCTGAATGACAAAGTTGGGTTTGGCTGCCTCTTCTTCAGGATCACTGCTGGAATCTTCATTGATGGCGGCCTGATTGGCGAGCGCGGCTTCAGCCTCACCTATATAGGAATCTTTGTGCAGCCCATCAGTAGCATCATCATTGATGGAAACCGCGTCATCAGGTGAAGCGACATCCGCATGATCTTTATGACGCCAGACCTTGCTGGTGCTGTGTGCATCCGCAATTTCAGTGGCAGCAAATTCTGGCAGTTTCTCTTTGCCATCCGCCGCATCTTCTACGGCTTCGCTGACTGACCAGTCAGCTGTTGGCGGGTCCATCAGGGCGGCACGGGTTTCCAGTTCTATGCGGGACAGATCGGCTTCCTGCACCTCCTCAGACGGCAGCAAAAAGCCGCCATCACCGAGGTCAAAATCGAGAGCCGATGAGCTACTGATTACAGGTTCCTTTTTTAAACCTGCCGGTTCAGGGTCAGCCTTGAGCTGGCTGAGAGGGTCGAGCACAGGCTCAAGCTTCTGCGTCTCTGCGGTGATGAGCGCCGTGCTGATTGGAGTAAGCACAGCAGGAGTAACCACGGCGGACCCGACTGCCGCAGGAATATCCCTGGGCATGTCAAAAGTTTCCGCCTCAAATTCCAGCTCGGCCTTGCTGATGGCGGCCAGCACTTTTGTTGCAGGCCTGGCCGTCGCGCTGCTTGCTGGCGTGCCGACAGCTGCGCCCCTTTCTGGCGGCACCAGACTGTCTGGCAAGAGCGTGTCTTCTTGCGGCAGCGCATCCGGCGGGAAGAAGCGGCCCACAGGAGTGACGGGAGCTGGCGGAACTATACGCGTCTGCTCGAAATTGGCCTCAGGTTCGATCAGGAACGCCAGATGTTCTGCCGGCACTGGCTTGGCGTCCAGCTTGGATTCTGGCTTGCTTTCTGCCACAACTTCGCTTGCCGTGGCAGACATGACTGGTTTTGCTGCTGGCGCTGGCACCGCTGCACTGACTTGCGGCCTGGCAGTCATAACATTATTTGTCGCTGCCGTTGCCGGCGGTGATGACGACTGACTTGTAGCTGGCGCAGATGCAGGTGTTGACTTGCTGACTGGCGCTGGCGCAGGTTTTTGCCCCTCGACCGGAATCAGGTTTTCTACTGCATTAAAAGTTTGCTGGCATGAGCCACAGCGCACCAGGCCCGCATGCAACTTCAACTGATCATTGGCTACCTTGAAGGCAGTCTGACAGTGGGGGCAGCGGGTCGCCAGTGCCATAGTCGCCTCAGCTACTCAAAGAGCCAGACAACGCCACCCAGCCTTCATGCTCAGCCCAGACTGTGAGCTTGATGAAAGGCGCATACGCTGCTGCCACTTCTTCGGCCTGCCTTGCCAGCACGCCTGAAAGTATCAGTGAACCACCAGGAGCAACACGGCCAGCCAGCATCGGTGCCATGAGTTTCAAGGGACTGGACAGGATATTCGCCACGACCACATCAAATTTCTGCGATGCAGGATGAGCCGCACCAAAACCTTCTGGCAGTGCATATTCGATCTGGCAGCTATTGCGTTCAGCATTGAAGTTGGCAGATTCAATCGCTTGCGGATCAATATCCACACCAATGACACTCGCGGCACCCAGCTTGCTGGCGACCATGGCCAGAATACCGGAACCACAACCATAATCAAGCACAGACAAATCCTTGGGCGCATGCGCTTCCAGCCATTCCATGCACAGCTTGGTGGTCGGGTGGCTGCCAGTACCAAAGGCCAGGCCAGGATCAAGCTCCAGGATCAGGGCGTCAGGATCAGGGGCATCATGCCAGCTAGGCACGACCCAGATATTCTTGCCGATATGGATAGGAGCAAACTGCGATTGCGTCAGGCGCACCCAGTCTTGTTCTTCTACATTGCGGGTGATGTAGGCTGGCACGACAGTCAGGCCAATGGCAGCGGCGGCTTCAGCCACCAGTTCAGCGTGATCGGCATCGATATCGGCGAGCGCAACCACACGGCTGCGGTCCCACGCGGCTTCGTCAGGCTCCATACCTGGCTCACCAAACAGCGGACGTTCAGCATCCGTACCTTCATCGGCATCTTCCACGGACACCGACAAGGCACCCGCATCCATCAAAGCGTCCGACAAAGCCTCAGCCTGCTCACGCGCTACTTCTATGACTATTTCTATCCAGCCCATATTGCTACTTTCTTATACGACGTTATTACTTCAATAGCGAAAAGCTTACCACAGAGGTGGCAGAACAAAACCAAAAGCACAGGGAAAAACTTGTGTTTTCTCTGTGCTTCTTTTTGACGGAATTTTTGCATCCCGTCTATCCCGTAGGTTGGGCTACGCTTCATCAGCCCAACACTGGGCCTCAACAAACGTATACGTTATTCAAGCGCCGAGTGTTGGGCTGGTAAACCATAGCCCAACCTACAAAACTCAAACACTTTCCTCTGTGTCTCTGTATTGAGAGGTCTTTACTCCAAATTACTTAGACTTCTTCGACAACTCCGGCATATCTGCAAGCTTATGCTCAAGGTAGTGAATATTCGTACCACCTTCAATAAACCGCGCATCTATCATCAGTTCGCGATGCAGCGGGATGTTGGTTTGTATGCCTTCTACCACCATCTCTGACAAAGCAATCTGCATGCGGCGTATGGCCTGTTCGCGGGTTTCACCATAGGCGATGACCTTGCCTATCATGGAATCATAATTCGGCGGCACGAAATAGCCAGCGTAAGCATGCGAATCCACACGTATGCCAGGGCCACCCGGTGTATGCCAGGAAGTGATGCGACCAGGCGAAGGGGTGAACTTGAACGGATCTTCGGCATTGATACGGCACTCAATGGCATGGCCCTTGAGCGTAATATCGGTTTGCTTGAAGCGCAGCTTTTCATTGAAAGCGATGCGTATCTGTTCTTGCACGATATCAACACCGGTAATCATCTCTGTGACCGGATGTTCAACCTGCACGCGGGTATTCATTTCTATGAAATAGAATTCGCCGTTTTCGTACAGGAACTCAAAAGTACCTGCGCCACGATAATTGATCTTGCGGCATGCAGCAGCGCAACGGTCACCGATTTTTTCTATTATCTTGCGCGGGATGCCGGGTGCTGGTGCTTCTTCTATGACTTTTTGATGGCGGCGCTGCATGGAGCAATCACGCTCACCCAGCCAGATGGCATTGCCATGCTGGTCGGCCAGAATCTGGATTTCCACGTGACGTGGGTTTTCCAGAAACTTTTCCATATACACTTCAGGATTACCAAAGGCTGCGCCCGCTTCTGTCTTGGTCATGGTGACCGCGTTGAGCAGAGCCGCTTCAGTATGAACCACACGCATACCGCGCCCACCACCACCGCCAGCGGCCTTGATGATGACCGGGTAACCAACCTTGCGGGCGATTTGGACGATGGCTTTGGGGTCGTCGGGCAATGCACCTTCAGAACCGGGCACGCATGGCACGCCAGCCTTGATCATGGCATGCTTGGCGGATACCTTGTCACCCATCAGACGGATGGATTCAGCACGCGGACCGATGAAGACAAAACCGGATTGCTCTACACGCTCAGCAAAGTCGGCATTTTCAGACAAAAAGCCATAGCCTGGATGGATGGCCTGGGCATCAGTCACTTCAGCGGCGCTGATGATGGCTGGCATGCTCAGGTAACTCAGATTCGACGGAGCAGGGCCTATGCAAACAGATTCGTCGGCCAGCTTCACATATTTTGCTTCGCGGTCAGCTTCAGAGTGCACGACCACGGTTTTGATACCCATCTCGCGGCAGGCGCGCTGGATACGTAGCGCGATTTCACCACGATTGGCGATAAGAATTTTTTCAAACATGATTTAACTTTGCGGTGGCAATGGTTGCAATTGCGTGAGCAGAAAACCCTGTCCAGTATTATTGCCCTCAACACGGGCATTGGACTTCAGTTCGCGCACGCGCGCCTGGATCAGCCAATCACAAACAGCGGCTGGCCGTATTCAACAGGCTGACCATTTTCAACCAGAATCTGTTTGATCGTGCCTGTGAAATCGCTTTCGATTTCATTCAGCAATTTCATTGCTTCGATAATGCAGAGGGTGTCGCCAGCATTCACGCTTTTGCCGATATCAGCAAAAGGAGCTGCGCCAGGCGCGGAGGAACGGTAGAAAGTACCAACCATAGGGGATTTGACAATATGACCATCCGGCACGACTGGTGCTGCTGCAACAGGTGCGGCCGCAGCGGTGGCCGGGGCTGCGGCAGGCATCATTTGATGCTGGGGCTGCTGCATCATGACGACCTGATTTTGCGGCATCGCAGAAGATTTGACGATGCGGACTTTGCCTTCACCTTCAGTTACTTCCAGTTCAGCGATATCTGATTCTGCTACGAGGTCGATCAGGGTCTTGAGTTTTCTTAAATCCATGTGGAATCCCCTTGAAAAAAGTGGTTCTGAATTAATTGGGACGCGCAATACTGAGCATGACAATAGCTCAGGGAATGCCGCCGAAGTTTGGATTATATACGAAATAAGCTGGCATTATCAGCAAATTACGCGAAGATGCGAGAATTTAAATATTTTTCAGGGAAAAGTCAATCGCCAGACGGTAACCTTCAGTACCGAGGCCACAGATGACCCCTTTGGCAATTGCAGACAAGTATGAATGATGTCTGAAGGCTTCTCTTTGATGTACATTTGATATATGCACTTCAATAAACGGGATCGCCACGCCTGCCAGGGCATCCCGCAAGGCAACACTGGTATGCGTCAGGCCGCCCGGGTTGATGATAATAGCATCGACTTGCTCATTTCGTGCAGCATGTATGCGGTCAATTAATGCGCCTTCATGATTACTTTGAAAAAATGACAACTCTGCGCCCGCTGCTTTTGCCTGCTCCTGTGCCGCTGCTTCTATCTCGGCCAGGGTGATAGCACCATAGGTAGCAGGCTCGCGCGTACCGAGCAGGTTCAGATTGGGGCCATTCAGCAGCAATAGTTTGCGCGCCATAGTCACATTCAATTTGACGAAGATGGCCGCATTTTGCCGCTAATCGACGCAGATTGGCAAGGAAAAACGATGCGACTTCTATTTTTCCAAAGAATATTTGGCAATATCGGTATGCAATTCATCCATCTTCAGACGGCCCAGATAAGATTTCACGACCTTGCCCTCGCTATTAATCAGTACAGTAAACGGCAAACCGCCACCGGTGTTACCCAATTGGCGCGAAAGCTCAGAACCTTCCATGCCCGCAGAAAACAAGGGATAGCTGATTTTATATTTTTTTGCAAAATCAGCAATATTTGTCGGACTATCTATGCCCAGCCCAAGTATCTGTATGGACTTGCCTTTGAATCCATCTTGCATAGCTGACAATTCAGGCATTTCCTGAACGCAAGGTGCACACCAGGTTGCCCAAAAATTAACCACCAGGAATTTCCCCTGCCATTCAGTCATGGATTGTGGTTTGCCCTCACTATCCTTGAACTGCTGCGCCATTAATTGCGCAACCGACTTGTCAGCCGGCGGCTTGGGCGTGGTCTGGCGGTTGCCCGCATAAATCCCCAAACCCCCAAACAACAAACCCAGCGCCACGGCCAGGGCAATAAACTTCTTATTCATAGACATACTCATTAAGGGCAACATTGCAGCTCAAGGCAGGGATATTAGCTTAGCTGGGAGATTTTTGCTGGAATGAATACGGATAGATCAGGCTCTCCAATATCAATATAAAAACTCAACCGGATTGCAAATCAAGGGCAATAAGCACCATAGAAAACGCCCCATAAAATGCGCGCGTTTTCTCAACCGGCCATCTTGATCTGTCACCTCTACGGCCTAATGCGCCCCACCTGCATCCACAGGTACCGCCGATTTCTTCGGTTTTGTCAGCCACACCAGACCTATCAGGCCGATGAACATATAGGCCGACATCCAGAAAATATCCGTCGCGGCCATGGTGCTGGCCTGTACGCTGATAGTGCGGTCGATGATAGCGTAGGCGCCTTGTTCTGGTATGCCTTGCTGCATCAGCCCCTGCACGGTCTGCACAAAGTTGGGAAAGCTGCTACCGGTGTTTTCTGCAATCTGGGCATGATGCAGGGTGCTGCGGCTGTCCCAGATGGTGGTCATGATGGAAGCCCCCATGCCGCCGCACATGATGCGCACGAAGTTCGATAAACCCGATGCTGCCGGGATTTTATCCGGTGGCTGGCCTGACAGGATGATAGACGTCAATGGGATAAAGAACATCGACATTGCCGCGCCCTGTATCAGCGTGGGAATCAGCAAGGTATAAGTATCCACTTCGGTATTAAATCGCGAGCGCAGGAAGAAGACCAGCGCAAAACCCAGGAAGGCAGCAGAGGCGACTTTTCTGGCATCCACCTTGGGCAAGATCTTGCCTATGATGGGCGACAAAATAATCGCGAAGATACCGACTGGTGCCATGACTTTACCCGCTTCGGTCGCGGTGTAAGCCAACTGCGTTTGCAACCACAGCGGCATGATGACCAGACTGCCAAAGAACAAGCCATAACCTATCGAGATAGCCACCACACCGGCACTGAAATTGCGCCCCTTGAACAGCGACAGATCAACCACCGGATGATCTTGCCCCAGTTCCCAGACCACGAAATAAATCAGACCTATCACAGCAATTACGGTCAACAGGATGATCTCGCCAGAATTGAACCAGTCCAGCTCTTTACCCTTGTCGAGCATGATTTGCAAAGCGCCGACCCAGACCACCAGCAGGAACAAACCAACCTTGTCGATAGGCAGGCTCTTGATGGCAGATTCGCGCTTGCGATAGATGGACCAGGTGGCCCAGGCAGTAAACAAACCTACCGGGATGTTGATATAAAAAATCCAGGGCCAGGAATAATTGTCGGAGATCCAGCCGCCAAGCAGCGGCCCCATGATGGGGGCGACCAGGGTCGTCATGCCCCATAGCGCCAGCGCCATGGAGCTTTTCGCGGGAGGGTAACTGCCCAGCAATAAGGCCTGTGAGAGCGGGATCATGGGACCCGCAACTGCGCCCTGCAAGATCCGTGCAGCGATCAGTATCTCAATATTGGGTGCCATGCCGCACAGCCACGATGAAATGACAAACAGCAGGATGGACGACAGGAACAACCTGACCTGGCCAAAATGCGTAGTCAGCCAACCCGTCAGCGGTACAGAAATCGCATTCGCTACCGCAAACGAAGTGATGACCCAGGTACCCTGCTGTGGCGAGACGCCCAGGTTGCCAGAGATTGCCGGTATCGATACGTTGGCAATAGACGAATCCAGCACATTCATGAACACCGCCAGCGACAAGGCCAGCGTGCCCATTGCCAGCTGCCCACCTTTCAGTGGTGGATGCGGTGCCTGAGGACGTGGCGTGCTCATTACGCACCCTTGCCTGTGGTTTTAATTGCGGCAGCGCTGTGACTTTCTTTGTGATCGTCTTTATGATCTTTAGTGCCCGGCAAATTCGCCGCGATAATCTCGGCGATACGCTGGTCAGCATCTTTACCATTTTGCTCAAACACTGCAGTCTGGTAGGCAGGAACGGTGCGTGCCGCTGCAGTTACCGGTGCGCCCTGCTGCTGCGAGATATTGACCTGCACCTGCATGGAGACACCGATGCGCAATGGGTGCGCTTCCAGCTCTTTAGGGTCGAGGCTGATGCGCACAGGTACACGTTGCACAACCTTGATCCAGTTACCGCTGGCATTTTGCGCAGGCAGCAAGGCAAAGGCAGAACCGGTACCGGCTGACATGCCAAGCACCTTGCCATGGTAAGTCACGTCGCTACCAAACAAATCAGAATGCAATTCCACATCCTGGCCTGTACGCATATGGGCAAGCTGCACTTCCTTGAAGTTGGCATCTACCCACAAGGTATTCAAAGGCACGATGGACAACAAGGGTGCACCGGGGGCGATACGCTGGCCGACTTGCACGGCACGCTTGGCGACAAAACCATTCATGGGTGCTGGCAGGCTGGTGCGGCTCAGGGCCAGCAGGGTTTCACGTACACGGGCGGCAGCGCGCAAGACATTCGGGTGCTGGGTGACGGTGGTGTTTTCTGTCAGTGTGCGATTGGATGTCAGTTGTTCATTGGCCGCTTGCAAGGCAGCTTCTGCACTCTTGACGGCATTGCGGGCATGCTCCAGTTCTTCAGCAGAGACAGCACCTGTGCTCAGCAACTGGGTGCGGCGTGCCAGGTCAGATTTGGCCCTTTCGACTTCGCTACTGCGCAGGCTGACATTGGCTTGCAGACTGCCATTATTGGCAAACAGTACGCGCACTTCACGTACGGTCTGTGCCAACTGAGCTTCGGCCTGATCAACAGCCACCTTGGCATCGGTCTTGTCGAGCTCCACCAGAGGCTTGCCTGCCTGCACAACATCAGTGTCATCAGCATGAATGGCGACTACCGTACCGGCAACTTGTGACGTCACTTGCACGACATTGCCGGCGGCATAGGCATCTTCAGTATGTTCAAAATTGCGGCCTACTGTATACCACCATGCGGCATAGGCAGCAATTGATGCCAGCACGATGAGGGTGATGATGATCAGTAGCACGCGGCGCTTGCCATTTTTTTCTGGTGCGTATTCAGCCTGAACAGGAACATTGACAGGTTTGTTTTGATCTGGGGCGTTCATAACGCGGCCTCCGCTGTGTTTTTAACTTGAGATTGAATGATGTTTTTATTACTGCTGGCGGCAGTGGAATTAGTCGCAGGCAAGGCCTTGCTTTCATAACCACCACCAAGCGCCTTGATCAGGTTAATGCGCGCTTCTGTATGGCGCGCAGCCAATTCCAGCGAGAGTTTTTGCTGGGACAGCACTACACTTTCCGCAGCCAGCACGGGCAGCTTGTTGGCAGTGCCCGCCTTTTGTCTTTGCTGTGCCAGTTGCAGCCCTACACGGGCAGCTTGTTCTGCAACCTGCTGCTCTACCAATTGTGACTGGCTGGCTTGCAGTATCTGCACCTGGTCTGCTACTTCATGCAGGGCATCGGTCAGGCTCTGGTTATAGGTCGCCACAGCCACGTCATAAGCCGCGACCTTGCCCTTTAATTGCGCACGCAGGCGGCCACCTTCAAATATCGGCAGGCGTATCGCCGGGCCAACACCTATGATGCTGCTGCCGCTATTGAGCAAATTACTCAGGCCCAGGCTGGATAAACCGGCAAAACCAACGATATTGATATTGGGATAAAACTGGGTCTTGGCGACATCGACATCACTTTGCCCCGCTTCTACACGCCAGCGGGCAGAGACGATATCAGGACGGCGGCCCAGCAATTCCAGCGGCAAATTACCTGGCAATGCCGTGTCTGCCACGGGCTGGAATTTGGGTATGGCGATCAGCCTGCCTTCTTCTGGACCCAGACCCTGCAAGGCAGCGATCTGGTTGCGCGTCAATGCCATGGCTTCTTGCCATTGGGAGATTTCATTTTTAAGGCCAGACAATTGCACCAGGTTTTGCTGTACTTCTACCTTGGTATCAAGACCGGCTTTGACACGTTGTTGCGTCAGGCTGTCAAACTGTTCACGTACTGCCAGTTGTTGCTTGCTGAGTTCCAGTTGTGCATTCTGACGTGCCAGTTGCAGCCAGGCGCGGGCAATGGCATTGCTCAGCATCAGACGCACACTTTGCGCTTCGGCTTCTGCCACTTTTTCCTGAGACATGGCGCTACGCATTTCTGCACTGTGCTTGCCCCAGAAATCCAGTTCATAAGAAGCATTGAAACTGATCTGGTTATTCGTATTGTAAGTACCTGCCAGTGGTGGCGGCACCAGGCCATGCTCGGTAAAACGCTGGTAAGTGCTGTCCACACCAAGATTAACTGAAGGCAATTTACTCGCACCCACAGCAGCAGCGGCTGCCTGTGCAGCCTGCAAACGCGCGGCGGCGACCTGCAGGCTGGGATGGTTTTCCAGCGCGCGGCCTATCAATACCTGCAACTCTGCACCACCTATGCCTGTCGCCCATTGCAGGTCGGGCCAGGCCGCATTACCGCCCTGATCAGGGAAAGCCCCTGTTTGCGCTGTCAGGGTCTTAAGCTGCGCATGGCTTTCAATACCCTGATAGCTGACGCAGGCCGACAGCAGGCACAATGCAGATGCACTGAGCAGCAGGCGCAGGCTGGCTGCGGCTCTGACTGGCTGGAAAAGAGATTTTTTCATATGGATGATGTCAAAAAACGATGTCAAAAATTAATGACTAAAATTGGTGAATGAATTAATTGCCCAAGCAACTAATTATTCTGTGCCATCCATGCTTCAAGGGTAGATCTGTTGGCCAGCAATTTGCGCAAGAGATACTTGAGAAAATTGATTTCCTCAGGCGCAAAACCTGTAAAACCCACATCCAGCACTTCTGAATACACGGCTGGCAATTGCGCCGCCAGGGCCTTGCCACTGGCGGTAAGTGCCAGCTTGAACAGGCGTTTGTCGTTGTCATCCACGATGCGCTGTACATAGCCCTTGGCTTCCAGCTTGTCGAGCGTGCGTTTCATAGCAGCAGAATCGATAAACAGCTCGCGCGCAAGATCAGCTGCCGTATGGCAAGTGCCCATGGACAGCATCATGAACACACTCCCTTGAGCGTGAGTGATATCAAGGCGGCGCAGCGACTCATCAATCGCCCGGGACAGCATGGTACGGGAACGGGCCAGCAGATAACCGACGCTTTCTTCAACCTGATGGGCAAAAAACTCTGAATTTTGATTTTCGTGGTTCATGGCAGCAACAATATTCATTGACTAGTCAATAGTCTATACCAGTTTAAAATTTTTTGCAGGACAGCATGAAAGCCGCCACCACGCATAGGTAAGCACCTTGTTTTCATAGGAAAATGCAGTGAAATGAAGGGGGATAAGAATCTGATACACTGCCAGCCGAATCGCTATGGCGTCACAAAAAATGACAATTGCAGAGCAATGAATCAATCGTGTGGCAATAATTCATCAAAAATCAAAGCGACGATAGTCCCTGCAAACAAATGCAGAAACACAGATAGAAAATGGCGTAATTGTAGAAGTAATATATTCTGACCTTGCCAGATAGGGCATGGGCATGACCCTGGCATGAGATCGTGGCAGGAGCCACATAGATTGCCCGACAAGTCAAAGCACAAGCCAGGGGTGCCCGACAGATGATTTAAAGACTCAGATGAAGTTTATGACGAATACCCTTGCTTTGTTCTTGTCAGTTCATCCACCTATTATCACTGTGAAGTCGCCCATCAATATCGCACCGCCATGAGCGGTAAGATCACCCATTCTGGCAGCAGGCATGCCGCCAATCATGACAGTACTCGAGCCTTTGGCTATGCAATCAGGCGGCCCGACACAAACCAGCATGTCACCCACCCTGGCAGCAGGCAGTTTGCCTATCAGGACATTCGGGGCACCAGGCCCTGTGACAGGGCCACCAACATGAGGAATGGGACCTGTAGTCATGGGGCATTGATGAAAATCAGTGACGCGGGCTGCAGCTGGCATGAGGTGATGTCCTGTGTTTTTTGAATACGTTCTTAATTAATCATAACCATGCTACCCCTGATTATCAGCTCTCCACTGCTTTGCAGCTTGGCCCCGGCATCACCGCTGGCGCTGTATAGTGACTGGGCTCGTTGCTGAATGTTCATCCCCGAGATATTGACGTCTCCACCATTACCGGCAATGGCAATCCCGCTCTGCCCCATGATGCCGATATTCTGACTGCTCTCCACGCTGATATTGCCCACACTCTTGATTCTGATACCACTGCTTGACATCACCAGAGAATTACCGTTCTGGTCACTAATGGCGATGCCGCCCGTGCTGTCATCCAGCACCACTTTATTGCCCTTGGGCGTATGCAAGCCCAGCACCTTGTTTTGATCATCAAACAGGATGCGCAAATCTGATTTGCTGACGATACCCTTGATGGCGTTACTATCTTCAGGTTTGAATATGGAAGCTGGTTTATTTACCTGACTATATAAACTGCCAAGTATCACAGGATATCGCGGATCCTGGTTCAGAAACCCAAGCACGACTTCGTCCCCGATCTCCGGCATGAAGAACGTCCCTTGCCCATTACCCGCATAAAAACTGGCAAGCCTGGCCCAGACCCCGCTCTTGTCATCAAACAGCGGTACATCGACAAGAATGCGGTATTCGCTGGCAGGATCATTGGCAATTTGTTTGACGACGGCGTTGTACATACCGCCTATGCCTGGCAAAAGACCGGCTGCCTGCGGTGCCTGTGAAGATTGCTGTTCAGCCTTGGCTGGCAGGCCTATGCTGATTTCAGTATGCCAATTGCCTTCAATGATTGCGTGCCTGACTCTGGAGATGAAATGCTCGCCATTAAAGCGCGCACCCGCGCCCTGCAGTGTCAGGTATTTACCTGCACCGGGCAGGCTGCTTCCAGCCATGTTCACTGTGCCGGTTATCTTTGCCAACTGACTCTGGCTCATTTGTGCCTGCGCCCAGGCGCTCAGTACGTCCTGGCTTTCAGCAGTAGCCGTCTGCAATACAAAATTATCTAGTGCGGCAACCGCTGACAGGGTCTTGCTGCTGATATTGCCGGGTCCGGGCCTGGTATTTTGTGCCTCGGCATTGATCATGCTTTGAGTCGGATAATCCCATGACCTGGCACTGACCTGCCCCAACTGGCTGAGCGCATTCAGTTCAGCAGTAAAATTCAAGATGTCGACACCATAAGTCGCAGTCAATACCGGTGTGTTGTTTTTGGCAGGGTCAAATACACTGACCGTGTTGTTGATTGCCGTAATCAGCATGCCATTGGCTGCGGCCCTGCTGACAATGAAATCCCAGTCACTGACGTAATACTGTACCAGTGTTGGCAGTGGTAATACAGTGTCACTGACCACGCCTGCCAGGCCATAGCTGCCTATGAGCTGCTTCATGGCATCACTGTCGCTGCTCTGAGCCCAGCTTCTGCTATGTCTGCCTACTGTCATTTTGACGGCTTCATCCTGACATTCTATGTTCAGGATGGAGCCAGTATGACCACCATGTATGGTTTGCTTGCAAATAATGCCGAGGAAAATGGATGCATTACGTCCATCGTAACCCGCTGCAATACTGATCTTGTTGCCAGGTACAAAGACATCTGAAGCACTGACGGCAAAACTCTCAGTCGCCAGGTCGCCATCGAGGATGCTGATGGTCGCACGACTAATACCGTTGATGGATTGATCTGTGACGACACTTTGAATTTGCATACTCACAGGAATGGCCTTGCCATTGACCTGGATCTCAAACGTGACAAGAGCACCTGCTGCAGTATCACCCATTACTTATTCCCCTCGGTTTTGGTTATCGACAGCCGTAGCAGAAGGTCGCCACGTGCATAAAAAGAAAGTGCCAGAGACAGTGCACACGTGCTAATTCAAACAAGCATAGCTGGATTTCAAAAGAGCCCATTGTGCCGCAGACTGCTGCCATCATAACAACAAATAAATCGCTGGCCAGCGATTTACTTCATTGCAAGCACAGAGATGTCTATAAAAGCGACGTTTTGAAAGCGACGTTTTATTTTCAAATAAGAAATAAATGAATTCCGGTTGAAAATTTTTCCTGAAATCAAATACCGCCCTCTTACTGGATAAGGCAGATGCCAAACCAGACACTCCTCAAAATTATCAAGAAAATCATATCTAATTGCCAATGCGTTCTATAATCATTACATATTTAGCATTTTCTCAACGATGAGACGCTTTCCTGCTAGTAATACGCATTGACAAATAATGGAGGGCTACATTTCATGACGACCATGACAGCCTTGAATACCGACCTCCCAGAACCTGCACAAAAAAAATTTCCGATTACCGCCCTGGCAATCGGTTTTGTCGTTCTGGTCTGCATGTCCCTGATCCTGGTACAAGCCTGGGTCACCTGGCGTGCCCGCGAAGTGCAATTGGCGGAAACCGAAAGGGCAACTTCCAATCTGGCGCGTTCTGTAGGCCAGCATGCTTACGATACGATCAAAGGTGCCGACACTGTCCTGGTTGGCCTGGTCGAACGGCTGGAAGTAGATGGCACGGGAGAATCAGCTCTCGCGCGTTTCCATGCCCTGGCGGTAAAGCGCGTCGAGGAATTACCACAGTTACACGGCATTTTTGTCTACGATCAAAGTGGTAACTGGGTTGTCAACTCTCAACCTGCTCTCAAGAAAAATGCAAACAATTCTGACCGGGAATATTTTATCTATCATCACGACCACGCTGACCGCGGTGTCCACATAGGTCCGCCTATCAAAAGCAAATCTACTGGTGAATGGATCATTACCGTTTCCCGCCGTTTTAATAAAAGTGACGGCAGTTTTGCTGGCGTGGTACTGGCTACCATACAGATGACTTACTTCAAGAAATTTTACGAGCAGTTTGATATAGGTGAGACCGGTGCAATTTTCGTTGCACTGAGTAATGGCACGGTGCTGCTGAGGCGACCTTTCGAAGAGAAATCCCTGGGCAGGGATATTTCGCAACTACCGCTATTTCGCGACTACCTCCCCGCCGCCAAAGTAGCCACCAAGACCTTTACCTCCGGCCAGGATGGCATCACACGCATCAACAGCTACCGGCAACTGGACAGCTATCCGCTGGTGGTTTCTGCCGCATTGTCCAGGGATGAAGTGCTGGAAGAATGGAAATCGAATGCCATTATTCATGCTATTGGCGTGGCATGTCTGGTGTTTGGTCTGGCCATTATAGGATCGCGCCTGATCAGGCAAATAGCGCTGCGCGTGCAGGCAGAAGATGAATTGCAAAAAGCCCGCAGCTCGCTGGAACAATTAAACCGGACACTGGAAAAACTGGCCATGCAGGATGGCCTGACCGGGCTTGCCAACCGGCGTCAGTTTGACATTGCCTTAAAAGATGAATTCAGCCGCGCCATGCGCAATGCCAGTTCACTGGCACTGATCATGATTGATGTCGATTGCTTCAAACAATATAACGATATCTACGGCCACGCCGCCGGTGATGAATGCCTGCGCGCCATCAGCAAAGTCGTCGCTGCTGGCAAGCACAGGCCAGGAGATTTGAGTGCACGTTATGGCGGCGAAGAAATGGCTATCTTATTACCCGGTACCGATGTAGCCGGTGCCATGAAAGTCGCTGAAAACATACGTCAGGCAATTTACCAGCTGGAACTGAAACACTCTGGCAATGCCACCGGCGTGGTCACCGTCAGCGCTGGCATTGATGCCTTTGTGCCCGTCAGGGAAAACAATCTGCCTCTGCAACTGATAGAAGCTGCCGACAAGGCACTGTATTACGCCAAATCCC
Source organism: Undibacterium sp. FW305-107 (assembly GCF_058788535.1). Lineage (NCBI taxonomy): Bacteria > Pseudomonadati > Pseudomonadota > Betaproteobacteria > Burkholderiales > Oxalobacteraceae > Undibacterium > Undibacterium sp. FW305-107. Next base: position 564,677 of record NZ_JBYTAV010000001.1, read on the forward strand.
AGGGGCGCAATTGTATTCGTGTTGGAAATGGACATTTGGCCTGAATCAAACACCGGGAATGAACTTGCGTTTATAATTATTCCGGTAATTTATAAAGGAAGTTCTGCACTTTCATGAAAATGTCCCGTCCATCCCGTGTTCTTGCGGTGTTTGTCATGCTGTGGAGCCTGCTGTTCATGCAGCTGGCCGTAGCAGCTTACGCCTGTCCGGGAATGGCCACGTCCAGTGCCGCCGAGGTTTCCATCACTGCCAGCGTGGCGATGCCGGATTGCGCAAGCATGGATCAGGATCAGCCCGCACTTTGTCATACGCATGCAGAAAATCCGTTTGGCAAGCAATCCGCCGATAAACCAGCCTTGCCTGATATACCAGCTTTTGTCAGTGCCAGCCTGCTGCTGATACTGCCTGCTTTTGATACGCTTCAGGCACCTGTTTCTGTATCCTCTATTCCAATCTCACTGGCACGTTCGACTGCGCCACCGCTCGCCATACGCAACTGCTGTTTCCGCATTTAATTTCCTGAACGCCTGATTCATCGTCACCAGCTTTTGCTGGTGTACGTCCTGTTTCTTCGTCTGGAGGTTTTATGTTTTTATTTTCTATATTGCCCCATCACGGGCACGTATACCCTGCATGTATTTTTCTTGCGGTATGCGCACTGCTACCTCTGGGTATCTCAGCAGCAGAATTGAGTCTGCCACAAGCCCAGCAACTTGCGCTGGCGCGTTCCAGGCAATTGTCTGCCCAGGACCTGGCCATCAGCGCAGCGCACGATATGGCCGTTGCTGCCAGCCAGTTCCCCGACCCTGTGCTCAAAGCCGGTATTGACAACCTACCTGTCAGTGGCCCTGACCGTGGCAGCCTCACGAATGATTTCATGACCATGCGCCGCATAGGTCTGATGCAAGAAATTACCCGCAGCGATAAACGCCAGCTACGTGCCGAACGCTATGAACGTGCGATCGATAAGTTCCAGGCAGAAAAAACGCAGTCCATGCTCGGTATTAAGCGAGACACTGCCATCGCCTGGCTGGATCGTTATTACAGCGAGCAAATGCTGGTGCTGGCCAGCGAACAGCTAAGCCAGGCCAGGCTGGAAATCCAGGCCGCAGAGCTAGCGTATCGGAGTGGTCGCGGCAGCCAGGCAGATTTGCTGGCTGCCCGCAGTGCACTGGCGCTGACGGAAGACCGCAACAGCGACTTGGCAAGACGCGCACGCAATGCCAGCATCATGCTGGCGCGCTGGACTGGCGAGACCGCCGCTGAGAGTCTGGGTGAATTACCCGCGATGGACAAGGTGGATCTGGATACAAATGCATTGGAATCCACTCTTGAGCACCATCCGCAAATCAGCATCTTGAACAGGCAAATTGAGCTGGCTGATACCGAAGCAAAACTGGCCGAAGCAAACAAGAAGCCGGACTGGAGCATAGAAGTCGCCTACCAGCAACGCGGCCCTGCCTATTCCAACATGATATCGGTTGGCCTGTCGCTGCCATTGCAATGGGACCAAAAGAACCGCCAGCAACGCGAACTTTCTTCACGTCTGGCTATGGCGGGCCAGGCCAGGGCAGAACGTGATGAAGCCTTGCGCAGCCATATTGCCGAAGTCAGCAGCTTGCTCAATGAATGGCATAGCAAACGCAGCCGCGTGAGCCGTTATGACAATGAATTACTGCCCCAGGCCGGGCAAAGGGTACAAGCCATCCTGGCCGCTTATCGCGGCGGCAAATCCAGCCTCAGTGACTTGCTGGCAGCACAACGCAATCAAACCGACATGCATCTGCAAGCCCTGCAACTGCAGGCGGAAACGGCAAGCTTGTGGGCGCAACTACGTTACCTGACGCCATCCAATGAAACAAAAACCACGTCAAGCGCCAACAAGGAATAAGCATGAAAACCAAACACATATTATTTGTTACCATTACCACCTGCTTACTGGTTGCTGCGGCTTATGGTCTGTATCAACTGGGCAAACATGAAGGTATGCAGCATTCATCGTCAGATAAAAATACAGGTCTGCCAGATGCTCGCGCAGTGAAAAAAATCTTGTACTGGCATGATCCCATGGTACCGGGTCAGAAATTCGACAAGCCAGGCAAATCGCCCTTCATGGATATGCAACTGGTGCCAGTGTATGCAGACAATGCTGATACGGCGAGTGAAAATTCCGTCAGCATCAATCCGCGTATACAGCAAAATCTCGGCATACGTATAAGCAGCGTGATACTGGGCAAACTCAACTCAGCAGTGCAGGCAGTTGGCAGTGTTGCCTACAATGATCGCGATGTCGCTGTGCTGCAAGCCAGGAGCAATGGTTTTGTAGAAAAACTTTATGTGCGTACTCCGCTGGACTTGGTGCACAGGGGTCAGCCGCTGGCAGAACTCTATGTACCTGACTGGGTGGCAGTACAAGAAGAATTTTTGGCAGTGAAAAACATGCAAGGCCAGGCGATCACTGGCTTGCTGGATGCTGCACGTCAACGCATGCGCCTGGCAGGCATGACGGATGAACAGATACGCACAGTAGAAAGCAGTGGCAAGCTGCATGCGCGCATCACGGTCAATGCCCCGCTGAGTGGCGTGATGACAGAATTGTCCGTGCGCGAAGGCATGGCCGTGAGCATGGGCACACCCATGTTCCGCATCAATGGTGTAGATACGATCTGGGTAAATGCCGACATCCCGGAGAGCATGGCGCACAAAGTACAGATTGGCAATTTAACAGAAGCAAGGACAGCATCGCTGCCTGGCATGGTTTTCCGTGGCAAGGTCACCGCTATACTGCCACAAGTGGATAGCAATACACGTACTTTGAAAGTGCGCATGGAACTGGCTAATTCTGCTACCGGTGCTGCTGGCGCACGGCTATTGCCAGGCATGTTTGCCGCCCTGAGTTTTACCGCTACGGCGCATAAAGATACTCTGCTGGTACCCAGTGAGGCTATCATCAGCACAGGCACCCGCAACGTGGTGATCCTGGCGAAGGACGGCGGCAGGTTCATGCCTGTCGATGTGGAGGTAGGTGAGGAAGCCAGTGGTCAGACTGAAATACTTAAAGGCTTGCAAGCCGGGCAAAAAGTTGTAGCCTCCGGCCAGTTCCTCATCGATTCAGAAGCCAGTCTGAAAGCGAGCGTGGCGCGCATGGAAGGTGCCACTTCTGCGGCTTCTGTAACTGCCCCCTCGGGAGTTGAAAATTGATTGCACAACTCATACGCTGGTCCATCATCAACCGTTTCCTGGTCTTGCTGGCCACACTGATGTTAACGGCTTGGGGCATCTGGGCTGTGGTACGAACACCCGTGGATGCCATCCCTGACCTGTCGGATGTGCAAGTCATCATACGAACAAGTCTGCCGGGCCAGGCACCGCAGATTGTGGAAAACCAGGTCACTTATCCACTGACGACGACCATGCTTTCGGTACCTGGTGCCAAGACCGTGCGCGGTTATTCTTTTTTTGGTGATTCCTTTGTCTATGTCTTGTTTGAAGATGGCACGGATTTGTACTGGGCGCGTTCACGCGTGCTGGAATACCTGAACCAGGTACAGGCCAGGTTACCGGCACAGGCAAAAACTTCACTGGGTCCGGACGCTACAGGGGTAGGCTGGGTCTACGAATATGCACTGGTTGACCGCAGCGGCAGAATGGACTTATCACAACTGCGTGCCTACCAGGACTGGTTCCTGAAATTTGAATTGAAATCGCTGCCGAATGTGTCAGAAGTTGCCAGCATAGGTGGCATGGTGCGCCAGTACCAGATCCAGCTGTCCCCGGATAAAATGCGCGCCTATAACATCACGCATGGCAAGATCATCGAAGCCGTGCAAAAAGCCAATCAGGAAAGCGGCGGCTCCGTACTGGAACTGGGTGAAGCCGAATACATGGTGCGTGCCTCTGGCTATTTGAAGAACCTCGACGATTTTCGCAAAATACCGCTGACGACGACAGGTGCCGGTGTGGTCGTCAGCCTGGGCGATGTAGCGCGCATACAGGTGGGGCCAGAAATGCGGCGCGGCATTGCAGAGCTAAATGGTGAAGGTGAAGTCGCTGGTGGTGTGGTCGTCATGCGCTCGGGTAAAAATGCCCTGGCCACCATAGCCGCCGTCAAAGACAAGCTGCATCAACTCAAGCCTGGCCTGCCACCTGGCGTGGAAATTATTCCCGTGTATGACCGCTCTGGCCTGATCACGCGGGCAGTGGAGAATCTACAGCATAAACTGCTAGAAGAATTCATCGTGGTAGCCGTGGTCTGTGTCGCATTTTTATTTCATCTGCGTTCAGCCCTGGTGGCGATAGTATCGCTGCCTCTGGGCATACTCGCAGCTTATATCATCATGCATTACCAGGGAGTGAATGCCAATATCATGTCCCTGGGTGGCATTGCCATTGCGATTGGCGCCATGGTCGATGCTGCAGTCGTCATGATAGAAAATGCACACAAACATATCGAAGCCTGGCAACATGCGCACCCGCATGACAAACTGGCGGGTGAACAGCATTGGCAAGTCATTGCAGAAGCCGCCGCAGAAGTGGGGCCAGCGCTGTTTTTTTCTTTACTGATCATAGTCTTGTCCTTCATTCCGGTATTCACGCTGGAAGCGCAGGAAGGCCGCCTGTTTGCGCCGCTAGCCCTGACCAAGACTTATGCCATGGCAGCGGCGGCAGGTCTGGCAGTGACCCTGATTCCTGTGCTAATGGGCTACCTGATACGTGGCAAGATACCATCTGAACACAAGAACCCCTTGAATCGCTTGTTGATTGCGTTATACCGTCCCTTGCTGGAAAAGGTTTTGCAATTCCCCAGGATCACTCTGCTGTTGGCTACATTGATAGCCGTGTTGACAGTCTGGCCGCTGGCACGCCTGGGTGGTGAATTCATGCCGCCTCTGGATGAAGGCGATCTGCTTTACATGCCTACTGCACTGCCTGGCCTGAGTGCAGGCAAGGTGAGCGAGCTTTTGCAACAGACTGACAAACTGATCAAGAGCGTGCCTGAAGTACAGACCGTGTTTGGCAAGGCTGGAAGGGCCGAAAGCGCGACTGATCCGGCACCGCTGGAAATGTTTGAAACTACCATACAGTTCAAACCGCGCGATCAATGGCGCGCAGGCATGACACCGGCAAAGCTGCTGGAAGAACTCGACCGTACCGTCAAGGTACCTGGCCTGTCCAACATCTGGGTACCACCAATACGCAACCGCATCGACATGCTGGCGACCGGTATTAAAAGCCCGGTAGGTATCAAGGTCGCTGGTGCTGACTTGAAGGAAATCGACAAGATCACCAGCGAGATAGAACGCATCGTCAAAAGCGTTCCCGGTGTCAGCTCTGCCCTGGCAGAACGCCTGAACGGTGGCCGGTATATTGATGTGGATATCAACCGCGACCTCGCTGCACGCTATGACTTGAATATCGCCGATGTGCAGAGCATCATCGCGGCAGCCATAGGAGGTGACAATATCGGTGAAACGGTGGAGGGTTTGCAGCGTTTCCCCATCAACCTGCGTTATCCGCGTGAGCTGCGCGACTCTGTAGAAAAACTGCGCCAGCTACCGGTGTTGACTGCAAGAGGTGCGCAGATCAGTCTGGGGGATATTGCCAGCATACGCATCAATGATGGCCCGCCCATGCTGAAAAGCGAAAATGCCAGATTATCCGGCTGGGTGTATGTCGATATCCGCGATCGCGATCTCAGTTCGACTGTGCGCGAGATGCAGCAACGGGTCAGCAAAGAAGTTCGCTTGCCTGCGACTTACTCCCTGTCCTGGTCGGGCCAGTTTGAATACCTGGAACGCGCCACCGCCAAACTCAGGATCGTCGTACCAGCCACACTGCTGATTATTTTTGTATTGCTGTACCTGACCTTCAAGCGCCTGGACGAAGCTGCGCTGATCATGGCTACCCTGCCCTTTGCGCTCGCGGGTGGTGTCTGGCTATTATGGCTGCTGGAGCATCAATTATCAGTCGCTAGCGGGGTTGGTTTCATCGCCCTGGCAGGTGTCTCGGCAGAATTTGGTGTCATCATGTTGCTCTACCTGAAGCAGGCCTGGAACCAGCGTCTGATGCAAGGTCAAAACAGCGAACAGGATTTGCTCGGTGCCATACGCGAAGGCGCAGTGTTGCGCGTGCGCCCCAAGGCTATGACAGTGGCTGTCATCATCGCCGGACTGGTACCCATCATGCTGGGCAGTGGCACAGGTTCAGAAATCATGCAGCGCATTGCCGCCCCCATGGTGGGTGGCATGATCACTGCGCCGTTACTGTCGATGTTTGTAGTACCTGCGGTGTACCTGCTGATGCGCAGGCGCAGCTTGAAACAAGAATAAGATGGATACCAGGACACGCCACCTTGCGGTGGCGTGTCAATATTGTAGACCAGAATCACGCTGTCAATTTCAATTGCAGACTGTTCGTAGTATAAGTTGGCGTTGCAGTAAATCCGTCAACCGTGATGCTGCTAAATTTACCTTTCAGGCTGCCAGCATTGATGACGGTGAGAGTATCGCCAACGCTGGGTTTATAGCCATTCTGGAAGCGTATGCGCAAGCTGCCGCCAGCGATGGTGACTGTGCTGCCAACCTCCATCTGGCTTTGCGCGCTACGCAGGTTAATCTCCAGTGCACCGCTGGCCAACTGTGTGTATTTGCCTGCGATAGCCAGATTGCCTACGGTATTGACGACCACGCTGGCGGCGCTATACACATCGCCATTACCAAAAGCCGTGGCAGAATTGGCTTCAACCGTACCGGCATCGACTTGTGTGCCACCAGTCCAGCTATTATTGCCAGCCAGTTTCAATATCCCGCTACCGAGTTTGCTGAGCTTGCCGTTGCCATTGATATCATTGCGCCAGATATCCATGGCATAGAAACCACCCTTGCTTGCATCCATGTTGACGATGACATTGCCGACAAAACTGCCGTAACCGTCTGCTGCTGCAAACAGGTTCAGCCTGCCCCAGCCCTCGGCATCATCCATGATGGGGTAGCCAGATGCCATGGCTGTGGTTTTCAGGACCACGCGTCTTTGCGCGTCGCTCAAATAGGGCAAGCGGGTTTCCAGCAAGACTTCTGCGCCTTTCGGTACGACTGCCGCCACATTGGTGGCAGCGATGGGGGCAAAACCATAGGTCATGCGGCGCAGGTAATTGGCCTTATTGCTGACATAGTCAGCAAAGCGGTCTGTGCTTGCAGTGGCAGAATGGGCATAGGTATTGAAGCTGTCTGCCGTGGTATTGGTTTGCGTGATCAGGGTGGCGTGGGCCTGTGCATAAGCTGCGGTTTTCTTCGATGCATTGGCGCCATCATACAAGTTGGCAGCAGCCACGGCTTGCGCCTGTATGCGGCCACTCATAACATCCAGTGGTGAATGCATGCCTGCCATGATGCGGTTCTCACCCAACTCCAGGCCACGGCTCAGCAACTCCTGGAAACGCTCGGGCACCAGATAAGCCATGGCAATGACATCGCGGGTCGCTTCTGCCGAATGACCGCTGGTGGAGCCGCCATCGGTTGCCGGTGTCGTGCTCTTGGCTGGTGCCAGCGATGGGGCGACGATGACCTGGTTACTCCAGCGGTAAGGGCGCGCATACTTATAAAAACGCTTGGCTGGTTCGGTCGAGCCATTATTGCCTATCAGCGACACCAGATCGACGGCATTGCCAAAGTTGGCATTGGCCGTGCCACCTACGCCTATATTATTACCACTGTCATTGTATAAAACCGTGCCTGCATCTGCGGGTATGGCAGTGATGCTGGTAGTTTGCTGGGCTGCACTGCGCCATGCAGCTGTCAATGGACCCAGGCCATCGGTCACGCTATAACCTTTGCCACGGCGATCATCAAGGTAAGCAGCCAGTTCCTGCCCGGGCGTGCGTTTGCTGGTGAGGCTGGCAACGTAACTGATGTTGGCATCATGCACAGGGCGATTCAGGATAGCGCCATCTGGCGTGCCGTCATTTGGCACACCTGTCCATTTGGACGTGACCACTGCCGGGAAATTATCTACCGCAGGCGCAGTCACACCGGCATCCACGAGCAGGGTCAGCGGCTGCCAGATCGCCAGGAAGCCGGACAGCACGCGCACACCGGCATTGGTTTCCAGCGTCGCATATCTGGCGTCCCCTCGCTGGTTGCTGGCGACAGTATCGACAAAGGCTGGCACACCGGCAGGCACGGGTGCACTGTCAACCACGCCAGGATCTGCAGGTGGTGTTGGTATCACCAACGGGCCTTCAATAACGACAGTATCTGTCGACACGGTGTTCGAGCCGCCACTGCAAGCCATCAGGCCAAGTGCGGTGCTGATCATCAGGGCCAGGGACAGGCGTTTCAAGCAGTGAGTAGAATTCATGATGCAGGTCTGGTGTGAAGTGGAAAAGTCCGGCGATCATAAGGTATGCACATGACTGTTGTATGACAACCGATCACAAAACTAATTAAGTTTGTCAAAACGACCTATCACGCTCACCAATAAAGCGCTCTTATTCGCTCTACACTGACATTTTCATGACAATGTTGTAGGATGACTGCCTTGCAAACAGAATACCCAAAACCATGTCTTACCGCTTTACAGCTACCCTGCTCGCTTTGATATTAGGTTTCTGCCAGCTGGAAAGCCGGGCGCAATCTGCAACGCCCGTTCCCGCATTGAAAGACAGTGCCAAATTCCCCATCGGGGTCGCATTGAATGTGGGAAATGAGCTTGGTGATATGGCCGACATCAAGGAAAGTGCCGCACTGATCAATGCGCAGTTCAACAGCATCGTCGCAGAAAACGGCATGAAAATGCGCTTCCTGCATCCCGCCTTTGATACCTACGATTTTGCAGCCGCCGATGCGCTGGCAGATTATGCGCGCGGGCATGGCATGATCTTGCATGGCCATACCCTGATCTGGCACCATGACTATCAGTTGCCAGCCTGGATGAAAAACTATCAGGGTGACTGGCAGGCAATGTTGCGTGACCATATACAGCAAATCTGCAGGCATTTTGCAGGCAAGGTGAAGAGCTGGGATGTCGTCAATGAAGCGATAGATAACAAGCATCCCAAACAATACCGTGCCACGCTCTTTCTTGAAAAGCTGGGCCCGGCCTACATAGAACAGGCCTTCATCGCCGCCCATGAAGCCGACCCTGCAGCAGTGCTGTACTACAACGACTTTAACATGGAGAGCAAAGCCGACAAATTGCAGTTCATGCTGAATATGGTGGATGATTTTCAGCGCCGTCATATTCCCCTGCACGGCATAGGTTTTCAGATGCATGTCAGTGTTGATAGCCCGGATATCGCACAGATCAAAAGTGCGCTGCAGGCAGTGGCTGCACGTGGTCTGCAGGTGCGCATTTCAGAGCTGGATGTCAACCTGAATCAGAAACAAAAGGCAGCGAACCTGGATCCGGCTCTGGCGCAACTGCAAAAAGCCAGATACCAGGAAATTGTCAGTGCCTATCTGCAAAGCGTACCGCCTGCCCAGCGCGGTGGCATCACTTTCTGGGGGTTGCTGGACAAGGATTCGTGGCTGGTAGAAAGCAAACCCTACCCCGACTGGCCCCTGCTGTTTGACGATAAAGGACAGGCAAAGCCAGCATTCTGGGGAGTGCTGGAAGGTTTGAAGGAATAAGAATATCAGTCGCTCTTGTCCTGGTTATTACTGACGGTAGCAGGCCCCAGATAACTGGGCGGCAGCTTGCCATTGTCCAGCACTATCTTGTCGATCACAATGCCTGGGCGTATGCCATATACATGCAGGCGGTGCTTGCCCGCAGCCAGCTTGCCCAGGTTGGCGCGGATCATGCGTGTGGCATTCAAGACACCCTGCGCCCAGTCGGCACTGCCATCTTTGACATCCAGTTGCACCAATTGTGGCGCGCTATCATCAATGGCGATTGCCATTTCCAGCAAACTGCCACTTAGAGCATGCGTGGGGATCAGGTAAGCAACAAAGTCGTAATTATCTGGCTGCACCAATGTGAAATCATAATCAAGCCGAGGTGCCATCGTCACTGCCTGTGCCAATGGTATGGCTGAAGCAGTTGTCGGGAACAGCGCCATTGACCCAGTGCCTGTGCGACCCAGACCAGGTATCAGTTCCCAGCGCATGCTGCCGTGGGTACGTTGCTGATACTGCTCGGCTTCCATCGCCGTAACAGCTAATAAATTGGTTGATGATGCAGGAGGAATTTCAACAGCTTTCATCGGTCCTGCAGGCGACTGCCATTTGGCAATGCGCATGGATTTCCATTGCTCATCCGCCGGTTCTGCTGCCATGATGCCACGCCATTTGCCGCCTGCCAGTTGGCTATCCCAGTATGCATTGATTGCGCCCAATTGCTGGTCAGCGGCGATAGCGGCTGCGCTATTGCCACGTTCGGTTTCAAAATAGCGGATATTCGCCAGCGCCGCTGCATGCACGGGATAGGCCAGCAGCTCAAAAAAAGCATCTTGTTTGTCTGCGGGTATTTGCGGACGCAGTTTGTCTGCGCGGCTTTGCAATTGCCGGAATGCGGCCAGCCTTTGCGTGATTTCTGCAGCACTCAACTCACTGGGACGCGGGCTTGTTTTTGGCAACCACCATTGCAAATGTTCTGGCTTGCGCTGGTAATTCAACTGGTAATACTCAGCCAGGATGGCGGCAATTTCTGTCGCATGGACATGGCCAAATTCACGCGCTGCCCATTGCGGTAGATAATCCGGCAATTGCGCGCGGGGCCAGCGCTGTATATCCCAGGCCATTTGCAAAAAGAATTCTGTGCCAATTTCTGCCGGTTTCAAGTCACCGACATTGGCTATCCATATCGTGCGGGCACCGGCATCATAAGACTTGCTCATTTCTTCCCAGATCAGGGCTGGTGGTGTCGTGCCCAGCCACAGATAAGACAGCGGTGCACCAAGATAAGACAAGTGGTAATACACGCCGAAACCACCGGCACGCTGGCGTTCATCGCTGTTGGCAAAACTGCGCACATAGCCAAAATTATCATCCGGCCAGATGATGGTGACATCATCCGGCACCTGCAAGCCCTGGCGATACAGTGACAGTACTTCCTTATAGGCGCAAAACATTTGCGGCACTTGCTGTATGTCGGGGTTCACATATTTGCTCAGCAAGCGACGCTGGTCGCTAAAGATGGTTTCTAATACCTGCTTGCGCTCTGTATCGGTCTTTGGGCCCTGCATTTTGGAATCATGGATGCCGCGCATGCCCAGGGTATAAATATTTTCGTAACGGCCATTACTGCGCAGGCGCTCTTCCCAATAAGCACGCACACCTTCTGCATTGCTGACGTAGTTATAGCTTTCTGGCGCGGCCTTCCACTCGCCAACATTATTGCGCAGCATGGGCTCAGCATGCGATGAACCCATGAAGATGCCATAGTCATGCGCCAGTGCAGCATTTGCAGCCAACTGGTTAAAGGGCGGGCTGACGGCATGCATGGCTGGCCAAAGGGTATTGGCTTTCAGGCGCAACAACAGTTCAAATACTTTGGCATACGTTTTGGGGCCTATGCCTTTATGTTCAGGTTCAAAGTTTTTTGCTGCCCATACATGCAAGCCCCAGTCTTCATCATTGATGAAGATGCCACGATACTTGACCGAAGGCGGTCCAAAACGCCGCGTACCTGCCGCCATGTACAGCACATTTTTTTTCTCCGGCACCACATCAGCCCACCAGTGCCAGGGCGACACCCCTATGGCTTGCGACAATTCATAGATGCCAAAAGCGGTACCGCGCGGGTCACTACCGATAATGGCTACCGCATGATCAACACCGGGCATGGGTGCAGCGACAGTGGCAATGATGAAGCTTTCCCAGGCACCGCGCAGCTTGCCAATATCCAGCTTGCCTGCTGCCACCAGACCATCCAGCAATGGGGACTTGCCCAGCGTGCCAACCAGTATCAGGTTAGCGGGTGCAGCAGTCATAGCTGAGCCGATTACGGGCTTGCGTCCTGTGACGCGCCCAAAATCGCGCGCCAGATCCGCCGCCGCCAGATGCACCGCCCTGGCATCACCATCAGCAACCAGAATATTGCTGGGCTTGCTGGTATCAGACAAAGCCACATGACCGGGCCGGGCCACACTGCTGATCCAGTAGTCATCGACCTGCGCCTGTGCCAGATTGCAAGCCAGCAAAGGCAAGACCAGCAATCGTACAATGAACTGGCGCAGTCTGGCTGGTGCAAGCATGGTGTAGCCCTGTAGAAGAGATCGGTATGCTGCATTGTAGAAGATCATGAATTAACACTAACACGCACATAGCGGCAGAGCGCAAAAAATCGGCAAGATGATTGCAGGCAGGATGCAGCAAGCACTTCAGGTAATTTTTTGAAACAGTTTCCTGGTTGTTAAATACCCCTGCATCCCGTATCTTTGCCGCATCTTCGCCTACCACTGATTGCCATGACACCATCCCGCCTTGCCACAGCAATGACTGCCTGCCTGATCATTAGTCCGGTCTGGGCTGCCGATCTCGCCTATAAAAAACTCTCAGGTAATACCTTTGAACTGGTACTCAGCAGTGACACCAGCCTGACCGTGGACCAGGCACAAGTCATGATGTCGGAGCCTGCGACAAAATTGTGTAATGGCAAAATACCGGAATTTGGCAAATACAAATTTAGCCGTAATGAGCCTCTGGCAGGGCAAGCCGCAGATGGCAAAACCACGCTCAACATGGTGCAAATGCTGAGCTGCGTAGCAGACATACCAGAACGCCCCAAGGTAGTGAGTAGCAAACTCAGTGAAGATGACATCATCAAATTCAAGATAGAAGGCAAGAAACTCACCAATGCCTATATGTCAGCCATAGACAATGGCTACTATGAAACTGCCTACAACATGCTGGGCAGGCGTTTGAAAAATACTAACACCCTGGAAGAATGGCAAACCCGGGTTGCTGCCTATCAGGCGCAAATTGGCAAGCAAACCAACCGTGACCTGTGGCGCGTCACCGTCTACGAAAACCCCGCCAACTCACCGGAACCCGGTACCTATATCGCAGTTGACTATGAAACCAGGCAAAGCATCGCTCCTGTCACCTGCGGCTATCTGGTCTGGTTTTTGCCAGCAGGCAGCAAGAACAACTTCAGCCTGATGCGCGAAGAATATGGGCATATCTCTGAAGACATCCAAAAATCTACTGCGGCCAGTGATATGGGTAAGTTGCGTAAGCAGATGGGGTGCAAGGCGTAAAATCGTAATATGAATGGCCCTCTGCAGGATGCGTTGTAACGCACCTTGCAAGTTGAGATGCAAGCTTGCGTGCCAGGTTTATGCGTACGATTACCTGCTTAGAGGGCAACTGCCAGCAGCATACTCCCCGGTTACCAGCGCCGATACCTCGTGTAATTTTTGTCGGCGAAGTTGCTAATCAACAAGCCATCGTCAAGCAAAATATCAAAGAGTCGGTCTTCGACATCGCCAGGCTGCTGCTTCTTGTTCCCCGCCCGGTGATACCAGGCCATTTCAGGAGCATCTGACCGCTTTCTTTTCAATTCTGTGTCTATTTGATCAAGCGACATCTGTTTGCCGTCGTAGAAAATCCTATCGTCAGCGGTAACCAATATCTTGATTACTCTGGGTGCCACATAACTTGATTTGGCAGCATTTCTTTGCGGTGCGGGATTCGTGGCCAGCTCTGCATAGACGGGCGTTACTGCAAACAATAAAATGCAGATAGCTGTCTTCAGCTTCTTGGCGATATTGTTCATTCTTTCAATTGTTCTCATGAGAATATGCAGCATTACCCTCAAGCTTGCCCGTCCGCAACCAGCCTGTTATGTCTGAACCACTCAGCAAAACCCTGATCCTCCAGCGCATAAATGCCTCTGGATTCTTTCCAGACCAGATTCTTTTCACGCAAGCCATCGATGGCGGTTTGTACTGTTGCTTTTGATAGCTTTTTGGTTTGGGTGATGTCCATGTACGCTGCCATGGATTCGTCGGAAAACGGTATCCAGTGTTCACCCTTGCTGATGAGTACACTGAGCACGGCTTTCTGTATCGCTGTCAGGGCATCAAACTCGCTGGCGAATTCCTCCCACAGGCGGTTATTGATTTTTCGGGCACCGTCTTCCAATATTTCTGACAGACTTTGCGCCTGGCCGTCGAGGGCGATGTGGGCGATCAGGTCGCGCAGCATCTCTGGTCTGTGTCCCAGTAACTGGAATGCTGCCCAGACACTTTCTGCACGCAGCTTATTACCCCTGGCCAGGTTGCCATTCGCCCATTTGGTGAAGGCATCCGTGTACGACTTGTTGAGCAATGGGAAAGGCGTAATGCTGGAACCAAAGAAAGGCTGAGTGCGGTTCAGCACCAGGTGGGCAAGTTTGTCGCGGTTGGAACCGGTGAATACCAGCATCAGGGCAGGCAGCTCGGCACTCAGGTTGAGAGTGTCGCGGGCGGATTTGAGTGCGAACATGGCATTCAAGCCTGCCGGGGTACTCAGGGCATGCTGGGCCTCATCGACGATCAGCACGACAGGTTTTTTGACCTGATGACTGAGTTCTGCAATCACATCTGAGAGCGTGACATTGTCTGGTAAACCCGGCTGGTTGATATCAATGGTCAATGTCCCCAGCACATTGACCCTGGAGAGACCCACAGCTTTAGCGGCCTTGTTGATGATGCCTATGGTGTCCGCCAGATGTTTTTTGATGGCCTCGGTAATAATCAGTGCCGGGTCGCGCTCTTTGTTAGCCCACAAGTCCACATACACTGGCTGCCAGCCACGCTGACTGATCTCTGGCACCAGGTCTTCCCGCAAGAAGGTACTCTTGCCGACACGCCTTGGCGCAGCCAGGAACAAGCCTGATCGAGCATCACTCAAACCCTTGCCTTGCAGCCTGTTACAAAGTTCCTGAGCCAACTCAGGGCGGCGAAAAGTAAAGGAAGTACTCATGGGCTGATGACCTTATTTTCTCTATTATGCTTTATTATGTCTGGAAACATAAATTATGTATTCGAGCATAATAAAGCATAAATTGTTCTAAGTTCAAGATATTTTCACAGTCTGAGTACCGTCAGAAACAGTCGCCCCATGTCATATCCGGTTTGACGGATGCGCTATGCAGGCGGTGTACTTGTTACAGCTTCAAGCATGAATCATGAAGCAAAGGAACAAACAAGTTCCGGCGCAAGAGCATGCAGGTAACTGCGGACATCAAAGACCGCACCTGGCGCGTGCGCCCCGCTACGCTCTTTCACTTCACCCTGCAAAATCCGCTGCACTGCCTCGCATATCAGCGGTGCAGTAAAACCATAGATATCACGCCCCTGCGCTACCAGCTTGCGTGTCACCCCATCCTTGCTTGCAATCACTTCAACCAGGAAAAGCTGGGCGGACTTGCCGCTTTCGTCAGCCGCTGCGGGTGGCGGCGTCAATGGGTCTCGTATGTCTTGGAGAGCAGACAGATTCAGATAAGTATGCAATTGCCCTATCCTGAGATGCTGCTTCATCAAAATGACTTCAGAAAACGGCACTTCAATGGCATCCAGACGCCCGAAGGGTTCTGCATAATCCCAGGCAATTTCAGCCGCAGGCAGGGCCATCGGCAGCAACTCGCCGTCACTGACTACCAGGCGATGCGCAGTATTACGGGCACCCGTGATGCGTGTCCCTTCGGTCGGATGCCAGCTATCCAGTGCGATGCCTATGCGGATGTCGTCTACAGCATCCCAGTCGCCGATGACTGCGGTAGCCAGCAAGTCGGCAAGACCGCCGTAAAACCCCATGGCGGGGAGAACCAGCACGCCTGCTTCCCGTGCCGGGCTGTCAAATTTCTTCAAGGTGTCATGTGCACTCATCTGCTCTGCGCTGACATCCAGATAATGCACACCATTGCGCACTGCGGCTGCAGCAAGTTGATCCGCGGTCTCCAGGAAGGGGCCTGCGCAATTGATGAGGGCAGCTACACCATGTAAGGCATCATCAAGTGCTACGTTATCGGCTATGGAGACAGACCTGGTCTGAATGCCGCGCTCTGCATAGCCAGCAGCAGCCAGCTTGATGCTGTCGCGGGCCAGGGCTACCGGCACCATGCCGCGCCGTACAAGTTCATCCACCACAAAGCGCCCCGTATGTCCGGTGGCACCAAAAACAGCAACTTTGTTATTTACTGAGGTTTTCATCGTTTGACTCCATGTTTGTTGTCACATTTACTTCATATTTATGTTTACGTTTAATCGATACAGACCGGTATGTTTTATAAGATACATACAGGTCTGTAGCATGTCAAGCGATTATGTTATAATTTTTTCCCATGAATACTTCAAAGACCGGCAACGCATCTGCTACCTCAGAGGTAAAAGAGCGCATTCTTGAAACAGCATCCCGCCTTTTCTATAGCCAGGGCGTAAGAGCCGTGGGCGTGGATTTGGTGGCGGAGCAGGCTGACGTGGCAAAAACCAGTATCTATCGTCATTTCGGTACCAAAGATGATCTCATCGCTGCTTTTCTGCAACGTGAAGACGAAGACTTCTGGCAATGCTGGGGTGATGTTCATGCGCGCCATGCAAATGATGCCGCCGCCGAACTTGATGCGCATTTCCAGTGGATAGGTGAGCGGGTAGCACGCCCCAATTATCGCGGCTGCCCGCAAATCAATGTCGCGGCAGAATTTCCTGACCAGGATCACCCTGCCCGCAAGGTCGCACACACCCATAAGCATGAATTGCGACGCAGGCTTAAAGAAATTGCAGTACGCCTGGATGCAAAACGCCCGGATGAGCTGGCTGGCCAGTTAGCCGTGCTGATCAACGGTGCCTTTGTCAGCTCGCAGATGTTCTTTGAAGGGGAAGCCACGGTATTGTTAATAGCGGCAGCACATGCTCTGGTCGCGGCGGCCAAAGAATAAGGGCAGCCACATCACCTGGATATGCACATCGCTGACAATATGAATCCAGCACAAACCGCCACGACACAAGTTGCGATAAAGACCTACCAGGATTATTACAAACACTGGATGCAAAACGCCGGGCTGGAAATGTTAGCCCTGCCAGATGCAGCCAGCAAATTACAGGCAGTTGCACATCCCCTGCCACTTGCTTTGCTGGCCTACTATCATTGCGCTGGCAATAGCTCTATCAACACCACATATAATGAACTCTTGTTACCCGAAGATTTGTACGTAGAACAAGAACACCTGATCTTCATGCATGAAAACCAGGGTGTCGTCGATTGGGGCATACGTCTGCAAGACCTGTCACAAGATGACCCGCTGGTGTGGCAAAGGAATAATGATGACCAAGCCTGGTATGCAGAAGATCATCAGCTCAGCAGCTTCTTGATGGCTTGCTGGTACTGGACTGAATTTGGGGAAGAAAAGTCAGCCGAGTTTTTTAAACTTTCATAGCATGTAAATTTGCTGGTTTGCAGGGTACGTCATACGCAGCTATCCTGGCGAATACGATTAGCATTCATCAAAAACTGCTGCGCATGGCGTACCTGCAAAATCGCCATACATGCCGGCTCACAAGAATAATGCTTCTGTCCGGCAGAGCAATAAAAACCGGGTTCGCACAGCATGACCAACTGGCAGTTTCCTGCTACTGTAATTCACGCATCCAGCTCGTGCAATTTCGCCATGGCATCAGCCAGGCCATGATTACCGTTTTTTCTGAGAGCAGGCAAACTGTCTTGTATCAGGCTCACAGGATCGCCCTGCCCCAATTTGAATTGCGCCTGGCAAGACAAGACTTTGGCACGAAAAGGTACGATGAATTTTGCCAGTTGTTCTGCCCTCGGGCTTTCTTCTATCTTCCATGGTTGCGGCTCATTGGCATCCATATGGCTGATCAGGGTTTCCAGCGCAGACCAGGCAGCAGCAGGACCTTCTTCCAGACAAATCTCCACTTCAAAATGGGCGACTTGATAATTCCAGGTGGGCGCATAGCGACGGTCGCTGAGCCAGGCGGAGGAAATATAACCCTCGACACCGGTGAAGGCCAGCAAGGCGCGCGGATTCTTGCGTATGATTTCCAACTGCGGATTGTGGATGGAAAAATGTCCTACGAAACTGGCATTGCCTTCAGCATCCCTCTGCAATATCAGCGGCAAGGGTGAAGCTTGTATATTCACACCGTCAGCACTGATGACCAGGGCCAGGGGATTGCGGGCGATCATCTGATCTATTTCATCTGTGGTTTTTGGCTGGAAAATTTCGGGGTTGTTCATTTTTGACTCCGTATTGAATTTATAGCTATGGTAATCTTGCCACAGACCTACAACAAGACCTGCTCCTGCAATGCAAGATTTCAAAAATGAACAAGCCAGACTGGACTGGGATGACTTGCGCATCATCCTGGCTGTCGCCAGGACAGGCAGTCTGAATCAAGCCGCGCTTGCGCTGGGCAGCAGTCATCCCACGGTTTTTCGCCGCGTGCGGGCGATAGAGAAAAAACTCGCGGTCAATCTATTTGAACGCAAACGCTCCGGGTACACGCCGAGTGCCGCTGCCAGCGAAATCATCGCCGTGGCACAACAAATTGAAGATGACATCCACCGACTGGAACTGGGCATCGCCGGGCTGGATGAAAAACCTGCAGGCAGCGTGCGGCTGACGACGACGGATACGCTGATGTTCCAGCTATTGCCCCCCATATTTGCCAGCGTACAGCAGCAATTGCCAGGAATATGTCTGGAAGTCAGCACTGGCAACAGCATGTTTTCCCTGGAAAAACGCGACGCAGACATTGCCATTCGCGCTGGCGGTGATCCCCCCGGGCATTTGATCGCCCGTCGCGTATGCGATATTGCCTCCTGCATTTACTATCCCGTCGCCTGGCCAGACATTTCTGGCAGCGACATGAATGATATGAGCAAGCACCCCTGGGTCATGGTCGATGCCACACTGGCCCATCTGGATTCAGCCAAGTGGCTGGCCGCGCAAGGCTTGGCAGAGCGTGCGGTATTTCGCTCCAACAGTCTGGCAGGTGTCGTCAGTGCTGCCAACGCCGGCATGGGCATGGCTATCTTGCCCTGTTATCTTGGTGACCGCGCCCCTGCACTCAAACGCCTGGGTGCGCCTGTGGAAGAATTTCTTTCCACCTTGTGGATACTCAGCCATCCCGACTTGCGCCGTGTCAGGCGCATCAATGCCTGCATAGAAAAACTCCTGCCTGCACTGGCCGCGCATCGGCAATTATTTGAAGGCAATTTGCCAGCAAACTGACGCAAAGGCTTGATGCGTTTCTTTCCTGCACCGGGAAGAAACGCGCTTATCTGGCAAGCGCCCTGAGTGTGCCATCCAGGTCAGCAACCAGCACAGCATCTGCGGTCAATACGGGGCGGGCGAATACACCGCCGGTGATAAAACTGCCGCTCAGGCTGGAAGGGTGATACTGCCAAAGCTGCTTACCGGTAGCGGCATCCACTGCGTAAAAACCGCTACGTAAAGTCACATCCGGGAAATAATAGGGACTGGCCGAAATAGCACCTATGTACAAGACACCATCGGCCAGCAGTGGCGTCATCCAGCTCCAGCCTCCTGTATTGAACTTCCATATTTCTTTGCCGGTAGCGCTCTCAAAAGCAGATAACTTGAGTGAATCTGAACTGCCTACGTAGAGCATGCCTGCATCTGCGACTGCCGTGGATTCTACCCAGGAACCATCGGCATAAGGTGCGATCCATACTTCTTTGCCGCTCTTGGCATCAAGTGCAAACAAAGCAGGCTTGCGGCCACCAAAAACTATCTTGCCATTGGATACGACAGCACTCGACTGTATGACTTTTTTGGTGTCATAGCGCCATTGCTGTTTTCCGCTGTTACGCTCCAGGCAGTAAAAGAAATGATCCCAACTGCCGACGCAAACCTGCCCATCCGCCAGCATGGGTGTGGCCCGGATACGGCCTGCAGTGGCAAATTTCCAGCGTAGACTACCGCTCTCAACATCAATGGCGTACAAATTACCATCGGCGCTGCCAACGAATACCATATCACCATCAACTACGGGGGAAGATGCCAGATAATCGTAGTCAGGCTCCCCGAGATTGGAAGGCAGGTGACGCACAATGTCCGCACTGCCAAGCTTAAATTTCCACAAGAGCTCGCCGTTACCGTTATCAAGCGCATACAGGTACCCGTCATCGCTGGAGAACAAGACCATGTTCTGGTAAAACGCTGCGCCGGAACGTATCGCCGCGCCACTACGATAGCGCCAGACCTCTTTTCTTTGACTGGTGTTGAGTGCATGGAAGTAACCATCGTCACTGCCAAAGTAGGCTATATCGCCGCGTGATGCCAGGGGTGACCATACCTGTGCATCGGTCTTGAACTCCCATAGCACATCCCCTTTATTGACAGCGTGTGCAGCATGGGTAGATAGTAGCGTGCAAAGCAAAAGCATGGAAACCACAACATAGTTCAACATCGCTTATCTCCTTTTGAATAGTAGGTATCTGACCTTTATTAATAAAATAAGTTCTTACCCAGAATAAATAATCAAGCCTTGACGTTGCGCCGACAAGGAGCTTGGTGAGACAATCAGTTTCCATCTTAAGATTTCATTAAATGAAAACAAACCCACCCAAGGTATTGGCACTAGACCTTGAAGGTACGCTGATCTCAAACGCCATGAGCCAGATCCCGCGTCCTGGTCTATTTGAATTTTTGGAGAGTTGCACCTCGCTTTTCCCGCGCCTGGTTATGTTTACAACCGTCAAGGAAGACAAGTTCCGGCACATCGCCTGTTTGCTGGTAGAAGAAGGGAAGGTACCTGCATGGTTTGCCGATATCGAATACGTCAACTGGCAAGGTGAAACCAAGAATCTGGAATTTGTACCTGATGCGGCAGTCGCCGATGTCATCCTGGTTGACGACTTTGAAATCTATGTACACCCTGGGCAGTCTACGCAATGGATGCAGATAGAGTACTTTGATTATCCTTATTCTGAAGACGACAGGGGTTTGTTTACGATGCTGGAGAAGCTGGAGAGACTGGTCGGCAAGAGTACTTGAAAATGGAAAATTTACGCACTATCAGCAAGTATCTGGAAGAAAAGGGTTTACAAATCGAATTGCGCGCACCCGAGCACATGCTTATCAGTAAATCTGAAGACACCATGCTGGATTTACGTATCGTACAAAATCGCTTAAATCTACTGCGTTGGGACTACATACCCGGTCCTGGCGAAAATGATTTTTCGATCTTTATTGATACCCTGGATGAGGCGACGCTAAAAATCTGGAATTACTTCTTCGCTCAAACAGTAAAAATCAAGGACTGGGATATCGCGCTGCACCGCTATCCCTATTGGTCACTGGCGCAAATGCAGTACAGATTAGCGAATCTGGTCCATATAACAGAAGAGCAGCTTGAGGCTATTAAGGAAGACCGCCAAAATCGGCTCGACCACACATCCTTAGAATCTCTTTCGCGCCTCGATAGCGCTGAAAAAACGCAATTCATATGTTGCGGCAGCCACCTGATAAGCTGCGACAAATTAATGATACGGCGTGATATGCAGGAAGCATATGCTGTGCGTATGAAATAGCAATGCCACCTGATCCGATATGGACAAATGAAAACCTAATCGTTGGGACTGCCTTGTTTTTCACTCTCCGATCGTATTCCCTGCCAAATCATGGTCACACCAATTAATATCGTCCCGGCACCCAGTACTACTTTGCCATCGCGATCACCAAACAGCATCAGAATAAGGTGCTCCAATGCACATCCTCTTCTACAGCCAGGAAGGGTGCTGCCATTGGCGAAAATCAAACCTGCACCATACAAAATCGCAAGCAAGCCCAATACACATATTCCAATTCGTAAAAACAAATTCATTTAATCAATACTCCAGCTCTGCGCCCTATTTACAATCATGGTGATATTCACCAGTTAATCTATACTTCGCATAAAAGAAACTCTCATACAGCAAAGCCTTGCTCTTTGAGCGCCAACTGACATAAAGACTGGTAGGTGTAGCGGCTGAAACAGCATTGATGTGCAATTCATCGGCCATCGTCATCGCCCGCTTCATGTGCAATGGATCACTGACTATCATTACGTTTTGCAACTGTTGCGCCTGCATGAGCTTGCAAGCCTGCACCAGGTTTTGGTAAGTGTTTGTCGATATCTCTTCTATCAATATCTTTTCTGCGGGAACGCCCTGGACAATCGCATACTGGCGTGCTGCAGCCGATTCTGAGAGCTTGTCACCCTCACTCAAACCACCAGTGAAGATGAGGTAGTGCACCTGGCCGTTTTTGTATAGCTGAATGCCATGCTTGATACGTTCGGCAAACACGGGCGATGGTTTATCTTTCCAGACCGATGCACCCAACACAATTGCGGCATCGGCTTTGATTTTTTCAGGTGCAGCAGAATGCTGAGCCAGTAGTGCAGGATAAAAGGCAATATTCAACATGGCCCATATAAAACCCGCCAGCAGCAAGGCAAATACCAGCAGGATAATGCGCTTGATGCTGAAATAGCGACGCAGGCTATTGAGGTAAGAGCACATTCTGGCTTACTGCTTTCTCAACACGCGCCAAGGCTTGCTGGTCTTTGGATCGATGGGTACACGTTTTTCATTACTCGCATAATCATCTTCAAATACTGCCCAGCTTTCGCCGCGTTTAATCAGGTACCAGAATGGCAGCTTGCGTCCTTCAACACGCAGCGGGGTGCCATACAAATCCAGTTCCGACAAATCGCGTGACAAACTGGCTTGGGCCGGTTTTCCATCTATGCTGAGTTTGCCGTTTTGAAAGCACCACTGCTCTTTTTCTTCACTGACAAAGCAGCCTTGTATGATGCGCGCCAGGTAGAGGTTTGCTTCATTCTGATCCAAAGTGCCCAGACGCTGATACGGGCCTTGCTCTATCCTGCTTTTGCCATCACCCAGCAACCAGATTTTGTCGCCTTGCTGGCGCAGGCAATATTCAGTCTCATCCCCTTCATGCCAGGCAAGGTTCTGTTTGATGAGTCCATCTTTTATGGTCAGGGCAACTCGTTGGCTGTCCGTAGCAGTCATGGCAGCAGTCCAGCTGCCATGTTTTTTCAACAGCGCCAGGAAGTGGCTGGTACTCCAATAGCCATCAAGCTTGCGCAAGGCAGCGTTGCCGGTACAGACTTTACCTGGTGCAGCCATGGCATTGGAAACGCATAGCAGCAACAAAGGGGATAACAACAAGGCAGTGAATCTGAAAAATGTGGATTGCATGTTGTGCCTGCTCTTTTACTATCAACAAGAATTGAATGATTTTATCAGAGCAGGCAGGCAAACCTTGACTAAAGCTATCCAGATCACCGAGCCTACCTGACCAGATTGGCCGTCATCGTAATATCAAAATCCTGTTGCTTGTCTGGCGTTTCTTTTTGCAGCCTCGCCTGCTGGTTCAAGCCTGTAATGAGTTTTGGCTTGGCGATCACCTCATCTCCTTTTTTAACTACCATGTCTATGGTCACTGAATTTTTATACTTGTCTGCAGGCGCTGGAATGAGGGTGAAACTGAAGTCCCACTTTGCCTGACCATCTTCAGACTGCATGGCAATGCTGGCTTGCGTACCTTGCTTGACTACTACACGAGGTGAACTTTTTATACCAGCTACCTTGATATCCATCGCCACAGAATAACTATCCACTTCTGATTTGCCCACATCTTGACCAGCCTGGATGGGTGCAGCGACTGTGCTCGCCGGTGTAGCAGCCCAGGCACTATAAGCACTGGCACCGCACAGACAAGTCAATACCATATAGGCACTGATGCGTTTCAATTTTCCAGGACTGTTTTTTTGCAATTGCATGATTCTCTCCTTTAAGGGATGACGGGAAGGCCAATGACAGGCCAGGGCACTGGGGGTAATACTTAACTGGGTTTTCAGCATGGCTTCGGCATAGGTGCGCCTGGCTTGCGGCTCTTGCGCTATCACGCTGGCGTCGCAGGCCAGTTCCTGATCAAGGCGAAAACATCTGGCGGCGACATGCACGAATGGATTAAACCAGAACAGGCATTGCAGCAGCGCGAACAGGGTATTGGCAATGACATCACCCCGGCGTTTATGCACCAGTTCATGACGGATGATGAGTGCCTGTTCTGCCGCGCTGTAACGTTCAAAAAAATCGGCAGGTACTATAATTTTTGGCTTGAAACAGCCTGCCAGGACAGGGCCAGTATCCACATCACTGGCAAGATATACATCATCAGCCCTGGTGAGTTTGCCCAGCCTGCGCACGAAATGCAGGTGCTGCATCCCGAACAGTGTCAGCATGACAAAGCTACCGATGAGCCATGCACTGACCAGGATTACTGGCCAGACACTGGCAGACTGAATTTCCAGCAAAGTTGTACCGGGAATGAGTTGATTCACCGGTGCATTCAAATCCACTGCCATGTCCAGATATTGATGATGCGGGAAAAGCATCGCCATCAAGCTTAGCGGCAAGATGACCCAAAATTGATAGCTGATACTGGCGCCCACCAGTTTGCGCAAGGGCTGCCTGATCAACAGGATGAGGGCAATAAGGCTGCTGATGATCAGGCAAGCCAACAAGCCTGTCTGCAAAAAAATATTACTCATCACCCAGCTCCTTGATCAAACGTTTCAGTTCAGCGATGTCCTGTTTGGATAATTTCTTTTGTTCGCTGAAATGCGCCACCAGCGGGGCGATGCGGCCATTGAACATGCGGTCCAGAAAGCCCTTGCTCTCCGACATCAGCCATTGTTCACGCCTGAGTATGGGGGAGTACAAAAAACGCCTGCCATCCTTCTCCGCAGCTATCGCCCCTTTTTTGAGCAGACGGTTCAGCAGCGTTTTGACGGTGGCGTCTTGCCAGTCCTGTTGCTGCGCCAGAGCTGCGCTGACCTCTTCGGCTGACTGGGGGTGCTGCTGCCACAGGGTTTCCATGACAAGCGACTCTGCTTCGCTGATGGCGATGTTTTTCATTACTGGCTCCAGGCTTATTTATAAGCTTCAATCTCAAATTCAAATCATTTACACATGTAATCGATGAGGAATGATTACATGTGTAATCATTGAAGTCAATAAAAAAATTCAAGACACTTGCATGAGCACGGGCTTGATTTTTATCATTCGCCTGAAAACTGAGCTTGCATGCTTTTACATTGCCTTGCATAATTGGTCTTACCAATTTTCACACTGGTCGACCAACCATCTGTTAGGAAAGCATGATGAAGCAAATGCCTGGAATGATGGCCCAGCTGGCAGCTGCCTGCCTGTTGTTGTCCAGCCTGAGTGCGCACACCTGTGCGGCTGATGCTGACGCTGGCAAGCCGCGCTACCAGAATCCCATCATTCACGCCGATTATTCTGATCCCGATGTCATACGCGTTGGCAATCGCTACTACATGACTGCATCAAGCTTCAACAGCGCCCCCGGCCTGCCACTGCTGGAATCGGCAGATATGGTGCACTGGCAGTTAACCGGCCATGCCCTGTCCCAGCAATTACCGTTGGCAGATTTTGTCAGGCCGCAGCATGGCAAGGGTGTGTGGGCACCCTGCCTGCGCTATCACGATAATCGCTTCTGGATTTTTTACCCTGACCCCGATAAAGGTATCTACGTGATGACTGCAGAAAAGTTCAGCGGTCCCTGGACTACGCCACATTTGCTGCTGGCAGGCAAAGGCATCATCGACCCTGCTCCATTGTGGGATGAGGATGGCAAGGCCTACCTCTTGCATGCCTGGGCCAAGAGCCGTGCCGGTTTCAATAATGTACTGAGCCTGCGCCGCATGAACAACGAAGCGACACAATTGCTGGATACCGAAGGCAAGATCGTCATTGATGGCAACAAGCTGCCTAACTACAAGACGCTGGAAGGAGCAAAGCTTTACAATCATCAGGGCTACTACTATGTCTTCGCCCCCGCAGGTGGTGTTGAAGAAGGCTGGCAATCGGTATTCCGCTCGCGCAATATCGACGGCCCCTATGAAGACAAGATCGTCATGGCGCAAGGCAAGTCCACGATCAATGGTCCACACCAGGGCGCCTGGGTACAGACACCAGAGGGAACAGACTGGTTTTACCATTTCCAGGACAAGCGGGCTTATGGCCGCATCGTACACCTGCAACCCATGCACTGGAAAGATGGCTGGCCCGTCATTGGTGATGATACCAATTACGCTGGTACGGGCGAGCCGGTGCTCAACCATGCCATGCCGCTGCCAGGCAAATTCCCCGCCGTACAACCGGCGACGACGGATGAATTCAAGAG
Organism: Undibacterium sp. FW305-107; assembly: GCF_058788535.1. Taxonomy (NCBI): domain Bacteria; kingdom Pseudomonadati; phylum Pseudomonadota; class Betaproteobacteria; order Burkholderiales; family Oxalobacteraceae; genus Undibacterium; species Undibacterium sp. FW305-107. The sequence continues at coordinate 590,867 of NZ_JBYTAV010000001.1, forward strand.
TAGCAAACTGGGCTTGCAATGGCAGTGGAATGCCAACTGGAAGCCTGAATGGTTTTCACTGACAGCCAGACCACAACATCTGCGCCTGCTGACGCAAGCAGATACCAGCTATGCCGAACGCAAAAACCTGTGGGATGTACCCTCCTTGCTATTGCAAAAACTGCCTGCAGAGCAATTCACGGTAGATACCAAACTGGATGTCAGCCATCTGCAAAACGGCAGTAGCGCTGGTCTGCTCATGTACGGCTTTAACTATGCCTGGCTGGGCGTGCGTCAGCAAGACAAGGAAAGGCAATTGCTCTTGTCCACTTGCGACAAGACAGAAGCAAAATGCGAAGAAATCACCCGTGCCAGCCTGCCATTGAACAGCGGCATCGTGTACTTGCGCATGTTGGTGCAGACAGGTGGCAAGACACGCTTTTATTACAGCACGGACAATCGGCAATTCAATGCAATTGGCGAGGTGTTTACCGCCACGATGGGGCGTTGGGTTGGCGCGCAAATGGGACTGTTCAGCGTGCGCGCTGGTGCGCCAGTTTCTGCAGTCGGGGAAGATTATGTGGATGTGGACTATTTCAGGGTGACGATAAATAATTAATCACCAGAATCAAAACACCCCGGCTTGGGTTTGGGTTTTGCCGCTGCGTTTGACTTTCGCAATTCCCATGTGTAGCCGCCGTTTGTGCGGTACAGAAAATGGATTAAGAAGGACCGGTGTCTGAGCGAAGCGAGTTTCGGGCCTTCCCATTTTTTGTACTGCACAAACGGGAACCCCCTTTAGGGGGCGACTACGCCTGGGTCGCCTTTCTTTGAATACGTTCTTTGGCGACGCAAAGAAAGTATTTCGGCTGCCGGGCCGAGACCCGGCTTGTATCCACGAAGGGCAATTTAATTTCAAGCTACACGGTATGCAAAGAACGCCCCTAGATTCCTGCCAAAAGCACGCAGGAATGACGTTACCAAGATTACGGATCAATTTGCAAGCTTGGCTCTGATGACAGCCAGCCAACAAAACCCCATATCAAATTCACCCTCTTGATGCCCCTCAACGACAATTCCTTGCCCTGGCACAAATATATCCCCACCCAATCCCAGAAAATCCTTCATATTGGGTTAAAGTTGACCCTGCATGCAGCGCAAATCTCAGCAGCGTGCCAAAATAGAAAGAGATGCAGCCGGGCAAAGTCAATTCCCTGTATGCTGGCATCCGATAACAGAGACAAACTACCGTAAAACGAATTCATCATGCGTATTTTGCTAGCAGAAGACGACAGTGTCCTGGCCGACGGGCTGACCCGTTCGCTCAGGCAATCTGGCTATGCCACTGACTGTGTTAATGACGGGGAGGCAGCGGATACCGCGCTGACCACCCAGGATTTTGATTTGCTGATCCTCGACCTGGGCCTGCCCAAATTAAGCGGGCCAGAAGTCCTGCGCCGTCTGCGGGCGCGTAATTCGCGTTTGCCGGTGTTGATTTTGACAGCGGCAGATTCTGTAGAGCAAAGGGTCAAGGGCCTGGATCTGGGTGCTGATGACTACATGGCCAAGCCCTTTGCCCTGTCTGAACTGGAAGCACGTGTACGGGCGCTGACACGGCGTGGCGCGGGCGGCGGGCCAACTGTGATCAAGCATGGGCCACTGACCTATGACCAGGTCGGACGCATCGCCTATATCCATGAACAGATGCTGGATTTATCGGCACGTGAACTGGGTTTGCTGGAAGTACTGCTGCAGCGTACCGGGCGGCTGGTCTCGAAAGAACAGTTGGTCGATCACCTGTGCGAATGGGGTGAAGAGGTCAGCAATAATGCCATTGAAGTGTATGTACACCGCTTGCGCAAGAAAATAGAAATTGACGGCGTGCGCATCGCCACGGTGCGCGGACTTGGTTATTGCCTGGAAAAATTCTTTGTTCCTGCCACGCCTGCAACATCAGCGGCAACAGTCGCAACAGCGACGACAACCGCAGCCGCTGCAAATCCTGAACAAAAATGAGTCAACAGCCAGGCAGTGCCGACAGCGACGCAACAGCGCCTAACAGCACGGCGGGCAAGCAGCCTGAAGAAAAAATTCAGCGCTCGTTGTTTGGTGAAATCCTTGACTGGATGCTGGCCCCGCTCTTGCTCTTGTGGCCCATGAGCATTGCCATCACTTATCTGGTGGCAAAGTCCATTGCCAACCAGCCCTTCGACCGCGCGCTGGAAGACAATGTGCTGGTGCTGTCGCAGCAAGTCAAAGAAATAGATGGCCAGATCATCACCCAGCTCAGCAATCCGGCCCGCGACATTTTGCGGGCCGATGACCTCGACAATATTTATTTCCAGATCAAGAACGCCAAAGGCGAAGTCATTGATGGGGACCGTGACTTGCCCATGCCGACAGAAGAAGAAAAACCACTGACCGGCACAGTGCAATTAAGAAATGCCGTTTTGCGCGGCATCGATATCCGCATTGCGTATAGCTATATTGACCTCAACAAGACTGGCAAGCGCGGTCCCAATAAAGATTCGCACAAAGATTCACTCAAAGACCCGCATCTGGCGTTGGTGCAGGTAGCCGAGACGCTGGAAAAACGTGCACTGCTGGCGAATGAAATCATCAAGGGTGTGATCCTGCCGCAATTCATCATCCTGCCTATTGCTCTGGCACTGGTCTGGTTTGCGCTGACCCGTGGCCTCTCTCCACTGGTGGAACTGCAGCAGAGAATACGCGCACGCAGGCCAGATGATCTAAGCCCCATTGATTCACGCCATGTGCCGGAAGAAATCACGCCCCTCGTTAAATCACTCAATGAAATGCTGGAGCGACTGGCGCAAACCATCGCCATCCAGAAGCGCTTTATTGCCGATGCTGCGCACCAAATGAAGACACCGCTGGCCGGTATGCGCATGCAGTCAGAACTGGCTTTGCGGCAAACTGACCAGAAAGAAATACATCAGTCACTGACACAACTGGCCACCAGTTCAGAAGCCGCCACACGCCTGGTCAACCAGCTGCTGACACTGGCCCGCGCAGAAAACCTGGCACCGACCAATCAGCCACGCGAACAGATAGACTTGAACATATTGGCACGCAATGTGGTGCAAGACTGGATACAGGCTTCTTTCAGTAAAAAGATAGACCTGGGATTTGAGCAGGATAAAAATGCCGTGCTGATTTTTGGCAGCCCGCTGATGCTGCGCGAAATGCTCAGCAACCTGATCGACAATGCCTTGCGTTACACCCCACAAGACCATAGTGTGACAGTGCGGGTGCGTATAGATCATGACCAGGCACTGGCGATACTGGAGGTGGAAGACAATGGCCCAGGCATACCAAAGGCAGAAAGAGAACGTGTGTTTGAACGCTTTTACCGCATCCTGGGTACTAATGTGCAGGGCAGTGGCCTGGGCCTGGCCATCGTGCGCGAAATCGCCAGCCAGCACGATGCCAGGATAGACATACTCGACAATCCCCAACCACAAGACCCGGCTTATCCCGGTTGCGTATTCCGCATTTCTTTCCAGCTAAATCCTTTTGATGAACTTGCCATGGAGGGCCTGTCATGAACGATGCACCTGAGTTGGCTGGCAGTGTCAGCAAACAATACTGGCGTCATACCAAAAGACTGACGGTAAGCCTGCTGTGCTGCTGGGGTGCACTGTGTTTCAGCATGCTGTTCTTTGCACGTGAATTGTCAACCCTGATTTTCTTTGGCTGGCCGTTTTCTTTCTACATGGCAGCACAGGGATTGACGCTGAGCTTTGTCTTGATACTGGTCATCTATTCTCTAGGCATGGGCTGGATAGGCCGCCGGCACACGGGGGGCTGATCACATGCCACAAAAACGCTTTACCCAAAGATTGACGCTGTACTACCTGTGGTACACCCTGCTGTTTTTCATCTTCCTGATCAGCCTGGCGATACTGGAAAAAGAAGGCGTGCCGCGTGCATGGATAGGTTATCTGTTCATGTTCGCCACCATCGTGCTGTACGCAGGCATAGGTGTGGTCAGCCGCACATCCGACATCAGTGAGTATTATGTCGCAGGGCGGCGTGTGCCTGCCGTCTTCAATGGCATGGCAACGGCGGCCGACTGGATGTCTGCCGCCAGTTTTTTAAGTCTGGCTGGTGGCTTGTATTTACAGGGGTTTGATGGCCTTGCCTACATCATAGGCTGGACTGGTGGTTTTTGCCTGGTGGCGATGCTGATCGCACCCTATCTGCGCAAGTTTGGTCAATACACGATTCCTGACTTTTTGGGTGCACGCTTTGCTGGTACGCCTGAGAATAATATGGTCAGGATCATCGCCGTGTTTGCCACCGTCTTTATCTCTTTCATTTATGTGGTGGCGCAAATTTATGGTGTGGGCCTGATCACTTCGCGCTTTACCGGTGTAGATTTTTCTGTTGGTATCTTCCTGGGTCTGGCCAGCATCCTGGTGTGTTCTTTCCTTGGTGGCATGCGGGCAGTGACCTGGACCCAGGTGGCGCAATACATCATCATCATCATCGCGTTTTTGATCCCGGTGGCGTGGTTGTCGGTCAAACACACCAACAACCCGGTTGCCCCACTATCGTATGGCTCAGTGTTGCCTGAGCTGGTCAACAAGGAAAAAAGCTTTGAGTCAGATGCAAGAGAAAAAGAAGTCAGGGCGATCTACCGTCAGCGCGCCGACGAATTACAAAAGAAAATACAACAACTGCCACAATCCTGGGAGGAAGGCCGCTTCGAATTGCAGCATAAGCTGGAAGAATTAAAGTCAGGTAATGCCTCGCTGCTGGATATCAAGGCAGCCAGCCGGGTGCTGGCGAATTATCCCAAGACACCGCAAGAAGCACAAAACCGCTGGAGCGATATACGTAATAATTACCTGGGCAAGTCGCAACCCAGTTTTTCCAAGTACACGCCGTATGCCGCAAAAGACAAGAATGAGTCGGACAACAAACGCAATAATTTCATGGCACTGGTGCTTTGCCTGATGATGGGCACAGCCGCCCTACCCCATGTGCTGGTGCGTTATTACACAACACCCACGGTCAAGGAAAGCCGAGACTCGGTATTCTGGTCGCTGTTCTTTATCATGCTGCTCTACATCACCATCCCGGCGCTGGCGATACTGGTCAAGTACGATATCTATAATTCCCTGGTCGGCAGTGAATTCTCCAAACTGCCCGCCTGGGTCACTTATTGGGCGAATATAGACCGCATCAATCCACTGGTGAATATCACCGACATCAACCATGATGGCATAGTCCAGCTGGCCGAGATCGTGCTGGATGGTGACATCGTCGTACTGGCCACGCCCGAGATTGCCGGGCTACCCTATGTGGTGTCTGCGCTGGTGGCGGCCGGTGGACTGGCGGCTGCGCTGTCTACCGCCGACGGCTTGCTATTGACGATATCGAATTCACTGTCGCACGACATTTATTACAAAATCATAGATCCGCAAGCCTCCACGCAAAAGAGGGTGACGATATCCAAACTGCTGTTACTGGTAGTGGCACTGGTGGCGGCCTATGTGGCCTCACTCAAGCCTGCCGATATTTTGTCGCTGGTCGGCGCTGCGTTCTCTGTGGCTGCATCGGCCTTATTCCCTTGCCTGGTACTGGGCATATTCTGGAAGCGCGCCAACCGCCAGGGGGCCATCTGCGGCATGATTACCGGCTTTGTGGTTTGCGTGTTTTACATGCTGTCCACTCACCCCTTATTCGGCGGCAACCCTGCTAACCAGTGGTTCAGCATCGCCCCGATATCGGCAGGTGTATTCGGCGTACCGGCAGGTTTTATTACCATGCTGGTGATCAGCTTTTTTACACCTAAGCCGGATCAGAAGACACTGGAGCTGGTGGACTTTATCCGGCAGCCCTGAAGCGGGGAGAACAGGAAATGCCTGGCGATGGTAAAAAATAGATACTGTAGGACGCTTTGTAATGCGCCCTACGTCACGGCTTACCTGGACATGTATCTGTTAATCAAAATCCACCCGCATGCTTAGAGTATTGTAAGAGCACCTGGTGATGTTTTTCGGAATTGAGCCGGTGTTTCCCCAAACCGCTTACGGAATATCTTCCCCAGATAACTGACATCAGAAATACCTGCCTCATCTGCAATTGTCGCAAGGCTATGGCTGGAATTAAGCAAGCGCCATTTCACATGTTGCAAGCGTACTTCGTTCCAGTAATTTTTCGCTGTCATACCATGGCTGATCAGGAACAGGCGATCCAGTTGTCGCCTGCTGATGCCGACCATGCTGGCAAGTTCATCTGTCGTCTTACTTGAGCTGAGCAAGCTGCGCATCAGGGCGATGGCGCGGCCTGTGTGACGACCTGTTGTAGCCGCGATATCCAATGAACGCAGTTGATGACCGCTGCTGCGGGCCTCATCAACCAGCATATCAGCCAGTCCTTTCAAGGCACGGTTGCGGCCACAGGCACGCGCCAGTATTTCTACTGCAAGGTCTATTGCCGACGTGCCACCGGCACATGAAATGCGGTCTCCATCAAAGCAATACATCTGCTCGCTCACAACTTCTATGCGTGGGAATGAAGCGCGAAATTCTGCTTCATGCCGCCAGTGCAGTGCGACCTTATGACCAGACAACAAACCACAGGCAGCAAGCAGAAAACATGCGTTATCAATGCAGACCAGTTTGACACCGTGTCCTGCCGCCTTGCGCAGGATATCTTTATAGCTTGGTGCCAGTGCCTGTGTCGCCTTGGCATTTCTTCCACCAAATACCACCAGATAATCAAAGTCCGCATAATTAATTTCTGCAGGCGTGATCTGTACCTGTATGTCAATCCCGCTGCTTGATTTGACACTGCCAGCATTAAGACCCAGGACATGCCATGTGCAATACCGCTGGCGACTGTAGTCTGCCTCGTCTGCGGTAAAGCGCAGCTTGTCCAGAAACCCGCCAAACGGCAGTAGCGCAAATTCGGGCAAAGGCATAATCAGTATGCGTATGTCTGCCACAGTAGTTTCATTACGCATATGCTATATGTCCATAATTTACCTTATTAAGTCCATATAATACCATTCACAAGACATCGTATTGTCTACACTAATCGCATAGAAAACGGGAGAACACATGGCTTTGCATACCTGGATTATTTACGCGATTGCAGTATTGGGCTTATCGATTACACCGGGGCCGAATGGCTTGCTCGCGATGACACATGGCGCGATGTATGGCGCAAGAAAAGCGGTGTGGACCATCACAGGTGGCGTGGTGGGTTTTACCTGTTTGATTGCCTTGTCCATGTTTGGCCTGGGTGCCTTGCTGCAGGCTTCTTCACATGCCTTGCTTGTATTGAAGATAGGCGGCGGGCTTTACCTGGTCTGGCTTGGCATACAGTTATGGCGCGCCCCTGCGCTGCGCCTGGCACTCATGGGAAGCGCCAGTGCAGCATCCGGGCTCAGCCTGTTCCGCACTGGCTTGCTGACTGCCATTGCGAACCCAAAAGTACTCTTGTTTTATGGCGCTTTCCTGCCCCAGTTTATTGACATGCAACAGCCGCTGTTACCGCAATTTCTGATCATGACGGCGACATTTGCAGGCATGGAATTTGTGGTCGAATGCCTGCTGGCCAGGCTGGCCCACCAGATACGCCCCTGGCTGGAACGTGGCGAGAAACGCTTTAACCGCGCTTGCGGAACGCTGTTTGTATTGGTAGGTGCGGCTTTACCGATAGTAAAGTAAGGCCAGGTTCTCAACTACAGAAACGCTAGTCAACAACCTGGCCATGCCGCATTCAAGCCACATTCATGCGACCAGCTCAGTCTGCAAGCACAGACTGTAAAGACACAGGTTTGCTGGCCTGCGCCATGGGGAACAGCCACCAGCGCTTGCCGGTTTGCGGTTCGGCGATGTCAACCTCTTCACCCATCTGCGGCGTACTGATCCTGACATCATGCTGTTTGGCCAGTGCAACGATGCGTTCAAACGGCTCGAACCAGCTATGCAAAGATAAATCAAAGGTGCCGTTATGGATAGGCAGCATGGTTTTGCCACGCAAATCGATATGGGCCTGCAGCGATTGCTCTGGCTGCATATGCACATCAGGCCACATCTTGTTATAGGCACCGGTTTCTATCATCGTCAGGTCAAAAGGACCGTATTTGTCACCTATCTCTTTAAAGCCTTTGAAGTAGCCGGTATCGCCGCTGAAAAATATTTTCAGCTCAGGCGTGAGAATGCTCCACGATGCCCACAAGGTCTGGTCACGATCATGCAAGCCACGGCCAGAGAAATGCTGAGCGGGTGTGGCAACAAACTGCGTGCCGTTGATCCAGGTGCTTTGCCACCAACCCAATTGCTGGATTTTGTCTGCAGCTATACCCCATTTGATGAGGCGATCACCCACACCTGTCGGTGTCAGGATATGCTCAGTTTTTTTCGCCAGTTGCAGGATAGCGGCGTAATCAAGGTGATCATAATGATCATGCGACAGGATGATGCCCTTGATAGGTGGCAGGTCAGCAATGCTGATCGGTGGCTGGTGAAAACGTTTTGGTCCCATCCATTGGAATGGTGAGGCACGCTCAGAAAACACCGGGTCAGTCAGCCAGAATTCACCCTGCAATTTCATCAGCATGGTTGAATGACCAAGACGATAGAGTGTGTTATCCGGTGCGGCCAGCAACTGCTCTTGAGTCAGGTCAAACACGGGGATGCTGCCGCCAGGCACCGTGTCTTTTGGTTTATCGAAGAAAAACTTCCACATGATTTTCAGGTTTCCCAAAAATCCAGGCTCGCGCATTTCTTTGTCATTGACAAATCCACCCGCTGAAGCAGGCGCCTGCATGTCAGCCTGGGTTGCAGGGACAACTGCTGGCACGACAGTAGATATAACTGCAGGCAAATTCTGGGCATTGCTGGGGTATGAAACATAGGCCATGGTGATCAACACTCCTGTCATGAAGAGACTGAATACAAACCGCGAAAGTCGGGGCATAATTAATAAAATGCTTACGAAGCTGATTACTGCGCTGAAATACTGCACTGAAATATTACACTACACAGTGTAGTTTCTAAACCTGAAAAAGTAAACTACTTAGTGTAAAATTCTTTTATCGCAGCCAGACAGGCTCAACCAGCACATCAGATAATAAAATTACAAAATGTCAGAACCCGTACGCCAGACCGACCGCAAACGCGAAGCCATCTTGCAGGCAGCCATTCATGAATTTCGCCTCAATGGTTTCGATGCAACCAGCATGGACAAGATCGCCGCCACGGCCATCGTCTCCAAACGAACGGTGTACAACCACTTCCCTAGTAAAGACGATTTGTTCGCCGCAATATTGTTAAAATTGTGGCAAAGCGCAGTTTCTCAGGATGATTTTCGCTATCAGGCCGATAAAAACCTGCGCGAACAGCTGGAAACTTTCCTTGGCAACAAGATGCGCCTGATGAGCGACACCAACTTCATCGACCTCGTCCGCGTCGCCGTTGCCGCCACCATCCACACCCCGGACCGCGCCCGCGACATGGTCGAACGCATGAGCAAGCGCGAAGAAGGCATCGTCGCCTGGATCAGAGCAGCACAGGCCGACGGCAAGTTAAAAGCTGGCGACCCCTATTTCATGGGCGACATGCTGCAAGGCCAGCTCAAGTCCCTGGCCTTCTGGCCGCAGGTGGCGATGGGGCAGCCGATGCTGGAAGAGCCGCAGCAAAAAGTGTTGATAGAACTGACGGCGGGGATGTTTTTGGGGTATTACGGCGTGGCTTGATGCGAACGCATGCTGGACTTCTGCATTCAAAACAATCTACTTGCGTATGAACATTTTTACGTTGTAAGGCGCATTGCATTGCGCCTTACGTCACGGCAATTGCGAAGGAATGAACTGTGCAAAGTTCATTAGCTTAAAAATCGCAGAAGGATTCAAATCAATCATCCTGAGCAGCCAGAATCGCTTGTTGTGTATGCGCAATGTGCTCTTCCAGTAGTCTGATGGCTTTACCTTCATCACCGGCACGCAATGCATCGAGAAGCGCATAATGCTCGCGTTGCGGCTGTTCTCTTCCCACGACATGGGAGATATAAATTCTGGTGTAGCGCTGCGTCCCCAGTACCAGGTCTTCTATCATCCTGAGCAGGCGCGGTTTGCCAGCGGCGCTATACAGTGTCAGATGAAACTCAAGATTCAGTGCAGACCAGACACTGGGCTTGCTGGCCTGGTCATATCGCTCAAGTATGGCCTGGCAACTGTCGAGATGATCCGACGTCAGCCTGGGCATGGCTAATCTTAATGCCCTGGTCTCCAGGCCTATGCGTATATCCAGCATCTCGATAATCTCTGGTATTGAATGTGTGGTAACCACAGCACCTTTATTGGGCTCATGCTTGACCAACCCTTCTGCCCCCAGCTTCTTGAGTGCTTCACGGATAGGGATGCGGCTGACGCCAAATTGCTCAGCCAGTTCTTCCTGCTTCAAAGGCACGCCTGCTGAGAGCACCCCATCATAAATATTCTTTTTCAGTGAAGAGCTGATCTGGTCTGACGTAGGCTTGTTCATAAGCGCTCAATTTTTGGTATTTTTTATCAACACAAAAATTATACATTATTGGATCCAATTTAAGATACAATTTTTCATCGCCTGGGTTTGGGCTGCAGGCAGGCAAAATTTTCTCCGACAGGGATGGCAATGGACACTACAGAAAAAACTCATTATGACGCCGTGATCATAGGCGGGGCCATCATCGGTTCATGCACGGCTTACTTCCTGAAGAAGACCAGCCCGGACATGAAGATTGCTGTCATAGAACCAGATCCTACCTATGAATTTGCATCGACAGTCCGTGCATCTGGTGGTGCCAGGCGCTTGTTCTCATGCCCGGAAAATATCCAGATGTCGAACTTCAGCATTGATTTCATCAAGGCATTTCCTACAGAGATGGGCATCAATGGCGAGCTTGCGCCTATTGACTGGAAGGAGCAAGGCTATCTGTTCATCGTCCAGGGTGAGCATCTGCGCGTCATTGAAGAAAATGAAAAAATACAAACCGCACTTGGTGCAGAAATTCATCTGCTCGATCGCCAGGGATTACTCAAGCATTTTCCATCAATGAATGTCGATGATCTTGACGGTGGGGCATATTCCCCGCGCGATGGCTGGTGTGACCCGTCCAGCTTCTTGCAAGGTATGCGCAAGAAGGCGCGTTCGCTGAGGGTAGATTACATACAGGACAAAGTCGCAGGACTGAACTCCAGCAAGCATGCCGTGACCAGCGCCGTTTTAGCCAGCAAGCGAGTAGTCAGTGCCGACTACTTTGTCAACGCTGCTGGCCCATGGGCCAGCCAGATCTGCGACATGATAGGCATGCATTTACCTGTCAGCCCGCTACGCCGCTTTGAGCATTACTTCACAGGCCAAAACAAGATAGAAGCACTACCCTACGTCAAAGACAGCAATCGCCTGGCGTTTCGCCCCGAAGGTGTAGGCTATTCAGGCGGCCTGGTCAATTCTGATGAGCCACGCGGTTTCAATTTCGATGTTGATCATGACTATTTTGAGCGCGTGGTCTGGCCAGCACTGGCACACCGCTTCCCTACCGCATTTGAAGGTACAAAATGCCACCGCACATGGTCAGGCCTGTACGAACAATGCGAGCTGGACGGCAATCCCATTATTGGTAACTGGAATGGACACTTTGACAATTTCTACGTCTCCGCCGGATTCTCCGGCCACGGCATGATGCACGCCCCAGCCGCTGGCCGCGCAATTGCCGAGATGATAGTCAAGGGACATCAAGAGACAATAGATTTGTCGCGCTTGTCTTATGACCGCGTTGAAAAGAACGAGCCTTATCGGGAGAATGGGATACTTTGATTGGTAGTGAGAGAGAGTGCGACTTGCTGCATTCGTTAAATCACACCGGGACAGGTACAATTATTTTTTAGTAAAACTATCCGTCTTCGGTACATATTCGGAGATAGGTCAAAAAGGTGACGCCCCTAGACCATTTATCGAAACGGCAAATATACTGACTTGAGGTGATTACACTGTATCACCATATTACGGAGTGAAAGATGACCCATCAAGCAGCAAATTTTGGTAAACAAATTGGAGATACAATCATTTGGTATTCCAAAACAGCGGAGCGTTCCAATGCATGCTGCATCTACTGCGGCGTTTCGCTACGCGGGCCAAATGCTTCTCATTCAGACAAAGAGCACCTTATTGCCAACAATTTTGTCCCAACTGGGACCATGGCAAGTCATCCATTCAATCTCATCTTCCGCGCATGCCGCCAATGCAATGCTCGTAAGGCAAAAGCCGAGGGGCACGTCTCCAGCATCACTTTATTCAATTCACCAGACCGACTAGAGAACGTTCACATAAATGAAATAGCTCTCCGCAAAGGGAGAGGAGCTTATCACCCAAGGAAAAAAGGTGTTCTGGTACAGGATGCATATGAAAATCTATCCATCAGCAGTTCATTCGGCCCGATGTCAATCAAATTCGGGATGATCGCACCGCCACAGTTAGATATGAACTTGACTGGCGAAGTTGCATTCAGTCATGTACAAGGTCTGTTTACGCTAGTAAGCACAGAGGACCATAGAGATCTGCAAAAAATTCGCTTACTTCCCCAAGACCAATTCATCTGGTATGACGTATACCCTCACAGCGATTGGGGTAATCCTCAGACGCTAGAGATTGCTAATCGAGTCAAAGGCTGGGAATGTCTGGCAAATATCATCTCGGCCAATGGGTACTTTAAGGCGATATTACGCTTGAGTGATGAGGGATGGTTCTGGGCCTTAGAGTGGAATAAGCAGCTAAGACTAATTGGTGGAATTAGTACGTCAAGTATGAAAGTGTTTGAAGGGCTAGCTGATGAAGGCTGGATATCAACGCCAAAAGGACGAATGCGGCAACATGCGCCGTACGACCCGAAGTTTGACCAGCTATTTTCTGGGGTAATCTATGACTGTATGGATTGAATAAATGTGACCCAACTGTGGGTCAGCACGACATTCAATGATATATAAATATACAGCGACAAAAATTCCTGAATTTAATCGGTATTAAAAGTAGAATTTTCTCAGTTGAATTATTAAGTAGACTCTAAATAAAGGTATCAAGATTTATTGACAGTCAGGTAGTGGCTTTGATCTTTAAATGCGTTCATTTGCATTTTATAGACTGATGCATAACTGCGCACTGCAAATTATAACTTTTAGCTTAATTTAAAATTTAAGCACGGCAAGAAGCGCTTCCGCAGTTTCGTCGAATGCATGTACCTTCTGATCACTGGCACTTGATGCAAGAAGATTTGCACGCATTTCTTCTAACTCACTTTCTAACACTTTAGCTGCGGCAGGACTGGCTCGGTGCGCAGATAGTAGAAGCTTCACTGCTACAACGAGTGCCAACTGCGCACCTGCCGAATCTTCTGGATTATGGGCCATATTAATCCTCGTAGTTCACTTAGCTACTTTGTTTAATGCTTGAACTATTTATTTGATTGTGCAACAACAGAGCCCGCAAGTGTTTTTGTAACCGCATTAGTTTTTTCGCTCTTTAGAGCTTGAGACGCTTTAATTTCTAAAACCTTGCTTGTTGTCTTTGAAGTGCCGGACTGAGCAAGAGCACTACCTGCTAAGCTTTTCTGAATTTGCGATGCAGAAGAGCTTGCGAGCGTTTTCCCAGCCAGTGATGCTGTCTTACTACCAGTCATCTTTGAATTTTTCATAAAAAATCTCCATAGATTGTTACCAATTACAATCCTAAAATTGAATTCATAAAACCACTATATACGGTACATTAACTGTATAAAATAACTATAGGCGGTATTTTTGAAATTTCAAGAAAAATTAGCAGTACTGACTAAGGAGTGCTAACAATTTACAGAAATGCTTTTAAAATTATTTCTATGAATAGAGCATCATTAACATTTCAATCGCTGGATGGCTGCCAATAAATTTGATCTTATAATATGATTGGAATAGCCAAGCACTATTATTCGGATCTTTCCAACACCGCCAACATCGCCCTCAGCCCTTCATTCAATCGCTTCAAATCCCCCGTCCCTAGACCAGACATGATGCGTTTTTCATTTTCCACATGAGCAACCACTGCACGGTCTACCAAATCTTTACCGGTATCTGTCAATTGCACCAACATGCTGCGGGCGTCGTCGGGGTTTTGCAGGCGTAGTATCCAGCCGCTGGCTTCGAGCTTTTGCAGTCTGTGGGTCATGGTGCCGGAGGTGACCATGAGTTTCGAGAACAGGTCGGTCGGGCTCATGCAAAAAGTGGCGCTGGAGCGTCGCAGTGTTGCCAGCATGTCGAATTCCCAGGCGCTCATGCCGAAGTTGCTGAAGGTGGATTCCAGTTCACGCCCCAACAGGTCACTGCAACGGCGCAGACGGCCTATGTTTTCCATGGGGCTGCAATCAAGGTCTGGCCTGGCATTGCGCCACTGTTCCAGTATCTTGTCGACTGCATCCATCGTCTTTTCCCCCATCTTGCTTACTCCCTGATTATTTATTCTTTATAAGTTTCCATTATATGCGCTACCCCTGATGCTTCAGGCATTTGGCCGCTACGGCCTCTTGCTTCCTGCTGAAAGACCATACGCTGCATGGGGATTTTATCTTGATATCAAGATACTTTGTGCTACCATGATTTATCTTGAACTCAAGACATTATCATGAAAACCGCAAATACCACTCCCAACCTCGCCCGCCTTGGCTTTTGGCTGGATACTTTACTGACTGCCCTGGCACCTGCCATCTGGGGGTCAACTTATATTGTCACTACGCAATTCTTGCCGCCGGACCGTCCGTTTACTGCCGCCCTGCTGCGCTGCCTGCCCAGCGGGATTTTGCTGGTGCTGTTTTGCAAGCGCCTGCCCTTGTCGCGTGAATGGGGACGCTTGCTGGTACTGGCTGCGCTGAACATAGGTTTCTTCCAGGCCCTGCTGTTCATTGCTGCATACCGTTTGCCTGGTGGCATGGCTGCCGTGATTGGCTCAATACAGCCGTTGCTGATTATGGCAATGGTCTGGTTAATGGACAGGCGCAGGCCAGCGGCAGTGGCAATCACGGCCAGCATCTTTGCAGTGCTGGGCATGGCGGCTTTGCTGCTATCAGCAACTGCGGAGATGGATGCGGTGGGCCTGGCTGCCGCTGCGGCTGGGGCAATTTGTATGGCGGGTGGCACGTATTTGTCGCGACGCTGGCAAAGCAGTTTGCCGGTATTGGCTTTCACCGGCTGGCAGCTCCTGCTGGGTGGTTTGATCTTGCTACCCTTGAGCCTGCTGGTGGATGCGCCGCTGCCTGCACTGAATCTGACACAGATACTGGGCTATGCCTACCTGTCCATCGTTGGTGCCTTGCTGGCCTATAGCCTGTGGTTCCGCGGCATAGCGCGTTTGTCACCAGTTGCTGTGTCTTCACTGGGTTTATTAAGCCCTATCACTGCCGTCATCCTGGGCTGGGTCGTGCTGGATCAAAGCATGCGCGGGATGTCACTGGCGGGTTTATTGATCGTTCTGGCCAGCGTCATCGTCGTGCAAAAAAGCATGCGTAGCCAGGCCTGAAATTTTTATCTCTCTCACTTCATCAAGGAAAACAAAATGCACGCATCCATACAAGAAATTATCGAGTCCCGTGTCTCTGCCAATCATTATGAAGCCAGCCGCAAGCTCAGCCATGCCGAGATCAGCGAACTGGTGCGCCTGGCAACGCTGGCACCCTCTGCCTATAACTTCCAGAACTGGAAATTTTTGGCGGTTGTCAGCGATGAAGCCAAACAGCGCTTGCAGGCGGCAGCGTTTAATCAGCAAAAGGTCAGCGATGCTGCGGTGACTTTCATTATCTGCGGCACGCTGAATGCGCACACGCAACTGGAACCGGCCTTGCGCCCGGCTGTTGCTGCCGGGATCATCGACGATACGATGCTCAGCACCTGGGTAGGTATGGCAGAGCAAAGCCATACCAATAATGCGGTGCTGCAAAGGGATGAGGCCTTGCGATCAGCTTCACTGGCAGCGATGACGCTTATGCTGGCTGCACAAGGCATGGGCCTGGCGTCTTGCGCCCTGAGTGGCTTTGATGCGGAGGCAGTGTCACGTGAGTTTGAACTGCATGAGACGGAAATCCCGGTCATGCTGATTACGGTAGGTTATGCTGCACCAGGCAATTGGCCGCAAAAACCACGCAAGCAAGTGCATGAAGTAATGCACTTGCTATAGCACTTGTTATAGCTTCACTGTCACATCAATCGTAACGTGCCAGGCTGGCTTCCAGATGCGGAGCCAGTTCATCGGCAGAGCTGACGGTCATGCCCAATTCACTAAGCAAACCATCGCGCAAGCCATATACCCAACCATGCACGGTTAATTGCTGGCCACGGTCCCAGGCGTCTTGCACGATCGTGGTCTGACAGAGGTTGACGACTTGTTCGATGACATTCAATTCGCACAGGCGTTCGCTTTGTTGTTGCAAAGACAGTGCCTCGCCCAGGTATTTTTCATGCTTTTGATGTACATCCTGCACATGGCGCAGCCAGTTGTCGGCCAGACCAACACGGCGTTTGGTCAATGCGGCATG
The DNA here is from genome assembly GCF_058788535.1 of Undibacterium sp. FW305-107. Taxonomy (NCBI): domain Bacteria; kingdom Pseudomonadati; phylum Pseudomonadota; class Betaproteobacteria; order Burkholderiales; family Oxalobacteraceae; genus Undibacterium; species Undibacterium sp. FW305-107. The sequence goes on from NZ_JBYTAV010000001.1 coordinate 607,418, forward strand.
TACACCCGAGCAACCATAATGGCCACAAATGATGATGTGCTTGACACCCAGTACGTCAATCGCGAATTGCAATACAGACAGGCAATTCAAGTCAGAGTGAACGACGACATTGGCGATATTGCGGTGGACGAATAATTCACCAGGCAAGAGGCCCAGCAATTCATTCGCTGGAACGCGGCTGTCGGAGCAGCCTATCCATAAGTATTCGGGGCTTTGCTGTGCTGCCAGCTTCTTGAAAAAATCAGCATCTTTTGCTGTGATGGCAGCAGCCCAATTGCGGTTGTTTTCAAATAATTGCTGTGGAGTCAATCCAGTGTTGCTTGTTGCGTTCATGCTCTCGCCCATTTATTTTAGACAGGCGAGATTCTAACCGTATTGGCGTTTGGCTGCATAATATATCCTGACATGGCTAATCTGACATGAACAAAATTATCATATTGCGAAGCAAGTCTGTATAAGCAATACTTAATGAAAATAAACATCCAGCTATGGATATGGAGTTCGGGCATGATCTTGGGCAAGTATGGCAAGACAAAGACGATATGGCTTTGCGCATTCAGCATTTTTTACCTGTGCGCATCCGGGCATGCCCTGGCTCAGCAAGAAAACATACGTATTGCCACTTTTGGCCAGGGTGGCCCTATGGAAAAAGCTGCCGCCACGTATCTGACCGAGAATTATAAAAAACTGGGTGTACAAGTAGAGTTCGTCAATCTGCCCGGCAACCGCGCCTTGCAGGAATCGAATAGCGGTCGCCTGGATGGCGAACTCATGCGCAAGGCGGGCTTGAGTGTGGAATATCCCAACCTCTTGCAAATCATGGTGCCGCTGGCGACTACCAATACTGTGGCATTTGCCTTGGATAAAAATAAATATTTAGATAAAGGCTGGGACAGCCTGCGTGAACACACGTTTTCATATGAAACCGGCACCAAGGTCATAGAACAACATACCCTGGGCTTTACTAGCGGCCATGCCGAACACAATATCAAGGCAGCCTTCCGGCAAATGTTGAACAAGCGGGTAGAACTGATCGTCATTGATGAGCAAACCGGTTTGCAACTGGTCAAGGAAATGGGACTGGAAGGCACAGTGCATATGCTGACGCCACCTATCAGCACCATCCCGCTTTACCATTACCTGCATAAAAAACATACGGACCTGGCGAACAGGCTGGAAGCCTTGTTACGCAAGAATCACTAATCCAGACTGGCACGTTGTTTTTGCAGGAAGCGCCGCACTGCCTCATCCGCTTCCAGCCCTATTGCAACATCATAAGCCTGGCGCGCTTGCGCCCATTCACCTGCACTCTTCAGCAAATACGCACGTGCCGCCCAGTATGCCTGGTAGTTTTGCAAACGAGGTTGAGCCTGCACTGTCGGCAATATCTGCAAAGCAGCTTGTGGACCGGCTGTCTCTGCCAAGGCAATGGCGTGGTTGATGGCGACCACGGGTGAATCTGTGATGCGCATTAACTGCGCATAGAGTTGTACTATCGCCTGCCAGTCAGTCTTGCCGATGGTGCGCCTTGCCGCATGGGCAGATTGTATGGCGGCTTCCAACTGATAACGTCCGACTTGTTGCAAAGCACTGGCGCGTCTCAGGATTTTTTCAGCGGCATGAATGAGTTTGCCATCCCATAAGCTGGTGTCTTGTTGGGCCAGCGGCACATAATCCCCACCAGCATCACGGCGCGCTGGCCGTCGCGATTCCGTGTACAGCATGAGTGCCAGCAAACCCAGGGACTCGGCCTCGTCAGGTTTCAGGGCTGCCAATAAATCGGCCAGCCATATCGCTTCATCTGCGAGATTTGGCCTTTGCCCTTCTGTGCCTATAGTATCAGCCCAGCCGGCGGTATAAATAGCATAGATGGCATCGGTGATGGCATCCAGTCTTTCGCCGATGACGCTCTGGTCTGGTATCAACAGAGGTATGCCGGAATCACGTATCTTGGCTTTCGCCCTTACCAGTCTTTGTGCCATGGTCGCAGGTGAAACCAGAAAAGCCGAGGCAATTGCCGCCGCATCCAGGCCAAGGATAGTTTGCAAAATCAGCGGCGCACGCATGCTGGCGTCTATGGCCGGATGGGCGCAGGCAAACATCAACGCCAGACGCTGATCAGGGATGGCGGCGCTGTCCACTTCATCCATCAACTCATCGCTAAGCAAGAGCAAATCAGGCAAGGCTGCTGCCTGGGTTTGCCGCTGGCGTACACCATCTATCATGGCGCGTCTGGCCACGGTCAATAACCAGGCTTCGGGTTTTGCCGGTATGCCAGTCTGCGGCCAGTGTTGCAAGGCGCTTTCAAAAGCAATGGACAGAGCATCTTCTGCCCAGGCCACATCATGCGAACGAGCCGACAGGATAGCGACCAGCCGCCCATAGCTGTTACGAGCGGCGGCCTCTGCTGCCTTGATTGCCCCGGCTACAGTAACAATACTCGCTAGCTTGCTGCCGAACATTCGTCGCCAGGCATTTTTTCTGTAGGCCAGATTGGTCTGACTTCAATTGAACCATAGGCGGCACCTGGGCAACGCGCCGCCCAGTGCAAGGCCGCATCCAGGTCTGCCACATCGATGATGTAAAAACCACCCAGTTGCTCTTTGGCCTCGGCATAAGGACCATCAAGCACCGTGGTCTTGCCTTCACGCACGCGTACCGTGGTTGCCTTGGTCGATTCGCGCAAACGCTCACCGGATACCAGGGCACCCGCCTGTATCAGGGCTTCGGTATAGGCACCATAGGCAGCAATCATCTGCACCATTTCGGCATCCGGGATTTGTTGCTCTTCGGCTTCATTTGCGGCTATCAATAACATGTATTGCATGACTTTCTCCTCTTCAACATATAACGGGCAGGATGCACCGTCATGACAATGACGTTCGGGATACGGGCAAATCGACAAAGCGCTAAAAATATTTTATAGGCCTAATCAAGTAACAAGGCAAGCAACAAATGAAGCTTATAAGTATCAACGCCCTGGTATCAGCAATCCCCTCTGCACTGCCGGGCGTCCGACAAACTCAGCCAGGGCGCGCTGTACATGTGGATAATCATTGATGCCCACCAGATCACCCGCTTCATAAAAACCGATGAGATTGCGTATCCATGGGAAAATGGCGATATCGGCAATGGTATAGGTATCACCCATGATCCATTTGCGGTCAGCCAGACGCTGGTTGACTACAGCCAGCAAGCGTTTGGACTCCGCCACATAACGGTCACGCGGACGTTTGTCTTCATAGGCTTTACCAGCGAACTTATTGAAGAAACCAAGTTGACCAAACATGGGGCCTATGCCTCCCATCTGGAACATCAGCCATTGTATGCATTCATAGCGCTCTACTGCATCCGTGGGGATGCACAGTCCGGTTTTGTCAGCCAGATACAGCAGGATGGCACCGGATTCAAACAGGGCTAGTGGTTTGTCGCCTGGGCCCTGCGGGTCGATGATGGCAGGGATTTTATTATTCGGGTTCAGCGACAAGAATTCTGGCGACATCTGATCATTGGTCTCAAAATTGACCAGATGCGGTTCATATGGCAGGCCGGTTTCTTCCAGCATGATGGAAACCTTTACGCCATTCGGCGTCGGCAATGAATACAATTGCAGGCGTTCAGGATGTTGCGCTGGCCATTTTTTGTTGATGGGGAAATTGCTGATGACAGAGCTGGACATGGTGTTTCCTTCCTGGGTTAATCTGATAGCGGCCTTTCAGCACAGAAACCAGATGCTAATCCATTTATGAATTTTCTGCGCAAGGCCGCAATGTCCATGATGGCAAGCGCGCTGTATTTGGGCTAAGCTGCACGACTTGCACCGCAATCCAATTATTTTTCCCATGCTCAGAACCATCTTCATACGACTGCTGTTTGTTATCGCATTGATTGCCATTGTCCTGGGACTGGCACGTTATCTGGGCAAGGATAATAGCGATATTGCGCCAGAAAATTTGCTGGCTAAAGTAGGTGTCATCAAAAAGCCATTAGCAACCTCATTTGAATGGCAAGCGGAACTGGATGTGTACGCTGGCGTGCCAGATATCGATGCCAGTTATTTTTCAGATCCCTACGCGGTCGCAGCAGACAAGCAAGGCAATATTTTTGTCAGCGATGCCGGTGAACATAACCTGATCATGAAGATCAGCGCTGATGGTGCAGTTGCGCCCTATGCTGGCTCTGTTGAAGGCTTTGCCGACGGCAAGGCTGATCAGGCGGCTTTCAATACACCGTCTGGCATTGCGCTGGATGGCAAGGGTAATTTGCTGGTGGCTGATACAGGCAATCACGCCATACGCAGTATCAGCCCTGAAGGCATGGTGACGACATTAGCAGGCAATGGCAAACCCGGTTTCCACGATGGCCTGGGTGCTGAAGCACAATTCAATGGCCCGGTAGGTATAGCAGTTGATGCGGCTGGGAATATTTATGTAGCAGATACCTACAATGACCGCATACGCAAGATCAGCCCGGATGGCCAGGTCAGCACTCTAGCTGGTGGCAATGGTTCTGGTTATCTGGATGGTCCGGCAGCTGATGCCCTGTTTGATACGCCAACAGGCCTTGCCTTGAATAGCAAGGGTGACATACTGATCGCCGACAGCAAGAACGACGCCATTCGCAGGTTGGGCAAAGATGGGCAGGTAACAACCATAGCGCGCGCCCAGGAGGATGAGGACAAGCCACTGATGCGCCGCCCTTTGAGCATAGTCGCCACCTACGACGATCATTTATACATAGGCGAAGGTGGCAAGGGCCGCATCATACAGATTTCGCCCACAGGTGAAATGCGCGGCGTAACAGGTGTGGGTATCAATTTTGAACCCGGGGATGAAACGACGCCACGCTTTCTCCAACCCACAGGCATAGCCCTGAATGACAAGGGTACCTTGTTCGTCAGCGATTCAGCACGCCTGCAGTTGGTGAGGATACGTGCGCACGGTACAGTTGATGCCGCGACAGAGGAAAAACCTGCGGCACCAGCACCCAAGCAAGAAATCAAGAATACCCGTCTCGACGATCAAATCAAATCCTACCCCTGGCCCATCAAGCCACAAAAATCGCCACATGAAGTGGTAGGTACCATGGGCGAAGTGCGCGGCAATTATGATGGCGAAAGCCGCGACCATTTCCATGGCGGTCTTGATGTACAGGCGAATATGGGTACGACCGTATATGCCATCGCCGATGAGAAAGTGCGAGGCACCAGCAGTAGCTGGGGTTATGCTGGGCTCAGCGAAGGCATCAAGCTCGACAGCATGGCTTATATCCACATGAAAGTGGGGCGCACCGCCAAAGATGCGCTAATTGATGAGGATAAATTCCAGCTACAGACTAACGCAGAAGGCAAACCCTATGCAGTACGTGTCAGACGCGGCACCCGCTTCAAGACTGGCGAGGCACTGGGCAGTATCAACCGCATGTTCCATGTGCATCTGGAACATAATCATGCGGGTCTCAAAATCAACCCACTGCAACTGAACTTCCCCGGCCTGTTCGATACCGTCGCACCACAAATAGAAGAGATCACGATCGTTGACGGCAGTGGTAAGGAAGTCAAAGAAAAGCAAAAAGGCCGCTTGCTTTTATCCAGCCAGGCCAAAGATTACGGCATCGTCGTTGATGCTTTTGATCAGGTGGACGGCAATGCCAAACGCCGCCGTCTGGGTCTTTACCAACTCGGTTATCAACTCCTTTACACCGACGGCAGCTCCGTGCCCGGCTATGAAAACCCGCGCATGACGATGGAATTCAACGCCCTGCCACCCGACCGTGAAATGGTGAAATTATTGTATGCAGAAGAAAGCGGCATCACGGTACACGGCGCGAAGAAAACCCGCTTTTTGTACATGGCCAGCAATTCGGTCAAAGACGGGATTGCTAAAAAAGGCAGCTGGGATGTCAGCAAGTTAGCACCTGGCAATTATGTCTTGCGTATCCATGCGGCGGATTTTGCGGGGAATGTGGCGAAGGATAATCGGGACCTGAAATTCACATTGGAATAATATTATTGTAAGTCCACAGCGATTATCAGCTACGCCAACCATCCACCACATTAAAGATGTAAATTCTTAACGATGATAAATACGTATATAAGGTGTTTACTTTTTCTCGCTTTTTTGACTCAACTTTCTCACACTGTGTTTGCTGAAATTGTTCCAGAGTCGTCTGGTCACGACCTGATTGGGTTCGGTGGCTACCAGACGAAGCAGGCAAAATCACTGGCAGATATCCCGCAACCCGTCGTAGCGCGACTTACCGAACATCTTAAAAACCGCATGGGTGAAACACAATATGCTCATTTGAAATTTGCTGGTGTTCAGTTGCCAGACGGAAGTTCCAAAAACGAGCAAGGAAAAGTTCCAGCCTATATATTGCAGTTCGATTTTGAATTACCTGGTACACCTAAAACCATTTTTCCCGCTGAAATCTGGCTCAAGTCTGACGCGAGTGTGCTCAAGGAGATTAACCTGCCTGCTTATGCGAATTCAACAAACAAGCAAGTGTTTCATTCTTTCAAAGAGTTAACGAGCGTCATAGCCAGAAAAGGTTTTCTCGAAAAAAACCTGGCTTTCATACACGAACAAGATGAAGATGGTGCCATCATCAAGAAAGGCTTGCTCGAAAAGGACATGACTGCCAGGCTCATGTACTATGAAAAACTTGATACCCTCGCCTGGGAATATACCAAGATATTATCGGACGATGGCTACACCAAAAACATGAAATCTATTTTGGTCAATGCGTATTCAGGGAAAATTATACGGACCATAAAGTCCTATTCTATTCGTTGAAATGAGGCACCAGACCTCCCCCTCAACCCACCACGCCCAGTATCACACTGGATGCCTTGAACAAACCTGTCACCGTACCACCTACAAACAGGCCCATGCTGGTTGCGCTTTCGTTGGTGATGATAGCGGCCAGAGTTGCGCCGCCTGGCAATTCGACCACTACTTCGGTATTGACTGCACCAGGCAAGATGCGGCTGATATTGCCTGTAAGCTGGTTGCGGGCTGAGAGCCTGGCTTTAGGGTCTTCTTCCATGAGGATGATGGAAGAAGCCTTGATCAATGCAAAGGCTTCAGCACCTATTTGCAAACCTAGCTCCAGCGTGCTTTCATGGGTGATGATGGCGACTATCTTTTGTCCGCCGGCTATTTCGAGTTCTATTTCATCATTGATGGCACCGGGTTTGACCTGACTGACCTTGCCGAGGAACTGGTTGCGTGCGCTGGTTTTCATATTCATTTTCCTGATCAATAAAAAATCGTCGGCAATGCCCACTGCCTGTCTGTCTAGCTGGGCGATGAAGTCACGGTGTTCCTGTTCTATGATCTTGAAATTATTGACCAGTTGTTCACCACGCTTCGTCAGACGTGTACCACCACCACCCTTGCCACCTGTGAGACGTTCCACCAGAGGTTCACCTGCGAGATTGTTCATGGTGTCGATGGCATCCCAGGCGGCTTTATAGCTCATCTTGACAGCCTTGGCGGCCTGGGTGATGGAACCGCTTTCGGCAAGCTGAGCTAGCAGTGTGATACGGCTTTGTCCCCCGAGATTTTCTCCATTGACGGTCATCCAGACTGAGCCTTGCAGGGTAATTTCTTTATTCTTTGCATTCATCTGTTGCAGTCCTTTTCGACGAATCTGCCATCCTGCAAGTTCAGCACATGTTCACCAAACACCTGGACATCTTCTGCATCATGGGTGATGAGTATCATGGGGATATTCAGTTGTCTTTGCAGGCTGTCCAGCTCTTTGCGCATGCTGATGCGCAAAGGCTGGTCGAGGGCAGCAAAGGGTTCGTCGAGCAAGAGTGCGCGTGGTTCAGCGATCAAGGCGCGGGCCAGGGCAGTTCTTTGTTTTTGCCCGCCCGATAATTCATGCGGCATTTGCCTGGCCAGCGCTTTTATCTGCAAAGCATCCAGCCAGTAATCGACCTTTTCATCCTGCACTCTGGCAGATGGATTGCGCCAGCCATGACTGAGACCAAAAGCAATATTCTGCGCCACGTTCAGATGCGGGAACAAGGCGTAGTCCTGGAACAGGTAAGCCAGTTGGCGGCGCTGTGGCGGCAGGTTGATGTGGGCTGCATGGTCGAACAGGGTGCTGCCAGCGACATGGATATAACCGGTATCGGGTGTCATCAAACCGGCAATGGCTTTGAGCACCAGGCTCTTGCCTGCACCGGACGGCCCGAGTATGACGAGGCGCTGGCTATCGCTGCGAACCACGACATCAAGTTCAAAACGACGCTGGCCTGATTGCAGGCTCTTGTGTATGTGCAGGTCAAATTGCATGGTATCTACTCATATTCAAAGGCGTCACATGCGGTTGGCGATGCGACCCGGTGCAAGCTTGCCCGCCAGTAGCAGCACCGCTATACAGACCGCCGAAGTCAGCAAGACCAGGGTATTGGCGACATCGTCCTGCCCCGCTTGCACTGCTTCATAAACGGCAATCGACAAGGTCTGGGTCTTGCCGGGTATGCTGCCAGCCACCATCAAAGTGGCACCAAACTCACCTAGGGCGCGCGCAAAGGCAAGCAAAACACCGGCCAGTATGCCGCGCCATGCCAGCGGCAAAGTCACGCGGAAAAAGATCGCCATTTCACTAACACCCAAGACCTTGGCTGCCTGCTCCAGTTGCCCATCTACCGCTTCAAAAGCCGCCCTTGCCGGTTTGAATACCAGCGGGAAGGCGACGATGGCTGCCGCAATGACTGCACCCTGCCAGGTAAAAATAAAACTGAAGCCAAAGTGATCTTGCAGCCAAGCGCCGATTGCGCTACGCCGCCCCAGCAGGACCAGCAGGTAATAACCAAGCACCGTGGGTGGCATGACCATGGGCAGAGTCAACAAGGTATCGAGCAGGTCACGACCAGGAAAACGCTTGCGTGCCAGCAAATAGCCTACCCCTATGCCAAAAATCAGATTCAGCAGCGTGGCCCAGCCCGCGACTTTCAGTGACAATAGCAGGGCTGTCCATGCTGGATTCATCTATAACCTTAAATTTTTACGGTTTCTGGAAACCGTATTTAGTCAGGATAGCCTGGCTTTGCGGCAAGAACAAAAAGGCGATAAAGCGTTTGGCTTCTTCCCCATTGGTACTGGCCTTGATCTTGGCGACAGGATAAGTGACAGGTATATCCAGCGGCACATCCATGACGACTTTGACCTTGTCTTTCATGATGGCAGCATCGGTAGCATACACAAAACCGCTCTCCACTTCGCCACGGGCAACATAGTCCAGCGACTGGCGCACGTTCTGGGTATAGATGGCCTTGGCTTCCAGTGCAGGCCACAGCTTTGCTGCCGTCAGTGCATGCTGGGTATAACGCCCGACCGGTACGCTGGCAGGGTTACCGATAGCAATGCGCTTGACGCCAGCCAGGTTCAAATCTTCCAGGCGTTTGATGGGCAAAGTGCTGTCTATGGGCGCGATCAACACCAGGATATTTTTAACGAAATCACGGCGGTCGGCAGCGATGACCAGACCCTGCTTCTGTGCTTCATCCATGCTCTCCTGATCGGCAGATGCAAATACATCGACTGGCGCACCTTTGGCAATTTGCTGCAGCAGCGCACCAGACGCACCAAAGTTCAGGGACACCTTGGCTTCAGGATATTGCGTCTGGTAATTTTGCGCAATTTCCTTGAAGGCATTGGTCAGGCTGGCAGCGGCAGAGACTGTCACTTCTGCGGCAAGGCTGGTGACAGAAATTGTGCAGAAAGCAATACTGGCAATTAACTTGCCCAGGGTCTTGATTTGCATAAGGTATCCGGAAGAATAAGTGTCGAACAAGAAGCGTAATATACACTTATATATAGCGACTGCGAAATAGCTTCTTTTGGAAACTTGATATGCGTCATGAAAATACCCAATTCCACACATCTCTGCAAAAAAACAAGCATTTGTTGCAGTTGTGGGCAATATAAAAGCTGAAGATCGGCAGTTGCGGGTATCTTTTCGCATAGCAAGACATTGTTGAACAGGTCACTTCCCAGTGCTAATGAGCACCCTCAGTTTCTGCAAAAATCTTGATACAAGCCATAGCCATTATACATGATATAATGGCAACAAAAATTGACGAACGACTACCGACTGAGTAACCGACGGCAAGGCAGGGAATGATAGAAAAAATGACTAATCTGTTGTTGCAGGCATGTGGCCTGATTGCCGTATGTACTGGCAATGTATTAGCGGCCGACTTCAGCATCTTGAGCAGCACGATGAACAAGACCTTTGAGGAGGCTGGGAAGATCAGACAAGTCGAACTCAGGATGCCATATGTCAAGATGAGTAATGCAGATGTTGCCCAGCCCATCAATGATCAGCTTTACATTCATACACTGGGTTATTACGCGCCAGACAGCTATGCCTCAAACTTGACTGATAAAGGAGATCAAATTGCTTTTATCCGGAATCTTTCACATGAACTGGTCTATCAGAACGAACACAGGCTAGTAATAAAGGTCGCATCGTTTTTTTGCCGGCCCATCTGCTTTCAGTATGACGACTACTTTAATTTTGATTTGCGAAATGGTCATAAAATTGACTTGCATGAAGTCTTGCAGCCGGAAGCCAGCAAGATGATGGCGCGAGTAGTTCTCACAGAATTGCGCAAACGCTATCGCAAGGAAATTGATTTGCTACAAAATGAAATCCGCAAGTTGAAAAGTGGACAGTATCGTGGCGACCGCAAGCTAAAATACTTGCAAGACAGCCTACGTGTAAATAAAGACTGTCTGGTAAGTATTAAAGCAAAACTGTCTCCCATGGAATTCTTTAAGCAGTACGCGCTAACGAGTCGTTTTTTCGATGGCAGAGTAGAGTTCACTAACCACTGGTGCACCAGTTCTGACGAGAGATATCTGGATAAAGTAGCTACTACTGATTTTACTTTTAGCTATACAAGCTTGCGCCCATGGATGACAGCCTATGGCCGCACCATATTACTCAATGAAGGCGATGCCATAGACACGGACTGGAGGGGCCAAATCCTGTACGGCAGCATGGGTAAGGAATCAGTCAAAATACTAGCGCAGGAAACCAATAAATCTGGCCTTATCCACTACTCAGGCAATGTGGATATTTACGGTGATCTACACCAATCATATTTCTTCATGGGTGCGTGGATAGACAATGGTCAATTTAAGCTGATAAGCTTACCCGGTAGCAAACGTATCGCGATAAACCTCAGGCAAACAGGCAATACCTTGAGCGGTGAGTATATAGAGTTGGATGATGATGATCAGCCTACCAATAATATCCAGCAGATAAAATTGCGTATACCGTGATATGTTCTAGTGGGATGAGTCGCTTTAGTAAACATCCGTCAAAAAAACAGGCGCATCGTAATGCGCCTGTTTTTGAAACAGCGGTCTCAGAAACTTTCGGGTTTAGCGACCGCGTGTATCTTCCTCAGCCAGCATGGCTTTTTTCAGGCTGCGGTCTACCGGGGATTCTCCCAGCCAGATACGCAGCAAGGCATTGTAGAAACCGAGATCCGGATAAGGATCTCCCATTTTCTTGCCATTCAGTGCTACCACTGTGCCGACACCGGGTATCCAGTCATTGGTCATGACATCGCCTTTTTTGAGTTCAGGCACGGAGGCAAACAATTCACCGAAACGGATGAATTGTGAAGTCATTTTGGACTTTTCTGCCTTGTCGGTATTTTGTTGAATGCCGGTCATGAAACCACGTCCGAATTCTTCATTGCTGAGGTCGCGCAACATGACGATAGTCACGCGACGTGGACCTTGTGATGCCAGTACTTCTGGTACTGTGGTCTTTTTCTCTTTCAGATACAGTCCCGCTGCATAGACTTTGAAAATGGCCTTATAGCGTATGCCAGCACCGTTCAACTTCAATTCTGTGCCGCCTACCTGTACGCTTTCATCAAATTTAACTCCGGCAACTTCGGTGGCACTGGCCTGCGCACTCATACATACGGCCAGCGCCAGACCTGCCAGGCGCATTACTGTTTTGTTCAATCGCATTTGTCTCCCCTTTTATTTTAATACCACTTGTAAACTACTCGCCATCGCTTTGGGATACGATAGTCGCGACTCTAGCTTACCTGAATTTCAACTTTTGGGCTGTCGGCTTTTTGTAGCGTGTGACGGTTGCTGATGAAACGGTCAAATTCGTCTATGGGAATAGGCTTACAGAACAGGTAACCCTGATAGGCCTGGCAACCGGCCTGCAATAAAAATTCGCGCTGCTGTTCGGTTTCCACGCCTTCGGCAATCACATTCAAATCCAGGCTGGCACCCAGGCTGATGATGGTGCGGACGATGTTCGCATTGTTCACATCATCTGGCAGGTTGTGCACAAAACTGCGGTCTATCTTGAGCTGTGTCAGCGGCAAGCGTTGCAAGTAAGAAAGTGATGAATAACCGGTACCAAAATCATCCATGGAAAATCCCACGCCAAGTTTTTTGATGGCATGCATTTTTTCTATGACGATGGCGACGTCTTCAAGCACGACACTTTCAGTCAGCTCCAGTTTCAGCAAGACCGGGTTGGTACCCGTGTCATGCAAAATGCGTTTCACATCATCTACAAAACCAGGATGACGGAACTGGCGGGCGCTGACATTTACTGCCAGTTGCATGCCGGATTTAACCGGGTCATCGGCCCAGATGGCGATTTGCTTGCAGGCAGTTTCCAGCACCCATAGCCCTATCGGCAAGATGAGACCCGTTTCTTCTGCCAGGGGGATGAAATCCAGTGGAGACACCAGTCCGCGGTTGGGGTGATGCCAGCGCAATAAAACTTCTGCACCTATGGGGTCACCAAGGGCGCTGACTTGCAATTGATAATGCAGGACAAACTGATCATGCATGAGGGCATGGCGCAAATCAGTTTCCATCGCAGTGCGGAACTCCAGTGCTGCCTGCATGCTGGGATCAAAGAAGCGCACACTGTTTTTACCCAGCGCCTTGGCCTGGTACATGGCCATATCTGCGCGCCGCAATAATTCATCGATACCAACAGCCTCGGCACCAAACATGGTGATACCTATGCTGCCTGAACTTTCATAATCGATATGACCAAGATTAATGGTCTGGCTGAGTGTCAGGCGGATTTTTTCAGCGACGTTTTCAGCCAGACTGGCGGCATATTGCTGCTCTTCATGCAGGCCTTCGAGCAAGACCACGAACTCATCACCACCGGTGCGCGAGACTGTATCATCAGCGCGCACACAGGCATGGATGCGCTTGCCGATCTGGGTCAGCAGCAAGTCACCCATATTATGGCCCTGGGTATCATTCAGGGTTTTGAAGTTATCCAGGTCTATCATCAAAATCGCACCGTAACGCAGATGCCTGCGGCTCAGTGACAAGGCACGCGCCAATCTGTCCAGCAAAAGACGGCGATTCGGCAAACTGGTGAGTGGATCAAAAAAAGCCAGCTGATGAATTTTTTCTTCAGAGACCTTGTGCTCGGTAATGTCATTGAAAGAGCCGACATAATTACTGACCTTGCCATCCTCATCCAGCACGGCAGACACTACCAGCCGTTCGGAATAAATTTCACCATTCTTGCGGCGATTCCACAGCTCACCTTGCCAGCGATGATTACGGCGTATCTCGTCCCACATCTGGCTATAGAAAGACTCGTCGTGACGACCAGATTGCAGCAAGCGTGTGCCCTGACCTATCGCCTCGCTGGCTTCATAACCGGTGATGCGGGTAAATGCCTTATTGACGCGCAAGATGATGAGGTTGGCATCAGTGATTAATATGCCTTCTTCAGTTTCAAATGCCATGGCGGCAATTTCCAGCTCTTTGTCGGCCAGTTTTTTGTCGGTAATGTCACGCAACAGGGCGACGTATTGCTGTAATCTGGCTTGCTGGTCGTAGACGGGGGTGAGCAATAACTCCAGCCACAGTAACTGACCATTGTCACTCAGTCTGCTGTATTCCAGTGTCAGTGGTTTTTGCTCTTCATTATCCTGGGCCAACATGCTGGCAACAGCGGGAGCAAATAAATCACCGAGTTTTTTTTCATGCAAGGCATCTTCTGCATATCCACTCAAATGGCAAGCTGCCTCATTGACATAATTGATATGGCCGTCGCTGCCGGCGATCATCACACCTTGTGAAGTAGCGCTCAGGGCTTCATTGCGCAGACGCAGCAAGGCCTCACTTTCACGCAGCTCTTCTGCATTCAGTTCACGTTGCCTGCGTTTGATGGTGGATTGATAGCTGAGCATCCAGGCCATGAGGCAAACAATGAGGCCAAAAACTTCGATGAATCTCGATAACCTGGTCGTGCCTTGCCAGCCACCGTGCGGCAAGGCGGCCAGCTCCCAGCTACCGCCAGGCAGCATGATGCTCTGCCTGACCGCATCACCAGTGAACAAACTGCCGTCACCGAGAAACACTTCTCCCTTGCTGCCTTTGGCATCACGACCACGTATGGACAGATTGATTTCATTTTGCATCTGGGCGACGCCAGCCTGTTCCAGCAACTGGTCATAATTGACGACCATCGCGATCGAACCAAGAAATTCATCGCGGTTTTCATGCTGGTAGACGGGGATGCGCACTACCAGGCCGACACCGCCCTGCACCAGCGTCAATGGCCCGGCAATTTGTATGGTGTGTTCTTCTATCATGCGCTGATAGACTGGCCATTGCTTGGGTAACTGGCGATAATCGACACCGAGGATTTTTTCATTCCCTTTATAAGGATAGACATAGCTGGCCACCGTGCCTTTGACGAGAACCAGATTACGGATACTGGGATTGGCACTGGCCACTTCAGCCGCCAACACCTTGAATTCCTGTTCAGACAAATCAGGCTTGGTAGCGAACGTGACGGCCAGTACGCGGGCGGCAGAAATATTTGAAGTCATGCCCGTACCAAGCTTGGTACGCAAGACCACCAGCTTTTCTATGATGTCGACTTTTTGCTTCTGGATGGCCAGTTCACGTTCATTATTGTCAATGGCCCATAAACCCAGAAACACAATCAGAGCTACACCCAGAGCAAAAAGCCTGGGATATCTGGATGACAACCCGATATATGATTTATCCATCAAGGCGGTATGAGTCCTGAAAACAGGTTTTAATGTACTGTTTTTTGTTTTTGTGCTGTTTGTGCTGTTTGTTCTGTCTGTTAACGACTTGTTCTTGGTTTGCTTATAACTCAGGAGCAACAATATTCCACTCTTCTCATAGTAGCAGAATGCCATAGGGGTGACAGGCAGAATTGCGGCACTGATATGCAAGAAATGGTTTCGCGGTATATGAGCAACAAAAAAGCCTGCCAAAACAAGTTTGGGCAGGCTTTTAAGTAGAGCTTATAGCGCTTTTTGCCGGTTTTTTTGCAAAACTAGCAGAACTGATCGTGTCTATTCAAAGAATTTCTTGACCTTGTCCATCCAGGTTTTGCTTTGTGGATTGTGCTTGGGCCCACCTTCCACCGTCAGCTTTTCAAAATCACGCAAGAGTTCTTTTTGTTTTTCTGTCAGCTTCACCGGTGTTTCGATGACAACGTGACAGAACAAATCACCCGCATAACCAGAACGCACGCCCTTCACACCCTTGCTGCGCAGGCGGAAAGTCTTGCCGGACTGGGTGCCTTCAGGCACGGTGAAAGATGCCTTGCCGCTCAGGGTAGGTACTTCGATATCCCCCCCCAGTGCTGCCTTGACAAAGGAAATCGGGATTTCGCAATGCAGATCGTCGCCATCACGCTGGAATACCGGATGCTGCTTGATATGGATTTCCACATACAAGTCACCCGGAGGGCCACCATTCACACCCGGTTCACCGTTACCGGATGAGCGGATGCGCATGCCATCATCAATACCTGCAGGGATTTTGACTTCCAGCGTCTTATTACGCTTGATACGGC
Organism: Undibacterium sp. FW305-107; assembly: GCF_058788535.1. Classification (NCBI taxonomy): domain Bacteria; kingdom Pseudomonadati; phylum Pseudomonadota; class Betaproteobacteria; order Burkholderiales; family Oxalobacteraceae; genus Undibacterium; species Undibacterium sp. FW305-107. Next base: position 623,300 of record NZ_JBYTAV010000001.1, read on the forward strand.
CAACGCCTGAGCAAGTAGTACAAGGATCAGGAATCATCTTGCCTGTGCCATGACATTTAGGGCAAGTCTGCTGTATGCTGAACAAGCCTTGCTGCATGCGCACCTGACCATGGCCACCGCAAGTTGTACAAGTGACTGGCGAGGTGCCTGGTTTGGCACCGGAGCCATGACAGGTATCGCAAGAATCCCAGCTAGGTACACGGATGGTGGTATCAAAACCGTTGGCAGCCTGTTCCAGCGAGATTTCCAGGTTATAGCGCAAGTCAGCACCACGATATACTTGCGGGCCGGCATTGCGACGGCCACCACCAAAAATATCACCAAAAATATCGCCGAAGGCATCAGCAAAACCACCTGCACCGCCACCACCGCCGCCGCCCATATTCGGGTCGACACCGGCGTGACCATAACGGTCATAGGCATCGCGCTTCTGGCTGTCGGAAAGCATCTCATAAGCCTCTTTGGCTTCCTTGAATTTTTCTTCCGCGACCTTGTTATCCGGATTGCGGTCCGGATGGTACTTCATCGCCATTTTGCGATAGGCCTTTTTGATTTCGTCTTCGGTGGCGTTTTTGCCCAGCCCAAGAATCTCGTAAAAATCACGCTTCGCCATCTCTTGTTAACCTCAGTATTGTTCTTGAACTTAAGTCTAGAATTTCTAGCATCGACTTAAGCATCAAACTTAAGCGCAAACGCCGGGCAGCATCGCAAAGCGAGCCACCCGGCGCGTCATGACGGGCGCAGACCCGTCAAACTAGGTATTACTTGCCGTCTTTGACTTCTTTGAAGTCAGCGTCAACTACATCATCATCTTTAGGTTTGGCATCTGCACCGGCCGCGCCTGCACCACCAGCAGTTGCGCCTGCGGCAGCCTGTTGTGCCTGCATGTCAGCGTAGACTTTTTCACCCAACTTTTGCGATGCAGTGGACAGTGCGCCCAGCTTGGTGTCGATCTCAGCCTTGTCACCGGATTTCAATACGTCTTCCAGCTCCTTGATGGCGGCTTCGATCTTCTCTTTTTCGCCAGCTTCCAGTTTGTCGCCATGTTCAGCCAGCGCTTTTTTGGTGGAATGCACCAGAGCGTCGCCCTGATTGCGGGACTCGGCCAATTCCTTGACCTTTTTGTCTTCTTCCGCGTTCAGCTCTGCATCTTTCACCATTTTCTGGATTTCTTCTTCCGTCAAACCAGAGTTTGCCTTGATGGTGATCTTGTTTTCTTTGCCAGTGGCTTTGTCTTTTGCACCTACGTGCAAGATACCATTGGCGTCGATGTCAAAAGTCACTTCAATCTGTGGCGTGCCACGGGCTGATGGTGGAATACCTTCCAGGTTGAATTCGCCCAGGCCTTTATTGCCGGCAGCGATTTCACGTTCACCCTGGTAAACCTTGATGGTCACTGCAGGCTGGTTGTCGTCTGCAGTAGAGAACACCTGGCTGAACTTGGTCGGGATAGTCGTATTCTTCTGGATCATCTTGGTCATGACGCCGCCCAGGGTTTCGATACCCAGAGACAAAGGTGTGACGTCCAGCAGCAACAGATCTTTACGGTCACCAGACAGAACAGAACCTTGAATCGCTGCACCAACGGCAACGGCTTCATCAGGATTCACGTCTTTACGTGGTTCCTTGCCGAAGAATTCTTTAACGATGTCCTGAACCTTGGGCATACGTGTCATACCACCAACGAGGATGATGTCATCGATGTCTGTGGTTTTCACGCCTGCATCCTTGATCGCCATGCGGCAAGGCTCGATGGTTTTCTGGATCAGTTCTTCTACCAGCGCTTCCAGCTTGGCACGTGTGATTTTCAAATTCAGATGCACAGGTGCGCCATTTGCCATGGCGATGTAAGGCTCGTTGATTTCTGTCTGTTGCGAGCTCGACAATTCAATTTTTGCACGCTCGGCAGAGGCCTTGATACGTTGCAAAGCGATAGGGTCTTTGGACAAGTCCAGACCATTGATCTTTTTGAATTCGTCGATGATGTAATCAATGATGCGTTGATCGAAATCTTCACCACCGAGGAAAGTATCACCGTTAGTGGATAATACTTCGAATTGCATTTCGCCATCTACGTCAGCGATTTCAATGATGGATACGTCGAAAGTACCGCCACCGAGGTCATATACCGCAATCTTGCGATCGCCTTTTTCTTTTTTGTCCAGGCCAAAGGCCAGCGCAGCAGCTGTTGGCTCATTGATGATACGTTTGACATCCAGACCAGCGATACGGCCGGCGTCTTTGGTTGCCTGACGTTGTGCATCGTTAAAGTAAGCAGGAACAGTGATGACTGCTTCTGTCACTTCTTCACCGAGGTAGTCCTCAGCGGTTTTTTTCATTTTGCGCAAAACTTCAGCAGAAATTTGCGGTGGTGCCAGACGCTTGTCGCGCACGGATACCCATGCATCGCCATTGTCAGCTTTGGAAATGGTGTAAGGCATCAGGCCGATGTCTTTTTGCACTTCTTTTTCTTCGAACTTACGACCGATCAAGCGTTTGACCGCGAACAGCGTGTTCTTGGGATTTGTTACAGCCTGGCGTTTGGCGGATGCACCAACCAGGATTTCGCCATCTTCTTGATAAGCAATAATGGAAGGCGTAGTACGCGCACCTTCTGCATTTTCGATCACTTTTGGCTGGCCGCCTTCCATGATAGCAACGCAAGAATTGGTTGTACCCAAATCAATACCAATCATTTTTCCCATGATAATTCCCTCAGAATGTAGATTTTTTTGTCAATGTTGGTGAGTCAGTGCGCTTTTTTATTGCAACTGAACTCGTCTGTTTCGGATATATGGTAAAAAACACGCTTTTCAAGCCATTTTTGCGTGTTTTTTTACGCTTTTCTTACTTTCCTTGCGCTACTGTCACTAAAGCCGGACGCAATAAACGGTCGGCAATGGTATAACCTTTTTGCAATACAGTCACGACGGTATTAGCCTCTTGCTCGGCAGGCACCATAGAGATGGCCTGGTGCTTCATAGGATCCAACTTATCGCCCTGTACCGGATTGATTTCGGTCAAACGATTTTTTTCAAATGCTGAGCTAAGTTGCTTCAATGTCATTTCCACGCCTTCTTTCAGCGCTTCTATAGACGGTGTGTCAATCTTCAGGGCCATTTCCAGGCTGTCCTTGACTGGCACCATGGCTTCGGCAAAACCTTCAATCGCAAACTTGTGTGCCTTGCTGATATCTTCCTGAGCGCGGCGGCGAATATTTTCACCTTCGGCCTTGGCGCGCATGAAAGAATCTTGCAATTCTTGCACTTTTGCTTCGAGCTTGGCAATCACTTGCTCAGCAGTATCCTGTGCAGGTACTGCTTCCTGGGCTGCTTCTGGTGCAGACGTCTGCACTATTTCACCTTGAACAACGCCATCCAGTTGAACTTCCGGCGCGGCTTCTTTTATTTCTACCTTTTCCGCTTGCTGGTTTTCTTGCTCTTGCATACTTACTCTCCCGATCAAAAACATACATTACCCCTGCATTTGGGGATATATCCTTACGATTTCAAGGCTTTATCTTCAAATTTTCCTGAACTTCTCTTACTCGCGGTGACTTGATCCAACATTGGGGTGGCCCGGCGCTAAGCAAGCTCTATTTCAAGCTACATTTGATGTACAAATAAACACATTTCGTAACAAAGTAAGAACAATTCATTACTGGAATATGCTGCGTCGCATCCTAAAATGATGCGTAAGAACCTGTTTACGATCTGTAGCGAGCGAGTATCAGCGGGGTCAAGGCAACATAAAACGCAGCGCAAAAAAGCGGAATGTACTCTACTACATGAGCATTTTGAGCAGCACATGAGCCCCGCACGAACTCCGATTGCGCTCGCGTAGTAGGATAGTAAGCAGGTTCCAAGAAATATCTTCATTGGAGGTATAACCATGAAACTCTCACTCATCTCCCTCATCTTGCTGGCCTACACCGTCGCCACTGTCGCCTGGATCTGCCTGTCCCAGACAAATACCCTGGCTTCGTAAGCTGATACGGCACAACGACATTTCAATAGTGGCAAGTTTTCAAACTCGCCAGCAGGTTTGTCGGTCGCTATCTATATAAAACAATTGCCAAAACATATTAAATAAACGCATAGATTAGTAGTCCCCTTCAACGAAAGCAGCCTCTTCTCAAGTAAAATCGCCTGTTGCAAGCAATTCAGCAGATTTCAGCGATTATTAGAGGAGTGAGGCATGATTTTTGTCACAGGAGGCGCGGGTTTCATCGGTGCCAATTTTGTTCTGGACTGGCTAGCCCAGTCGGATGAGTCTGTCCTCAATTACGACAAACTGACCTATGCTGGTAATTTGAACAACCTGACCAGCCTCAATAATGATGCGCGCCATGTGTTTGTCAAAGGCGACATCGTCGACAGTGCCCATCTATGCGGTTTGTTTTTTGAATATCAGCCGCGGGCCATCGTACACTTTGCAGCAGAAAGCCATGTAGACCGCTCCATCCTGGGCCCGGCCGCCTTTGTCACAACCAACGTGAATGGCACCTTCAATCTTCTGGAAGCAGCACGCACTTACTGGCAAAGTCTCGAAGGCGAAGATAAAGCCAACTTCCGCTTCCTGCATATATCCACGGATGAAGTGTATGGCACGCTGGCGGCAGACGATGCTGCCTTCACAGAAACCACAGCCTATGCACCAAACAGCCCCTACTCGGCAACCAAGGCTGCATCCGATCATCTGGTACGGGCATATCACCATACCTATGGCCTGCCGGTACTGACGACCAATTGTTCAAACAATTACGGGCCTTACCATTTCCCCGAAAAACTGATCCCGCTGATGATAGCCAATGCCCGCGCAGGCAAAGACTTGCCGGTCTATGGTGATGGCTTGCAGGTACGTGACTGGCTGTATGTGAAAGACCACTGCGCAGCAATCCGCCGGGTACTGGAAGCTGGCAAACCCGGCGAAACCTATAATGTGGGTGGCTGGAATGAGCAAACCAATCTCAGTGTGGTGCATACCCTGTGTGAATTGCTGGACGAATTGCAACCAAAAGCGCAAGGCAGTTACAAAGACCAGATCAAACATGTCACCGACAGACCAGGACATGACCGCCGTTATGCAATCGATGCCAGGAAGATAGAAAAAGAACTGGGCTGGAAGCCAAAGGAAACTTTCAGTACCGGCCTTAAAAAAACCGTGGAATGGTATCTCGCCAATGATGACTGGACCAGGCAGGTACAATCGGGCGAATACCTGAAATGGGTAGCATTGCAATATGAAGATGATGAAGACGGGGACGTAGTATGAGCGGCAGTAACGAGATAAACAGTAGCATGGCCAATACATCTGCACGCAAGGGTATCATCCTGGCTGGTGGCTCAGGCACACGCCTGTATCCCGTGACGCAGGCCATATCCAAGCAATTGCTGCCTGTGTATGACAAGCCCATGATTTATTACCCGCTGACATCGCTGATGCTGGCGGGGATACGCGACATCCTGATTATTTCCACCCCCCAGGATACGCCGCGCTTTGCCGAGTTGCTGGGCAATGGCAATCAATGGGGCATACAGCTCAGCTATGCAGTCCAGCCGTCACCTGATGGATTGGCGCAAGCCTTTATCATCGGCAAGGACTTTGTCGGTAATGCCAATACAGCCCTGATACTGGGTGACAATATTTATTATGGCCACGACTTTGAACCGCAATTACGCCAGGCTGATGCGCAACAAAGTGGCGCAACCGTATTTGCCTATCATGTACAAGATCCTGAACGCTATGGTGTCGTTGAATTCAATGAGCAACGCCAGGCCATCAGCATAGAAGAAAAGCCAAAAAACCCGAAATCCAATTACGCCGTCACTGGCCTGTATTTCTATGATAACCAGGTCTGCGATATCGCGGCCAATATCAAGCCGTCAGCACGTGGCGAGCTGGAAATTACCGATGTCAATAATGAATACCTGAAGCACGGTACGCTGAATGTGGAACTGATGGGCAGGGGTATGGCCTGGCTGGATACCGGCACCCATGAATCACTGCTCGAAGCCGGACAATTCATCGCCACCATAGAAAAACGCCAGGGCCTGAAAGTAGCCTGCCCTGAAGAAATTGCCTACCGCCGCCATTACATCAGCGATGCCGACCTCGAAAAACTCGCGCAGCCGCTGAAGAAAAATGAATATGGCCAGTATCTGTTGAAGTTACTGGACAAGAAAGCGTATTGATAGATGAGAGTTTTACGATGAAAGTTGTAGAAACCGGCTTGCCCGGCGTACTGATACTGGAACCCCGGGTTTTTGGCGATGACCGTGGTTTTTTCTATGAAAGCTTCAATGCCCGCACATTTGCTGAACTCACGGGCCTGAATGTCAATTTTGTGCAGGATAATCATTCCAAATCAGCCAAAAATGTCTTGCGCGGCCTGCACTACCAGATACAACAAAGTCAGGGCAAACTGGTGCGTGTCATTGCCGGTGAGGTCTTTGATGTGGTTGTCGACCTGCGCAAGTCTTCACCGACTTTTGGCAAGTCTGAGGCTGTCATCCTGTCTGGAGAAAACAAGCGCCAGTTGTGGATACCGCCGGGCTTTGCCCATGGCTTTTTAGTCACCAGCGACAGTACAGAATTTTTGTACAAGACCACCGATTACTGGGCACCAGAGCATGAACGCTGCCTGCTGTGGAATGACCCCATACTGGATATCAACTGGCCCTTGCAGGATGCGCCATTGCTGTCTGGCAAAGACCAGTTAGGCAAACTGCTGGCAGATGCCGAGGTCTTTGCATGAAGATATTATTGACAGGCACGAGCGGGCAACTGGGTCATGCCCTCCTGCCGCACTTGTCACGCTTGTCTGCAACTGCCACCATCCATGCGCCGCAAAAAGCAGAACTGGATTTGAGCAATGCCGCGCAATTGCGACTGTGCATCAACGACTTCAAGCCAGATCTGATTATCAATCCGGCTGCTTATACCGCGGTAGATCTGGCCGAGAGCGAGGCAGAAAAAGCCCATGCCATCAATGCGATAGCACCTGCCATCATGGCTGAAGAAGCACGCAAGCTGGGTGCTGGTCTCATCCATTACTCAACGGATTATGTCTTTGCCGGTGACAAGGCAGATGCAGAAGGCAACTGGCAAGCCTATGCAGAAACTGATGCAACAGGCCCCTTGAATGTCTATGGCAAAACCAAGCTGGCTGGTGAACAAGCCATTATCGCCAGTGGCTGCGCGCATCTGATCTTGCGCACCAGTTGGATCTATTCAAACTTTGGCAAGAATTTTTTCCTGACCATGCTGAAGCTGGCGCGTGAGCGTGAGCAATTACGCGTCGTTAATGACCAGTGGGGCACACCCAATTCTGCTGACTGGCTGGCCGCGACTACTTGCGGGATACTGGAGCAATTACAGCAATCCAAAGATGCGGTAAGCTGGTGGCAGCAATTTGGTAGTGTGTATCACCTGAGTGCTGCGTGCGCGACCAACTGGTTTGCCTTTGCCTCAGCCATCATAGAACTGGCAGACCAGCAAAACAAACTGGGCAAGGCCGCACCGCAGATCAGCGGCATACCAGCCAGTGAATATCCTGTGCCCGCGCGTCGTCCGTATAACTCTTTATTGAATACAAAAAAATTGCAGGCTGCTTTTGGATTGTCCATACCGGACTGGCGCATCCCCCTGGCTGGCTGCATGCAAAGCGTGCAAGCGCCTGTTTATGCATCACCCCATACAACAACTCAAGCTCAAGGTCAGACCACGTGAAACTGCAAATGATACCTATGCGCGTGCTCGGTGATGAGCGCGGCAGCCTGGTCGCCGTCGAGGCCAACCAGGACATCCCTTTTCCTATTGCTCGGGTTTATTATATTTTTGGTACGCTCGAAGGTGTGGAGCGCGGTTTTCATGCCCACAAGACCTTGCAACAAGTGGCAGTGGCCGTACGCGGTTCCTGCACCATGGTGTTTGATGATGGCAAAGAGCGCGTAGAACTCGAACTCGATTCGCCGGCCAAGGGTGTTTATATCGGTACGCGCATCTGGCATGAAATGAAAAATTTCACCGAAGATTGCGTCTTGCTGGTGTTTGCTGACCAGCACTATGAAGAAGCAGATTATTTGCGCAAATATGATGAGTTTTTGAAGTTCATAGAAACTGACTGATATCAGTCAATCTGGAAAAGACCTCTCACAACAGAGGCACAGAGGAAGGAATAAACTTTTGCAAAAGTTTATCGTTGCGCAAGCAAGCGACATGTCGCTTGAATTCCTTGCTTCACCACAGAGAAATCAAGAGAAAATCTGTCTTAGTGCAGTCCTTCTTACACGTGAAATAAGTGAATGGATAATATGAAACCTATACCTTATCTGGAACTCAAGCCTCAGCATCAGGATTTGCGTACAGAGTTGAATCAGGCTTTTAATGAAGTATTGGATAGCGGCTGGTTTATCCAGGGCAAACAGCTGGAAGCCTTTGAAGCTGAGTATGCCGCGTATTGCGGCAGCCAGTATTGCGTTGGTGTCGGCAATGGCATGGATGCGCTGCACCTGATTTTGCGCGCCTATGGCATAGGCGAAGGCGATGAAGTCATCGTGCCTTCGAATACTTATATCGCCAGTTGGCTGGCGGTGTCGTATGCAGGTGCGACGCCAGTTGCAGTGGAGCCGGATCTGGCTACTTACAATATCGATCCTGCAAAAATCGCGGCGGCCATTACTCCCAAAACCAAAGCCATCATGGTCGTGCATCTGTATGGTCAAATCGCAGACATGGATCCGGTTATCACCATCGCCCGTGAACATGGTTTGAAAGTCATAGAGGATGCAGCGCAATCGCACGGTGCAACATATAAAGGGCGTGTCTCTGGTGGCCTGGGTGATGCTGCTGCCCACAGTTTTTATCCGGGCAAGAACCTCGGCGCACTGGGCGATGCTGGTGGAGTCACTACCAATGATGCAGAACTGGCCAAGCAATTAAAAGTCTTGCGCAATTATGGTTCGCAAATCAAATACCATAATGAAGTCAAAGGTTACAACTCACGCCTTGATGAATTACAGGCTGCACTACTAAGAGTAAAACTGGGCAGACTCGATGGCTGGAATGTGCAGCGCCGTGCACTGGCACAGCAATATCATGAAGGCTTGAAAGACTTGCCTGGCCTGGTGATACCGTTTGTGCCTGAGTGGTCCGAACCGGTCTGGCATATCTATGCCGTGCGTCATGCCAAGCGCGATGCCCTGCAAAAACACTTGCAGGACGCTGGCATAGGCAGCCTGGTGCACTACCCCATCCCGCCGCATCTGCAACCGGCGTATGCTGAATTGCAACTGGGTGTGGGCAGTTTCCCTCTGTCTGAACAAATCCATGGAGAAGAATTGAGCCTGCCGCTAGACCCATATCTTGCACCGGAAGATGTCAGCCGCGTCATCGCCGCAGTTCGCGATTTCGTTCTGCAAGCTGGCTCAGCTAGTTCAACTGCATCAGCTACCTGACAATGACACTGGTACGCACCAGCCTGTTGAATGCAATTGCTGTCATCGTCAGGATGCTGACCATGCTGGGCCTGAACAAATTGCTGGCAGTATATGTGGGGCCAGGTGGCTATGCCGTCATAGGCCAGTTCCAGAATGCCGTGACCATGATCTTGTCATTTGCCAGTGGCGCAATTTCCACCGGCGTGACCAAGTACACAGCTGAACATGGCGACGATGCCGCCGCCCAGCAAAGAGTATGGGCCAGTGCGGCGCGTATCTCTGTCTATTGCTCACTGGCGGCCTCTGCCTTCATTGCGGTATTTCACCAGCAACTGGCGGTATTGCTATTAAAAGATGCGCAATATGGCAGCGTGTTTTTATGGCTGGCAGCCAGCCTGGTGCTGTTTGTCTTGAATACGCTCTTGCTGGCGATTTTGAATGGCAAGAAAGCAGTCGCTGCCTATGTAGGAGCCAACATCGCGACCAGCATAGTCACACTGATGGCAACCTGGTTGCTGGCCAGCGTCTGGGGCCTGTATGGCGCACTGGTAGCGCTGGCAGTGAACCAGTCTTTCGTCGCCATCATCACACTCATCCTCTGCCTGCGCAGCAAGTGGTTCAGCTTTGGCATGCTGTTTGCAAAGGCAGACAAGAACATGCTGCGCAAGCTGGGCGCTTATGCGCTAATGGCTGTCGTCACTGCCACGGTCGTGCCGTTGAGCCAGATGCTGATACGTAATCACCTGGCGCAGGATTTTGGATGGCAAGAGGCGGGTTATTGGCAGGCTGTAACACGCATCAGTGATATTTACCTGATGCTGATCACTACCACGCTGACGGTGTATTACCTGCCGCGCCTGGCAGAAATCAAGGCAGCAGCAGAATTGAAAAAAGAAATCGCCCGCGTATATCGCTTCGTTTTGCCTTTGACAGCACTGGGTGCAGTCATGGTCTATCTCTTGCGTGATCTCATGCTGTGGCTGGTATTCACAGAAGAGTTCCGCCCCATGTTACAGCTACTGGCATGGCAACTGATGGGGGACTTTATCAAGATAGGCAGTTGGGTGCTGGGCTTTGTCATGCTGGGCCGGGCGCTGACCAGGCCTTATGTGATTACCGAGATCGTCTTCAGCCTGTCGCTAGTTGTGCTGACTTATCTGCTGACCCCTACATTTGGTTTGCAGGGTGCAGTGATTGCCTTTTGCATTAACTATGTATTGTATTGGGCATGTATCGCCTGGATTTTAAAAAAATATGCCTACCGCTGAACGCCCACTCAAGCTCGCCAGTTTTATACAGGCATGCGTCGCCCGCATACTCGCGACGGGAGAACTCGATAGTTGCATACGGCGCGCCCGCGCGCTTGGCGAGCTGCTATGGAAAAACAATCTGGGTCAGTATGCTCTGCCTGAGCTGGAACAGGCCTTGCTGCAGCGTTATCAACATTTGTTCACAGCGCCAGCACAGCAAGGCATCAAGGCAACTTATCTGCATGTATTGAGCCAGACTTATACCGCCAGCGGCCATACCCGCGTAGTTGAGCACCTGATAGCCAGTCAGGCCTTGCAGGATTCTGCGGTATTGGTGACAGAAAAAGCACCACTTGCTACCTGGGAAAAATTGAGTACGCCTGGCCATCCCTGCATCTGTCTGCCCAAATTCAGCAACAGGCAAGACAAGATACAGGCCTTGCTGAATCACTTTGCACAATACAACATCCTTGTGCTGCATATCCACCCCTACGATATCGATGCCGTCATCGCTGCTGGTTTAGCCAGGCAATTGTGCGGCACCCGCATCTATATGTACAACCATGCCGACCATGTATTCTCTTATGGTCACGGCATCGCAGACGTAGTGCTTGAACTCAGTTATTTTGGCTGGGAACTCAGTAAACTGCGTGGCAGCCATGAGAAATGCGTGTTTGCAGGCATCCCGTTAAAGTTGCCGGATACCACTGCCGAACGGCCAGAAAATGCCACAGGCCATATCGCCAGCGCAGGCTCAGCTTATAAATACAAGCCAGGCGGTGAGTATTCCTTCCCTGATTTTGCGGTACGCCTGCAAGCCAGGACGGGGCGCAAACTGATGTTGATAGGCCCCAACCTGAAAACCAACTGGTGGTGGTGGAAGCCTGCACGACAAATGGGCAAGCAGGCGATTTTCCACAAACGTATGGCTTATCAGGATTATCTGGTCTGCATGCGCGACGCCAGTGTCTATGTCGATAGCTTCCCCTTGACCGGTGGCACGGCCTTCCCGGAAATGGCGGTCAAAGGTCTGCCCTGCTTTGGCATATTGACCGGCGCGCATGGTTATTCTCCTGCGGATAAGCTCAAATCAGGCAGTCAGGATACCTTGCTGGACGACATGAGCTATTATTTACAGCAAACCCGGCAGCAAACGCCACAACAAGCGCAACAGCAACGCCCCGGCTTGGACCAGGCTGCGATACTGCAAGAAATCAGGCAAGCGCATGATATAGAACAGGTGGCACGGCGCATCAGTATGGCAGAAACAGCGAATGCGCAAGAAAAACAACCGCCATGGTTAAATCCCGCACCTATAAACTGTGATTTCTATGAGAAAATCTGGTACACAAGAAAATTGTTCACGCCGCCCATCCATAACTTCCCTGACTGGAAATTGGGCGTATTATTTTTAAAGTATTGGATACAAAGTCGCCAGCTTAGTCACCAGGCTTAATTGCTAGCTAATTGCTAGTTTAATCGCCAGCTCAGTTGCCAGCTCAGTGCCAGACCCTATGCAGCATCACTTAGTAAACTATGATACATGTCGCAATCGTCAGTCACGGCCATGAAAATCTGCTTATCGCAAGCGGCATGGGTGGCTTGCGCGATGCCGCTGCGAACATGCATGTGTGGATCAAGGATAATCACCCTTCCCCGGAATTAAAAGCCTATTGTCTGCAACATGGCGTTTCTTACATAGACGATAAACCTGGCCTGGGTTTTGGCGAAAACAATAATTACCTGTTTGATCTGATCAGCAGCAGCATCGGTTTTGCCGAAGGTGACAGTTTTATCGTCATGAATCCTGACATCACCATCAGCGCTGACACCATAGTCACCCTGGTTGAGAACATGCGGCGCGACGCTTTTCCTGTAGCCACCATCAATCTCTATCGTGATGAACAACATCTGTATGTGGATGCGAATGTACGCCGTTTCCCGAATGTGATTTCATTATTGCGCATGGTGGCGGTGCGCTCCCTGTCCGAACCGTATGACAAGAAGACCATGACAGAAACCTGCCATGTTGATTGGGCCTCTGGTGCCTTCCTGGCTTTTGATGCGCTGCACTATCAGGCACTGCAAGGCTTTGATACACGGTATTTCATGTATTTTGAAGATGTGGATATCTGTTACCGTTCCAAGCAATTGCTGGGCAAGGGCATACGTTTTTATCCACAACTAAACGCTACTCATACAGCCGCCCATAAAAACCGCAACCTGGTGTCACGCCATGCCAGCTGGTTTTTCCGCAGTTTCCTGAAATTCCTCTCGCGCCGCTATTTTGTCTATGACAGGCGGTCGAATTTGCCTGCTGCCAAATAAAGTATGAAGCAGCAAATCTTGTTGACCGGTGCCAGCGGCTTTGTCGGCCAGGCTATTGCCCGCGCATGTCTGTCTCAGGGTATCGCCCTGATTTGCCCTGGCCGCCGCCCTTTGGATTGGCAGGCCGCGGACATGCACAATCCCATAGTCAGCGACATGACTCCTGACACTGACTGGTCTGCCCATCTGCAAGGAGTGGACATCGTCATCCACAGCGCTGCGCGGGTGCATGTCATGCAAGAGACAGCCAGCGACCCTCTCGCGCAGTTCCGTGCCGTCAATGTAGGCGCCAGCCTGCAACTGGCACGCCAGGCTGCAGCTGCGGGCATCAAGCAATTTATTTATCTGAGCTCGGTCAAGGTGAATGGTGAAGCGACCCTGCCTGGTCATCCTTACACTGCCGATGATCAACCCATGCCTCAGGATGCCTATGGTATTTCCAAAATGGAGGCCGAACAGGCTTTACTGCAACTGGCACAGACAACTGGCATGGCTGTCACCATCATACGCCCGCCGCTGGTGTATGGGCCGGGTGTCAAAGCCAATTTCCTGAGCATGCTGCGCATGGTGCGCCGTGGCCTGCCTTTGCCATTGGGTAGCATCCATAACCAGCGCAGCTTTGTGTATCTGGATAATCTGGTTGACCTTATCCTGCATTGCCGGCTGAACGAAGTGGCGCGCAACCAGATATTCCTGGCCTCCGATGGCAGGGATTTATCGACGACAGAATTATTGCGCCTGTGCGCGCAGGCTTTGCAAGTTAAATCCCGCTTGCTCCCTTTCCCGGCGGGCTTGCTGACACTTGCTGCCAGCATACTGGGCAAAAGAAATGTCGCGGACCGTTTATGCCAGTCGCTGCAAGTCGATATCAGCAAAACCAGAAAGCTGCTGGCCTGGTCACCACCTTATACCGTAGAACAAGGCTTGCAAGCCACGGCTGCAGCCATACCTGTTGAATGAAGAATATGTTGAAGCGCCTTTTCGATCTCGTCCTTGCACTGACAGCCAGCCTGTTTTTGATCATCCCTTTGATCATCGTTGCCATCTGCGTCAAGCTGACTTCACGTGGGCCGGTCGTCTACTGGTCCGATCGTGTCGGGCGCAATAATGCCATCTTCAAGATGCCCAAGTTTCGCAGCATGCTCATCGACACACCTGCGGTTGCCACCCATCTGTTGAGCAATCCTGATCAATACCTGACACCCATCGGTTCTTTCCTGCGCAAATCCAGCCTCGATGAATTACCGCAATTGTGGAGCATACTCTGTGGTGACATGAGTTTTGTGGGGCCACGCCCTGCCCTGTACAATCAGGATGACCTGATCGCCCTGCGCACAGAAAAGCAAGTACATACTATCCCACCTGGCTTGACAGGCTGGGCGCAAATCAATGGCAGGGATGAATTACCTATTCCTGTCAAAGTGGATCTGGATGCGTATTACCTGCAGCATCAATCCTTCATGCTGGATATTCGCATCTTGTTCCTGACCTTCTACAAGGTGGTGCGTCGTGATGGTGTTACACATTAATGAGCATTCATAAGATTAACAAGCAATGAATCGAGATATGCAATCATGATGCAATCCCTGCTCAATCTGCCGCGTCTGCAAAAACAGGTGATTGCTGCCCTGGCTGATGCCGTCTGCCTGCCACTGATGTTTATCCTGGCGATCTGGCTGCGCTATGAAACCTTTAATCTCAGCCTGTTCAATCATTACTTCTGGCTCATCGTTTCTTCTTCCCTGATCGCCATACCGGTATTCATACGCATAGGTTTATACCGTGCCGTGATACGTTTCATCGATCAGAAAATCATCAGCGTAGTCGTCTTTGGTGTCACTCTGTCGGTGCTGTTCATGGCCTTTGTGGCGGTGATGCTGCATATCACGCCATTATCGCGGGCAGTGTTTGGCTTTTTTTGGGCAGGCTCCATCTTGTATGTGGGTGCCAGCCGTTTTCTGGCCAGGGCCTGGCTGTTACAGGCTGACATGGCTGAAAACGCCACCCGCATTGCCATTTATGGCGCTGGCAAAGCCGGTGCGCAACTGGCCACTGCCCTGCGTGCAGGTGGTGAATATGTGTGCGCCGCCTTCATCGACGACAACAAGTCCGTGCAAGGTTCGACCATAGGCGGCGTCAAGGTATTTGCACCTGAGCTATTGAAGGACCTGGCCGACCGCCACGACATACGCGAGATTTTGTTGGCCATGCCCAGCATCAGCAAGACAAGGCAAAAGCAGATACTTGATCAGCTTGAGCCGCTGAAGCTCAAGATCAAAGTCACGCCATCGATACAAAGCCTGGTCAATGGCGAACTGCGTGTGCAGGACATACGCGAAGTCGAGATAGAGGATTTGCTAGGCCGTGACCAGGTTGAACCCGATGCCCGCCTGCTGAGTATCTGTATCACCGGCAAGCGTGTCATGGTAACTGGTGCAGGTGGTTCCATCGGTTCTGAACTATGCCGCCAGATCTTGCGCCAGCGCCCCACCAAACTGGTCCTGCTGGAAATGTCGGAATACGCCCTGTATGCCATAGAACAGGAATTGACTGGCCTGCGCCAGCAATTAAAGCTGGATGTAGAGATTTTGCCCTTCCTCGGTTCGATACTCGACAGCGCCAAACTGGACCGCATCTTCACCACCTGTGAAATAGAAACCCTGTACCATGCGGCCGCCTACAAGCATGTGCCGCTGGTCGAGCATAATCCGGCAGAAGGCATACGCAATAATGTGTTTGGTACACTGTCCGTGGCGCAAGCTGCCATGGCTGCAGGGGTCAAGAATTTTGTATTGATCTCGACTGACAAGGCGGTGCGCCCTACCAATGTCATGGGTGCGACCAAGCGCCTGGCAGAGCTGATCTTGCAAGCCTGCTCACGTCGCCAGCAACATACGCGTTTTTGCATGGTGCGCTTTGGCAATGTGCTGGGATCATCCGGCTCGGTCGTACCGCTGTTTCGTAAACAAATCATGGCGGGTGGCCCCATTACCCTGACCCACCCTGAGATCACCCGTTACTTCATGACCATACCCGAAGCTGCACAACTGGTCTTGCAGGCCGGTGCCATGGGTGAAGGTGGAGATGTGTTTGTACTCGACATGGGCGAACCGGTGCGCATCATTGATCTGGCAAGACGCATGGTGCATCTGAGCGGCCTGGAAGTGAAAAGTGAAGCAACACCAGACGGCACCATAGAAATCCAGCATGTAGGCCTGCGCCCCGGTGAAAAACTGTATGAAGAATTGCTGATAGGCGACAATGTCGAAGGTACTTCGCACCCGCTGATCATGCGCGCCCAGGAAAATGAATTGCCATGGGATCAACTGAATGCCCTGTTGCAAAACCTGCATACTGCCTGCACCGCCTTTGATTATGAGCAAATCCGCGCCCTGTTGCTGCAAATAGTGGCAGAATATGAACCACAATGCGGTATTGAAGACCTGATCTGGCAAGCCCAGCAAGTTGGCACTGAAGAGCAGGCCACAAAGGCCAGCGCTGGCCTGCTCCACTGAAGCATTAGATTAATTAGCTAATTTAGATAAAGAAGAAAAATCATGTCCCTACTTTCCCCCAGCATATTCAAAGCCTACGATATTCGCGGCATCATCGACAAAACCCTGGATGCAGAAGTTGCTCACCTGATAGGCCAGGCCTTTGGCAGCGCAGCCATCGCCAAGGGTGAGAAAGCTGTGGTTATAGGCCGTGATGGCCGCTTGTCCGGCCCGGACCTCATCACAGCGCTGGCCAAGGGTTTGCAATCAACTGGCATTGACGTCATCGACCTGGGCGTAGTTGTCACCCCCATGGTGTACTTTGGCACCAATGTATTGGGTGCTACCTCCGGTATCATGGTCACAGGCAGCCACAACCCACCTGACTACAATGGTTTCAAAATGGTGCTGGCTGGTGAAGCGATTTATGGCGATGCCATACAAGCGCTGTACCAGACCATCCTGAACAAGGATTTCAAACAAGGCAGCGGCAACTACCGCACGCATGACATCAAGGCGACTTATCTTGAGCGCATCATCGGTGACGTCAAGCTTGCCCGTCCTTTGAAAATTGCCGTCGATTGCGGCAATGGCGTGGCAGGTGCATTTGCCGGTGAATTGTATCGCGGCATGGGTTGTGAAGTCATAGAACTGTTTTGCGAAGTCGATGGTACTTTCCCTAACCACCACCCTGACCCAGCACATTCAGAAAACCTGCAAGACCTGATACGCTGCCTGCAAACCACTGATGCAGAAATAGGCCTGGCATTTGATGGCGATGGTGACCGTCTCGGTGTCGTTACCAAGGATGGTCAGATCATTTACCCTGACCGCCAGCTCATGCTGTTTGCTGAAGACGTGTTGACACGCAACCCCGGCGCGCAGATATTGTATGACGTCAAATGCACACGCCATATCGCACCCTGGGTCAAAGCACGCGGTGGCGTACCACTGATGTGGAAAACCGGCCATTCCCTGGTCAAGGCCAAGCTGCGCGAAACCGGCTCACCTCTCGGTGGCGAAATGAGTGGCCACATTTTCTTCAAAGACCGCTGGTATGGTTTTGATGATGGCCTGTATGCAGGTGCCCGCCTGCTGGAACTCGTCAGCCGCGTAGCTGACATGACAGCCACACTGAACAATTTGCCGCAATCGACTTCGACACCAGAACTGCAATTGCAACTGGCTGAAGGTGAAAACTTCAAGATCATCGCTGCCATGCAAGCCAATGCCAGCTTCCCAGGCTCCGATGAAATCATCACCATTGATGGCTTGCGCGTTGAATACCCGGACGGCTTCGGCCTGGCCCGTTCATCCAACACCACACCCGTCATCGTCATGCGCTTTGAAGCCGAAAACCCCGAAGCACTGGCACGCATACAGGACGCAATGAAGCAGGCTGTGCTGGCTGTTAAGCCAGATGCGAAATTGCCGTATTAATTTTATTTAAACCTAAAACATAAAAGCTCACCACAGAGATACAGAGAAAAACAAGAGAAAATCTTTTAAGCTAAAAGTGTTTGGCAATGACTCTTCACGCCTTTGCTTTTTCTCTGTGCTACCTCTGTGTCTCCGTGCCTCTGTGGTGAGAATTCCGGTCTTACTATCCAAGTGAAAATCCTTCTTGTTCGTGTCTCGTCGCTGGGCGATGTTTTGCATAATATGCCCATCGTGGATGACTTGCGCCGCCAGTTTCCGCAGGCGCGCATAGACTGGGTTGTTGAAGAAGCCTATGTGCAACTGGTGAGGCTCAATCCCGGCGTCGATCAGATATTCCCCTTCGCCCTGCGTCGCTGGCGCAAGAGTCTGCGAGAGGCGGCAACACGACAAGAGATCAAAAATTTCTTTCACCAGCTAAGGCAAGAGCAATATGACCTGGTGCTTGATACCCAGGGCTTGCTCAAAACCGGCATCATCATGGGCCTGGCAAAAACCGTCAAAGGCGGTAAAAAAGTCGGCCTGGCAAACGGCACTGAAGGTTCGGGCTATGAAGGCATTTCCAGAATTTTTCACGATATCAGCGTACCAGTAGACACACGCACCCACGCCGTCTTGCGCGGCCGCCTGGTTGCTGCCGCTGCTGGCGGCTATACCGTCAATACACCCGCCAGCTTTGGCTTACAGGCACCGGATATACCTGTTGACCAGCGCACCTGGTTGCCAACTTCACCGTATGCAGTGTTCTTCCACGGCACAGCAGGTGCCGCAAAAAAATGGTCACGTGAGAATTGGCAGGCGATTGCCGCAGAATTGAAAAACTACGAATTGCCGATACTGCTGCCCTGGGGTAGTGCGGCAGAAAAAACCGAGGCTGAAGTCATGGCCGCCGTCATGCCAAACGCCAGAGTCTTACCCGCGCTCTCCATGCAGGCAGCAACCCTGCTGGCACAAAAAGCGCGCCTTGCCATCGGTGTCGATACCGGCCTGACACATATCGCTGCAGCTTACGAAACACCAACCATAGAAATCTATTGCGCTTCACCGCGCTGGAAGACTGAGGGGAACTGGTCGGACAAGATTATCAATCTTGGGGATAATGGGGAGCCTGCGACTGTTGAAGAAGTTCGCTATGCGATTAGCATACTGATGAGAACAAACTAAAATATAGCAATAGCCTTGCGTTTGAAGATAACTTCACGGCCTTAGTAACGTCATTCCAGCGTGGGGTTAGCTGGAATCCACCGGGCTGGCGCTCCAGAAACTGAGCTGCTCCAACCCGGCATATTAATTAACAGAAAAATTACTGAAGCAAGTAGCTTTTAAAATAGGAGGTGCCCTGCTAACGACTATCAAATTTATATGGCATTAAAAACTAAGTAGAAAATATTTGAACACTTTGTCCATTCTGCCAATTCTCTATTGACTTAAACAATTCGGTTTTAGTAAATTTAGCAAAATCAAATGATGCGATTAGAAGGTCTTCAACGCAATCAGCATTTTGCAGAATTTTATTCTTACTTTTCAAGCCATCTCTGGAAATCATCCATAAAAGTTCCGAAACATCATGACCGTTAATTATTTCAATAGCTGGATGCTTTTCTGCAATAATTTCTTGTAATTTCTCGCTGATAATCGCAGCATTGGAAATTTCATTGTCTCTATTCTTTGAATATTCCATCACATACTGAATCATTTTTTCACGCCCTAAATACGTCCAATTTTTGACAGAAATGAATTTTTCAATTTTCAGCTTGTTTCCTTCAGGACGGACTGGTTTGAAAGAAAGACCTAACTCAAATCTTTTACTTGCCAATCTTAAGCACCCTAATTCATAGAGCAGATTAAAAATTAATTCAGAAAGAGAGCAACCAACTTCTTTTTCAAATGACACCACTCTTTCCTCATCGCTCACTATAGTCAAATAGTGTCTTAAAACCCCATGTGTAACCATCATGATTTCAGAGTCATGACCATCAGTTGCAAAAATATAGTCTGAATAATTTGAATTGAATTTTGGATTTCCTTTCACTCTTAAAAAATCAGCATCTCGAATTCCAAATTTTCTCTCGAAGCTACGCTTTCTAAGAATTTCATAGACTTCTCGCAGCCGATACTTTCCAGAAGCGAGCTTTATTCGTGCTATATCGGGATTAAGAAAGCGGTTATATACTTTTACATCTTTTTTACCTTCAACTAACACGTAGTAACCCGAAAAATTCTTATCTTGCATAATTGAATTTGCAATCCTGGACGGCGTTAATTGATCTTCCATTACTCTAACCCTTGCAATTCAATTTTCAAATCCCAATTTTCATCAATTATATCGGGCGAATGCGTTGCGATTACAACTTGAACATTATTCATTAACGTTACTTCTTTTAAATCATTAATAAACTTATTTTGCCAAGAAATATGCAATGACAGTTCCGGTTCGTCAATCAAGATCATATCGCCAGCATTTGTTTTAAAAATTAATTCGTAGAATAAAATAAGTTCATTTTGTTCGCCAGATGATAATTTTATTGGTGAAATAGTTTCGTATTGACCTTTATCGTCCTTCTTAATTTTTGATCTAAAAACAAATCCTTTACTCCTGCTTATCTCTAAAACTTTGTGCTTAAATCGCTTATTTACAATGTTTTTAAAAAGAAGAATCTGTCTAGAAATTTGTTCATATGGCGCGAGTTTTTCTTGACTGTCATCAATATAAAGTTTTAATGGATTAATTAAGTCATCTTGATTATCTTTTATTTGAAGCAAGTCTGAATCATAGTTACTTTCACTCAGGCCGATTGATGCGAGTAATTTCCGTCGTTCGTCTAATTTACTGAGTGCTGCGTTCAATTGATCAAATGGCTCGATGGTTTTTTGTTTTAATTTCTGGACTAATCTATTTGGGTAAGTACTATCTAATTCGGTTGCGATTTCAGATGCCGATTTTTCTATTTTAGATATTTTTTCGACTAATTCGTCAGAACACTTAAGTACATTATTTATATATGACTCTCCTCCTTGTTCTTTTGCAGTAATAATCCTCTGAGTTTCAATTAATTTGACTCTTATTTTTTTTAACGTTGTTTCAAACGATCGCGGATTAATTACTTTAGAATCAGGAAAATTGTTTCCATACATCATTTCGTTTAGAAAACGCATTCGCTCATATTTATCCCAAGGGTCATGGGCGTTCATGTTGTTTTCATGAATATAAGCTTCCATATTTGCCAACTCGAATCTACGACGAGCCTCTATAAGTCCCCGACTCGCGGCATTTTTTACGAATTCACCACTTATTTTTATTTCTGCTATTCCGTGTTGCTTTGATGATTTCGATTGCTTCGATTGCTTCGATTGCTTCGATTGCTTCAATTTTGTATCTTTGACTTCAGCACTTTTATGATTAATAGTTAATATAAATCCATGATTTGTATGAACTTTACTCAACTCCCAAGGCTCACTGTCTTCGAAATAAAATATAAATTTATCAAAAACAAGGTCATTAAAGAACTCGTATCTTCTGCCAAAAAAAGAATTAATAGCTTCTAAAATTACCGTTTTCCCTATCCCATTTTCTCCAATTACAATTGTAATTCCGCCTTCCTTCAAAGGTATGTCGTGATCAAAAACACCGAACAATTTCTTCACTTCTATTCTATTAATTCTCACGAATATTTCCTCTTTTCCAAAATGAATTCAAAATTCATTCTGAATCAAAAATGTATATTTATCAGTTTTTATATTTAAACGATACTATATTCAATAGTGCACTTATTCATGTTTCTACCGGAATTTTAAATCTCCAACTTTCCAAACGACTTCACCAAATCATCCAGCGATTTCAACTGCGCCAGAAATGGCTCAAGCTTGTCCAGCGGCAAGGCACTGGGCCCATCGCACTTCGCCTGCGCCGGGTCAGGATGTGCTTCGAGGAACAGGCCTGCCAGGCCAGTTGCCATGCCAGCGCGGGCCAGTTCGACGATCTGTTCACGGCGGCCGCCTGAGGCTGCTGCGCCAGCTTCGCGTTGTTGCAGGGCATGGGTGACGTCGAAGATGACAGGCAGGTTGTTGGTGACCTTTTTCATGACGGCGAAACCGAGCATGTCGACCACCAGGTTGTCGTAGCCAAAACAGGTGCCGCGGTCGCAGAGTATCAGTTGGTCGTTGCCTGCTTCCCTGAATTTTTCGACGATGTTTTGTACTTGTGAAGGGCTAAGGAATTGTGGTTTCTTGATGTTGATGACGCGGCTGGTTTTTGCAAGGGCGACGACGAGGTCAGTCTGGCGTGCCAAAAAGGCTGGCAGTTGCAGCACATCGACCACTTCTGCCACTTGTGCGGCTTGCCATGGTTCGTGCACGTCGGTGATCAGGGGTACGCCGAATTCTGCCTTGATGGCCTCGAATATTTTCAAACCTTCTTCGAGGCCAGGGCCACGGTAAGAATGGATGGAAGAACGGTTGGCCTTGTCAAAGCTGGCCTTGAAAACATAAGGGATGCCCAGCTTGCTGGTGACGCGCACGTATTCTTCTGCAACGCGCAAGGCCATGTCTTTGGATTCGAGCACATTCATGCCACCGAACAGGACGAAGGGGCTTTGGTTGCTGGCTTGAATTTGTGGGGTGATGGCTACGGTAGTCAAGATGATTCCAATTCTTTTAAATAGGCTGTTAAAACTATATGTACAAGCGATTTATTTTCAGCATTACCTTAGAGGCTGTTGCAAAGTTAAGATGGCTAGGCGCCCCCGGCTAGGTGCTCCCGGCTAGGCGCCGCCGACGCAGACAGTGCTTTAGTACCGGGTTTTACATCTGGGAGGCGCAACAACGCCAGATTAATTTTGCAACAGCCTCTAAGAAACCCAGCGCAGGTAGTCTTGCCATTGTGGATCAAATTCGCTGCTGATATCAAACTCCAGCGGGGCGAAGTTTTTTGCCAGTTTTTGTGCCTTGGCCAGGGCAGTTTCTACATCGCTGACATGCCAGTTCATGCTGCGCACATTGCCATGCAGCGTGATCTGGCTGGTGATGCCTTCCTGGGTTTGCATGAGCAGGGTTTCGAGCTGGTCTTCAAACTCGCGTGCGGCTTCCAGATCATCTTTATGATCCAGCACCACATCGACTTGCACGCGCCACAGCATGTCTGCCCTGCCTACCAAAGACATGGCAGATTCATTGCGTTGTACCAGCAGTTTGTCGTCAGGGTCGGTATTGCTGACGAGCTCAAAACCTGTCCATTCATTCTCACCGGTGGGGAACAGGGCAGTATGCTTGAGCTCATCGCGCCAGAAGTTATCCAGCACTGGCGGAAAGGCAGCCAGGCTGACAGTGGCCTGTTCAGGCGCATCGTCCATGAATTCTACCGGGCCTATCTTGATGGCGAAATCATATTCACCGATGGCATGGTCAAGCAGGATGAAGGACATGTGCCTGGCATGATCGGTCATGTCTTGCGGTATCGGTTTGGCAAACCATAATTGCAAACCCACCCTGCCTGTGTCGGCATAATGGCCAACCAGGACATCGGCCGGACTGAGGCTGAAATTATCCATGGACATGCCGAAATCGCCCATTTCTGTGCGTGCCCGGAAAGCAATCACATGCTGAAACATGGCCAGTTTGGGCGCTGATTGAGTGAGCGTCATGACATCCTGAAAATGCTCGGTCGCACCGTGGGCCGTGATGATCAGGTCATATACGCCGCCCTCCATTTTGCCTTGCAACTCTGCTGCCAGGTTGGGGAAGTGGGGTTGCAGCAATGCATTAATGGCTTCCATCGCATCGCGGGCTTCCATTTGCTGCAACTGTGGCTGTGCGTTTGACAGTGCTTGCCAAAAGATATCTGTGCTCATCTATTCATTTCCACGATGGGTAGGTGGCTCAACATGTCCTTGCATGTTGTTTAAGAGGCATAGGATATCATTTTATGGGAGTGGTTTTGCAGAACTGCAAAGTGCCTTGTTGAACTATGCCCATTTTTCAAGTTCTTGCCTGATGACGAAAACCACTGGAGCGTCAGCCCGGTAGCCTCCTGCCTGCGCAGGAGCGACGGCTTTGCGTTCTCGCTTTATTAAGCTGTACAGTTTACAGAGTAGCAAAAAGTTACCTATTGGACAATCAATTATCTAGTTTATTTGGCTCAACTTTCTTGCTAAATTATAAAAATACATACTCCACCCGGCATTTACAGCAAGCAAGACATACACCCCTGCACACCGTTTTCAGGTATATTCCCACCTCTTCGCCCACACTCCCAAGCTTGATGTCCGCTCAACGTAAAAATCTTGATGGTTTTGCCATATCCCTGATGCTGATACTCTGTCTGTGCTGGGGTTTGCAGCAAGTGGCGGTTAAGTTGGCGGCACCAGTGATTAGTGCCAGTATGCAACTGGGCTTGCGTTCTGGTTTGGCGGCAGTGCTGGTGTTATTACTGATACTTATCAAAAAGATTCCGTTTTCCCTGCGTGACAAGCATGTAGTACCGGGTATTGCGGCAGGCCTCTTGTTTGCCATCGAATTTTTATGCATATCGCTGGGTTTGAAATACACAACGGCTTCGCATATGTCGGTGTTTTTATATACAGCGCCTATTTTTACGGTGCTGGGCCTGCACTGGCTGATCCCTGCTGAGCGTTTGCAATCAACACAGTGGCTGGGTATCTTGTCAGCCTTTGCAGGTGTGGCAATCGCCTTTTCTGGCGCCTTCAGTAGCAACCAGCGTGATGTGGCAGATATGCTCATCGGTGACAGCTTTGGGGTCGCCGCAGCCATACTATGGGCGGCAACAACGATTACCATACGCAAGTCCAGCCTGTCTGAAGCAGAGCCGACGACGACCTTGTTTTATCAACTGGCAGTGGCTGCGGTGATTTTGCTGGCATTTGTCTTGCTGCGTGGCGAGAGTTTGCCTGCACAATGGGATATGACCAGCATCGTCAGCCTGATTTTCCAGACCGTGGTGATTGCCTTTGCCAGTTACCTGACCTGGTTCTGGCTGATGAGGCGTTATCTGGCATCACGTCTTTCTGTATTTTCTTTCCTGACACCCTTGTTCGGCGTGGCCGCTGGTGTCATTCTTATGCACGATCCCATTAGCCCGCGCTTTGCGCTGGGTGCAGTACTGGTCTGTGGTGGTATTGTATTGGTGAATTTCCGTCGGACATAAAGCATGCGTCTTCTTTACTCTCTGGTATGGGGTCTGTCCCTGCCGTTTGCCCTGTTCCGCCTTTGGTGGCGTGGCCGCCTTGAGCCTGGCTATCGCCAGCATATAGGCGAGCGCCTGGGGTTTTACCCAGCCTCTGTCAGCGTACCAACGATCTGGGTGCATGCTGTCTCTGCCGGTGAAACCCGCGCGGCAGAACCACTGATACGCGCCCTGCTGGCACGTTGCCCTGAACACCGCATCCTGCTGACGCACATGACAGCTACAGGGCGTGAAACAGGCGACAAACTGTTTGCCGATGTCGGCCCACGCCTGCAACAGGCGTTTTTACCGTATGACATCAACTGGATGATCGTACGCTTCTTGCGGCACTTTTCTCCTCAACTGTGCATACTGATAGAAACAGAAGTCTGGCCCAACCTGATCGCCCAGTGTGAGGCCAAGTCCATACCGGTAGCGCTGGTGAATGCCCGCCTGTCAGAAAAGTCTTTGCGCAAGGCCCAGCGCCTGGCTTCGCTGATATTGCCTGCGGCACGTGCGATCAGCAGTGTGGCTGCTCAATCAAATCCTGATGCCCTGCGCCTGCATGAGCTGGGCATAGAGCAACCAGGTGTGACCGGCAACATGAAGTTTGATGTGACACCACCACCTTTGATGGCAGAACGCGGCGCAGCCCTGCGCCGCAGCTTTGGTGAGCGCCAAGTAATCTTGTGTGCCAGTACCCGCGACGGCGAAGAAGAATTGATACTGCAAGCCTTTGTCGAGCAAGTGCCTCTATTGCAAACCAACCCGCTGCTGATCATCACACCACGCCACCCGCAACGCTTTGACCATGTTGCCAGCCTGCTGGAATCCCATGGCATCAAATACCTGCGCCGATCCAGCCTGAACCATGAAGAAATCGCTACTATAGGTGAAGACATACGGGTCGTACTGGGTGACAGCATGGGTGAGATGTATATGTACTATGCTGCCTGCGATATCGCCTTTGTTGGTGGCAGCCTGGTGCCGCTGGGCGGCCATAACCTGATCGAAGCCTGCGCCATGGGCAAGCCTGTACTGACGGGCACGCATACCTTTAATTTTTCTGAAATCACTGATCAGGCCATTGCCAGTGGCGCTGCTTTCCGTGTCGATGGCGCACTGAGCCTGTTCCGCCAGGCCCATGCCTTGCTGACAGACAAAAAGCAATGCCTGCGCATGGGTGTAGCGGCCCATGCCTTCTTCCTGCAGCATCAGGGGGCGACTGCGCGCACCATGCAGATGCTGGAGAAATATCTATAAAGTAGCACTGTCTGCAGGAGCGACACTGTCGAGTATCTGCAAGGCGATTTCAAAGTCAAACACTTGCAGCGACTGCACAAACTCTTCAGCCTGCGCCCCCAGCACCTGGCGCATGCTGAGATTATGGGTATTGAAATAATCCAGTGCCTCGCTGTCTGATTCCTCCAGATACTGGCGCAGCATGGCAAATAGCTGGGCTACTTCTGTTGCCTCTGCGGCATCAGCATCCTTGGCTGCTGCTTTATGTTTCTCTTCAGCTGCGGCCTCAGTTGCTGCCTTAGCCGTCTGCTCCACTAAAGCCTGCTTCAATGCATTGATCAGTTCCGCACTGGCAGCGGTGAATTTTTGTATCAGCGCCTCGTTCTCTTCAGACTTTTCAATTGCCAGTTCCAGCTCGGTTGATACCGCCGCCAGCGTGGTCGCGCCGATGTTGCCAGCGGCACCGCGCATGGTGTGTGCTTCGCGCTCGGCAGTGCCACGGTCGCCCTTCTCCAGCGCCTGCCTGATCTTGTCTGGCGTGGATGCAGCACTGTCGACAAAAATTTGCAGCAGACGCAGGTAGAGGTCGAGATTTTGTCCGCAGCGACGCAGGGCTGGCGCGACATCGACACCAGGTATGGTCAGATCATGAACAACGACTTCTGGCTTCGCTGGTTCAGCTTTGCTTACCGCTGCGGTAGTGGTAACTGAGGTCTGCGTAACTGAGGCTGGCGGTTGTATGCCTGTGCTGGCTGGCAGATCAGTCTGGTAGCCAGGCATGCGACGGCCACACCAGCGGCTCAGGGTTTCAAAGAAACTGTCCGGGTCTATCGGTTTGGCGATATGGTCATTCATGCCTGTGTCCAGGCAGCGCTGCCTTTCTTCGTTCATGGCATGGGCTGTCATGGCGATAATGGGCAAGTCCAGCCATTCAGGGTAAGAACGAATGACGGTAGTGGCGGCATAGCCATCCATCTCGGGCATTTGCAAATCCATGAGCACGATGTCATAAGGATTGCCACGATTCAGCTTGTCGATGGCGATGCGGCCATTGTCGGCCACTTCAACGATGATGCCTGCCTCAGTCATCAGTTCTGCAGCAATTTGCTGGTTGATGTGATTGTCTTCGACCAGCAGGATGCGCAAGCCTTCGAAGCGGCAGTCGTTGTGCGTCTCGGCTGCGGTGCTGACCGGCGCTTCACGCGATGAAGCGCTGATACGCAATAAAATCTCCAGCAAGCCTGCCATGCCTGTGGGCTTGGACAGATAGGCAAGCGGTGCATAGGTCCTGGCCTGCATGGTGGTTTCATCAAAGCTCATGGTGGTCAGCATGATGACTTGCGGTGCTTCCTTGCCCATGCTGGCGGCAATCGCATTCATGGTGGTGGCACCATCCATGTCTGGCATATGGGCATCGAGCAAGAGCAAATCATATGGGTGACCAAGTACCCTGGCTTCACTCAGCATGTGCAGCGCCAGCTTGCCGCTTTTGGCAGCATTCACGGTCAAACCCAGTTGCTGCCCCAGTTTTTGCAAATGCAGGCGTGCCACGTCATGGTCATCCACGACCAGCAGTTTCAGGTTTTGTACTTGCGGCGGCAAGATGATTTGCGGTGCCGGGCTGGCAAAAGCGAACCAGCAAGTGAAATGGAAATGACTGCCTTTGCCTACCTGGCTTTCGACCCAGATAGTGCCACCCATGAGTTCAACCAGGTGCCGCGATATCGTCAGACCCAGACCCGTGCCGCCATATTTGCGCGTGGTGGAACTATCTGCCTGCGTAAAGGCCTGGAACAGGTTTTCTTGCTGTTCTTCTGTCATGCCAACGCCAGTATCCTGCACACTGAATTGCAGTTGTACCTTGTCGACTTCGGCCTGCACCTGTTTGACCAGGATGATGACAGAACCCCGGTCAGTAAACTTGATGGCATTGTTGACCAGGTTGGTAATGATCTGCCCCAGGCGCAAAGGGTCACCGCGCATGCTGTGGGGGACATGAGTGTCGATATCAAATACCAGCTCTATATCTTTTTCTGCGACATTGTGGCTGACGATGGTGGCGACATCGTCGATGACATCGGCTAGTACAAATTCGGCAGATTCAATATCGAGCTTGCCTGCCTCTATCTTGGAAAAATCCAGGATGTCATTCACCACACCGAGCAAAGAAGTACCGGCGCTATGGATTTTATCGATGTAGTCGCGCTGCTTCAGCGTCAGGCGAGTTTTCTTGGCCAGATGCGAGAGACCGATGATGGCATTCATGGGCGTGCGGATTTCATGGCTCATGTTCGCCAGGAAGTAAGACTTGGCAACAGTCGCCTGTTCAGCCTGTTCCTTGGCTTCACGCAGCTCGTCTTTTTGCAGATAGGTTTCCGTTTCATCTATCCAGAAACCATTCCATATCCAGTCGCCATTGACACGCTTGGGAGCCACGGTTTGCGAACGCAACCAGCGCACCTTGCCATCCACCAGGACGCGCTGGTGGAAATTGCTGGAAGTGCGGTTATCGACAGCCCGGTTCAGGCTGATCTCGGCAGCTTCCCTGTCTTCAGCCAGCGTGGTGCGCCAGCGGGCGTCTTTGTCGGCCAGCAAGTCCTCTGCCGGTACACCCATGACGTTTTTAACATTCTCGCTGACGTAGGCGTATTCCCTTTGGCCATCCGGTCTTTCACGATACTGGTAGACTGACAGCGGCAAGACATCGGTGAGGTCAGTCAAGCGTTTGCGCTCACGGTCAGCCTCGGCAGTTCTTTGCCTGACCAGTTCTTCCAGCAGAATTTGTTGGTCAGAAAAGCGACTGACACGCCAGCGGTACACCAGGTAGATAAGTCCCAGTAAAATCAGGCTGACGATAATCCTGAACCACCATTCCATCCAGAATGGCGGTGTGATGGTGATGAGCAGGCTAGCGCCTTCATCATTCCATTCACCATCCTTGGTGGCAGCCCTGGTTCTGAATACATACTCACCAGCGCCCAGATTAGTGTAGTTGGCTGCGCGGTGGGCGCCATCTATCTGTACCCAGTCTTCATCAAAGCCATCGAGCTTATAGGCATAGCGATAATGCTGGGGGTCTGAATAATTCAGCGCCGCAAACTCTATCGACACGACACTGTGTTTGTAAGAAAGGGTGATGGATCTGGCATCAGAAATATTGCCATCCATTTTCACGCCAGCGGGCAATTTGCCGCCGCGCACAGACTGGTTGAAAATCTGAAAATCAGTAATCGTCGTGACCGGCTTGGCATTATTGTCGCGTATGGCTTTCGGATAAAACCAGGCCATGCCCTGAAAGCCGCCAAAGTACAAGGCACCATCGGTATCGCGATGGCTGGCCCCGACTGTGAAAGTGCCATCGACCAGGCCATCATCGGCAGTATATTTCTTCAGCGTTTTCCTGTCCGGCCCCAGTTTGTACAAGCCACCATCGGTGCTGATCCACAGATTGCCTGCCTCATCTTCTGCAAAGCCAGCGGTCGCATCATTGCCCAGCGCGCCGCCATAGCGAATGAAACTGATCTTGCCATCAGCACCCTGCACCATCTGATTCAGGCCACTTGCCGTGCCTACCCAAATTACGCCGGCCTTGTCTTCATACACGGCATACACGCGGCTATGGCTAAGACTATTTGGATTGTCCGGTTCATGATGATGATGTTCGAAACGTCCGGTACTGCGGTCAAGCTTGTCGAGCCCGCCAAAACTGCCCACCCACAACTGGTCGCGATGGTCAAACAGGAGAGACACTACCCGGCCATGACTAAGACTGTCGCTGTCTTTGGGGTTATGCATATAGCGTTTGAACCTGGCACCCTGCATGAGATTCAAGCCGTCATCACTTGCCACCCATAGATTACCTGCTTTGTCATATGCCAGTGAATGCACGATGTTGGAGCTGATACTGTCAGGCTGTTTGGGATCACTCTGGAAGTGCTGTGCACGTTCAGTCACGGTGTCAAACAAATTCAAGCCATCTTGCGTACCTACCCAAAGCTTGTCTTCCGGTGCCAGTTTCAGGGCCCTGATCTTGCTATTACTCAGACTGAGTGGCTGCCGGTCCTGATGCTGGTAAGAACGTATCTGACCGCTGGCCTTGTCCAGACGATTCAAACCTTCACCTGTACCTATCCACACCACACCACCCTTGCTGGTAATAGCTGACACAGTGTTATTACTCAGGGTTATGGCTTCACCAGGCAAATGCAACAGGCGCTCAAAACCACCACTGGAAAGATTGGTACGGCTGGCCCCACCCAGCCAGGTGCCTACCCATAAAGTACCGGTACGGTCTTGCAATAAGCGGGTGACGCGGTTGTCAGCCAGGCTATGCCTGTCGCTGGCATGATGGCGATATGAAGTGAATTTGTTGTCGGCAGCGTTCCAGCGTTTCAGGCCGTCATCCGTACCTATCCAGATGACACCATCGCGGTCTTCCAGCAGGGAGGAAACAGGGCCAGGGCCCAAGCCTTCAGCCAAACCAAGGCGTCGTTTTTTGGTGCGTTCTTTAGACCAGATTTCCAGACCGGCAGAAGTGGCTATCCACAGATTGCCCTGCTTGTCGCTGAGTATGCTTTGTACATTATTGTGGCGCGGGTCTGGCTTGCCGTCACTATCGAGACGGAAATTCTCGAAAGCGGTCTTGCCCCGGTACATGACGCTCAAACCGGCATTGGTGCCCGCCCATAGATTGCCGTCTTTATCCAGACTCAGTGCACTGACCTGATCACTGGCAATGCTGGTGGCATCCTTGTCATCGTGACGCAAAATCTGGAAGCGGGCAGTGTCGGGGTCAAAATGCGCCAGACCATCGCCGGTCGCCAGCCACAAACCAGAACTGCTGTCACTGATGATGGCCTGTATCTGGTTACCGCCAGAACTACGGATATCTGCCAGGTTACGTTTATACCTGACCATGGTTTCGGTCGCCATGTCATACCTATGCAGGCCACCATTGCGCGTACCTACCCAGATCCTGCCCTTGTCATCCTGATGCAAAGCCCAGACCCAGTTATCGGTGAGGCTGTCTGTACGGCTGGGGTCATGGCGAAAAAATACCACCTTGGAACCATCATACCTGTGCAGGCCACCCTGGGTACCAAACCACATATAGCCCTGGCGGTCTTGCAGCATGGATTGCACGGATTCATGCTGGAAACCCTGGTCACGCCCGACTTGCTCAAAGCGCAGGCTTTGTACACTGGCCGCCTTAACAGGCTGGCAAAATAGCAAAGAAGTCAGCAAGAGCGCCAGACAAAGCAAGCTGGTACAGGCGAACAGAAACTGAGGATAAAGATATCGCTTAGCCAAACTGTCCTGCCTCATTATGTGCCCTCTGCATTTACTGGATTTTTTAGTTCAATTTTTTGTTCAAGTATATGTTATTCAGTCATTAAGAAATCACTGTTATCCCTGAGTTTCACAGAGTTTTTCACAGTTTGTAGGGAAATCGCGAAAAAGCGGCAATATTGACAAGACTTACTGACATCAGACCAATATTGGAAACGATGGACTAACTATTTAGTTTGTAAAAACATATATCTGAATAGCAAGCTCCATGGCGAATTTTTTTGCAGGTAAACATCCCGCAATGTCATATACCCATGCTTGCCATAAAGATCAACTTCAGGCATTGCTATCCAAAAATCCCGTATCACTCCTGCAGTTTCCATTAACCGCAAAAATCAGTGATTTTCAAGGGAATTTCAGCTTGGTAATTTTGCTATGCCTTGCCCTGAGGATTGCCCTTATCTAGATTCAGCTCAAGAAAAAATGTGGCGACGGGGTTTATAATGAGAGCCATCAGACATCAGGATATCTGGCATTACGATGCTTTAATTTCAATAGAGCAATAATAGAACAATACTTGTAGGGTTTGTTTTTTATAATGAAAATGTGCCCCTGCGTCTTCACCTTTCTTAAAAAGTCCCGAACGACATAAATCAGCCTGGTATTTGGTATTCGCCTTGCTTTTTTATCCTGATTGGCGAGCTTTCGGAATCATCTCTGCAACAAGTAACAAAGAAAACTTTCTCACATGAACGCAAACGAAAAAATTTTAGGATTGACGGAAATGTCTCCTCAAGAAATCTCCCTCGATGTCTTGCTGGAAAAATACGCCAAAGGCGATGAAGTCACCATCCACGACGTGCAGTCTCGTGTTGCCAAGGCACTGGCCAGCGTAGAGCAACCAGACTTCCAGGCGTATTACGAAGAAAAATTCTTGTGGGCGCAAAAGAATGGTTTCGTACCAGCAGGCCGCATCAACTCTGCCGCTGGTATGGATCTCCACGCCACCCTTATCAATTGCTTCGTACAACCGGTAGGTGACTCTGTTTCCAGCGCCACCGATGGCAAACCCGGCATTTATACTGCACTGGCAGATGCAGCAGAAACCATGCGTCGCGGTGGTGGCGTAGGCTATGATTTTTCTACCATACGCCCGAAAGATGCGTTGGTACGCGGCACGCGTTCACGCGCGTCCGGCCCTGTGTCTTTCATGCAGGTCTTCAATGCCTCCTGCTCGACAGTTGAGTCTGCCGGTGCGCGTCGCGGTGCGCAGATGGGTGTCTTGCGTGGTGACCATCCTGACATCCTCGAATTCATCCGTTCCAAAGACCAGGGCGGTTTGACCAACTTCAATATCTCCATCGGTGTTACCGATGAATTCATGGAAGCAGTGGCCAAAGACACAGATTACTGCCTGGTCCATAAAGCGGAACCTGGCGAAGACAAGAAAGAAGCCGGTGCCTACCAGCGTGAAGATGGTCTGTGGGTGTATGAGACTGTGCGTGCACGTGATCTGTGGGATGAGGTCATGAAATCGACTTACGATCATGCAGAACCGGGCATCCTGTTTTTGTCGCGCATGAATGCCGAGAACAATCTCTACTATTGCGAAAAAATCGAAGCCACCAATCCATGTGCAGAACAACCATTGCCTGATTATGGTTGCTGCTGCCTGGGTTCGATCAACCTGACGCGCTTCATCAAGGGTGCATTCACTGATGCAGCCGAATTTGATTTCACTGCCTTTGAAGCAGTGGTGACGGTAGCGACACGCATGCTCGACAATGTGCTGGATGCCACGGCCTGGCCTTTGCCTCAGCAAAAAGCCGAAGCCATGTCCAAGCGCCGCGTCGGTCTGGGCTTCCTGGGTCTCGGTAGCAGCCTGGTCATGCTGGGTCAGCGTTATGATTCCGATGTCGGCCGTGCATTCGCACAAAAAGTATCTGAAGTCATGCGTGATGCCGCCTACCTGGCATCAGCAGAACTGGCTAAAGAAAAAGGCCAGTTTCCATTGTTTGACAGCACCAAATACCTGTCCGGTGCTTTCGCCAAACGCCTGCCAAAAAATGTACGCAATGCGATTTCCAAACATGGTTTGCGCAATTCCCATTTGCTATCCATCGCCCCTACCGGCACCATCACCCTGGCTTTTGCTGACAATGCATCGAATGGTATAGAACCTGCTTTCTCCTGGGTATATAACCGCAAGAAACGCATGGCAGTTGGCGATGCCAAAGTCTATGAAGTGGCTGACCATGCATGGCGCCTGTACCGTCATCAGGGCAATGACGTATCTGACGACAGCAAGCTGCCAAAACAATTTGTCACAGCCCTCAATATGTCTGCCAGCGACCACATGAAGATGTTGCAGGTCGTGCAGCCGTATATTGATTCTGCAATTTCAAAAACCGTCAACGTACCGGCAGATTATCCTTACGAAGATTTCCAGAACCTGTACATGGATGCCTGGCGTGCTGGCCTCAAAGGCCTGGCAACTTACCGCCCGAATAGCATACTCGGCAGCGTTTTATCGGTCTCCACTGAAGCCACACCAGAAGTCAAACAAACACCTGACGACGACCTGCTACGCAAGCAATTCGATGGCCGTCCATTTGGTGACCTCGAATCTGTCACCTCCAAGGTGCAGTACATGACTTACGAAGGCAAGAAAACTGTCTACCTGACAGTCAGCTTCATCCACATAGACGGCATGGTAGGTGGCGAGCGCGTGACGATAGAACGCCCGTTTGAATTCTTCATGCCTGCAGGACAAAAGAACGATGGCCAGCAATGGATCTCAGCCAGCATGCGTTTGCTGTCAATGGCAGCGCGCTCTGGCGGTTCCATCGCCAAGGCACTGGCAGACATGCGTGAAGTGGTCTGGGACAAGGGTACAGTACGCTGCGGCATGATCACCAAGGACGATGGTTCACAGGCACCGCTGTTCCATGAATCCGAAGTCGCCGCCATCGGTTACTCGCTGCAACGCATACTGATGAAACGTGGCTTCCTCGATGCTGCCGGTAACCAGATCCCTATCACCGTACTGGCAGAAAAGTTCAAGCAAAGAAGCCACCACTACGGCATGGATGACCTGGCCTATGAAGGTGAAACTGCGCCTATCAGCTATATTCCAACAGGTAAAAAATGCCCGGATTGCGGCGCGCATGCCCTGCAAAAAATAGATGGTTGCAGCCGTTGCGTGTCTTGCGGTTACGTCGGAGCTTGCGGATAATTTTAACTAAGCTCATTGAGCTTATTGTGTGGGTGACACCATAAGCTGCAAGTTTGACAGCATAAGCTGCAAGTACTTTAAATGTCAAAATAGTTGCGCAAAGCCGTCCATTTCAAATGGGACGGCTTTTTTTGCATAATCACTAAATAAATTTCCTCTTCTTACTCACCAGTAATTTTTGACAAACAAATGTGACTGCATCTTAAGCTTCCAAAAGCATTTGAACAGCTATTAATCCTTCCATATTCTGCATTGCATGTGCAGGCGACTCCCCGAGAGTCGGGTGGAACGTTGTTAACCAAATCTTCAGCAAGTCCGTTGAGCCAAATAGTTTAACTAGTCTTTTCAAAAGCTTATGTTCCAATGGTGTATTCTCGTCACAAGGCCAAAAATCCTCGCCGTTGCCAACAATTGCCTCCCAAATTAGCCTTGGAGCCGCAACGACAATCTCATCTCGCAGATAATATTTAAATGCCTGAAGTTGAATATTTATGCAGTCGACAATCTCTTTTAAAACAAAACTGATTTCAGGCATTTCTTTAACGTAAAACAAATTTTGAGAAATCCTTCCCGTAATTTGTGCATGAGCTCTGTCTGTTGTCAATTTTCGGCCAAACCTCAGGATGGCAAAGCGCCATATGAACATTAGCAACTATTTCGCGGTCTTATGCGCTGGTGCTGTCCGCGCAAACAGTCATCAAGTAGGCTGAAATCCTGCACCCTCGCTCGACTCAGAATTTGTAGTTGTAAGCTACACTGATCATATGCAGACGGGTTTGCCAGGTACCCTTGGTAAATTCCCCATTGCCGGTGCATCCACTGATCAAAGGTGAGCAAGAATTCTTGTAGCTTCCGTCCGCATCCTGAAAGTGCAAATAGGAGTACGCCAAATCGACGGAGGAGTTGTTGTTCAGCCTCCAGTTCGTTCCAACCGACAGTTGCACACGGTCCGCATCAGGCAGAGCCGGGTGGCGCAGGTTTGTGCCTGCAACAGGCGACTGGTCGTATGCTAGTCCGCCACGCAGGGTGAACTTTTCATCGAGCTTGTAGCTCGCTCCCCCCGAGAAGCGCCAGGTATTTTTCCAGTTCTGGAGAATCACCTCGTCACCTTGCACGGTTCCAGGAAACTGGATGTTCAGGTTCTTCAAACGCGAAGTGCGTGTCCAGGTGGCATCACCCATCACAGCCCACTTAGTATCGATCTGCCGGAAACCGCTGATGGAGAAAGTCTCAGGCGTATGGATATTCAGCAGCACAGCGGAGTTGTTTTTGGCCGAATTGGCGGCAATGATCTTGTTGACTAGCGGATCAGTGGTGACGTTAAAGTCCCACACGGCACTGCCTTTGAGCTTGTGCGAGATCGAAGAACGGTAGGACAGACCCAGACGCGTGTTCTGGTCCAATTGGAACAGATAGCCCAGATTCCAGCCATAACCCCAATCCTCGCCATTCATAGAACCGTGGCCATCCTTGACGCTTGCGAGGGCTGCAGGGTTGCCGCCAGATGCAACAATGGCACGTAGCAATGCCGTTGCAGCAGGCGTGCCAGTCAGGGCGGCGATCGAGCCTGGCACATCCACCCCCTGACCCAGATTGGCTTTCATGAACTGTGCGTTAAGACCGAAGCCGAAAGAATGCTGTTCATTCAGCTTGAAGCCGACAGACGGATTAAGGTTGACCGATTCCAGCTTCACATTGGTCAGCGCGTAACGGCCAGACCAGTTGTTGTCGTAATCGAGCTTGGTACCGTAAGGCACGAACAGGCCAAAGCCAGCAGCCCACTGGTCGTTGATTTTCTTGCTGACATATAAGGATGGTGCCGCCACCATGCCCGGCGTGTAACTATCCTGCGTAGTCAGGCCGCCAGAACTGGCGCCGGTGAAGCGTCTGGAGCCAGTATCTGAGAAGCTCGAATGCGGTATGACGGCGGTCGCGCCCACCGCGATCTGGGTGTCATCCAGATAAGTCAGGCCAGCCGGATTGGTGAAGACGATGGAGGCGTCAGCCGCTTCGGCACCGTTGGCTTCAGCAGTACTTTGGGCCGACACGCTCTGGGAGCCGAAGCGGTAGCCAGACGCATGGGCGGACAGGGATACAGCGCCCAAGGCGGCAGCAATGGTCAGGGTAAGGAATTTTGGGTTCAAGATGTAGTCTCAGTCATTGTTAAAAGTTCAGGTAATTCAGTCAGCGCAGTTTCTCAACACAGTATCTCAGTAAGATTTCCCGGTGAGCCCGAAGCTCTTCCGCAGACCTTTCTCAACAGGGCCAGCGGGCATGAAGCGGCGCAATCTGGCAAGAAGAGACGCCTCACCTTTGGGTGTATGGCGCATCTTCCATGGGCCTAACGCGGCGTTGACAATCGTGGCGGCAACGCCATCGGGCTCAGGTGCTTTTTGGACGTTGTTTTGGATTGCCTGGGAAACGAGGCCAAGTTCTTTGCTGTAGTCAGGAATTCTGGAGACGGTCTGGGGCGCGTTGAGATCCAGGTTGGTTTTTGTAAAGGATGGTTCAACAAGTGCCACGCGGATGCCAAATTGACGTACCTCGTGATCCAGGGTCTCGGACAGTCCTTCAACGGCA
Source organism: Undibacterium sp. FW305-107 (assembly GCF_058788535.1). Taxonomy (NCBI): domain Bacteria; kingdom Pseudomonadati; phylum Pseudomonadota; class Betaproteobacteria; order Burkholderiales; family Oxalobacteraceae; genus Undibacterium; species Undibacterium sp. FW305-107. The sequence continues at coordinate 660,772 of NZ_JBYTAV010000001.1, forward strand.
TGCTTGGAGGCCGAATAGAGCGCCATGTATGGCGCAGGCAAAAAGCCCAGAACTGAGCTGACGTTGACTATGCGGCCAGAACCTTGCTCGCGCATGTGCGGCAGCACGGCCTTGATCGTACGCAAGAGGCCGAAGAGGTTGGTGTCAAACAAGGTCTGCGCTTCGGCAATCGAGGTTTCTTCCGTCGCGCCGAGCAAAGTCACACCGGCACTGTTGACCAGCACGTCGATGCGCTTGGTCTGAGCGATGATGGTCTGGATTCCGCGCTCAATCGACGCTTCGTCACGGACATCCATCTCTATGAGTGCAACGCCTGGTATTGCTTGCGCTTTTGCCGGGTTGCGCACGGTACCAAATACCCGGCAACCAAGCTTGGTAAATTTCTCCGCAGTGGCGCGCCCAATGCCTGATGACACGCCGGTAACAACGATAACTTTAGAATTCGACATGGTAGTTCCTTTTGTCTAAGTGAATGAGGGCAGTCAGCACATCAGCTTTGCGATGGGCTTGGCCTGATCTTGAACCAGATGGAATACATCGCTGGCAAGAACACCAGGGTCAGGATTGTTCCCGCTAATGTGCCGCCAATCAGCGTGTAGGCAAGCGTCCCCCAAAACACGGAATGGGTCAGTGGAATGAAGGCCAGGACCGCTGCCAATGCCGTCAAGACCACAGGTCGGGCGCGCTGCACGGTGGCTTCGACAACCGCACGGAAAGGTTCCAGCCCGGCCTCTTCGTTTTCACGAATCTGCCCGATCAATATCAACGTGTTGCGCATCAAGATGCCTGAAAGCGCAATCAGGCCAACCAGTGCATTGATGCCGAATGGTTGCTGGAATACAAGCAGCGTCGGTACCACGCCGATCAGTCCCAGCGGACTGGTCAGGAACACCATGACCATCCCCGAGATCGAGCGAACCTGCAAGATGATGATAAGCAGCGTGAGCGCAATCATGATAGGGAATAGCGGTAGCATCGCCGTAGAAGCCTTGCCGGATTCTTCTATAGAGCCAGCCTCTTCAATTCTGTAGCCCGAAGGAAGCTGGTCAATGACAGGCTGCAACTGCTTGATGATGGCGCTGGAAACATCTGGCGGTTGCAGCCCTTCGGCGATGTCGCCGCGTACCGTGATGGTCGGTGTACGATCACGACGTCGCAGAATCGGATCTTCCATACGCACATTGACGGCACCTACCTGAGACAGGGGGATACGCTGCCCTGCCGAGCCGACCAGCGTAAAGCCTGCGATCTTCGCGGGGTCGAGACGGATATTGCCGGCCGCGCGGCCAACTACCTGCACTGAACGGATATCTTCGCGTACCTCCGTCAGCGGTGCTCCGTTCAGCAGGAACTGCAACTGCAAGGCAACTGAAGCAGAGGTCAGTCCAACACCTTGAAGCCGGTCCTGATCTAGCGTGAAGTGCAAGGCAGGTACAAGCGGACCCCAATCCGTGTTGACGGTGCGAAGCATTGGACTTGCGTGCATGACGCCCTCGACTTGCGCGGAGATCGCGCGCAGCTTTTCCGGGTCCGGCCCCATGACGCGGTAGGCCACGGGAAAGGGAGAAGGCGGGCCAAACACAATCTGGGTAACGCGCACCCGTGCCTCGGGTGCCAGCCCGTCAGCCGCCGCCTGGCGCAATCTGAACTTGAGGGCTTCGCGTTCCTTGTCATCACCCGTGAGTACCACGATCTTGGCAAACGATGGATCCGGCAATTCAGGGGCCATCGCAAGGAAGAAACGTGGAGCGCCCTGGCCGATGTAGGAAGTCACGATCCTGGCCTCTTTCTGCTTCGCAAGCCAGGCTTCAACCTTTGCCGCCGCGGCACTGGTTTGCACTATGGAGGTACCATACGGCATCTGCACTTCCACCAGCACTTCTGGTCGGTCAGATGTCGGGAAGAATTGCTTATTGACCAGCCCCATGCCAGCAATGGCCAGCGCAAACGTCCCGACGACCGTGCCTGCCACCAGCCATTTACGGGCGATGACGCGCCCCAGCACTTGCCGGAAACGGTTGTAATGGCGTGTGTTGTAGATCGCTTCGTGCCCACCTTCAACCTTCTTGATGTCTGGCAGCATCTTTACCCCCAGATAGGGCGTAAATACGACGGCCACCACCCAGGACGCGATCAGGGCGATGCCGACGATCCAGAACATATTGCTGGTGTATTCACCTGCTGTGGAACGCGCGAATCCATTGGGCATGAAGCCGATGGCGGTAACCAGCGTGCCGGACAGCATGGGGGCCGCTGTGTGGCTCCAGGCGTAGGCAGACGCCGCCACACGGTTATACCCTTCCTCCATCTTCACCACCATCATTTCAATGGCGATGATGGCATCGTCCACCAGCAGGCCCAGCGCCAAAATCAGTGAACCAAGCGTGATGCGGTCAAAGTTCTTGCCGGTGGCCGCCATGATGACGAACACGGCAGCCAGGGTCAGCGGTACAGCGGCTGCGACCACGATGCCGACGCGCCACCCCATGCTGATGAAGCAGACCACCAGCACGACGAGCAAGGCAACAAAAAACTTGACCATGAACTCGTCCACTGTCGAACTGATGTTGACGGACTGATCGGTCACCTTGGTCAGCGACATTCCCAGCGGCAGGCTGGTGTTGATTTTGGTGATTTCCGCCTCAAGCGCCTTGCCGAGATCGAGCCCGTTCCAGTCATCGCGCATCACTATGCCCAGCAGCAATGCCGGTTCGCCGTTGTTGCGAACCTGGAAGGTAGCCGGGTCTTCATAGCCGCGTTCAACGGTCGCCACATCCGACAGCTTCAACGTCCGCCCCTGCACAGCAACCGGGGTCTGTCGGATCTTGTCCAGGTTGTCGAACGCGCCATCAACACGAAGGAAAACCTGTGGCCCCTTGGTCTCGATGGAACCGACGGGTGTCAATACGTTTTGGCTATTCAGCGCGGCGAAGATGTCCTGCGTCGTGACGCCTAGCGTGGCCAGTCGGTCGTGGGAGAAAGAGACAAAAATGCGTTCGGGTTGCTCACCTATGATGTTGACCTTTTTCACGCCCACGACGTGCAGCAGTTGCTGGCGCAGCGCTTCCGCATCGCGCACCAGCAAGCGTTGCTGTTCGCCCTTGGCTTTGAGGGCAAGCAACGCAAACGTGACGTCGGCATACTCGTCGTTAATAATCGGCCCGATGACGCCGGCAGGCAGCTTTTTGGCCTCGTCTCCAAGCTTCTTCCGGGCCTGATAGAACTCTTCCAGAACTTCCGAAGGCGGCGTCTTGTCGAGCAGGGAAACCATGGTGAACGCCAGACCAGGACGTGTATAGGTTTCCGTGCGTTCATACCACCGCAACTCTTGCATGCGCTTTTCGAGTGGCTCAGCGACCTGATCCTGCATCTCCCTGGCTGTTGCCCCTGGCCACGCGGTGACGACAGTCATCTGCTTGATCGTAAATGGCGGGTCTTCGGCACGCCCGAGCTTGAAGAATGCGAGAATGCCCGCAACCGAGATCAAGAAGATCAGGAACAGCGTGATGGATCGCTCGCGTACGGCGAGCGCCGACATGTTGAAACGACCTTCGCTCATGGAGTCACTCCCGGCGTTGTGGCAGCGGCCTGTGTGGTCACCCGCACTTGCTGACCTTCGCGCAGCAAATGCGTGCCGAGTGCGACTATCCGGTCACCTTGTTTGAGTTGTCCGGTGATTCCGCTGACATAGCCGCCATCGTCATCCAGACGCTGGACCTTGACGGCACGCCAGGCAACCTTTGCCGGCTCATCTTCGAGCACCCAGACTCCTGGCCCCTTCCCTGCATCAAATAGGGAAGCAATAGGTACCCGTAGGCTGTCCTGCGCAACGGCAAGCCCGTCCGGAATCTGGATAGTGACAGTAGCGCCCAATGGGGCATTTGACAGCTCACCATCGAGCACATACCGCGCTTCAAAGGTGCGGGTTAGCCGGTCTGCAGTATCCGAGAGTTGTCTGAGTTTGGCCGGAACAGTAAGACCCTCTTTACCAAAGAGCGTGGCCTGGCCAACTGAACCGACGGCAGGGCGCAAGGTTTCCGGTAACTGGATGATGGCTTCGCGATGTCCGGCACGAGCAACACGTACCACGACCTGGCCAGCGCTGACGACCTGACCGGGTTCAACCAGGGTTTCCATGACGACGCCATCAGCATCGGCCAACAATTCTGCATAGCGGCTGGCGTTACGCGCAACTTCTGCCTGGGCTTCGGTCGCGTTAAGCTGGGCTTTCGCGGCATCTGCCGCAGCCTTGATCTGGTCGTAGGCTGATGTCGATATCGCACCGGTTCCGCGCAGGTCACGGTAGCGTGCTTCATCCTCCGCCGTTTGCTGCGCCCGCGCCCGGGCGGCGGCCACCGTCTCTTGCTGGGCATGGGCAGCCAACTTCAGATCAACAGGATCGATGCGCATGAGCACCTGCCCGCGCTTGACAGTTTGCCCAGTATCCACCAGGCGCTCCAGCACTTTGCCAGATACCCGGAAACCGAGATCGCTTTGTACCCGGGCAGCTACCGTGCCAGTAAAAGTACGTGATGCGGCGACCGCACTCTGAACAGTAGCCACACGTACCAACGGCGCTTCGGTACGGGGGTCGGATTGCGGTTTTGCACTACAAGCGACCAGCGCAAACGGCAATGCAGATATAAAAGCAGAAAAAACAAGGCGACGGAACATAGGAATCCCATATAGAACTGAACAGGATTCGTATTTTGGGACTAGTGACCAATATTGTCAACAGTCACTTCATATTTTTCGTATTTATGGTGAAAGGCTGCGTAACACCAGACTGGACAACTGAGCTGGTGCATCATCAGTGGAATTCAGGCTGTACTGCAAGATCAGCGGATTAAGATAAGGGCGAATCACCAGGTAAATTGCTGCCGCCGTCTCATCAAGAGGAGTCTTGCGCTCAAACTCCTCGGTCTCGCGCCCCTGCCGCAGAATGTCTTCCAGCATGAGCTTGATGCGCTCCTCATAGGTACGCACTGCCTCCCACTGTTCGGTAGCAGCCGAGGCAGCAATGTCATACAGCTTACGGTCTTCAAAAAACAGGCGAAGGCTGGACTCGACGATAGTCTTGAACATGCGCCGGAATTTCTCTGGCGGATGCTTGACCCCGTCAACAGCTGCCCTGACATCCGCTTCAATCTCACGCAGGCAATTTGCGCAAATCAGTTCTCCAATAGCCTGCTTGGACTCGAAGAACTTATATATATAGGCTTTGGAAAAACCGATGGCCTTGGCAAGGTCAGAGACGGTGGTCTTTTCGTATCCATACAGGCGAAAGTGCCCGGTAGCCGCGACGATGATCTGATCCCGCACTCCATGATCAACCGGTCCCCGGGCTGTGCCCGGATGCGTGGTCGGCGTAGTGATTGTGGTAGTTGTGATGGTTGTTTTGCTCATGCCCGATAGCTTACCCTTTAAATTTGATTTGCACAACATGTGACCATTTCATGATATAGTCACCAAATACTTTACCCTTTTTCACTTCACGGAAGATGCCCATGTCAATCAAACGCTCTCTCTTGATGTTCATTGCCACCGGTCTTGCAGCAGGTTGCGCTGTCGGACCAGATTATCATCAACCTGCCTCCTCAATGCCAGATCGCTACTTAGGTCAGACCGCGATTGAGCAGCGGCATGCAAAAGCCACCGCAGACTTCATCGCCTGGTGGGAAGGCTTTGGCGACCCACAACTGACCCGCTACGTAACGCTGGCGCTGGCGCAAAATCTCGATCTTGCCCAGGCGTCCGCTCGTGTCGCCCAAACGCGCGCAGGACTCGGGGCCGCGAATGCCGCACTGCTGCCTTCCGGCAATATCAGTGCCCAGGGCGCGCGCGCCTATCAATCGCTTGAAACGCCGCTGGGGCAAATCATGAATTCAAAGCCCAATTTCGATCGCCACGGCAACGCCTATGAGGCCGACCTCGGTGCAGGCTGGGAACTGGATGTATTCGGTGGCTTGCGTCGTGGTCAGGAAGCTGCACTGGCTGAATATCAGGCTTCTGAAGCGGGTGCCACGGCAACACAACTGGCGGTGGCAGCGCAAACCGCCGACATCTATATTAGTATCCGCGGACTGCAAGCCCGCCTTGACATCGCTCGCAAACAAGTGCAGACGCAACAAGACCTGCTCGCCACCGTCAGTCTGCTATATGGCAAGGGACTGACGGCGGAACTTCAGGTGCGCCAGGCCGAAGCTGCGCTGGCCCAAGTGCGGGCATCGGTGCCTATCCTCGAAACAGGGCTGGATACGGCCATGAATGCGCTGGATGTCATGTTAGGCAAACCACCCGGCACTTACCGGGTGGAACTTGCTCATACTGGTGCTATTCCGGCCGCCCCGCAAATTGCATCTAGCGGTTCGCCAGGTGATTTGCTCAGGCGCCGGCCCGATCTGATCGTGGCAGAACGCCGCCTGGCTGCATCGAACGCCCGTATCGGCATGGCGATTGCCGAGTACTATCCCAAGCTTTCCTTTAGCGGACTGATAGGCAGCACGACATCGGTGTCTGGCAGCAACCTGTTCACCAGTGGTGCAAGCCAGGCCGCTGGCGTACTGGGTCTTCGCTGGCGTCTGTTCGACTTTGGCCGCATCAATGCACAGATTGATCTGGCCAAGGGGCAGGAAGCCGAGGCGTTGGCGGCTTATCGGCTCGCTGTGCTGCGCGCAACCGAAGAGGTAGAAAACGCGTTCTCGGCCCTGGTCAAACGTGAGGATCAGGCTGACATACTCACTCAGGGTGTGGGCTCGCTCAGTCGGGCGAGAGGTGCCTCGTTTGCGGCATACCAGAAAGGAGTCGTCAGCCTTATCGAAGTCCTGCAAACTGACGAAAACTTGCTACGCGCTACCGATATGCAAGCGCAAGCACAAACCGAATCAGCCCGCGCAGCAGTCGCCGCATTCAAGGCGCTAGGTGGCGGTTGGCAACCCCGTCAACCCGAAGTACTAGCAATTAGGTAACCTGTCCAACAAATATCGAAGTTGGTGTTTGATATGGGTATTTCACATTTTCAGCAAAACGTCGAAGTCGAGATATCAGGGAAGACGTATAAGTTACCACGCAAAGTGACCGATGATCTTTGGCAACTAGAAGAGACGAAAACCAAGCGAATTATCGAGCATACCTGAAGGCGGCAATGCCAGAACAGCTAAGCGAATCACAGGCGGCAGAGCTCGTTGTGGAAGGGCACCATGTTCAAAATTGATGATGAAACTGCTGACGAAGTGATTAACCGTCTTGACCAGGCACAAGCTTCCGAGATCATATCGGACAAGCTTTTCCATGATGAGATCATTGGGCAAATGGACAGTACTTTTGCTGCACGTCCATGGATTCTGTGTCTGGCACTCTATATTTATCGCGGCATCTACGTGGTATTGCGATATGTAGCCAGCATGCCTGGCAGTTCAGATACTGCCAAGCGATCAACCATGAATGAGCGTCTGGAGAAATTTCGGTTTGCATCCGAATACGGACGCACGGCAAATGCTGCAGGCCGCGCCTGGTTCTTTGAACAAATTCTACTCAGCAAAATCAATAAGATCGATGCCACGTTTCTGGCTTGGTCTGGCGTCATCCAAATTCGCCGACGCAGGAATTACCTGTGCAGCCGGGACAGCATCTCTGGGTACTTCCTGATGGCACCGCTTATCTTGCTCGCCATTGTTGCAGACCTGGTTTGCGCTTGTGAAGGTATCTCTGCAGGAGCGAGGGCTTTCCAGGTGACCGTCTATCTTGCAGAGATTTCCATGCTGTTCAAATTTTACAAAAGTGTGAGTTTCGATGTTTACAAACTAGCGTCCAAGTATTACATCACTAATAGCTGGTTAGGTAACCCATCATTGCGATAAGCTACTTACTTCAAAGAACATGTGTCCTTGACTAAAACTTACACAGCTCCAAATATTATTCGATTCAAATTCAGTTCAAGTACCGTGTTTTTTGAATAAGTTAAAAATTCCGTTTATATGATGAACAGTATATTTCAGCACCGTTCATTCTTCCATCGCCACGTCCGACGGCCCGAACCATTGCTGCATGAAGTGGATGTGCAGCATCGCCTCGATTGGAAACGGTTTGCGGCTTGTCGCCTTGACCGAGGCGTGCGGCGCTATCAACGCCAGAAACTCTTGCCACGGAACTGCCAGCTCCATCTCGTCGAGAAATACCTGCTTGCGCGTCCGTCAGTTGCTCAGGCCCAGACCAAGGTCGCTTTGTTTCATGGACTTCCCTCTTTTCGGGAATCCTTTTCCGACTGCCGAGGTCAGCAGAAATTTCGAATACCATCCCTAAGCACGTGCACCAACATTTTCGAGTGTCGCGCAAACTCTGTACCCCGCCATTAAAGCCTCTAGCTCGCTAATGGGGGCTTCCAAGCCAGAGGGCACATCAATCTGACTGGCCAAAGACACCCCGCTCCACCGAGCGGGGGCGTCTCCCCCTATTAATCACTGCCAGCTCACTGGATTGCGTGCCATGACGATCCACGCCGCGCCGTTGATCATCACCGACCGCTCGCCGGGGAGGACAGCGAAGGCGGCACGAACTGCGGCCGAGGCGCGGGCGCGGATGTCGTCGGGCTGATCAGCGAGGGCACGCGACAGCGGGCCGACCTCGAGTGCCATCTTCACCGCGTCGTCGATCGCTGCGTCGCGCGTCCTGCCCTCGCCAAACGGGACGGAAGCATCGAAGGGCGCGATAGCAATATCGGTGAAGCCAGCTGCCGTCAGGATGCGCGCCACCCGCCCCCGGTCGCCGAACGAAAATGGGCCGGGTGCTTCGGGATCTGGCAGCGCGGTCAGCGGGACGATGCTCTTGAGTGCGCCCATCGGCAGGCGCATCCAATCGTTCTCGGCCGCGCTGCGCCAGCAGACGAAAGCGACCCGCCCGTCCGGCCGGAGCGCACGTCGCAAGTGGGCGAACGCCCCTGTCGGATCGTCGAAGAACATCACCCCGAAACGCGAGAAGAGGATGTCGAACGCGCCCTCGGGCAGCTCGGCGCTGCTGGCGTCGGCGACCTGGAACAGGGCCGACGTATCCTGTGGCGCAAGCGCGCGCGCTCGGCCGATCAGTGGTTCCGATATGTCCACGCCCAGCACTTGGCCCACCGCGCCGACGCGGGTGGCCAGAGCCAGACTTGACGCGCCCGCGCCGCAGCCGACGTCCAGCACGCGCTCACCCGTCACGGGCGCGACGGCTTCGATCACGGCCTCGCCGAACATCGCTACCATGGCGTCGAGCCGGGCCTGATTGGCGACCCAGCGCTCCCCGCTTTGGTCATTCCAGTCGGCAACCTGATAGGCCTTTTGCTCTGTCATGCTATCTCCTTGTTCTGATTCGTTCTTAACTAGCTACGCTTTTCGCTTGGCAGGGGTAAAGACACTACTCGGCCCCATGCCGCGATCCGTTCTGCGATCGCCTCGGGGGCTTCGATGTGCAGGAAGTGGCCGACGCCGGGGACGACCTCCATCGCGTGCGGGGCAGCGAACCGATGTCGGTCGTCGACCTGCGGGGGGAGGATGCAGCCGTCGTCGGCGCCGTGAAGCTGCAGCAGGGGCACCTCGATCGGATGAGACATGCGGCGCGTCGCCCCAAGCATTCCGGGTTGCAGCATCGCCCGGTAGTACTTTAGAGGCGCGGGCATGCTCGCTCGTAGGTGCTCGTGTAGCTCCGCCTTGAGCGCAGGATCGAGCGAGAAGCCGGGCGACCACTGACGCCAAAGGTGGTCGATGAGGGCGAGATCGCGGGCGGTGGCAAGCCAGCCGCTTCCTGGCAGTTGAAAGAGCCCCATGTACCAGCTCCGGCGTAGCTGAGCGGGGTGTGTCAGCCGACTCATGAACGTGAGTGGATGAGGGATTGCGAGCGCGACAGCGCGTTCGATCCGCTCTGGCGCAGTGACGCAGGCATCATATGTGATCAGGGCGCCCCAGTCGTGGCCAATCAACTCCACGGGTCGCCCCGGAGACCAGAGGTCGATCAGCGCGAGCACGTCGCTGGTGATGGCCGTGAAGTCAAACGGCCCCGCAGTCGGGGACGGCGCGTAACCGCGAAGCCAGGGGGCGACAACGCGGCGTCCACGGCGGCCGAGTTCAGCAAGGAAGGGCTTCGCGGTCGGCGGATGGTCCGGGAAACCGTGCAAGACGATCGTCGGTTGGCCATCGGGATCGCCACCCTGCAGCGCGTGAAAGGTGCCGTGTGGCAGGTCGAAGGTGACGTGTTCGAATTCCATGTGTGTCTTCTCACACCAGCATCGACTGCTGGGCGAAGATACCCGCCATCGCGCCCTGCGATGATGCCTGGGTGACCGAGGGCAAGAAGGGCGTCGTGAGGTCGCCGGCGGCGTAGATGCCAGGCATGCTGGTTTGGCGGCGCTCGTCGACTTTGAGGACGATGCCGGTGGGCGTATCCACCGTAGCGAGGCCCAGTGATTCATGCAGGCTTGCGGACGGCTTGTTGCGCGGATGTGCGAACAGGATGTCGACCGCGACATTGAAGCCAGTATCGAGCTTGACGGTGGCGCTATGCCTTCCCTGATGAGCGATCTCGATAATCCGGCCATCAACGACAGGTAAGTTGCGGCGCGCCAGATCGGCCCGAATCTCGGGCGTAATGTCGTGACCATCGGTGAAGACAGTCAACTTGTCGGTCCAATCGTGGAACAGCCTGACCTGATTGTGCGACTGCGGGCCGGACCAGACGAGGCCCCAATGCCTGTCGGCGACTTCGTAGCCGTCGCAATAGGGGCAGGGCACAATGGATGTACCCCAGCCTTCGGCGAAGCCTGGGACGTCAGGCATCTGGTCGACGACGCCATAGCTCAGGATCAGGCGACGCGCCCTTAGGCTTTCATTATCGTCAGTGACGACGCAGAAATCGTCGATTGCGCCAGACACACTCTCGGCCCTGGCATTGACCAGCTTGATCGTTGGATAGCGCGCCAACTGCTGCCGCGCCTCGGCCAAGATGTCCAGCGGTGGCTTGTGATCATGGCCGAGCAAGCCATGCGAATGACCGGCAAAGCGGTTGCGCGGCCGGCCAGTGTCGAGAACGATGACCTTGCGGCGGGCACGGCCGAGCTGCAAGGCTGCGGCGAGGCCGGCAAAGCTGCCGCCGATGATGATGACGTCATTCATGGTGATGGGCTCCGTGTTGTTGTGGATGGAAGGGGTTGGATTGCACATTTAAGATACTATGTGGTATAGTAATTCAATAATTTGAATACTGTCAAGTACTGGAATTGTCATGACCAAAAACAGTCAAGGCCGGCGCGGCCGGCCCGCTAACGAAGCGCTTCGCCAAACGATCGTCGATGCCGCCTGCGAACTCTTTGTGGAATTGGGTTTTCAAGCGACGACCATGGATAAGGTCGCCCAGCGAGCGAAGATATCCAAGCTCAGCATCTATCGGCATTTCGAGAACAAGGAGGCTCTGTTCAGCGCGGCCATGATGGCCCATTGTCGTCCGTTTGCACCACAGGCCCTTTTCGAAGGTGCCGACGGTTCGGCCGAAGATCAGCTCATGGCGATGGGATCATCCCTGCTTCGCACGCTGTTGAGCCCGGACGTCCGCAGTGTCGAAGCCATGGTCTTGGCCGACAAGACGAATCAAAAATCGTTAAGCAAGCTCCATTACGAAGCCGGGCCCGCCCATGTCATTGCCCAAATCGAGGCTCTGTTGCGTCAGTTGCACGCGAAGGCGATTCTCCATGTGCCCGATGCTCTCCGGTCCGCCCGCTTGTTTGCCGCGCTTTTCAAAGGATCTGATCTCCTGATCATCGCACGCTTCGATGAGGCGAGAGCAGAGGACGATACCGAAATTGAATCCTATTGCCGGTCGGCTGTCGCCATGTTCGTCGCCGCGCACGGTGGCAACTAAAGGTGCGCTACCACGGCCTGATGAAGAACACGCAACAATTGCATACGTTGTTCGCCCTGAGCAACCTATGGATGATGTGCGGACGACTGATGGGCGAGGTCATGCATGAGCGCAAAAACCGCCCGCGCGGGCAGGCAATCGGCGGCTTCTTTATGCCGAACGTCGCGCTGCATTCAACCCAGGTGCCGCGCCACTCGCACCGCATCGGCTCTATGTTTATGACTCAGTGCGGCAAAACGAGTTCTGAACACCATCCTTAACGAAGAATGGAATTCTAGGCTCCAGCTTAATGGGAGGAAACATCGGGACTGTTTTTGCTAAGCTAGAGCATAAGGTTGTTTTCAGCTACCGTTAAAGGACACTAATAACGGTCACATATTGTTCCAAGATGGCATCACCAGCTTAGGTTGCTTAGCAAGGAGCGGGAGTGGAATCATGCTGGGTTACAGCACAAGGATAGCGCGCTTATCAAAAATGAGCAATTATTCTTTCTTGGCAATTAGCACCATCTTGAATAAATCTCTACGCCTGTTTGCAAACTCAGAGTGCCAGCTTAAGCCAAGAAAGTATGTCAGAAACTCTATGGATGACCCAAACGCCTTCAGCATTGGATACACACCCGTGTACATCATGAGCCACGCACACTTGACCAAATCAGTACAGGGCAGCGTGCCGCATTTGCGCTTTCAATATTTCTCGCACTGAACCTCACCTTGCAAACTGCTCCGCCGATATTACTCTTAGACGATCCAATTGCACATATTGATGACCTTAATGCGCTTTCATTCATGGACTATCTGCGAGATTTCGCGGTTCGATCAAAGAGACTGATTTTTTTTGCCACAGCGGATACTCGCATCGCTTCGTTATTTGAAAAGAAATTTTCCTTCCTCGAATCCGAATTCAAAACAATTCGTTTAGCACGGCGAATTGATGTGTGACAAAAGTTGGAATTTGCAACAAGGGAGCAGCTACGCCCACCATACAAGCAGCATCTGCTCGTCAGCCGTAGCCAAGCTTGGGCTGGAGCATAGTTATCTTGATTTCGCAATAGCCTATATCCTAGGATGTTATGCAGAAAATATCTATATCGAAGCCGTTTCCTCGGCACTGTAAAATCATCAGGCGATGATGAATATAAAACTATTAATAGATGTGATTTTACTCACGCAACATTTTGAATAAAGACTTTCTTTTTTTGGGTGTGGCCCGGTGATATTCAAGTACGAGTTCAGCGAGATCATCATCTTCCGTATAAAAATATGAAGTAGGTGCTTCCAAGATTGCAGCTAATTTTTCTGCAATTAAATAGTCTGCTTGATGTACTGCTTTTTCATATCGATTGATACGCGGACTGGCTACAAACTGATCAATCCCAGCTTGTATGCCTAATTGTTTTTGGGAAATTCCAGCAGCCAATCTCAATTCTTTGAGCCGCCTGCCGAAAATTTCGTTTCCTTTACTCATTCCGTAGTTCTCTATGTATTTTGAGAACTACGAGATTCGTAGTTATATTAGTTGCCAGATACTACGAGTTACGTAGTATCGTGTTACTGTGTGCCTCTAAACCTTTCTTGGCATTAATTGGCATACACCTTGTTACTATAAATTCTATGATCATCACCTATCCTTCGTACGCAATGCCCGTTTTTTTTTGCAACTTGGAGAAGAGCGCAGTCATGCTTGGAAGTGTGTTGATCTCGAACTTAATATTCCATATTTCTTCGTCGATTTTGAATTGATTAATGAGGAAGAAGTGCTAAATATGCGTAGGATTATTTCATCGGAGCGTGATTTATTGCAACTTTACCATGATGTCACAGTCAACCCCAATACCAGAATGCGTCAACTTTCTATCATTGCGCCAAATTGGCTAAATCAGACAAATCGTTGGCAAATGATTGATATTGTTGAAGTTCAAAGCGCACATTTTCTGACAAGCGACACACCGATTACTGTTTTTGTAAATCCGATTGGCCAAAAATTGACGACGTCTATGCAAGAGATTAATCTTCAAGAAGCCACACAAATCGAGTCCGTCTTTTCTTTACAATAGCTGGCTCATGCAATATCGTCAGCAGACTAAAAAAAGAAACTTGCAGCTTATGGTGTTACCCACATTGAGCTAAAACCTGCCGGGTTTTTGGATAACTCCACAAACCCGGCCAGGTGATCAATGAGTCAGGGTTGCATGCCTTCTTTTATCCATTGGTCATATAAATCAATTTTCTTTTGATCCATGCGGTTTTTTTCTCCTCCAGGCGGCATGGGGTGTGAGGCTTTGACAGGCTTGCCTTTGTCCGGGCCATCTTTCACAAGCAGGGGCGGCGCGCCAACTGCCTCGTCATAGCCATGGATCGCCACCTGTACCTGATAATAAAAACGTTTTACGCATTCATAATCGTCAAGCTCAAGGTTGGCTGTGCCTTGTGTATCACCTAACACTACCCTTTTCATACAGGCTGTGTAGCGGGCAAAAATTGGTTTGATGTCACGGTTAAACGAAACCATCATGCACTCCTGATTTTATTTGCTGTAATTGATGACGGGGGCGCTGAAGGCAAATTTGCCAGACGGATTATCACGCGAACTGATCGCTAGCGTGACAGTCCATTCCTGGCCATCCTTGCCGCCGAGACGCAGGTTGTTGATATCCTTGCTGATATCCTGGGTCAATCTCAAAGGCACACTGCTGCCTGCATCATCATGATGGTGATGATGCCCGGACAAGGCCCAATAGCTGGCACTCAAGACCAGGTAGCGCTTGCGGAAATTTTTATTACCAACATCGGCTGCAACGTCTTGCGGATGGAAGTAGACATCCGCCTGATAACTGTAATCGTCGCTGCCAGCCTCACGCACGATATCGATGAGGGCTTTGCTTCCATCCAGCGACTGAATCTTGACTTTGCCCTGGATTATCGCATTGGGACGGGATGCAGGGCCATGTGCGCCATGGCTCATCAACTCACTGAACAGGCTTTGCGGATTGTCCCCCAGGGTTGCACCTGGCAGATTATGTTTGGCAACGATGGCGTCAATCTGGCTCTTGGGGACAAACTCGCCAAAGGCACCGGACTGATAGGCATAACCCTGTTTTTTGGTGTCGTAATACAGTTCTGCCCGTCCCATGTTTTTGGTGTAATTGCTGTACGGCTCGCGTTTTTTTCCAATACCTTCTTCAAACCCGACCGGCAATTGCAGGCGCGCATCCTGTTCGCCGCGCATGAACCAGTTGCCACCTGTGATCGTCTCGCTGCCGTGCTCTTCTATCCATTTTTCCAGGGCATAGTCAATGAAGGCATGGAAGGAATAAAACAGGGGATCAAGACCAGCAGTAGCGGGGTTACGCAAGTAACCATGCACATACTCGTCGTGCATGGTATCGTGGATTTGTGATTCAAATGAGCCCGAGTTACCGGCACCACCCAGGGAATACCCACCAAAGGACTGCCAGTCCTGCTTGTAAATCAGGTAGGCCATCAGATAAGGTGAAGTGTAACTGGGCATGGCAGGTTTGCTGCCAGCTGGATTCTGCAACCTGTGCTTGAACCATAATGGCGATGCTGAATCTTCAAAAGCTTTAGGATAACGATTGCCCGTTGGGGGCTTGGTGAAGTTCCAGTATGGGACGGTAACGTTTTTCGTACTCGGGCCAGACAAACCCTCGGGGTCAGCATCTTGCAGGGCTTTTTCGTAAAAATAAAACTCAGCTCTGTGCCACTGGAAAAAAGTGTCTTTCCTGTGTTCGCACATGCCCGGATTTTCATAGGTAATGTTGCCAGTACCTTTAACCTGTTCGTCAAATTTACAACCGTTGAACGGGTTGCTTAAGGTGTCGTTAATCTCATTACCGACATTCAGTTGCCCGTTAATGACTTCATACAATTGCTTGTCGTCACCGCTACCCAGCGCATGGTGGCGCTTGTCATTTACGGCAACCGAAGTGCAATTGTGGACCCAGGCTTGCCATAAAAATCCAGTTCTGTCATAAATGTTTTTCGCGCTCTTGATTTTCATCATCTTCACAGCGTGCTCGAATGCAGCCAGTTCCTCGGCACTGAGTTCATCAATGTTCTTGCGATACTGGATTTCCCGGGGCACTGAAATTTGTGCGCTGACATTGATGGTGAAGCAGCTGGCGAGCAGCAGGCCCGCGAGCAATCGATATCTTGAGGTGTTCATTTTGTATCTTTCATTCTTGATGCCCAAACCTGAAGGCAGGTGCAGCAGTGTGGCTGCCTGATTACCGGATGTTCGATTATCCGATTATTCGTATGCAACCACACTGTGTATTCAGGAAGTCTGCTTAATAAGGAGTATGTGGGTCAATGTATACATCAATGCGAACCATGTGCTCCATGTCCACCTGTGGATGCACCGCCATTACCATCCGGCAGCACGACCTTGACGTTTTGCATCATGCCCTGGTCTTCATGATCAAGGATATGGCAATGCAAGACGTACTCACCGATATAGCGCTGATAGCGGGTGCGGGTTTTGACGGTATAACCTGGTGTCGCCATGATGGTGTCTTTCCATACTCCCTGCATACCGGCATATTGCCCTATCGTCGGCGCTGTCGTATCTTTGAGTGCGCTGACATCGACACCGTTTTTATCGGTGATGCTGATAATCTGGTAGGGATTGACGTGGATGTGGAAAGGATGCTGTATCGGTGCTTCACCTGTGTCAGTCGGGTTGTAAGACTTGATATGCCATTCCTGTACCTGACCCAAGATCAGGGTTTGATGGACTTCAGAAGGTACATAGGGTGCACCATTGACGTCAAAGGCAATTTTGCCGCCGCGCTGATCAATACCCAGTACCAGATCGACTGGTTTTTGCGGATCAGTGAGTTCGGATTCGGGGATGGCTTTATGCGGCACGAATTTCGTCAGTTTCAAGCCATCTTTCAAATCCCTGATGATGGTATCGCGCACACTTCTCGACAATAAGCCAGCTGCACGTACCAGTTCTTTGGTCACGAATTGCGTCTGATCACCGCTGGTCTTATTGCCGGTCGCATGGATCACTGTAATCACCTTCGCATTATTCGGCTGGGCAGAAACAAAGTCAGGCGCGCCGGAATCGCTATAGACGCAATAATCACCTTTTTCTGGCAGGCTGAACAAGATATCGCTGCGATAGCCCGGTTGCAAGGTATTGGTCACCTTGGCAAAAGCACTGGGGCGTGTCAGGCCATCGGTTGCGACTTCAAACTGCAATACGTCAATGCCGTTGCAGGCATTTTTAACCTCGGCTTGCAGTGCCTCTGGTGTATTGGCGGTTGGTGTCAGCTTGCTGATGTCGTTGATTTTGCGGATACGTAAAACGATGGACTCACGTACACCTGCATCTATCAAGCGCCAGCGATACAGTTTGCCTGCTTCCATCACCAAAGGTTTGGCAGGATTACGTGCGAAACCGTTGATCAGGGTATGGCGGCCAGACTTGGTCCAGGCAGTGGGGGCGAATTGCGCCTTAAAGTCTTGCACTATGCCTATGTCCCCCTTTTTGCATAGCCAGGTACCATCAGGGTTGGTCTGTATGACGTCTATTTCTTTGCCAGGGTTCTTGGGGTCAGGTCCCTTGATAAAGCAAGCATAGGGAATCTGCTGCATGAGCATCACTTCGCCATAGCTGCCCGCGGCAGGTTTGAAGGGATTGAGCAAGGTGTCGAGATCACCATTGCTGAGTACGGTAGGCTGCCTGTCGCCTTTGACGATCAGGGCACCGGCCATGCCACTGCCAACTTGTATGGCAGTAGATCCATGCACATGCGGGTGATACCAGAAAGTGCCAGCCGGGTGATCTGCCGGTACATTGTATTCATATTCAAAATTGACCTTGGGCTTGATCGCCAGCAGCACATTGTCGCTATTGCCCGATGGTGAAATCCACAAACCATGCGAATGCAGATTGGTCGTATTGTAGCAATGCGGGGTATTGACGTTGTCTTTCGCCACCAGCTCGCAACCTGGTTCCTTGTCGAGGCGGTTACTGAGGTCAAAGCGCACGGTCTGTCCTGGTTTCATGACTACCGTAGGTGCAACAAAGTCGGGGCGCAGCAGATTAGGCACACCAGAAACATTGCGGCCATACGAGCGCAAGGACACCTGGTCATATTCGCCAGTAGAGGGATTGTAGATAAACCCTGGCGTCATCTGTATTGGCAGGAAATAGCGTATTTCACGGCCCGATCTTTCCACCATCTTGCGCTGCTCACCGCTCAGCAGATTGGCTGCTGGCTTGATCAGGTCTGCGGCTACATCGCGGTCATCGATCTGACTGGCCAGCGGCGGTGCTGGTGGCGTCTCTTTGATTTTGGCCTCTTGTGCCAGAACCGCATGACAGAACATGCTGGCCCCGGTCACGGTGGCGACACCAGCCAGGCGGCGCATTTGTTTTAATTGTGTATGCATAAGGTGATCTCAAATCGGAGTGAGGAGAGTGTGAAAGGATATCAATGGTATTTACTTGCCATTTCAGTTTATAAAATTGACATGCATCTTGCAACAAAGCCAAGCAATCGCTAGCACAAATTTGTTGTTTTTTCGATAAATTTTTCAATTACTTGCAATTGATGCACTAATCGTGTCTGCGCCGACTGCGTGACCTGCATGGTTTGCTCCGGTCCGGCTCTTCAAAAGAACTAGTTCTTCCAGACATGCGTCCCCTCCTTTTGCATGGAAAACAGCAACCGTCAGACGAATTTCTAAATACCCCTACTCTTTGTAAGCTGATAGCACCTATAAAAGTAAAAGGAGCTGTCATGGCCAGTCAGGGCAAAGCGTATGCGGTGCTGGGTTCCAGCACGCTGGCGTTCACTGTATGTTTCACCATCTGGATGATGTTTGGCGTGATTGGGATACCCATCAAGACCGCCCTGCATCTGAATGAAACCGAGTTTGGTTTGCTGACGGCCATGCCGGTGCTGACCGGTTCGCTGATACGCGTACCACTGGGCATCTGGACAGACCGTTTTGGCGGCCGCATCGTCCTGTTCCTGCTGATGCTGTTCACAGTAATACCTATCTATCTGATCAGCTATGCGACGGCTTACTGGCATTTTCTGGTGCTGGGTTTGTTCGTTGGCTTGGCAGGCGGTTCTTTTTCTGTCGGCACGCCTTATGTTGCCCGCTGGTTCAAAAAGGACAGGCAAGGTCTTGCCATGGGCATCTTTGGGGCCGGCAATTCTGGTGCGGCGGTGAATAAATTCATCGCCCCGGCATTGATCGCAGCAGCTGGCTGGACTCTGGTGCCCAAGGTGTATGCAGTCATGATGCTGGCTGCAGCCCTGATCTTCTGGGTATTCTCTGCCACTGATCCCAGCCATAACGTCAAATCAAACATCAGCTTCCTGGCCCAGCTGAAAATGCTGAAAGACCCCAAGGTCTGGCGTTATTGCCAGTACTACTCCGTCGTCTTCGGTGGTTATGTGGGCTTGAGTTTGTGGATGGTCAAGTACTACGTGACTGAATATGGCTTCGACATCAAGAGTGCCGCCCTGCTGGCCGCCTGCTTCTCTTTGCCTGGCGGTGTCCTGCGTGCCTTTGGCGGCTGGCTGTCCGATAAATTTGGTGCCTATAAGGTGACCTGGTGGGTCATGTGGGTGTGCTGGGTAGCATTCTTCTTGCTGTCTTATCCACAAACTGATTTTACGATCAAGACCATCAACGGCATGCAGACATTCCATATCGGCCTGACACCAATGCTGTTCACGACCATCCTGTTTGTCGTGGGTATTGCGATGGCTGTTGGCAAGGCATCTGTCTTCAAATTCATCTCGGACGATTACAGCAGCAATATCGGTGCCGTCTCTGGCGTAGTTGGTTTGGCCGGTGGTCTTGGAGGCTTCATCTTGCCGGTCTTGTTCGGTGCGATTGTTGACATTACCGGTGTGCGCAGTTCCTGTTTCATGCTGTTGTATGGCACCGTCTGTGTGTCCCTGGTGTGGATGCATTTCCAGTTCCGCAGAGAAAGCATGCTGGCAGCGCAGGCCGCTATGCCAGCCTGACATCTGTGAGCACTTTTTGATTACAAGTTATTGAAAACCAGGAGCATATGATGAGTCATGTATTAAACCGGTGGGAGCCAGAGAATCTTGAGTTCTGGCGCAAGGAAGGCAGCTCCATTGCCAATAGAAATTTATGGATATCCATACCCAGTCTGATGCTGGCATTTACAGTATGGATGCTGTGGAGCGTGGTTGCGGCTAATCTGGACAAGGCTGGATTCCATTTCAGTAAAGACCAGCTGTTTTTCCTGACGGCTTTGCCTGCCTTGTCAGGCGCGACCTTGCGGATTTTCTATTCTTTCCTGGTGCCCGTATTTGGTGGCCGTAAATGGACGGCGATTTCCACAGCAAGTTTGTTGATCCCCGCTATTGGCATGGGCTTTGCATTGCAGGATCCAACTACAAGCTATTCGACCTTATTGATACTGGCGCTGCTGTGCGGTTTTGGTGGTGGTAATTTCAGTTCCAGTATGGCGAATATCAGTTTCTTTTTCCCAAAATCACGAAAAGGTTATGCAACCGGGATGAATGCGGGCATCGGTAATCTGGGTGTCTCAGTGGTGCAGTTTGTTACCCCGCTAGTGATTTCTTCCGCCATGTTTGGTGTCAGCATCTCTGGCGATGGTTTCCTGTTCCATAATGCCAAGACAGGTGCAGACCATATGTTCTGGCTGGCGAATGCCGGATTTATCTGGGTACCGTTTATTGTCGTGGCAACTCTGATGGCCTGGTTTGGCATGAATGATATCGCCTCGGCCAAAGCTTCTTTTGCGGATCAGGCGGTGATCTTCAAACGCAAACACAATTGGCTGATGTGCTGGTTGTATATCGGTACCTTTGGTTCTTTCATCGGCTTTTCTGCCGGATTTGCGATGCTGATCAAGGCGCAGTTTCCTGAAATTGATGTCGCGAAATTTGCCTTTCTCGGGCCTTTGGCCGGTGCACTGGCAAGACCAATTGGTGGCATGATCTCTGACAAAATAGGTGGAGCCAGATTAACATTCTGGGTCTTTGTCGCCATGGCAGCCACTATAATAGCAGGCATTTTGCCCGCTTTGCATGAGCATCAGTTTATGACGTTCTTGGTGTCTTTTATCATCATGTTCATTTTGACTGGCCTGGGAAATGGTTCAACCTTTTGCATGATACCGATCATTTTCCAGACCGACCGTGAACGCGCAGCCAAGGGCAAGGGCGAGCCAGCCTTGAAACAAGCCAGGCTGGATGCCGCCAAAGAATCCGCCGCTGTGCTCGGCTTTTCTGGTGCCATAGGTGCATACGGTGGTTTCTTTATCCCGCAAAGCTTTGGTACTTCCATCAAGATGACGGGAGCACCTGATATGGCGCTGTATGTGTTCATCGCCTTCTACGTCAGTTGCATGGCTATCACCTGGTGGTATTACTCGCGCAAAGGTGCAGAGATGCCTTGCTAATTTTCGCTAACTACTAGTGTCAAAAAAACCTCACCCTGTGCCACCACAGGGTGAGGTTTTTTCATGGGCCAGGCAATGCCCTAGTTCTAAAGGACTAGACGGACTAGTGCGAATGCGCAAGGACTTACACCGCACCGAAGAATGGGCGAAAGCACCTTGAATCCCTACACTCTCAATATACAAGTAAAGAAAATGTGGGTACATCGCCCACCTGATATGGAGAGTTACGATGAGTCATTTTCTGGATAGA
Organism: Undibacterium sp. FW305-107; assembly: GCF_058788535.1. Classification (NCBI taxonomy): domain Bacteria; kingdom Pseudomonadati; phylum Pseudomonadota; class Betaproteobacteria; order Burkholderiales; family Oxalobacteraceae; genus Undibacterium; species Undibacterium sp. FW305-107. The sequence goes on from NZ_JBYTAV010000001.1 coordinate 682,358, forward strand.
TTGAAGTTCATGTCGCGGGTGAAATCTACCTTCTCCGATGGTCATGGTGCCGTGGTCGAAGAAGACCGCAAATGGGAAAATGGCTATCGCAGCCGCTGGCAGCATGACAAGATCGTGCGCTCTACCCATGGTGTCAATTGCACCGGTTCCTGTTCATGGAAGGTCTATGTCAAAAACGGTTTGATTACCTGGGAAACCCAGCAAACTGATTATCCACGCACCCGCCCTGACCTGCCGAATCACGAACCACGCGGCTGCCCGCGCGGTGCATCTTACAGCTGGTATGTGTATTCTGCCCAGCGCGTCAAATACCCGATGATACGTGGCCGACTCATGGAAATGTGGCAGGAAGCACGCAAGACCATGGGACCGATAGACGCTTGGGAAGCCATCAGCCAGAACCCTGAAAAAGCCAAACGCTACAAATCCATACGCGGCCTTGGTGGTTTTGTCCGTGCTGACTGGGATACAGCACAGGAAATCATTGCTGCATCGAATGCCTACACCATCAAAAAATTCGGCCCCGACCGTGTGGTTGGTTTCTCGCCTATTCCGGCGATGTCCATGGTGTCTTACGCTGCTGGTTCACGTTACCTGAGTCTGATAGGCGGCGTACCGCTGTCCTTCTATGACTGGTATTGCGATCTGCCACCAGCCAGCCCACAAATCTGGGGTGAGCAAACTGACGTACCTGAATCTGCTGACTGGTATAACTCGACTTACCTGATGGTGTGGGGATCGAATGTGCCACAGACCCGTACACCAGATGCGCACTTTTATACTGAAGTTCGCTACAAGGGTACCAAGACGGTCGCCGTGTCATCTGACTTTGGTGAGATGGTCAAGTTTGGCGACATCTGGATGGCCCCAAAACAAGGTACTGACGCCGCATTGGCCATGGCCATGGGCCATGTGATACTGAAGGAATTCCATCTCGGTAACAAGTCTGCCTACTTCCGCAGTTATGTCAAACAATATACTGATATGCCCATGCTGGTGCGCCTGGTAGAGCGCAATGGCTGCTATGTACCAGACCAGATGCTGCGTGCTTCGCAATTGCCGGGCAACCTGAACGAAGCCAATAATCCAGACTGGAAAACACTGGCTATCGATGAAATCACAGGTGACATCGTGTCGCCCAATGGCTCTATCGGCTATCGCTGGGGTGAAGGTAAATTCGATGAAGGTGCCAAAGTCGGACGCTGGAACCTGGAAGCCAAAGACGGTAATTCTGGTCGTGCCATCAACCCGCAACTGAGCCTGATAGCCAAGCATGACGAAGTGGTCACGGTAGGGTTCAATTACTTTGGTGGCACTGATGCCAATGATATGTTGTTGCGTCATTTGCCAGCAAAACGCGTCACTCTGGCCGATGGCAGTACTGCACTGGTAGCCACTGTTTATGACTTGTCAATGGCAAATTATGGTGTTGACCAGGGTCTGGGCGGTGCTGTTGCCAGCTCATATGACGATGATGTCCCCTATACACCAGCCTGGCAAGAAAAACATACCAGCGTCAAGCGTGATCTGGTGATACAGGTAGCGCGTGAGTTTGCGCAAAATGCCCATGATACCGAAGGCAAAAGTATGGTAATCGTTGGTGCTGCCTTGAATCACTGGTACCACAACGACATGATTTATCGCGGCATCATCAATATGCTGATGATGTGCGGTTGCATAGGAAAATCCGGTGGTGGCTGGGCGCATTATGTCGGGCAAGAAAAACTGCGCCCACAATTTGGCTGGGCACCGCTGGCCTTTGCCAGTGACTGGGTACGGCCAGCACGCCAGATGAATGGCACCAGCTTCTTCTATGCCCACACCAGCCAATGGCGTCATGAAAAACTGGCGATGGATGAGATACTCGCACCGACTGCAGACAAGTCCAAGATCAGCCACATGAGCATGATAGACATGAATGCCAAGTCTGAGCGTTTGGGCTGGCTGCCATCAGCACCGCAACTGGAAACCAATCCTCTGGATGTTTGTGATGCGGCAGAAAAAGCAGGCATGACACCTCAAGATTATTTGAAGAACAGCCTGAAATCAGGCACAGTCAACATGAGCTGTGATGATCCGGACAATCCCAAGAATTTCCCGCGCAATATGTTTGTCTGGCGCTCGAATATCCTCGGTAGTTCTGGCAAAGGGCATGAATACTTCCTCAAGTATTTGCTGGGCACGCAAAACGCCTTGTTTGATGATCCTGATGAAGCGGTCAAGCCATCTGAAGTCAAATACCGCCCTGTGGCAGCAGAAGGCAAGTTGGACTTATTGGTAGTGCTCGACTTCCGCATGAGTACAACTTGTTTGTACGGCGACATCGTCTTGCCGACCGCTACCTGGTATGAAAAGGATGACCTCAATACCTCTGACATGCACCCTTTCATCCATCCATTGAGTGAAGCAGTGCAACCGCTGTGGGAAAGCAAGACAGATTGGGAAATCTATAAAGGCATTGCCAAGAAATTTACTGAAATTGGCGGTGAATATCTCGGTACCCGCAAGGACATCGTATTGCAACCTTTGATGCATGATACCCCTGGTGAACTTGGTCAGGCTTTTGAACCCAAGGACTGGAAGAAAGGTGAATGCGATCTGATACCCGGCAAGACTGCCCCTAATTTCTTCGTAGTAGAACGCAACTATAAAGATATCTACAAGAAGTTTACTTCGATAGGGCCATTGCTCGACAAACTGGGCAACGGCGGTAAAGGCATCAACTGGAACACCGAACATGAAGTCAAGGAAATCGGTGGCATTACCAAAGTCGTGACTGAAGAAGGTGTCAGCAAAGGTCGCCCACGCCTGGAAAGCGCCATCGACGCCTGCGAAATGATACTCACCTTCGCACCAGAAACCAATGGCCATGTCTCCGTCAAGGCATGGGAAGCGCTGGGCAAGATTACCGGTCGTGATCACACCCATCTGGCCGTTGGCCGTGAACATGACAAGATCCGCTTCCGCGATGTGCAGGCACAACCACGCAAGATCATCTCTGCACCGACCTGGTCTGGCCTGGAATCTGAAGAAGTCAGCTACAACGCCGGTTACACCAATGTGCATGAATACATACCCTGGCGCACGTTGACTGGTCGCCAGCAGTTCTACCAGGATCACCGCTGGATGCTGGATTTTGGTGAGGGTTTGTGTGTCTACAAACCGGCGATTGATACCAAGACCGTGGCACCGATGCTGAATAAATCACCGAATGGTGAAAAAGAGATCGTTCTCAATTTCATCACACCGCATCAAAAATGGGGTATCCATTCCACCTATTCTGACAATTTGCGCATGCTGACACTGAGCCGTGGTGGCCCGCACGTGTGGATATCTGAAGGCGAAGCAAAAGAAGCCGGTCTGGTCGATAACGACTGGGTTGAAGTCTTTAACAGCAATGGCACTTTGACCGCTCGCGTCGTGGTCAGCCAGCGTGTGCCCAAAGGCATGTGCCTGATGTATCACGCTCAGGAAAAAATCGTCAATACACCGGGGGCAGAACTCAGCGGCAAACGCGGTGGCATCCATAACTCGGTCACACGCGCAGTCCTGAAGCCTACCCACATGATAGGCGGCTATGCGCAACTTGCTTATGGTTTCAATTATTACGGCACCGTAGGCAGTAACAGGGATGAATTCATCGTCCTGAGAAAAATGAAGAAAGTAGATTGGCTGGAAGGCAAACTAGAAGAGGAGTCAGCATCATGAGAATACGCGCACAAGTCGGCATGGTGCTGAACCTGGATAAATGCATAGGCTGCCATACCTGCTCGGTCACTTGCAAGAACGTCTGGACCAGCCGTGACGGTGTTGAGTATGCCTGGTTCAATAACGTGGAAACCAAGCCTGGCATAGGTTATCCCAAAGAATGGGAAAACCAGCAGAAATGGAAAGGCGGCTGGCACCGCACTGAGGCTGGCAAGCTGGAACCAAGACAGGGCGGCAAGTTGCGCATACTCGCCAATATTTTCGCCAACCCGAACTTGCCATCGATTGATGATTATTACGAGCCATTCACATTTGACTATGAGCATCTGCAAAACGCGCCCCTGATGCAGACCCCGCCGACAGCACGCCCTATCTCTGTGCTGACTGGCAAGAAGATGGACAAGATAGTCTGGGGCCCGAACTGGGAAGATGATCTTGGTGGTGAGTTCAGCGCACGCAGTAAGGATGCCTTGTTTGAAGGTGTGCAAAAAGAGATGTACAGCACATTTGAATCCACTTTCATGATGTATTTGCCGCGTCTGTGCGAACACTGCCTGAATCCGGCCTGCGTTGCGTCCTGCCCGTCCGGTTCTATCTACAAACGTGAAGATGATGGCATCGTATTGGTGGACCAGGATAAATGCCGTGGCTGGCGCATGTGTATTTCTGGCTGCCCGTACAAGAAGATTTATTACAACTGGAGCTCAGGCAAGGCAGAAAAATGCACCTTCTGCTACCCACGCATTGAGGCCGGTCAGCCTACTGTCTGTTCTGAAACCTGTGTAGGCCGCATACGCTATCTGGGTGTCTTGCTGTATGACGCGGACAAGATAGAAGCTGCAGCGTCTGTGCCAGACGAGAAGGATTTGTATGAAGCGCAACTCGGTTGCTTCCTTGATCCGCATGACCCGGCAGTGATCGCCGAAGCGCGTAAGCATGGGATACCTGAAAGCTGGATACAGTCGGCGCAAAAGTCGCCTGTCTACAAAATGGCGATGGAATGGAAGATAGCTTTCCCCCTGCACCCTGAATACCGCACCCTGCCCATGGTCTGGTATGTACCGCCTCTGTCGCCTATACAAAAGGCAGCTGAGGCAGGTCACATGGGCATGAATGGCATCATTCCTGATGTGAAGTCCTTGCGCATACCTGTGCGTTACCTGGCGAACTTGCTGACGGCAGGTAAGGAAGAACCGATCACCAACGCCCTGGAACGCATGTTGGCCATGCGTGCCTACAAGCGTTCTGAAACTGTGCACGGACAACTCGATCATGAGGTCTTGAAACAGGTCGGGCTGAATGCAGCCCAGGTTGAAGACATGTATCAGACGCTGGCGATTGCCAACTATGAAGACCGCTTCGTGATTCCGTCTTCACACAAGGAAATGGTGGAAGACAGCTTCAATGAAAAAGGCAGTTGCGGATTTACTTTTGGTAATGGTTGTTCGGGCGGTACCTCGGATGGTGCCTTGTTTGGCAAGAAACCACAAGGCAGCGTGATTTTTGTGGAAATGCCCAAGTCGCGCAAGAAAATGTCGACCACCGAATAATTTGTCAGAGCGCAGCAAGTGCGCCCTGACCTGACGTAAAAAGGAAATCGTATGCAAATTTATCGCATTTTATCGGCATTGATGAGCTACCCACAGCCAGATCTTATTGCTGCCTTGCCAGAGATCGAGCAGGCGCTGCAAGACGAGCCAGTATTTCTGGATGCATTGCAGACCTTATTGAACTATCTGAAATCAAACAACCTGATTGCGCTGCAAGAAAATTATGTAGGCACCTTTGACCGCACGCATTCTTTGTCACTGCATCTGTTTGAGCATATTCATGGTGAAAGCCGTGATCGTGGGCAGGCCATGGTGGATTTGATAGAAGAATACCGCGCCCATGGCTTTGAACCTGAGGCCAGCGAATTGCCGGATTTTGTTCCACTGTTCCTGGAATTCCTGAGCCTGATGGACGAAACTACTTCAGAAAAATTGCTCGGTGAAGCCATCCATGTACTGGCTGCGATAGGCATGCGTCTGCAACGCAAGGACAGCCCCTACGCCAATCTGTTTTTGTTGCTGACAACATTGACTGATGTGGTGCCACATGAGCAGGGTGAGCCTCCAGTGCGCGACATGGATGACGCAATGGAAACTTTTGGCCCTGGTGCGGATGGTGTCGAGCCTTTGTTGAAGCCCAATTTGTCGGGCACGCATACCGTGAATTTTTATCCCAGACAGCCTAAACAAGGTGCTGCTGCAGCCCAATAATCAGGGAGACCATCATGACTTATCTGCATCAATTTATTTATGGGATTTATCCCTACATCGCGCTGGCTATTTTTCTTTTTGGCAGCCTTGCACGTTTTGAACGTGAACAATATACCTGGAAGAGTGATTCATCTCAGATGCTGCATACCGGCAATCTGCGACTGGGAAATATCCTGTTCCATGTGGGGATACTGGGTCTGTTCTTTGGCCATCTGGTGGGTTTGCTGACGCCTGTCATCGTGTGGGACACGCTGGGCATCAGCCACAGCTTCAAGCAAATGATCGCCATTGTTGCTGGTGGCATCTTTGGCACGCTGTGCATGCTGGGCCTGCTGATCCTGTTGCACCGCCGTCTTACCGATGCGCGTATCTCTGCAGTGACAAAAACAGGGGAAAAGGTCTTGCTGTTATGGATATTCGTCACACTGGGTCTGGGCCTGTCGACGATTTTTGAATCGGCGAATCATAGCGATGGCCACATGATGGTCTTGCTGATGACCTGGGCCCAGCACATCGTCACTTTCAAGGGTGATGCTGCCGAGTTCATCGTTGCTGCTCCTTTGCTGTTCAAGCTGCATTTATTCATGGGACTTAGCCTGTTCGTGATCTTCCCATTCACCCGCCTGGTACATGTCTGGAGTGGATTTGCTTCAGTGACTTATATCAGCCGTGCATGGCAACTGGTAAGGCCGCGCTGATTTATCCATAGATTCAATAAGCTTAGTAAGTTACGTTAGGGAGAACAATATGCCAGTCATTGTCAATGATTACGAACTGACAGATGCCGATATGGAGAAGGAATTGCCTGCACACCAAGATGCAGCAGATGCGATGAAAAGCGCCATGACCGCACTGGTGTTGCGCCGTGTCTTGCTGGATGAGGCGCAGCATCTGGGCTTGCAGCATGAAGATGATGACGCCAGTGTCGAGGCTTTGCTGCAACAAGAAGTCAAGGTGCCGACACCAGGGCGTGAGGAATGTCTGCGTCAGTATCATGCCTATCCTGACCGCTTCAAGGTCGGTGAGTTGGCAGAAGCCTGTCACATCCTGTTTCAGGTGACACCTGGTGTAGACCTGGATGCCTTGCGCAAGCATGCTTCTGTGGTACTGGCAGATTTGCTGGAAAATCCGTCCCTGTTTGCCGAATATGCGAAAGCAAATTCAAATTGCCCTTCGAGCGAAGTAGGCGGCAGCCTGGGGCAGATAACACGCGGTGCGACAGTGCCGGAGTTTGAACAAGCCGTATTTGCGGCAGAGCCTGGGCGCATTATTCCCAAGCTGGTAGAAACCCGCTTCGGTCTGCACATCATCCTCGTGGGTCGCAAGATGGATGGAAATTTACTGCCCTTTGAAGACATAGAAGGCAATATCGCGAAGGCTATGCACCAGGCCAGCCACGATCATGCTTTGCGCCAGTATCTGCAATTGCTGGTGGGGCGTGCAAAGATTTCTGGAATAGATATACAAGGCGCAGATACTCCATTAGTCCAATAGTCAGGGAAATAAAATCATGTCGCAAGCAATGAAACAACTCGTACTTCAGCACACAGAATGCGATGAGCAATTGAATCGCTGTGAAGCTGCTTTACACAAGGGTGATATGGCGGCTGCCCAAAGGAATTTCCGTTTATTCAGTGAGCAACTGAATAGCCATTTTTCTGTAGAAGAAGAAAAGCTTTTCCCGGCTCTCGAAAAAGCAACCGGCATGCTGCATGGCCCTACGGTGGTCATGCGCGCCGAACATATAGAAATCCGCAATTTGCGCGACGAAGCAAATGTTGCGATTGAAGCCGGGCAGGCAGAACAGGCGCTGGCTGTGCTGGATACACTCAATGTCCTGATACAGCAACACAATATCAAGGAAGAGAATATTCTGTATCCCATGTGTGGTGGCAGTATCCCCAATCTGGAAGCAGTTCTGGGCATGGGTAGTACATGTTGTGGTGCCTGTTCTTGCGCCTAAAGAGTCTCGCTGTTGCATACTTAAGCAATACACAGATTGCCATTTATGGCTGGCGTAAAAATTCTTAACTACGAGCTGTCTCCTTCGCCAGCCACTATCTTTGGCTGTTTATTGCCTGCGCCCTGGATGGGGGCGCTGACAGGCTTGTTGCTGGCATTTGGCCCACAGCAAGGCTTGCCAGACCGGTTTGCGCCTTTGGCTTTGGCGCTGACTCACTGCCTGGTACTGGGGATGCTGGCCCCCATCATGATAGGCGCGCTGTTTCAATTGATGCCTGTGGTGGCAGGGCAGGCAGTAACAGGCGCGCGCAAGATAGCACCTTTTGTGGCGCTTGGCTCTGCCTTGATCGCAGTTGGCCTTAGCCTGGGATTTTTGCAGGGTATCACCGCTGGATTTATTTTGGCTGGCATCCTGGCTGCACTACTGTACGGTGCCGTCACCGTCTCTTTGCTGATAGCAGCCTGCAAAGTCGTGGTCGTCGATAGCACTACCCGTACATTGCGCTGGATAACACTGGCGTTCTTGCTGGTCGTGACGCTGGGTATCAGCCTGGCAGGTAATTTTGCTGGCTGGTGGCAACTTGATGTCATGTACTTGCTGGACTTGCATGTGGGCTGGGGGTTAGCAGGCTGGATAGCGACGCTGGTAGTTGGTATCGCATCGACGACGGTCCCCATGTTCTGGCAAACCAAACGCCCGACAGCGTATTGGCAAAAGGCTTTGCCCGGTGTGCTGTGGCTGCCTTTGTTATTGGCAATCTGGCCAGCGTTGCAGCAGTTTGCCTTGTTATTCGCTTGCCTGGTGATTTTCGTGCTGGCATCAATTGCTTTCATGACGCTGTGGCGTGCCAAGCGCCGTTTTGATCCGGCATGGGGCTTATGGCTGGTATGTACGGCCAGCTATGTCTGTGCCGCGCTAGTGGCCGCCCTGCCTTCTGTGCTGAAACATGCTGGCGGACTAATTTTGCCGGAGTTTATCTCGCAGGCACTATCCTGGTGGATAGCTGTACTGGTTTTGGTCGGTGGCGCGGTGTTGCCAGTCAATGCGATGCTGGGCAAGGTTATTCCCTTCCTGGTATTCCTGCATTTGCGCAGGCAGATACCGATGGGACAGCGTGTCCCCACCATGCAGGCAATATTGGCACCGCAACGTCTGCTATGGCAAGCACGTCTGGTATTACTGGCGCTTGGTTTGTTGCTATTACTGCCACTGGCACCGGGCTGGCTCCCTGGTGTCGCAGGACTTGCTTTTTCTATATCCCAAGGTTATCTGGGTAGCTTGTTGATCATGAGTTTGTTGCGTTACCGGCACGAGTTAAAGCTGATATTCAAAACTGAATGAGTCTTTCATATACGCCGAAAGAACTATGTCCCTTTAGCTTGGCGGCGAATTGTGCTGTTGCCAGTCTCCAACCACAATGCAGGTATGGAAACTCCTGCCCCTCCTTCAACTGTACCTGCACTGACAGACCGTTTTGGCCGCCGGGTCAGTTATTTGCGCCTGTCTGTCACTGATCGTTGTGATCTGCGTTGCAGTTATTGCATGCCCAAAGGTTTTTCTGGCTTTGAAGAACCTGAGAACTGGTTGCGCTTCAATGAAATCACCAGGGTTGTCGCTGCATTTTCCCGTATGGGTGTAGGGCGTGTGCGTCTGACGGGTGGCGAACCTTTGCTGCGCCGCGGCTTGCCACAGTTGGTGGCACAGCTATCCGGCTTGCCGGGTTTGCAAGACATTTCGCTGTCCACCAACGCAACGCAATTGCACAAGCATGCACAAGTCTTGCACGATGCAGGCGTGCGCCGCATCAATGTCAGCCTGGACAGTCTGGACCGAGCCTGTACAGAAAAAATCACGGGGCGCGACAGTTTCGCCAGCATCATGGCCGGGCTGCAGGCTGGCAAGCAAGCGGGGTTTGACCCTATCAAGCTGAACATGGTCGTGATGCGTGGTATCAATGACCATGAAATCATGCGCATGGCACAATTCTGTTTTGAAGAAGGCTTTATCCTGCGCCTGATAGAAGCCATGCCCATGGGTGAGACAGGTCGCAACAGCCAGTATATGGATATAGGCCCTATACGCGATCAATTGGTCAGCCGGTTTAATTTGGTTCCCGCAGCGGCAGAACTCGGTGGTGGCCCGGCCCGCTACTGGACCACGGACGACAGCAAAGGCACGATAGGTTTCATCTCCCCCATCAGTCAGCATTTTTGCGCCACTTGCAACCGGGTGCGTTTGTCGGTAGATGGCACCTTATACATGTGCCTGGGGCAGGAAGAAAAATTTGAACTGCGGCCCTTGCTGCGCTCCGGTATCAGTGACCAGCAACTGGATGCTGCCATACGGACAGCGATAGAATTAAAGCCGGAGCGCCATGAATTCAAGGAGCAGCCGCATAAGATCATCCGTTTCATGTCACAAACTGGCGGTTAGCAGAATGATGGAGTAGCAAATGGAAGTCAGAAATATCCAGCAATTCATAGAAGGGTTCCAGCGTTTTCAAAGCAAATATTTCACAGGAGAAGACCGCCTGTTTGAAAAGCTGAATCACGGCCAGAATCCCACCACCTTATTGATAGGTTGTTGCGATTCACGGGTAGATCCTGCCTTGCTGCTGGATTGCGACCCTGGCGATATTTTTGTAGTCCGCAATGTCGCCAACCTGGTGCCACCCTGCAATGAATCAGCACAGCAACATGGCGTGAGTGCCGCCATACAGTTTGCCGTCGAGGCTCTGAAAGTAAAACGCATCATCGTCATGGGACATGAAAAATGTGGTGGTATACGGGCGCTGATGCAGGGTTACCAGCCTAGCCGCAAGATAGATTTCATCGGCCGCTGGATGAAGATAGTGGAGCCAGTCAAGCAGCAAGTGCTGCAGCAACTGGCGAATTGTTCAGAACCGGAACAGATACGCGCCTGCGAATTGGGGGCAATCATCAATTCCTTGAATAATTTGCGCAGTTTTCCCTGGATATCAGAGCGTGAGGCCAGAGGCGACATCGCTTTGCATGGCTGGTATTTTGATATGAGCAAGGGTGCCTTGCTGGCCTATTCAGAACGGTCTGACACTTTTTTACCCATGGTATGCCCCCTGAACATTGCCAGCAAGGCTGTCATAAAAGAAGTCTCGTATAGCGAACCATGAAAAATGGCCTGCAATGCGCTTATACTACATCTACTACATCTGACACATACCAGCTAAAGTATCCATCATGAACCCTATATCAGGCTCACCTCATACCTTGCCAGTAGGCAAGCGCCTGACTTTCAGGATATTGCTGACGACACTGATAGGTCTGGGCCTTACGCTGGCGGCAGTTGGCTACACCTTGTTGCTGTCATGGCAACTGGAGGGTGGTGGCGCTGCAATCAATGAAGCAGGCAGTTTGCGCATGCGTTCTTACCGTTTGGCCATGCAACTTGAGCACGATCACGCAGCGACCAGGATTGAGCAGGAGCTGGATGATTTCAATCGTACTTTAACGGATTTGCAGGCCGGTGATGCGAAACGGCCTTTGTTCCTGCCTGCTTCCAAGCCCATTCGTGAGCAAATGCTATTGGTACAAAATGAATGGCAACAACATATACAAGTCTATGCCAGAACAGTACTGGCAGAGAAGAATCCACAAGCAAAGCAGGCGGCACTGGCCCTCTACACCAAAGAATTACCTGTTTTCGTGGACAGCATCAATAAACTGGTATCACTGGTTGAAGTCGAACTGACAGAGAAAACGACCTGGTTGCGTTTATGCCAGACTGCCCTGATTTTTTTATCACTCGCTGCCAGTATTGCGCTGTTATATCTGCTGTATTTATGGATAGTCGGCCCGGTCACACGCATGCAGGCAGGTATCGCACGCATGTCCAAGGACGACTTGAGTGTGCGCCTGCCAATTGAGACTGAAGATGAGTTCGGTGTCCTGGCACAAGCCTTCAACCAGATGGCTGACCATGTACAAAGCGTGCACCGCACTCTGGAAGAACGCGTTGCGGAAAAAACCGGCAAGCTGCAAGACCAGAATCATGAGATCAGCACCTTGTATGAAATTGCCGGTTTCCTGGCAGGACCGCATGCGATAGAAGAATTATGTCGCGGCTTCCTGCACCGGATAATGCAGAGAATAGAAGCCGATGGCGGTACCGTGCGCATACTCGATAACCAGAGCGATAACCTGCATATAACGGTACATGAAGGTATCTCGGAGCAAATGATAGAAGAGGAACATTGCATCAAGAAGGATGATTGTCTGTGCGGTGCTGCTACCCACCAGGGCATCATCATTGTCCGCGACTTCCGCAAGATGGACCAGCAGCGCCGTTATCGCTGCCAGGAAGAGGGCTTTTTCTCGCTGGCGGTTTTCCAGATACTGGCGCGCGAACAAGTCATAGGCAGCTTCTCGCTACATTTTTCCAGGGAACGTGACATCACCAGCGAAGAACGGCGCCTGCTGGAGACACTGGGTAAAAACCTGGGTATTGCCATTGAAAACCAGCGGCTGATCGCCAGAGAAAAAGAATTTGCCGTATCGAATGAACGCAATCTGCTGGCGCAAGGCCTGCATGACAGCATTGCGCAAGGCTTGAATTTCCTGAATCTGCAAGTACAGATGCTGGAAGATTCCTTGAGTCGTAATGATGTAGAAGAAATCAAGGATATCACCCCCATGCTCCGTGCCGGAGTGCAGGAAAGCTATGAAGACGTAAGGGAGCTATTGCTTAATTTCCGCACCCGCCTGCAAGACAGTAATCTGGAATCAGAAATGCGCAATGTCGTCGGCAAATTCCAGCGTCAGACTGGTGTGCATGGTGAGATTGAGTTCGTCGGAAATGGCGCACCTCTTGCGCCAGAACAGCAATTACAAGTGCTATTCATTCTGCAAGAAGCTTTGTCGAATGTGCGCAAGCATGCACAGGCCAGTGAGGTCAGGATCAAAGTACAGAATGAACGGGATTTTTCCCTGACTGTGACAGATGACGGTGAAGGATTCAACATGGCCAGCGTTCATGAAAAAGGTGAAGCACATGTAGGCTTGCGCATCATGCAGGAAAGAGCAGAGCGACTGGCCGCCAAATTCGATATCAAGAGTCAGGTTGGTGAGGGCACTACCATCGCACTGGAATTGTTGCGGCAAGAACGTCTGGTAGCATAAGCATTATTTATAAAAAACTGGGGACACTGAATACCAATGCCAATCAAGATTTTACTGGTGGATGACCACACTCTTTTTCGCAGTGGTGTACGCTTATTGTTGCAGCGTAATCCAGAGTTTGAAGTGGTCGGTGAAGCTGTCGATGGTCTCGATGGTGTCAAACGCGCCAAGCAATTACGTCCTGATGTCGTCCTGATGGACTTGAATATGCCAGGCTTGTCCGGTCTGGAAGCCATGCAACTCATCGTTGAAGACTTACCCGATACCGCTGTCCTGATGCTGACCGTTTCAGAAGAGGCCGAGGATTTGACTACCGCCTTAAAAAATGGCGCACGTGGCTATTTATTAAAAAACATAGAAGCTGAATATCTGACGCAGGCCATTAAACGCGCTGCTGCCGGTGAGCCTGTGATTGCCGAATCCATGACAGCCAAACTGGTCATGCAATTTCGCTCCGGTCTTAATCAGAATAACATACCCAAAAAAGAAAAACTGACGCCAAGGGAGCGCGAAACCATGGTCTGTCTGGCACGCGGTGAAAGCAATAAAGAAATTGCCCGCAATCTGGATGTGGCAGAAAGCACCGTCAAAATCCACGTGCAAAATATTTTGAAGAAACTGAATCTGACCAGCCGTGTGCAAATTGCTGTGTATGCAGTCGAACACGGCATGGATAAAAATTAAGTGTTCAGTACTTACGCAAAACCACTTCTCATCCCTTTGCAGCAGCGGCCTAGTCCTCCCGGCGTATAGGCATATCAGCACATCACTTCTACACTTGATCTCAATCAGTTTGCCGGAGATCTGTGATGACGAAAATAAATTTGTTGGGCCTGCTGCAAAATCATGCCTTGTTCCGCCATATTTCGCAGGAAGATGTCAGGGAATTGCAAAAAGAAGTTGTCAAGCTGGAGCTGGACAAAGGTGCAATGCTGTTTCGTAAAGGCGATATGGCAGAAGCCACCTACATCGTGGTTTTTGGCCTGGTCAAGCTGTGCCTGCCTTCATCGCAAGGTAACGACAAAGTCCTGGAGTTGATACGCGGTGGACAAAGCCTGGGTGAAGCCATGATGTTCCTGGATGAACCCTACCCTTTTTATGCAGAAGCTCTGGAGAACACGCTACTGTTGAAAATACCCCGCCAGGCCCTGCTGCAATTGCTGGATCGCTCACCATTGATATCCCGGCAAATGCTGGCCGGATTATCTTATCGCCTGTTGGGTTTTATCCGCAATGTAGAGCGTTATTCCCTGCAAAACGCCACCCAGAGAGTGATTGATTATCTGTTGCAGCTATCCGCCTCGCAGCATAGCAATGACATCCGTCTTGAACTCAAAAAACACCTGGTCGCCTCACTGCTGAATTTGTCACCAGAAACCTTGTCCCGTGTTTTGCATCAGTTGATGGATGAGCATTTGATCAAGGTATGTGGTGCCAGCATACATATATCATCCGAGGAAGCACTCAAGTCTTATCAGAAAAATATTCATGCATTGGCTTGAAGTCTGAAGAAACGCCGCTTTCTTGACCCAGCACAATGACCCAGCGAATAATTTTCATTACCATCTGATTCATGAAACCTATAGATCTGGTGGCTCCTGCCGGTAGTCTGCTCGCACTGAAGGCAGCGGTAGATAAAGGGGCGAATGCGGTATACCTTGGTTTGCGCAATGCGACCAATGCACGCAATTTTGGTGGCCTCAATTTTGGCGATCATGAGATACGGCAAGGTGTCGCCTATGCCCATGCGCGTGGCAGGCAAATTCTATTTGCCATCAATACTTATCCGCAAGCGCGTGCCGTCGCCGAATGGCGGGCGGCAATTGACACTGCGGTACAAATGGGTGCAGACGCGGTGATCCTGGCTGACCCCGGTCTGATGGCCTATGCCCGTGACCGCTACCCGGATTTACGCCTGCATTTGTCGGTGCAGGGTTCGGCAAGTACCCTGGATGCAATCGAGCTCATGCGTGAGCAATTTGCGATCAAACGTGCAGTACTACCCCGTGTCCTGACCCTGTCAGAAATTGAAAAAATTATTCGCCAGACCAGCGTGGAAATCGAAGTCTTTGGCTTTGGCAGCCTGTGTGTCATGGCGGAAGGGCGCTGCCTTTTATCCAGCTATGTCACCGGCGACTCACCAAATAATAAAGGCGTATGTTCGCCAGCCCATGCCGTAAGCTGGGAAGAACAAGACCAGACCATGTATGCACGTCTGGGCGGCACCCTGATAGATCGCTATGCACCCGGTGAAGCTGCCGGTTATCCGACCTTGTGCAAAGGGCGCTTTGAAGTGGAAGGTGAAATCGACTATGCGCTGGAGGAACCAACCAGCCTGAATGCCATAGGTCTCTTGCCCAAGCTGATCAATATGGGTGTTGCCGCGATCAAGATAGAGGGCCGCCAGCGCAGCCCGAATTACGTCAGCCAGGTCGTTGGTACCCTGCGTGCGGCACTCGATGCTGCCCAACGCGACCCAGAACGTTATACACTCCGCACAGACTGGCAAGCCAGCCTGGCCCGCCATGCCGAAGGTGCGCAAGTGACTCAGGGCGCTTTTGAACGTCCGTGGAAATAATATGACTGCCAGCTTACCCGCTACCACAGCCCTGCTTTCCCTCGCACCCCTGGCCTATTACTGGTCCAGGCAGGATACGTTAAGTTTTTATGTCGAAGCCATGCAATGGCCGGTCGATATTATCTATCTCGGTGAAGTCACCTGCTCGCGCCGTCATCTGATGAAACTGGATGACTGGCTGGCGCTGGGCAAGGAATTAAGGGATGCAGGCAAGCAGGTCGTGCTGTCCAGCCTGACCCTGATAGACAGTGAAGCCGACCGGCGCAATATGCACAGGATGATAGAACGTGCCTGCGAAGAAGACTTCCTGGTCGAGGCGAATGACTACAGTGCCGTGCGCGCCATGCAGGGTAAGGCCTTTGTCGCCGGGCCGCATCTGAATATCTATCATGCAGACAGTCTGGCATGGCTGGCCAGCCTCGGTGCTTGCCGCTTTTTACCACCGCTGGAAATGGGGCGCGATGCGCTGGCAGCCTTGCAACAGCAACGCGGTGAACAGATGCAGACTGAAGTACAGGTCTGGGGGCGCATGGCATTGGCTTTTTCATCACGCTGCTTCACCGCGAGACATCATCGCCTGCGCAAGGACAGTTGTGAATTCCGTTGTGAGCTATACGCGGACGGCCTGCCACTGGCCACCCGTGACGGCAAGGATTTTTTGACCATCAATGGCATACAGACCCAGAGTGCCAGTTGCGTCGATCTGGGTGCGCAATTACCTGAACTGGCCGCCATGCAGGTGGATATCTTGCGCCTGCAGCCACAGTCACAAGACATGGCAGAAGTGATTGCAGCATTTGACAGCGCCAGAACGGCAAAGCTGGCTGCCGATGTCAGCGAGACCCTGCTGCCTCCCCATGCACAGCGCAGCAATGGCTACTGGATGGATAAACCCGGCATGCAATGGCTGGCGGGGGAAGGATAAATCAACATGGATCTGAGTAATTTCCGTTTTCCCCAGAGTGTACAAAAACTTGGCAGCTATTTGCCTGCACCACTGGCGAATGCCCCTTTGATGCTGCTGCTTGAACTGGCCAGGCGGCGGGCACTGCTGGTCGCACCTGAGAGCCTGTACGGCAAGAATTTTCGTATCAGGGTAGAAGACCTCGGTTTGTCGCTGTGTTTTTACTGCGAGGCTGGCAAATTCAAGCCATTATCATCTCTGCCCCAGCCGGATGTCAGCCTGTCTGCCAGCGCCATGGATTTTTTAAAACTGGCAACTGGCCAGGAAGATGCCGACACCCTGTTCTTCCGCCGCCGTTTGAAGATGGAAGGTGACACTGAACTGGGCATCGCCGTCAAATACTGGCTTGATGCCAGCGAACGCCCGGCCTGGCTCGCCCGCTTTGGTCAGCGCTTCATGCAGGCAGGTGAAGGTGTGTGATGAAAACCGTGCCACTGCCCCTGGTGTATTCCTGCTCTGGCTGTTCCAGTGTCGCGCAACTGGCCAATGATTGTGCGCTCAGGCTGGACCGCGAGCAAAAGGCACAGATGTCCTGCATCAGTGGCGTTGGTGGTGGCGTTGCCAGCCTGGTTAAACTGGCGCAATCTGGCAGGCCTGTACTCGCACTGGATGGCTGCGCACTGGCCTGTGTCAAAGCTTGCCTGCAACAGGCAGGTGTTGTCCCTGATGTCCATCTGGTGCTGAACCAGCAAGGCGCGCGCAAGCGCTTCCATGCTGATGCCACTGAAGATGAGAGGGAACATATCTGGCAACAGGTCGAAGATGCAGTGCAGACACTACAAACCCTGGAGCCACAAGCATGATACCAGGCTTATATTTTGCGGGGCCTCCCTGGCCCCACCCAAGGGATACATGATCATGAAACGTCTTGCCAGCGCCCCCCACAGGCTGTATTTCTTTCTCGGTACTGTGTCTGTCTTTATCCTGTTTTTCTGGTGGTGGTTGCAGCTACAGCATCCGCAAACCATGGCCATACCTTTGCATGCCTTGTTGATGCCGCTAGGTGTCTTCCCCTTGTTCATTTTGGGTTTTACTTTCACTGCCGGGCCCAAATGGCTGGCTGTCAGCGCTGACGATGATTACTTCCTGCTGCATGGAGCCACCTATTTTTGCGGCCTGCTGCTGGCCATGCTGGCAGCCAGCCTGGGTTTGTCGCCTTTGCGCAGTTCAGGTTTTGCACTGATGCTATGCGCCTGGCTGGCAGTGACCTGGCGCTGGGCCGGTTTGATCAAACGCAGCACGGTGCCGGATAAAAAACATGCGATTGCCATCCTGCTTGCCATGTGCGGTGGAGCATGTGCACTGGCAGCGACCCTGATGTGGAGTTGTGGCTGGACAGATGCATGGATTGCCGCCCGGCAATGCGCCTTCTTTGGTTTTTTACTGCCGGTGTTCCTGACAGTCTGCCATCGCATGCTGCCATTTTTTAGCAGCAATATCATCAAGCCTTATGTGGTCTGGCGTCCTTACTGGTTGCTGCTTGCCTGGTTAAGCGGCTGTGGTTTGCTGGTGATCAGCGGCAGCCTGCAATGGCGCTGGCTGGAAGCAGGCGCGGCCACAATGATGAGCCTGAGTTTCATGTATACCTCCTGGCGCTGGGGTCTGCTGCGCAGCATGGCAAACCGGCTGCTGGCCATGCTGCATCTGTCGTTTGCCTGGCTTGCGATCGTCTTTGCCCTGCAGGCTGTGGGCGCGTATGGCGTATCAGTAGGGTCTGCGCCCGTGCATGCGCTGGCCCTGGGTTTCATGGGTACCATGCTGGTGGCATTTGTCAGCCGGGTTACTTATGGCCACAGCGGTCGCCCGCTGCAGGCTTCCGGCCTGTTATGGGGTATTTACCTGGGCTTGCATATTGCCGCCCTGTTGCGCATTTTGGGAAGCCTGCTGTCATACAGTTTTCTCATCACGGTCTCTGCAAGCGCCTGGCTCGCCCTGCTGGCCTGCTGGGTCGCCATGATGCTGCCCATCTACCTGAAGGCAAGGTCAGATGGGCAGGCTGGTTAATTGTAAAGCCCATAAAAAAAATCAGGCGCGTATATACACCCAGGCTTGCTTGCCAGACTTCAGGGATACCGAAACACGCTTGTAGTCTGCCACTTCATAGGCATCTGCGGCTGCAAGCTCTTGCGCGGTGATCGTAAAGACAGTGCCAGCAACTTCATCAGCGGGGTTGGCGCTGGCCTGGACGATGGGGTGATGCGTCTTGCCACTGGTTGCCACGACATCAGGATCAGCTATGGCGAGCATTGTTTGCGCATAGCCAGGCAGGGAATCTGGCTTGCCTGCAAGTTCACGGCCAAAATTGGCAAGTTGCACCGCCTTATCTTGCAGGGTTCCATAAGAAAATAGCAGTACTCCAGCATCTTGCGACAAAGTCATGTTTACTTTTCCTCAAATTAATGATGTGAATTGGTGATGCAAGTCGATAAGGTATATAGAAATTAATTCTCAGCCTATAAGCTTTAATAACTTCAGCATGCGTGCAAAGGTTTTTCCGTAAGGCGGATAAAGCAGGTGCATGCCATTCAGGCTGCTTTGATAGAACACAGGCTTCTCCTTGCTCAGCGCACGGAAACCCCATTCGCCATGGTAGGCACCCATGCCGCTGGCACCAACGCCACCGAAAGGCTGTGATTCCTGACTCAGATGCCACAGGCAATCATTGATGGTCACACCACCAGAGACGGTTTGTTGCAGCACCAGGTCGCGGTTACGATTGTCAGTGCCGTACCAGTACAGGGCCAGCGGACGCTCTCTCTCAATGATGAATTCTATCGCCTCTTTGATGTCGCCCTGATAGGTGATGATCGGCAGCAAGGGACCAAAAATTTCTTCCTGCATGATGCGCATGTCTGGCGTGGCATTCAAGACCAGCACCGGTGCCTGTTTGCGTGCGGCTGTCATGCCTGCAGACTGGGCAGTGCTGGTGAGTGGCAGCAATTGCGCACCTTGCTCGACTGCATCATTCAACAAGCCTTGCAGGCGCTGGTAATGATGGTCGTTGATGATGGCGGTGTAGTCTGGATTGTCTTCCAGCACCGGGTACATTTTGCCCGTGGCGGCCATCAACGCTGCCACCAGTTCATCACGCTTGTCTGCTGGCACCAGCACATAATCTGGTGCCACGCAGGTCTGGCCTGCATTGAGTAATTTGCCAAAAGCCAGACTGGCTGCGGCGGTCTTGATATTGGCGCTGGCATCCACTATGGCCGGGGATTTGCCACCGAGTTCCAGCGTTACCGGTGTCAGGTTTTTGGCTGCAGCAACTGCCACATGCCTGCCGATTGCGGTTGAACCTGTGAACACCAGGTGATCGAAACGCAGTTCAGAAAATGCTTTCGCTACATCGGCACCGCCAGTGACAACCACCATTTCATCCTCAGAGAAATAATCAGCAACCAGCTTCGCCAGCAGTGCTGAATAATGTGGCGTCAGTTCTGACGGTTTGAGCATGACGCGGTTGCCTGCGGCAAAGGCGGCAATGGTAGGCCCCAGCGCCAGTTGATGCGGATAATTCCATGGAGAGATGATGCCAACCACACCCAGGGGCTGGCTCAGCAACCTGTTCTTTGCAGGCAAATATTGCAGGGCGGTAGCAGCACGCTGTGGCTTCATCCAGCCAGCAAGGTGGCGCCTGGTGTGCTTGATGGAAGAAACAATCAACGATAAATCTGCCAGTTCGGTTTCATGTGCAGAGCGATGCCCAAAATCCTTGCTGATCGCCTTGTTGATTTCAGCGCCATGTTGCACGGTTATTTTTTCCAGGCGATTGAGCCAGTCCAATCGTTGTTGCAGATCAGGATGAGGCTGGGCGCGGTAGGCGACACGCAAACGCTTCAGCGTTGCTTCCAGGGTTTGTGCAATGACTTCGGGTGCCAGATTCATTTCCATACCGGTCTCCTGAACATAAGTGAGCATTAATGCAATTTTGCCATTATGCGTCAAATTTCAAGCGGATCAAGGTATAAATGTATGAGCAGCCTTACATATCAAAAATGCGCATGGAAACCAGCCAGCATCACCTGACCGGTTTTTGACATCATCTACTCAAATACCCTTGCGCACCAGAACCGGATCAGGCCTATATACCGCTGGCATGACACGCTTGAGGTTCTCGACCTTGGGCAAGTCGTTGATCGCAATGTATGGCTCATTAGGATGCAGGGTCAGGTAATTCTGATGATAGCCCTCTGCCGGAAAAAATCCTGTGTCTGCTTCCAGGGTAGTCGCCAGTTTGCTACGGAAAGCATGCGAGGCATTCAGTTGGGCCATGTATTTTTCAGCTACATCGCGTTGCATCAGCGTGGCTGGAAAAATCGCGGAACGGTATTGCGTGCCACTATCCGGACCCTGGCGGTTCAACTGGGTGGGGTCATGTGCAACTGAGAAAAATATCTGCAGCAGCTTGCCATAACTGATCTGGGTGGGGTCATAGGTCACCTGCACTGCTTCTGCATGACCAGTTGCGCCTGAACCTACCAGTTCATAATGCGCAGTAGCTGCCTTGCCACCGGCATAGCCCGAGACTGCATTGGTGACGCCACGTACATGCTGGAAAACGCCCTGCACACCCCAGAAGCAACCACCGGCAAACACTGCGGTCTCCGTCTTGGCGCTGCCTGCCGGTGCATCCGCCACTGGGGCGGCAATGATGACTGCTGCCTCACCGGCCCTTACCTGACCATTCAAAACCAGTGCTGCGGCGACACTGCCTATGCCCAGCACCAGTGCTGTGAATCTGTTTGCTATTTTCATGCCGTACTCCTTGTAGAAGGAAAATCAACCAAAAGTGAAGGCGTAGGCCTCTACTCCCGGATCAAGAAACTCTATGCTGAAAGTGTGCCCGACGACTTTACCGGATTGCCGCACCAGTTGGTACAAGCGCTGTCCAGTTACGGTGCCGGCACCGTCGGCTGCTATGTCGCTGCCATGCGCTGCACCAGGTGCAGCGCCGTCAATAGTGACGCGGAAACGCACGGGCTTGCCGTCTTTGCCTGGACCCAGCACCAGATGCAGGTCACGGGCATGGAAGCGGTAAGTGATGCGCCCACCCTTCTGCGTCAGGGCGGCATGCTCTTCCTGTACCTTCCAGTTACCTGCCAGACCCCATTGATTCAGCGTCAGTTGCGCTGGCAAGCTGTAATCGGCATTGCGGTTTTGCTGTACACCGCCAGTTGACACAAAGTTTTGCACGCGGCTGTAACCAAGATAGGTTTCTGGTGATTTGACCTGGCTATCGTCCGCTGCCATTTGTGCACCAGCCGCCCCCGTCTCGATGACGACATCATTGGCGACATTTTTCTGCCCTGCTTCTTCCAGCAATTGCTGTATCACCTGTTCAGATTGCACATATTCACCTTCACCAAAATGATGGTGGCGTATGCGGCCATTGGCATCGATGAAATAATGCGCAGGCCAGTATTTGTTACCAAAGGCACGCCAGATTGCATAGTTGTTGTCGATGGCAACCGGGTAGCTGATACCCAGGTCACGCACGGCATTGCTGACATTGGCAGGATCACGCTCAAACGCAAATTCAGGCGCGTGCACACCAATCACGACCAGGCCCTGGTCACGGTATTTCTTCGCCCATGCCTGCACATACGGCAGGCTGCGCAGACAGTTGATGCAAGAGTAGGTCCAGAAGTCGATGAGCACGACCTTGCCTTTGAGCTCTTGCGCAGTCAGTGGTTTGGAATTGAGCCATTGTGTTGCACCATCCAACGCTGGCATGCCCCCTTCTTCTGGTAAAGCGCCTGCTGTAGCTGCATTGCTACCATGGGCAGACATCATGGCATTCGATGGCGCCATGATGTTAGATGTCATCTGCTTGTTCGATGCCATCATTGCATTCGAGGCCATCATCGCTCCCTGTTGCGGTGCGGTCTGTGTCTGCGCTGGATTGGCTTGTACATCCGGTGAATTTGGCGCATAGCGGTCTATCAATTGCTGTTCCAAACCTGAGGTGGCAACAGTAGATAAGCGTGTCAGCAGGCCAGTATCCAGACCCAGCGCAATCGCAGCAACACCGGCTATCATCGCAGCACCCAAAATGCGGCGTACCCATTCACCAGCACCCAGTGAGCGTTTCATCGCGGCAAATACCTTGCCACCTATCAGCAAGGCCACTGCCAGTGAAGTCGCGGCACCGGCAGCATACGCCAGCAGCAGGAAAGTTGTCTGTACACTCGCACCATTGAGTGCTGCGCCAGTGAGCAGCAGACCAAGTACCGGCCCGGCACAGGGTGCCCACAACAGGCCAGTCGCCACACCAAGCAATAACGATGAACCTATGCCACCGCCATCTGCCTGTGCCGTACTTGATAAACGGTCACCAGCAGCTACCAGTGGCTTGGTGAGCTTGTCAGCCAGGTGCGGGAACAATAGCGTCAGGCCAAAGAAAGCCAACAAGGCCATTGCCAGCCATCGGCCATATTGATTGGTCTGCAACACCCAGTTGCCACCCACCGCAGCCAATGTGGCAACAGCGGCAAAGGTCAGCGCCATACCCACCAGCAGAGGCAAGCCACTGCGGCGGAAGGGCTGGCCGGTGCGGGCAAAGACAAACGGCAGCACCGGCAGGATGCAGGGGCTGAGTATGGTCAGCACGCCACCAAGATAAGAAATAAGTATCAACAACATGTTTGCTTTCTGTGTACAGTTCAGAACGTGTTTACGATCTATAGCGAGCGGGGGTCAGCGGGGCCAGGTTAACAAAAATGCAGCGCATGAACCCCGCATGAACTCCGATTGCGCACGCGCTTTAGATCGTAAGCAGGTTCTCAGGCTTTGCCGGGGGTGAATGTCATCGCTATACCATTCATGCAATAGCGCAGGCCGGTAGGACGCGGGCCGTCATCAAATACATGGCCGAGATGACCACCGCAGCGGCGGCACAGTACTTCTGTACGAAGCATGCCAAAGGTGGTGTCGGTCACATTGTTGACTGCGCGCTCCAGCGGCGCATAAAAACTGGGCCAGCCAGTGCCGCTGTCGAACTTGGTCTTCGATGAAAACAGCGGCAACTGGCAACCAGCGCAACTGAACTGGCCACTGCGATGTTCATCATTGAGTGGGCTGGTAAAGGCCCGTTCGGTCGCGCCACGGCGCAAGACCTCGTATTGCATGCCGGTCAGCAGACGACGCCATTCGGCATCGGTGCGCTGGACTTCGAACGCAGTGTTGGATGAATTACCGGCGGGGGCTGCTGATAACATGGGGCTCATGGCCAGCATGCTGCCAGCCAGTAAAAATTGACGTCGGTTTTGCATAAATCCTCCTTGGTGTTGGTTCCACTCCTGTACCATGATTCTTATTGTGCGCCCCAATCGCTGTCCAAGTCTTCACGTAAAGTTAAACGATTTGTGATACTTTTTTACCCGTAAATCCTGCACAATGACAACATTAAAGCAGCCTGCCGGAGCCTTGCCTTGGATACAGTAAAACGTATATTGATCGTGGAAGATGATATGCCCATCGCCGACCTGCTGCGCCTGCACATGAAGGACGAGGGCTATCAGGTCACGCATTGTGCTGACGGCAAACAAGGTCTCGCACAATTGCGTACTGGTAAATGGGATGCCCTGATACTCGACATCATGCTGCCCGGTGTCGATGGGCTGGAGATTTGCCGCCAGGCGCGCGCCATGGAAAACTATGTTCCGATTATCATCATCAGCGCCCGTTCCAGCGAAGTGCACCGCATTTTGGGACTGGAACTGGGGGCTGACGATTACCTGGCCAAACCTTTCTCGGTGCTGGAACTGGTGGCCCGCGTCAAGGCCATGCTGCGCCGTGCCGATGCGATGGACAAGAGCCGCCGCACTGAAGCCGGTGATGTAGCCGTAGATGGCGTGGCCTTGTCACCAGTGACACGCGTTGCCACTGCCGATGGCAAGTTGCTGGACCTGACCCCGCGCGAATTTGACTTGTTGTACTTTTTTGTACGCCACCCTGGCCAGGTATATTCGCGCCTGGATTTGCTCAACAAGGTCTGGGGTTACGAACATGAAGGTTATGAGCATACAGTCAATACCCACATCAACCGCCTGCGCGCCAAGATAGAAGCTAACCCAGCCGAGCCGCAGCGCATACTGACGGTATGGGGCAAGGGTTACCGTTATGCGCTGCCGGGAGAGGTGACGTGAAGCTGACACTATCACAGCGCTTATCGCTGGTTTTTTCTGCGTTGTTGCTGGCCAGTTGTGGTGTCTCTGCCTGGTTGCAGATACGCGCCAATGATATGCGTGAGATGGAAGTGGTGCAGGGCCTGTCACGCGGCCTGGCAGGCAGCATTGCAGTCAATGCGCAATTGACGGGTACAGAAGAAATGGGGCCTGATTCTGTACGTCGCCTGTTCGATCAATTGATGACCGTCAACCCCAGTGTAGAAGTCTATCTGCTCGATGAAACCGGCAAGATCATCGGCAATGCGGCACCGCCTGGCCGTCTGAAGCGCCAGCAAGTTGATCTGGCACCCATACGCAAATTCCTCGATGGACGCATGCTGCCCATACTTGGTGACGACCCACGCAGTGAAAGCAGGCGCAAGGTATTCAGCGTAGCGGCATTGCGCAGTAACAGGCCTGAAGCACATTACATTTACGTGATTTTGCAGGGTGAAGAGCATGACCGCTATGCCGCTCACGCAGGTATCAATGCCGTACTGCGTGTTACCTTGTTTTCGATGGCGCTGGTGGCCCTGCTGACCCTGGTGGCAGGCTGGGCTGCACTGCGCTGGGTCACTCGCCCCTTGCATAAACTGGCAGACACCATGCGCCGTTTTGATACCCAGGCTGAACAGCCCGTCGTACCGCCACCGTCAGCACAGGCTACTAACCAGCGTGATGAAATTGCCGTGCTGGAAACCAGTTTCGGGCAAATGGCGGCGCGCATCAATGAGCAATGGCACACCCTGAAACAAATGGACCATGACAGACGCGAAGTGGTCGCCAATATCTCGCATGACTTGCGCACGCCACTGACATCAATCCACGGCTACCTGGAAACCCTGGCTGCCAGAGATGCGACGCTGGATGCGGCTGAGCGACAACGCTATCTGGCGATTGCGCTGGGCCAGAGCCGCAAAGTCGGCCGCCTGGCGCAGGCATTGTTTGACCTGGCGCGTCTCGAACATGGCGGCGTAGCACCCGAGCCAGAAGCCTTCATGCTGAATGACCTGATACAGGACGTGTTCCAGAAGTTTGAACTGCAGGCACAAACCGGCCAGGTCGCGCTGGAAGCAGAACTGGATGGCAATGCCATGGTCATGGCAGACCTTGGCATGATAGAGCGGGTGCTGACCAACCTGATCGACAATGCCATACGCCATACACCGGCAGGCGGCGTGGTGACTGTGGCAGTAACAAAACGCTTGCAGGCAGTGGAAATCTGCATACGCGATACCGGCCCCGGCATACCCGTTGAATTGCTGGACAAACTGTTCAAGCGGCCATTTGCGCTCAGTGGTGAAAGGCACGGTGGTGGTGGTCTGGGCTTACTGATCGTGCACCGCATATTGCAATTGCATCACAGCAGCATAGAGTTGCGTAATGATGCAAGCAATACGGGTGCTTGTTTTTGCTTTGAATTGCCATTGGCGACAAGCCCAGGTGGAGTCTGACTTATCTAACTTACTTGACCTATTTTCCTGCTTTCTTCTTCACCTGACTTGAGCCACTAGCTTGCTTTGAATGCCTTGCCAGTTCAACGAAGGCTTTCAAATAATCGATATCCACATCAGCTTCGCGCGCCCCTAAAAATATCTGCTTGGCGATACCCTGGCGGCCCAGGCGTACCGCCACTACATCCATTTTTTCTGCATATTCTTCTGCCAGCCAGCGCGGCAAGGCGGCAACGCCACGGCCACTTGCTACCATCTGCAACATGATGTCCGTCGTCTCTATGGTCTTGTGTCGCTGCGGGCTGATCCCGGCTGGCATCAGGAACTGATTATAGATATCCAGCCGGTCTATCGCCACGGGATAAGTGATGAGCACTTCATCAACGAGCTGTGCTGGCTGCGCATAAGCGACCTTGGCCAGCCCATGTTTGCGGCTGACGACCAGCACCTGCTCGTAATCAAATACAGGTTCAAAATGCAGGCCAGGTTTGTAGAGTGGGTCAGGTGTCACCAGCAAATCAATTTCATAACCAAACAGGGCACCAATGCCGCCAAACTGGAATTTCTGTTTGACGTCGACATCAACATCGGGCCAGCTTGCCAGGTAAGGTGACACCACTTTCAACAACCACTGGTAACAGGGATGGCATTCCATGCCTATGCGCAAGGTACCGCGTTCACCACAGGCGTACTGGCTAATGCGTTCTTCTGCCATTGCCAGTTGCGGCAGCACACGGTTGGCGACGGCCAGCAAATATTCACCTGCCTGCGTCAGTCGCAGGCTGCGCCCTTCACGCAGCCAGATGTCAGTACCCAGTTGCTGCTCCAGCTTTTTGATGGCATGGCTAAGCGCTGACTGGGTCAGGAACAAGGCAGACGCTGCAGCGGTCAGCGAGCCCTGTTTTTCTACTTCCTGGATGATGGACAGATGTATGCGTTCAAGCATGATGTATGAGCAAAACTAATCGAATAATGAGAAAACATCATTTTACTTCATGATTTACTGACTATAGCATAGCCCTCATTCAATAATCTCAAGGAATGAAGACAACATCATGGTCACTACACATAATCTGGGCTTTCCCCGCATTGGTGCCAAACGCGAACTCAAGTTTGCGCTGGAATCTTACTGGAAGGGTGAATCTTCACGCGATGCACTGAAGGGTCTGGGTGCAGAACTGCGCCAGCGTCACTGGAGTCACCAGTCTGCACTGGACCTGACACCGGTTGGAGACTTCGCGTTTTACGATCAGATGCTGGACATGAGCTTCACGCTGGGCAATTTGCCTGAACGTGTCAGCGGTTTTCATGGCGATGTGCTGGACAATTACTTCCGCGTTGCCCGTGGCCGTTCTGCGAAAGGGCTGGAAGATCACAGTGCCTGCTGTGGTGCAAATGGGAGTGGAAGCGATGGTGTCGCGGCTGGTGAAATGACCAAATGGTTTGACACCAATTATCACTACATCGTCCCTGAATTTACTGCCGATACAAAGTTTGCGCTGGATGCTACACGCCTGCTGGAACAACTGGCAGAAGCCAAACGCCTGGGTGTGAAAGCCAAGCCAGTCGTCATTGGCCCAGTCACTTACCTGTCTCTGGGCAAGGCCAAGGATGATACTGACAAGCTGGCCCTGCTACCACGCCTGCTGCCTGTCTATGTAGAATTACTGAGCCAGCTTGCCGCTCAGGGTGTGGAATGGGTGCAAATTGATGAACCCATACTGGTCACCGAATTGGCGACAGAATGGAAGGATGCGATCAAGAGTGCCTATGCGACGCTGGCCACGAGTAAGGTCAAATTACTGCTGGCAACTTACTTTGGTCAGTTACAAGACAATCTGTCACTGACATGCCAGTTGCCTGTGCAGGGCCTGCATCTGGATGCCATCAATGCGCGTGCAGAAGTCAGCGCTGTCGTTGAACAATTGCCACAAGACCGCGTGTTGTCACTGGGTGTCATCAATGGCCGCAATATCTGGAAAACTGATCTCAATGCCGTGCTGGAATGGCTCACACCTATAGCAAAAAAACTGGGCGACCGTCTGTGGATAGCGCCTAGCTGTTCATTGCTGCATGTGCCAGTTGATCTGAACAGTGAACAAAAACTGGACGCCGACATCCGTTCGTGGCTGGCTTTTGCAATCCAGAAGCTCGATGAACTCAAGGTATTGGCGACTGCCCTGAATCAGGGTAGCGCCGCCGTCAAAAATGAACTGGAGGCCAACCAGGCAGCCATTACCGCACGCCGCACTTCACCACGGGTGAACAATGCTGCCGTCAAAGCCGCCGTTGCCGCCATTACTGCAGGCATGGGACAACGCCAGAGTGCCTATGCACAACGCGCCAGCAAGCAAGCCACATTGCTGAAGCTGCCAGCGTATCCGACGACGACTATCGGCTCTTTCCCGCAGACGGCAGAAATCCGTCATGCACGTAGTGAATTCAAGGCGGGCAGACTGGACGAAGCTGGCTATAAAGTCGCCATGCAGGCCGAGATTGCCCGCAGCGTGCGTGAACAGGAGGCACTGGGCCTGGATGTGCTGGTACATGGCGAAGCCGAGCGCAATGACATGGTTGAATACTTTGGTGAGCAGCTTGAGGGTTACGCCTTCAGCCAGTTTGGCTGGGTACAGTCATATGGTTCACGTTGCGTGAAACCGCCCATCCTGTTCGGTGACATTGCCCGCCCCAAAGCCATGACGGTGGAATGGAGCCGTTATGCCCAGTCGCTGACTGCAAAACCGATGAAGGGCATGCTGACTGGTCCGGTCACCATTTTGAACTGGTCTTTCGTGCGTGATGACCAGCCGCGTTCTGTGTCCTGTTACCAGCTTGCGCTGGCAATCCGCGAAGAAGTGCTGGACCTGGAAAAAGCAGGCGTGCGCGTGATCCAGATTGATGAAGCCGCATTGCGCGAAGGTTTGCCACTGCGTAAAGCACAATGGCAGGGATACCTGGGCTGGGCAGTAGAATCTTTCCGCATCACGGCCAATGGTGCACAGGATGAGACCCAGATTCATACCCATATGTGCTATTCAGAGTTCAATGACATCATTGAATCTATCGCTGGTATGGATGCTGACGTGATTACCATAGAAACCTCACGCTCTGACATGGAGTTGCTGGATGCATTCGATCACTTTAATTATCCTAACGAGATCGGCCCTGGTGTGTATGACATCCATTCGCCCAATATCCCGACACAAGCGCATATCGAGCAATTGATGAAGAAAGCGGCGGAACGTATCCCCGCCGAACGACTGTGGGTCAATCCGGATTGCGGCTTGAAGACACGCGCATGGGAAGAAGTGATCCCTGCGCTGACCAATATGGTGGCGGCGGCTAAAGCGCTGCGTAATGCAGCATAAGCGTGCTGCATACCCCCTGTAACGCTGTATAAAAAGTAAGTCTATGGCATATGGCGGTTGGCATCACTCATTGCGTGACACCAACCGTTAACGTCGTAAAACTGGCACGGAGAGGATACCGATGTGCATTAAATTTGATCGCAAAGACGACTTGCTTTCGGCTTACCGGACTGTCATTTTCCTCAAGATCAGTAAGCCTGAATAAGTTAAGATAGTAGTTTTCAAGCTGCGCATTTTGCACGGCATCAGGACAAACTATTGAAAACACGAGCATGGATCAGGCTGCCATCAGGCAAGCACCTGGATCTGATCAATCCCGATCCCCAGGCATGGCTGGACAGCGACCTGGCAGACAGACTGTCCCGCACTTACCGCTGGGGCGGTGAATCCTGCTGGGCCAGGCCGCTGTCAGTCGCACAGCATAGCCTGAATGTGCTGGCCTTGCGCAGTACCATGACAGACTCTGCCTTAAGCGCCGGTGCAGCGCTGCGCGAACTCTTGCATGATGGTGAAGAAGGCTTGCTTGCCTTCGATTGCATTTCACCACTCAAAGCGGTATTGGGTTCACCGTTCAAGGAAGTCAGCGACAGGTTGACAGATGCCATCATCAAACGCTATCAGCTCCCCGCCTGGGATGAGATGGATTACCGCCTGCATAAACTTGCAGATGAACTGATCGCCGCCTCAGAGGCCGTGCATTGTGCAGGCTGGCCACGCAATGAAGTGCTGGATGTGCTGGAAATCAAGCTCCCCATACTGGAAGAAGACCCACTTGCAGAAATCTATGATTGCCAACCATGGGAGCCTTGGCCATCAGATATCGCCTGCCAGCGTTTTCTGGAGAAGATGACCGCACTGGGCACAGCATCGACATAAGTCAGGATTCATCAAAAATTACCGGATAAACCCGGCACTATCCCACCCCAGATCGCTTACTTAAGCTACGCGCTGTCATGTCATGCATGTATAACGGCTCCTTGCACCACATCCAAAATCATCTTTTCCACAGTCATCCCTGTTGGCGAAATGAATTTCTAAAAATTGTGAATCCAGTTCTTTGCTTCCTGCGTATTAAGACTTAAGCAAGATAAAAAGCAAGCTGCCTCGATGTGGCATGGCTGAAACAAGCGTATAGGTCTGGTTTTTGCTTGTACAAATATAAAGTATGGCGAATTCAATTTTCATCATACAGATCCAACAAATGAAATCAGCAAACAAGAATATGAATGGAGCAGCAATGCAAAAAACAAAGATGAACCGTGCACTGCTTTCCTGCTTTGGCTTTTTGCTGCTGCAAACCTTCCAAATAGCACGGGCGGATGATTTAGAAAAAATCCCTACAGTACAAGTCCTCGGTAATTACGATAATGCAGTCGGTACCAGCAATGCTGCCAGCCAGGGGGCGGTGACATCCAATCTTGTCAGCAACCGCCCTGCCCTGCGTACTGGCGAATTGCTGGAATTTGTACCCGGCATGATCGTTACCCAGCATAGCGGTGATGGCAAGGCCAATCAGTATTTTTTGCGCGGCTTTAATCTCGACCATGGCACTGACTTTGCCACGTTTGTTGATGGCATGCCGGTCAATATGCGTAGCCATGCGCATGGCCAGGGTTATTCGGATTTGAATTTCCTGATCCCGGAACTGGTACAGCGCATTGATTACAAGAAGGGGACGTATTTTGCCGATGAAGGTGACTTTGCTTCTGCCGGTGCGGCGCACCTTCGTCTGGCGGACAAACTCGGTGCCGGTATCGCCAGCCTGTCTTTGGGGAGCTATGGCTATCAACGGGCAGTGCTGGCAAATTCAGTGCCGCTGACGAACGGCAATTTGCTGTATGGCCTGGAGATCAACCGTAATGATGGCCCCTGGGTTAATCCTGAAAATGTGCGCAAGTACAGTGCCGTACTGCGCTATAGCCAGGGCAGCCATGACGATGGTTACAGCGTGACAGCCATGGCTTACAAGAATAACTGGAATTCCACGGACCAGGTACCCTTGCGTGCTGTGCAATCTGGCCAGATCAGCCGCTTTGGTGCGCTTGACCCTACGGATGGAGGACAAAGTTCACGTTACAGCCTGTCTTATGCCATGAAGAAGCGCAGTCAGGATGGCGTGTTCGAAATGGATGCTTATGCCGTGCAATCCAGTCTTGACCTGTTCAGCAACTTTACATATTTCCTGACCAACCCTGATACGGGTGACCAGTTCAGCCAAAGCGAGAAGCGGCAGATGCTGGGGATGAATATGAGCCAGACCTGGCCGCTGACTGTAGCTGATCTTGAAATGCGTAACAAGATAGGTGTACAACTGCGCTACGATAAACTGTCGCCAGTCGGCATTTATAACACCGTCGCACAGCAACGCATATCAACGATACGTGAAGACAGTGTCAAGGAAGCCAGTGCTGGTTTTTATGCAGAAAATTCCATACAGTGGCATCCAAAATTCCGCAGTATTGCCGGGTTGCGTTACGATGCCTATCGCTTTGATGTCAACAGCAGCATAGGCGGCAATTCAGGCAAGGCAAGTGACCATATCGTCTCGCCCAAGTTGTCATTGATCTTTGGCCCATGGAACAAGACAGAATACTTCATCAACTATGGCAGCGGCTTTCACAGCAATGATGCACGCGGCACTACGCAAGCCCGTTTGTCTGATGGCAGTGCCTCCACACCGGTAATACCACTGGTAAAAACCAGGGGAGCAGAACTGGGTATGCGTACAGAAATCATCCCCGGCCTGCAAAGCTCGCTGGCGCTGTGGCGGCTGGATATTGCCTCTGAGTTGCTATTCGTTGGTGATGCCGGTGAAACCGAACCCAGCCGTGCCAGCCGCCGCACCGGCATAGAATGGAACAACCACTATATCGCCAGACCATGGCTGCTGTTTGACCTTGACCTGGCAGCGTCACGGGCGCGTTATACGCAAAATGACGTGACGGGCAATTACATTCCCGGTTCCATCGACAAGGCGGCTTCTTTTGGCGTGACTGTGACTGACATGGGCCGCTGGCATGGTGGCTTTGAACTGCGTTACTTTGGCCCACGTCCTTTAGTTGAGGACAATAGCGTGCACTCTTCATCGACCACGCTGGCCTATGCCCGCTTGGGTTACAGGATCAATGCCAGTACCAAACTGACTATGGATGTGTTCAACCTGTTCAACAGGCAGGCCAGCGACATTGATTATTATTACCAGTCACGCCTGCCGCGTGAAAGCATGGAGGGTGCTAACGGCATTCATTTTCATCCGGTTGAGCCACGCTCTGTGAGGTTGACGCTGACACATAATTTCTGACGTCTGTAAAACTACCTTCCTCATTGCTGTATGACACTTCACCTTGAGAAAGATGTGACATGACTGGAACTCATTTCATAAACAGGGATGCGTTTGCCTCATAACATGGGCTGGCAAGGGTAAAGCAGGGAATTCGTGCAAGAAGCCGCCAGATTGACGCAGGCAATGCTGGCAGGACTCGAACTGCAGTTTTTTTGAAAACCAGCGGTGGTAAAGGCTTGCATGTCGCGGTGTAATCCTACAAGACCTGGTGATATAAACTGACTGCTCATCATCGCTACGCGCCTTATGATGATCACTTGAACGGTATTTCATGATTAAAAAAGATGAGCGTTTACGGTTTCAAACGCCTATATGCATGATTCATGGATGAAAAAGCATATGCTGCCACCAGCAAAAGTGTCGGCGACACTGCCAGACAATGACACAGACAATGATAATAAGGAATCAGTCCTGGCCAAGCTGAGGCCAGGTAGTGGTTAGTACTGTCATGCCGCATATCTCAATGAAAACTGAGTATCTGACGATGATCGTCGCTGTATTTGGCACCACCATCAGCCCTTAGCTTTTCTTCTGGCAAGTCTCACAGGAGGTGGAAGAATTGCGTACCAGGCCAGAAGAAACCGCATTATTGCAAGCACCATTGCAAGCCATCAAAAGTTTAAAGTGCATCAGTATTGATACCTTTATTGGTATGGGGTTTTCAAATATGGTGGCATTCTTCATCATGCTGACCACAGCGGTGACCTTGCATATGCATGGGCAAACCGATATACAGTCCTCAGCGCAGGCAGCAGCGGCATTGAAACCAATTGCAGGTGAATTTGCCTTTCTGTTATTCAGCCTGGGTATTATTGGTACAGGGCAGCTGGCTGTTCCTGTGCTTGCCGGTTCTTCTGCCTACGCCATTGCAGGCAGTTTCAAATGGAAAAACAGCCTTGAGCACACTGCTATGCAGGCAAGGGAATTTTACGCTGTGATTGCGGTGTCAACCATCATCGGTGTCGTTCTCAGCCTCAGCAATATTGATCCTATCAAGGCGCTGTTCTGGAGTGCCGTCATCAATGGCATTATCTCTGTGCCAGTGATGATCGTCATGATGCTGATGGCAGCCAAACCTGCCGTGATGGGGCAATTTGTTATTTCCCGCAGA
This sequence comes from Undibacterium sp. FW305-107, assembly GCF_058788535.1. Classification (NCBI taxonomy): domain Bacteria; kingdom Pseudomonadati; phylum Pseudomonadota; class Betaproteobacteria; order Burkholderiales; family Oxalobacteraceae; genus Undibacterium; species Undibacterium sp. FW305-107. The sequence goes on from NZ_JBYTAV010000001.1 coordinate 716,429, forward strand.
TTAAAAATCCTGGGGTGGCTGGCAACAGCGATGATGGGGGCTGCAGTTACTGCCATGGCATTCACACTTTGAATGCCATGATTTGTCTTTCGCATCCCCCCTCAACTACAGCAGGCTCTTATCTTACAAGACCGGGGACCACAGTCCGATGGCGGTAAGGCGGCCAGGCGAGCAGGATGAATCATGCACATGACAATTGGAGGTCAAAGTGATTATTGTTAAAAACGTAGGAAAAGGCATTTTACGAGCTACAGTTCGTATGGAAACGACTGAATACGGAAATGGCTGGACAGTGGGTGTAGAAATCAATGGCATCATGGTGCATCACCCTGACAAGGATTTATATCCTACCGAACAGGATGCACTGACAGCCGGTGGTGAATTTGCTGATGCTGTCATGCCAAGCCTGCATTGACCAGTTGCATGGCGATAATGCATAACAGAACTTGTTCTGAGGATCAGGAACTCCTGATTTTTTCCGCGACCTTAGGGCCCTCATCATGAACTGGCACTGAGAACAGGTAGTAAAAATTTGAAGCAAAATTTGAAGCAATAGCATGATTGTCTTTTTCACTACCGGCAGTTATATTCTCATTATTGAATGTCTTTCGATGAACAAGATAGATGAATGGAGAATATCGTGAAACCTTCTGCACTATCATCCTGCATCACGACCAACCTGGTACAGGAATCGCGGGATTTTTACCTTAAATACTTTGGTGCCAAAGTTGCCTTCGATTGCGGCTGGTATGTCAGTGTAGAATTTGGCCAACGGGCAACTTCATTGCAATTCATGGCACCACAACCAGGGCAAAGCCTGTGCAATCCTGCAGGTTTAACCTATAACTTCTGCGTCCCGGATGTCGATGCAGAATACCAGGCTCTGACCGAAGCAGGAATAGAAGTGACTGTCCCGCTTGAAGATCATCCCTGGGGTGATCGCGGTTTCGCCATCAACGACCCCAATGGCATCGTGCTCTACATTTACTCTGATCGTGAACCCAGCGACGAGTTCAGGCAATATCTGAATCCATCAGCATCCGTCTGATTCAAGAAAAGAAAATTCTCGCAAAAAAACAGCATGCCTCTTTAACAGAAGCACGCTGCGAAAACCAGAACTTGTTCTGGGAGGGTGGAAATCTTAGTCGGCTTTTGCCACGATTGTTTTTCCATCTGCGCTGGTCAGAGCACCGGGCAATACTGCGGGTACAGAACCACGTGCCTCCCAGCCACCACCAATGGCACGTATCAGATTAACTGCGGATTTTGCACGTGCGCCGTCGAGTTGTGCAGCGATGCGCTGCTGCTGTAATACCGTGCGGTCAGCATCGATCACATTCAGGTAACTGACCGAGCCTTCGCGGTATTGCACATGCGAGAGTTTCGCTGCCCGCTCTGCCGCCTGCACCGCATTGTCTTGTGCCAGTGTCTGATCACGCAAGATACGCAAGTCAGCCAGATTGTCTTCGACTTCCCTGAAGGCATTCAGCACGGTCTGGCGGTAGGTGGCCACATCTTCTTCATAGACTGCACCAGCCCTGTCCACACTGGCCTGGCGACGGCCGCCATCAAACAGAGGCATGGACAACAGAGGCCCCAGCAGGAAGGTACGACTGCTCCAGTTCAGCAAATCACTCAGACTGGCTGATGCATAACCGGCGGAGCCGGTGATATCCAGCCTTGGGAAGAAAGCTGAGCGGGCCACACCGATACGGGCATTAGCAGCGGCCATGCTGCGTTCTGCTGCGGCAATATCTGGCCTGCGTTCCAGCAAGGCCGATGGCAAGCCTGCCGGGATATTGACAGCAATGCGTGACAAGGGCCGTGGCAGGAAATTGAATTCTGCCGGCGTCTTGCCCAGCAAGACGGCCAGTGCATGTTCAGCTACCGCACGGCTGCGTGCCAGGCCCAGTGATTCTGATTGCGCCGTTGCCAGTTCTGCCTTGGCGCGGGCCAGATCGAGTTCGCTGATATCGCCTTCATTAAAACGGGTTTGCACCAACTTCAGGGTTTTTGAGCGCAACTCTACCGTGGCGGCATATAAAGCCTGTTCTGCATCCAGTTCGCGCAGCAAAAAGTAGGCTTGCGCCACGTCGGCTTGCAAGGCCAGTTGCACAGACTGGAACAGGGCTTCATTTTTTTGCGTATCTGCTGTTGCCGCATCTATGCTGGACGCCACGCGGCCAAACAAATCCAGCTCATACGATGCACCGAGTTGGGCATTGTAGGTCGTGGAAGTCGGCATCCTGGTATTGTCAGGCAGACCCTGGGACGCCGGTGCGGCACGCCCACGGCTGGCACCCAGGCCCGCATTCACTTGCGGGAACAGACCAGCACGCGCATCCTGGCGCAAGGCGCGGGATTGCTTCAGGCGGGCGGCCGCGGCTTTGAGGTTCTGGTTGGCCGCCATGGCCTGGCTTTCCATCTCGTTGAGACTATCGTCCGCAAAGATTTTCCACCAGTCGCCACGGGCGACTTCTTCTGAGGGCTGGGCTTCTTTCCAGTTGCTGTTTGCTTGCACTTCTTTATAGGCAGCGGGAGTTGTCACTTCCGCTTTCTGATAAGTTGGTGCGACTGAACAGCCAGCCAATACCAGCAATAACATCAACAGCGATGAAGCAGACTTCAGGGGTTTGATTGTATTCATCATCATGTTCTCTCAAACTTTAACAGTAGTGTGCTCATGATCGTGACCATGTGCAAGGTCGTGTGCAAGAGCGGGCGCTTCATGCACCACTGCAGAATGCAACTTGCGGCCACCTGCAAGAGTACGCAGCAATACATAAAACACCGGCGTCAGGAACAGGCCAAACAGGGTTACACCCAGCATGCCAAAAAACACCGCTACACCCATGGCATGACGCATCTCGGAACCAGGGCCGCTAGAAATCACCAGTGGCACCACACCCATAATGAAGGCGATGGAAGTCATCAGGATAGGGCGCAAGCGCAAGCGGCTGGCATCTATCGCAGCCTGCAAAGGCGTGCTGCCCTGCAGTTCAAGCTCCCGCGCAAATTCCACGATCAGAATCGCATTCTTGGCCGATAGCCCCACCAGCACCATGAGACCGATCTGGGTAAAGATATTATTGTCACCACCTGTCAGCCAGACGCCGGTCAAAGCCGCCAGCAAACTCATGGGCACGATCATGATGACAGCCAGTGGCAAGGTCAGGCTTTCATACTGCGCTGCCAATACCAGGAAGACCAGCAAGACACTGATAGGGAATACCCAGACACCAGCATTGCCCGCCAGGATTTGCTGGTAAGTCAGGTCCGTCCATTCAAACTTGATACCGGCAGGCAGTGTTTTTGCAGCGATACGTTCTGCCGCAGCCTGCGCCTGATTCGATGAGTAACCAGGGGAAGGGCCACCGTTGATATCCGCCGCGGTATAGCCGTTATAACGCACCACCATCTCAGGACCAAAGCTAGGCGTCACCTTGACGAGGGAAGACAGGGGCACCATTTCACCAGCCGTATTGCGGGTTTTCAGTTGCAGGATATCTTCAGGCTTGGCACGGTAAGGCGCATCTGCCTGGGCACGTACCTGGTACACACGGCCAAAGCGGTTGAAGTCATTCACATACAAAGAACCAAGATAAATCTGCATGGTGTCAAACACATCGGTCACCGGTACGCCAAGCTGCTTGGCCTTGACGCGGTCGAGGTTGACATCCAGTTGTGGCACATTGATCTGGTAGCTGGAAAACATAGGCCCCAGTTCTGGCGCTGTCTTGGCAGCGGCGATAAAGGCTTGTGCTGCCGCATCCAGTTCTGCATAGCCAAGCGCACCCTTGTCTTCTATCTGCATCTTGAAGCCACCCACCGTGCCCAGGCCCATGACAGGTGGTGGCGGGAAGACGGCGATGAAACCATCCTTGATTGCTGAATACTTCTGGTTCAGCTTGCCTGCAATGGCATCGGCTGCCAGCTCCTTGCTGCGGCGTTCTTCAAAGGGTTTCAGCGTCACAAAAACAATACCGGCGCTGGAGCTATTGGTAAAACCATTGATGGACAAGCCAGGAAAGGCAACTGCACTCTCCACACCCGGTTCTTTCAAGGCAATGGCCGACATATCACGGATGACTTTTTCAGTCCTGTCCAGCGTCGCGCCATTTGGCAATTGCGTGAAGCTGATCAGGTATTGCTTGTCTTGCCCAGGCACAAAGCCACCCGGCACGATGTAAGAAATACCCACGGCTGCGGCCAGCAATACGACATACACCACCATGCTGGATGCCTTGCGCGATATGACGCCAGCCACACCCTTGGAATACTTTTCAGAACCACGATTGAACATGCGATTGAAGGCATCGAAGAAGCGGCCAAACAGGCGGTTCATGACTTTGGTCAGCCAGTCCGGTTTTTCATCATGGCCTTTGAGCAGGATGGCTGCCAGTGCTGGTGACAGAGTCAGCGAGTTGAAGGCCGAGATCACAGTCGAAATCGCAATCGTCATCGCAAACTGTTTGTAGAACTGCCCGGTCAGACCTGTCATGAAGGCCAGTGGTACGAATACCGCAACCAGTGTCAAAGCAATCGCGATGATAGGGCCGCTGACTTCGCGCATGGCGCGGTAAGTCGCTTCTTTCGGTGACAGGCCAGCAGATATATTCCTCTCCACATTCTCCACCACCACAATCGCATCATCGACCACGATACCTATGGCCAGCACCATGCCAAACAGTGACAAGGCATTGATGGAATAGCCAAAGCCCAGCATCAGCGAAAAAGTACCAACGATGGAAACCGGCACGGCCAGCAGCGGGATCAGCGAAGCACGCCAGGTTTGCAAAAACACGATGACCACCAGCACCACCAGCGCAATCGCTTCCAGCAAGGTCTCGACGACCGCGTGGATGCTGGAACGCACGAATTGCGTAGGGTCATACACGATCTTGTATTGCACCGAACTTGGGAAGTCTGCCGACAATTCCTTCATCGCCGCACGCACCTGGTCAGACACATCCAGCGCATTCGCGCCAGGTGCCTGGAAGATAGGTATGGCGACGGCCGGCTTATTGTCGAGCAAAGAACGCAAGCCATATTCAGAGGCATCGAGTTCTATACGCGCCACGTCGGCCAGGCGGGTGACTGCACCATCGACAGAGGTCTTGAGTATGATCTCGGCAAATTCTGCTTCTGATTTCAAACGGCCTTGCGCATTCACATTGAACTGCAAAGGCGTACCCGGCACATTTGGCGATGCGCCAATGACACCCGCCGCCACCTGCACGTTTTGTTCGCGTATGGAGTTCACCACGTCAGAGGCAGTCAGGCCACGCTGTGCAACTTTTTGCGGGTCCAGCCAGACGCGCATGGCGTAATTGCCAGAGCCAAACAAGCCCACTTCACCGACACCCTTGATACGCGCCAGACGGTCTTTGACATTCAGCACGGCATAGTTGCGCAGGTAAGTCATGTCATAGCGGTCATCCGGTGAAATCAGATGCACCACCATGGTCAGCGCAGGCGAACTCTTGATCGTCGTCACACCCAGGCGTTGCACATCAGCAGGCAGACGTGGCAAGGCTTGCGAGACACGGTTTTGCACCAGTTGTTGTGCCTTGTCAGGGTCTACACCCAGCTTGAAGTTGACAGTCACCGTCAGGTTGCCGTCACTGTTTGCCTGTGACTGCATGTACAGCATATTCTCTACGCCGTTGATGGATTCTTCCAAAGGAGAAGCCACGGTTTCTGCAATCACCTTGGGATTGGCACCGGGGTACTGCGCCCGCACCACGACAGAAGGTGGCACCACCTCGGGATATTCCGAGATAGGCAACTGGAACATGGCCAGCGCACCGGCCAGCAAGATAATTACCGACAGCACCCCGGCGAAGATGGGGCGATCGATAAAGAATTTTGAGATATTCATGATATTTTTCTATCTGCGTCTATATTTATGTATGTGACGATTAAGATTTGTTAGCTGGAGTAGCCTTGTCTTCCGCGCCTGCAACCGGGGTCGCTGATTCAGCAGATGCGGCAGTCGCTTTGCTCATCGCCACCATATTCGGCGTGATGGTGTCACCAGGTCGTGTACGTTGCAGGCCATTGACGACGATGCGTTCACCAGCTTTGAGGCCAGATTCCACAATCAGCAAATCTTCCTGCCTGTTACCCAGGCGCACTTCGCGATAGGCTGTGTGGTTGTCTTTGTCGACTGCCAGCACGAAGCGTTTGCTCTGGTCTGTGCCCACGGCTTTTTCATCTATCATCAAGGCTGCATGCGGTGCACCACCACCGAGGCGCACACGGGCATACAGGCCGGGCAAGAGCAAGCCATCCTGGTTTTCAAACACGGCGCGCACGCGTATGGTTCCTGAAGAAGTGTCAACGCGGTTGTCGATGGACACCACCTTGCCCTGGCGTGAATAACCTTCTTCATTCGCCAGGCCCAGGAATACCGGCACCTGGCTAGTCTTGGCCTGTGCCGGGTTCACGTATTTCAAGAAGCTTTGTTCATCCACATCAAAGGATGCATACACTTGCGAGACAGATACCAGAGTGCTCAAGGCGGGTGAGCTGGCACCAACTGCAATGACATTGCCAACGGTGACTTCGGCACGCGAGATACGGCCAGCAACGGGGGCGGTGATCTGGGTATATTCAAGATTGAGTTTTGCCGCCTTCAATGCGGCCTGCGCTGCCATTACGTTGGCGGCTGCTTCACGCGATGCATTTTGTTTTTCTTCAAAGTCACGGCGGGCGATGGCGTTTTCACCGAGCAGTCTTTCACCGCGGGCCACGTCAGAACTGGTATAGGCTGCGCGTGCTTCGGCTGCTGCCAGTTGCGCCTGGAAGCGCGCCACTTCAGCCGCATACGGACGTGGGTCTATGGTGAACAGCAAATCACCTTTCTTGACCAGGCTGCCATCCTTGAAATGCACGGCAGTCAATGTACCGCCAACCAAGGGGCGTATCTCAACTCTATCGACTGCTTCGAGCTTGCCAGAATAATTTTGCCAGTCGACGATATTGCGGCTGACGACTTCTGCCACGTCGACTGTCGTTGCCGGTGGAGCACCTTTAGGTGCAGCATCGCTGGCTTCAACTTTGATGGCACCTATGGTGCCTGCGGCGGCGATCAACAGGACAATGGCAGTGCTGATAGCGATGGATTTGCGGCTTGGTGCTGTGGAGCTAGTAGATTCAGACATGATATTCCTCGTGGATGTAGTATGTAAATTACTGAGTTCTTGAGTGTCTTTTGCGTTGTCAGACATTTTGTTTTTCCTCCAGGGATACGAAAGCAGATGTGTTCAAATCAGATGAAGACGAGGCAGCAAGGCGGCGACGCAAAAAATCCGCCACTTCCACCAGCACAGGCTGATGCTCAGGCAATGAGGCATGCTTGATCCCGGCAAAGCGGGCTACCTGCACAGGCACACCAACGGTGATCAGGGCTGCAGCATATTTTTCTGCTTCCACATGCAGGACATCATGTTCAGCAGTAGCGATAAAGGCGGGTGACAAACCGCCCAGGCGGCTGGATTCCAGCGGTGCGGCATAGGGGTGCAGGCGCTGCAAAGAGCGCGGCAGGTATTGGCCGTAGCAATGCGCGCATTCTTGCGGGGTCAGGTCAGACTCCAGTTTCTTGGCGTCGCCCAGACGTGTCATGCTGGGGTCCAGCATCGGGCCTATCAGCGCCTGCGCCAGTATTGGCGGTGCATTGCGGTCGCGTGCTATCAGCGTCAGGCAAGTCGCCAGGTTGCCACCGGCATCGTCACCCGCTACTGCCAGGCGACTGGCGTCGGCCTTGATACTGGCGGCGTTCTTGATGGCCCACAGCATGGCGGTGTAGGCATCTTCCGGTGCAGCAGGAAAAGGCTTGGCAGGTGCCAGTGAATAGCCCACGGACAAGACGATGACATTGCTGTTGCGCGCAATGAAGCGGGCCGGTACATCGGCATCATTCAAGGAACCGCTGATAAAACCACCACCGTGGAAATACAGCACCACCGGCAAAACCGCATTGCCCTGAGGGCGGTACAGGCGCACAGGAATGACCCCAAGTTGGCCAGGGATAAGGAAATTGTCTATCTGCAAAGATGGCTCAGCCGTCTTTGTGGTCTTTTTTCTTTTCTTGACGGCGTTGCCGGGGTTGCCAGAAACGCCAGGGTTGCCAAGAATTATTGCTGTTTCGTCCATCATATTGTCGCCAATCGCGCCAGAGCTTAGTGAATGGACCGAATAGTAGGCGCGATGCGCTTGCGGATAAACGCCTATAATCGAACATGACTATTCCGCCAGGTCGACTAATCAGACATCAAATTAGGTTTATACTTCGTTCAGACGAATAGTCCTTGACTATGCCAACCAGTTATTCAGGAGTACCGCGATGGACCGCTTCCAGGCAATGCAAGTCTTTACCCGCGTGGTGGACAGCAATAGTTTTACCCGCGCCGCCGACAACCTCGGCTTGCCGCGTACCACCGTCACGACCATCATCCAGAACCTGGAAAGCCTGTTGCAGGTGCGCCTGCTGAACCGCACCACCCGCCGCCTGAGCCTGACGCCAGACGGCGCGGCCTACTATGAGCGCTGCGTGCGCATCCTGGCGGACGTGGACGAGACCGAAACTTCTTTCCAGAATGTGGCACGTGGCCCCAAAGGCCAGTTGCGCATTGATGTGCCAACCTCGATAGGCAGGCTGATACTGTTGCCGCAAGTCTGTGAGTTTTATTCGCGCTACCCTGACATCAAGCTGGTCATGGGCATGGGTGACCGCATGGTGGATATGGTGCAGGAAGCGGTTGATTGCGTGATACGGGTAGGTGAGTTGCAGGATTCCAGCATGGTCGCCCGCCGCATAGGCACTTTCCAGAGCATCACCTGCGCAGCGCCAGATTATCTCGATACGCATGGTGAGCCACAGACCCTGGAAGACTTGCAGCACCACCAGGCTGTGCACTATTTTTCCAGCCGCACTGGCCGCAACCTGGATTGGGATTTTGTCGTCGATGGCAAGACTGTGGATGTCACGGTCAATGGCAAGATATCCGTCAATGATTCTGAAGCCTACATAGAATGCGCCCTCAAGGGCTTTGGCCTGATACAGGCACCGCGCTTCATGCTGATGCCGCATCTGCAATCCGGCGCATTGCGCGAAGTATTGCCACAATGGACACCCGCCCCCATGCCCATCTCTGTGGTCTACCTGGCGAACCGCCATCTGTCACCGAAGGTGCGCGCCTTTGTTGACTGGGTCGCAGAACTGTTCCCGCGCTGCCCGCTGTTCAGCGGGCGCGATGCAGAATTACTCAATGGTATGAGTGAATGTGCTTTCGCTGGCAAACCTGAGCAACGCCCAGCCCACAATACCTTGCGCTCTGTCATCGAGCAAAAGAATATTGCTGAGAGTGTCTTCTAGCTACGCATCGCGCTTGCGAACCTGCGCAATCACTGCATCTACCAAAGGGTTCGGTCGTTTTGTATTCCATGCTATGGCTGTGGTTACCACATCCAACTTCTCCCTGAGAGGCCGGACCACCACATTCTCTGGTGCAAGCTTCTTCAATATCGTTGGCACCAGAGCTATACCTTGCCCACATCCTACGAAAGCAATCTGGGAAGCGACCGAACTGACTTCATGCACTATGCGTGGTGAAAAACCATGTGCCTGGCAAGAAGCGATCAGATTATCAAAATAGACTGGGCTGACTCTGCGAGCAAACATCACAAAGTCTTCTTCGGCTAGTGTTGCAAGACTGACGCGTGTTTTTTTTGCGTAAGGATGTGTATGTGGGAGCGCAACTGCGAGACGCTCCTGTATCAATGGTAATGTCCGCACGGTCTCGCCAAAGTCGCCTTCCAGCCGTGCAAAAGCCAGGTCAATCTCACCTGCAAGCAATGCCGGAACTGCATCTGCGCTATCAATTTCCCTGACTGAAACCGTGAGCTGTGGATGTGCGGACTTGATTTTTTCTATGATGACGGGAAGCACATCCAGCATTGCAGAAGTGATGGCACCGATAGCCAGCACCCCGGTTTGTCCAGCAACCGCCTCCCTTACTGCGAACTCCAGATGCCCCATCTGTTCAGCCAGTTTTTGTACTGCCGGGAGTATTGCAGCACCGACCGGAGTGAGCTGAGCGCCGCGTCTTGAGCGTTCAAACAAAGTCACCTTCAAAGACTGTTCAAGCACTTGAATTTGCTCGGTCAGAGGTGGCTGTGACATTCCCAGGCGAAGTGCAGCCTTCCTGAACGATTTTTCTTCTGCAACAACGAGAAAAAGCCATAAGTGACGCATCAGGCGAAAATTGATCATGGCAGTGATAGCTTTTATAGAATTAAATGATATTTAATTAGGAATTTACGTATCACATCTTATACCTCAGAGTAAGTCCTGTGCAACCACACAGAGGATATACACCATGACTCAAGAAAACCTGCTGGACCGTCTGGCGGCTCTTGATACCAACACGGTATCGGATGCCCTGGATTTTCTCAATCTCCCAGGCGCAACATTTGGCATTCGTCCTCTATGGGATTGCCAGAAAATCGTTGGCAGAGCCAGTACGATACAGTTGGGGCCAAAGACTGACTCAGCGCCCACAGTCCATTTGATCTCGCCTGTCATCGCAGAAATCACCTGCGATGATCGCATCCTCGTTATTGCAGGCGGTGTCGATGGCATTTCATGCTGGGGCGACATTCTTGCCAATGCTGCCCGGGCAAAGGGCATACGTGGTTCCGTTATCGATGGCAACAGTCGTGATATTGAGGGAAGCGAGTCAATTTCCTATCCCGTCTATGGCCGCGGCATCACGATGATCAGTGCCCGCAACCGTGTCGTACAAATATCATCGGGCCAAACAGTCAATATGGGGGGAGTCGTCGTCAAGGAAAACGACTACGTGATCGCCGACCGCTGCGGCGCGGTCTTCATACCGGTTGACCGCATTGCCGAAGTCATTGAGCTTGGCGAGCGTATCGCGCAACGTCAGGATGGCATGGTTCAGGCGGTACGCTCAGGACACTCGGTTGCAGATGTCATGCACGACAAGAAATTTGAAGCCATCAAGTCAGGGAGCGCGAAATGAATCACGAAGACATGGAAATCACTGCCCTGTTCAAAGGCCTGGACACACCAGGTATTTCGGACGCGATGGACAAACTGGGCTTGCCGGGTCAATGCCTTGGTATCGCACCTTTAGATAATTACAAGAATGTGGTTGTCGGCCCAGCTTTCACGGTCAAATATGTGTCGGCCAGCACGCCACCCGGAACGGTAGGTGATTTCATTGATGACGTTGCCGAGGGTGACGTGGTAGTGATCGACAATAATGGTCGCACTGACTGCACGGTATGGGGTGACATCATGACCCAGTATGCTGGCACCAGAAAAATTGCAGCAACCGTTATCGACGGTGTCTGTCGTGACGTCACTAAAGCACTGGGAGATGCCTACCCGATATTCAGCCGGGGACGCTTCATGCGCACCGGAAAAGACAGGGTACAGGTCGAAGCCACGAATGTAGCTGTGTCGGTTGGTACAGCGCGGGTTTGCCCACGCGACATTGTCATCGCTGATGCCAATGGCGTGGTAGTCGTTCCCCGGGCGCGTGCCAGGGAGATTGCTGACACAGCGCGCAAAATCGAACAGGTGGAAGCAGATATCAGGGCGCAACTTGCGCAGGGAAAGACACTCAGGGAAGCCCGCGAAGTACTGGGTTATCACACATTACAAAGGAAAGTATCATGATCACCGTCACTGCAGACATTGCCGGGCGCTGCAAGCAACTTGGCAGCTCCACACTATATGAGGCATCCGGACTGGCTTGCTCGGTCGACCCTGATATCCGCAGCATCTGGCCCGGTGCCGCCATTGCTGCACTGGCGTTTCCCCTGATCTGTTCGCCCGGTGATAATCTATCCATACACCTCGCCATGGAGAGTGCTCCGCGTGGCAGCGTACTGGTGGTCGGTACGGGTAATTTCATTGCTGGATACTGGGGTGAGGTACTGACCGTCGCGGCGGAAGCAGCAGGCATAACAGGACTGATTATCGATGGTGGAGTGAGGGATGTGGCTGCTATGACCAAGCGCCAGTTTCCCGTATTTACACGAGGCGTGAGCGTGCGTGGAACAATCAAGGCTAGCAGCCCTTCCGTCGGGCAACCTATCTATTTTGGCGGCGTCCCTGTCCATGCAGGAGATCTGGTGGTTGCGGATGACGATGGTGTAATCATTATCCCCTCTGGCGATATGGAACGCACCATCGCAGCGGCAGAAGCGAGGACCAGCAAAGAAGAAATCATGATGCAGCAATTAGCGCAAGGTGCAACTACTCTGGACTTGCTGGGCCTTACTGCCTGGAGGACACATTCGTGAATAGACCACTACAAGCTTTGAACATCAACCTGACTCAGGCCCAGCCCTCGGCCACTTACCGCATGATAGACCGCGTGGCGGCACGTCGTGCCTCGGGTGCGAAAATCATCTCCCTGAGCGCAGGCGAGCCGGATTTCGACACGCCTGCGCATGTCCGGGAGGCTGCCATTGCTGCAATTGAAGCAGGGCACACTCGCTATACACCGGTCGCAGGCATGCGGACATTACGTGAGGCTGTCGCGGATAAATTCCGCAATGAAAATGGCATAAACGCCAGTTGGCAAGACACCATCATCTGCAGCGGAGGCAAACAGGTGATCTACAATGCACTGGCTGCGACGCTTAACGCTGACGATGAAGTCATCATTCCAGCACCTTACTGGGTCAGTTACCCTGAGATGGTGCAGCTTTGTGGGGCCACTTCCGTCATCATTCCTTGTGACCACACCAGCGGCTTCAAACTCACACCTGCCGCCCTGCAACAGGCAATCGGGCCCAGAACACGCTGGCTGATCCTCAACTCACCTTCCAATCCAACTGGTGCCGTCTACACGCGTAATGAGCTCGTCGCACTGGCCGAAATTTTACTCCAGCATCCCCACGTGCTTGTTCTGTCAGACGATATCTATGAGCACCTGATCTTTGATGGCGTTTCATTTCATACCATGGCTCAGGTTGAGCCGCGCTTGCGAGACAGAACCTTGACCATGAACGGAGTATCCAAGGCCTATGCCATGACGGGCTGGCGAATAGGTTTTGGCGCTGGCCCCCGCTGGTTGATTGATGCAATGGAGAAACTCCAGGGCCAGCAAACATCCGGGGCTTGTTCCATCTCACAATATGCAGCACTCGCCGCCCTTACCGGGCCGCAGGATTTTATTCAGGAATCGAGATCTGTATTTGAAGCGCGGCGCAATATGGTGGTACAGATGCTGAATGATACGCCAGGCTTGCGATGTGAAAATCCTGATGGGGCATTTTACGCATTCACCTCTGTTGCTGCATTGATAGGCAAAACCACGGCGGCAGGAACCATGCTGTCCAGCGACGAGGATATTGCCTATGCCTTGCTGGATGAAGCTGGTGTAGCCGTGGTACATGGCAGCGCGTTTGGCTTGGGACCTTACATCCGGATCGCTTATGCCCTGGACAATGCATCCCTGCACCAGGCTTGCACCGCCATCAAACAGTTTTGTAAAGCACTACGATAGATGCCCAGACCAGGAGCAATACATGAATGCACAAAAAGAATTTCAAAAGACAAATCTGTCTTTTTCCATGGCAGGTACTGAACTCAACATTTCGGCGATCCATCGTCATGGCGAACTCTCCCCTATCGTGTTTCTGCACGGCTTTGGCTCTACCAAAGAAGACTATGCCGATATCCTGCGTCACACCAACTTTGCCGGTCATCCTTTCGTCGCCTATGATGCACCCGGATGCGGTGAAAGCACCTGTGCGGATCTTACCCAGGTATCCATTCCTTTTCTGGTGAGTACGGCCTTGGCGGTACTCGAGCGCCTGGCTATCAAACACTTTCATCTGGTTGGTCATTCCATGGGGGGCTTGACTGCCCTGATACTGGCGTACCAAAATCCGGAACGTGTGCTCAGTTTTGTCAATATAGAAGGCAATATCGCGCCCGAAGATTGTTTTCTGAGCAGGCAAATCATTGATTATCCACAGCTTGATCCAGAGAGATTTTTCAAAGACTTCATTGCAAGGACCTTGTATTCTCCCGCCTATGCCAGTGCATTGTACGCAGCCAGCCTGCCTCACAAAGTCCGTGCTGCTGCAGTTCCTGGCATATTCAAGTCCATGGTTGAATTGTCTGACAATGGTGAATTAATGAGTAAGTTCTTAAATCTTGCTTGCCCGAGAATGTTCATGTATGGCGACCAAAACCGCTCACTCTCTTATTTACCTCACATCGCCAATCATGGTGTCCAGTTGGCTGAAATCCCACAATGCGGCCACTTTCCCATGTATTCCAATCCTGCGGTGATGTGGGAAGAGATTAGCAATTTTCAGATGGCAGCGGAGAAACTGCTTATCCTCAGTTAAGCCACCCTGATTCTTTACCATCAAGAAACGCAAGCGATATGGACGGCCGGGGTTTTAAGCACAAGCGTATTTTTCACAAGTTGGTTTAAAGCAATAGCAATTTGACAAAATTAAATTTACAACAAATAGTGTATTTCAATTAAATCATTTTCCGTTTGCCCGCTAAAGTCGTTAATAATTCATTACTAGCGAGCGTGCAAGATGATAAGCAACATTAAAGCTGATAATTATTCCCTCAGAAGCTTTGAGAAGCATGAGCCTGCTGCATCGCCCACCTCGTCGTCCACTGACACGGTGAATATGAATGTCTCACGCTCAAGCAGCAGGGACACAGCGGGCGGCACGACCTACTCGCAACGCAATCATTACCTGCATATGAAGTTGCAAAACGATTTGAAAAAATCGGGCGCACCAGCATTGCAACTGAACTTGCCCAAAGGTTCTTTGATCGCATCCTGGAATGGCTATCTGAAAGAGCAGGCTGCGGGAAATCCTGTCAAGGCAACTGGCACAGCAACATCTTCTCAGCGCAGCTCAGAGTCGCTGAATGACATATTCAAGCAAGGCATGCAGGGAGGACGCAGTCACTCTCCTGCCGGTTCATTCACCAACTCGCAACACAAAGCAGATACAGACAAGCTGACACCCGACCCTGAGCAAAAAAACAGTTCTGAAAGCAAGCGACCTGCCAGCAGCAATTCCATGCAACAGCAATTGCTCTCCCAGCTCAAGAACAAGGAGCATGCCCCTGTATCAAGCACACAAAAAGCCCAGGCTGTTCCGGGACCTGTAATTGATCCTGTGACAGGTGCAATCAACAGAGAAAACCTGGCAAAAACAGTGCGCACCCTGATACAGGAATTACCGCCAGTACCGGCCAGCCCGCTGGATTTGCGTGAAAAAAGAAGAGCAAAGATAGTTGAGCAGCTTCATAGTGTCCTGGCTTTGGCCACCAGCAAAAATGGCTTGCCCGAAGATGAGCTGGGTTTAAAAATTCGCGAGAGCTTTTCACAAGCGGCAAGCGATTCAAGAAAGCTGGCGCGCAATCTGGCAGGCTCAACCATACAGCGCCCCCTGTTCAAGCCTGAGCCTGAACTGGCATTGACTTATAGCTGCATGGGTGCCCTGCTCACTGAATTGAAGCGCATACATCTGACTGCAGCAGCCCCGGCTATTTTGGACAAATACGCGGCGGCAGAAGCTAAAAACATGGAAAACGCCGCACCGACAATAGATAAAGGTATTCCTGGTGCCAGTCTGGTGGTATCAAAAAGCATAGGTGCCAAGCATTCCTTCTTTGGCCTTGGTAATCTCGGTGGCAGCCTGCAAAAAACCAATGTCCTGAGCATTGATGAAGATGGTGATGCCAATTACTGGGAAATGCTGGGCGGACAAATCAGAGGTGGTTACGGCAATAAAATAAATGGCTGGGGTTACGATGCCAGCGGCAAGGTGAAAGCAGAATTTGGCACAAAATTCTTTGAAACAGCAAGCGCCGCCGAGATGGCAAAATTGATTGCGAACATGCACGCGAACCAGTTACTGAGCAAGGGTTCGGCTGGACAAAGCGCTGAAGCACTGACCAAGGTCAAAGAAACCTACAATAAAATTGCCAAATTCGTGGTTGGCAGGCGCTATGAGAGTGACGCCACAGAACCAACTTATCTGAATGACGCCAAGCTCGGCAAAGGCTACAACACGGCAAAGCTGATGCATATCGCCGACGCGGCAGACGCCATGCTGGGACAAAAAAGGATAGCTGCATTGTTTGCAGCAGCCTACCCCAGTGCGGCGCAACTGGTGAATAAAAACCAGAGTGCCGGGGCTGCCAGGACTACTGATAAATTACGCTCACCCATCAATGCGTCTATCCCTGATTCAGTGGGGTATGCCAACAATAAAACCATGAGACCGGCGATCAATAGTGTGACTGCCACCCTGGCTGCTGATATTGGAAAAAAGCATAATGAGGGCCTATGGTCTGCAGCTAGTGGCAAGTTCGGAGGCGAGCTGACTGTCAAAAATCTGGCGATGCATATCAAAACAGCAGAGCCTGCACATCGCTTGCTGGATCCGGCACATCTGCATGACATGGCACAAACCATGGAAGTCCATCAGCGGCTTGAGAAACTGAATAATCCACGATTGCATTTGTACCACTCCCTGCGCGAAATCATGGAACAGGTTACACCTGGTGCTACGAATAAATTACCGTCAGAAGCCCAGCATTTTTATGGCAACACTGGTCAGGTTCCCAAACAATTCAGAACCACCATTACTACTCCAGATGTTGAGAAATTGGCCGGATTGACATCTGCACTTGAAGAAGTGCACAAGATGTATGGCAACTATCTTGAAAATGCCAATCTTGTGTTAGCCAAGCCGGACCGTTTCCTGCCACCTGCATTAAGAGATGAATTCCAGGCGAAAAGAGAAAAAGCTTACGATGCAATCAATACTGAAATCTGGCAAGGTAAAAATCCGCAAGGCGTGCAAAATGCATTGAAAGATCCAGAGAAATTTGTCGCTGAAAGCTATGATGGAATTTCCCTGGTACTGGCATCTGCCGGTACGCACCTGAGCTTGCTCAAGAGAGAAATCGCCAGAGAAGAGGCATCCAGTCCAACTGCAGACCCAGCTGCACGAGAGCAAAAAATTGCCGTGATCAGAGCGGCTGATCATGAGTACGCAAAATTACGTGAACTCGTGGATACCACCTTGCTGCCTATTAAGCATGAGACCTTGTCAGAGCACATGCTGCTGAAAGAACGTGCGCTTTGGCAAAGACAGGACTACTCGGCAAAGCTGACGGGGTCTGGTGGTTCAAATTTCAATATCTCAGATACCCTGCCTGCACAAACCGGCCAGACAAAAGAAGATGGCGCACATAATCCCAGTTTCACGACACAGGTCGGGAATATGTCCATCTCGGTTGAAGCGAGAGTACAAAATGCTTCTTCGCAAATCAATTCCGGGCGATTGGGACAATTCATCGTCCTGACGATCAGCGCAAATGCAGGCCAGCCGATCACAGGCAAGCTGGCAGAAAAGGGGCTGATGCTGGCATTGGAGAAAATGTATCCCGGCACATCATCCCAGGATTTAAGGTCCATGACAGACGAAGCCTGCCAGCAATTGCGTAGTGTGCAAGGGGTAGTCGCAGATCAGGGAGCCGGTGCATCCATAGAATTGAAGCTGCACAGAATGCCGGAGGTAGGATCCAGAACGCGCTTTGAAATGCAGCGTATCCGTGGTCTGGCAAATACCGATAGCGGCATGAGCATTTCCGTCCCATTGATTGTGACCAAGGCAGGTGTGACTTCTTTAAGCCTGAGCAACAAAGATTCGACCACCTCGGTAGTGAATGAAATTATTGGCCCGGACCTGAGTTATCTGATGTTGCGTTTTTCTGACCTGAAACAAATGCTGGACCTTGGGAAGAAAGATGATGCATCGCTGTCAGAGATGTTTGGCGCGAATCCCCGGATAAAGAACCAGTATTTCGGCAACCCGGATTTATTCATCAAACTGATCGAAAAGCATCAGGAATATCAGTCAATCAGCAAGGCTGGATATGATATTTCCACCATGACCATGCCCAATGAATTCTTTTGGTATTTTGAGCAGGAGCCTTATAAACGTGCGGCGACTATGGCAAACGAAGTGGCGCATTTTGCACCGGGGTCAAGCAAGGACAATAGCGACCCTTTTGCCAGGCCACCTGAAAATCTGCTGACCCAGATACGCAGCATGCAACTGCCTGACGGCGTCGATTGGGAAAAAGAAAAAGCGGCAATCAGTCAATTGTCTTCTGTAGAACAACGTCTGGCTTATTTTGAGAGCCCCAATGGACGTCATGTATTCAATCATTTCGTCAATATCATTGATGTCACCAAGCAGGTCAATAGTGCCGCAATGGTACATGCGGAACATCGCAAGGACGGCTTCAGTATCAAGGCACCTCACGCTGAAATAGCAAAAGAGGTGACTGACACGATCACGCGCATGGATGCCAGGCGCTCAAGCGAGAAAGGTCTGTTTGGCGCGTTAAAGTCAGCTGTCGCAGATATCAAACGGCCTGAGAGAAGGACCCTGCGCGAACTTAAGCCCGTCGAGCTTGAGATCATTTCAAAGAATATGACAGTCTCTGACCGCATCAGGGTTGAGGCATTCAAGGAACTGGCTAAGCGCTCTGCCCTGATCAAGGCTACTCCATTGAAAAAAAAATCGGATGTGCGGGGCTCATTTAAGACTGGTGAAAAAACCAGCGAAGCCAGCAAGAGCATTTCCAGTTTACAGAAAAGCTTTATTAATGGCACCCAGCAGGTAAAAACTGAAAAAAATGCCAGCACTAGCGAATCTTTGAAATCCCCATTTGATGCAAAAGGGGCGACGATAGCAGCGAAGAAAATCACTGAGATGCAGGGAACTGCGTTCGACAATCCGGGTAATGATACCGACAAACTGGTCGCTGGCAGTATTTTACCGACACCCAGGTCACAGGCAGGTACAGCATCAGACAACAGAGCCACGCAGGCAATCGCTGAAGAACGCGAGCGCATGGCAAAACTGATGCCCAAAGTCGAAGGCTGGATGAAGGCCAGGAATATAGCGATAGTACCAAATAACGGGGATAGCCTGAATTGCCTGATCATTTCTTTACTGCAGCATGCCACCAAGGACTACACCTCACAACATACAGAGATGGCGACAAAATTGCGCGCTGCGTTACAGCAAAAATTTCCTGAAGTAGGTAGCCAGATGCTGTATTCAGACGATGTACCTTTCCGGGCACTGGTGAACCATATTAATAAAAAATTTGATGTCAGTATGAATGTATTGATTGTCCAACCGCATGAAAGTGGCACACCGGTTGTATTACCCACCAATCAGACAGGGAAAAACGATGTCGTTATCATTCAAAAAGCTGCGCATTATGAAGCGGTCACCATGGCATCTGGCGCAAACCTGCAAAGCAAATCTGATCTTTTGAATATCCCCAGTGTGCCCAGCTCCAGATTAAGCCAGATCTCTGACAGATTGACGGCAAAGACTGATCCGACACGCAAACTTTAATCTACAAGGAACGCATTTCATTGCAAAAAATGCGTTCCCATCAATGAGCTGAGTCAAAAAAGCCGGATTTATTTTTTTGGCTCGGCAATAACATTCCCTTCAAGCCCGGCTTTTTTGCCGGGCCCACCTTCTACCAGCACTGTCACTTGCGCTGGCCCTTCGACGGCGGGCAAGTCCACGCTTAGATCACCTGTGCCTACAGAAGTTTTAGCTCCCAGCAATTTGCCATTCAACCATACCTCGGCCTTGCCGTTGACGCGTGAGAAAAGCAGGCGAGCTTTACCGCTAGCCAGTTTTTTATCCAGTGTGAAATTACTGCGGAACAGGTGAAAGTGATTCGCCTTGCTATTAATCTCACTGGCATCAACTTCCAGCATGGGTGGCTGCCCCCAGCTCCAGGTATTCATGTCATTATCTGCCAATACCTGGTTCGGATCAGGTCGCGTAGCATATGCTGGTGAGATACGCCAGTTTTGCAGATACAGCGTGGGAGCATCGCTGACTGCGACAAAAGGAATGCCCGCAGTTTTATGCACCGGTATGCGCACACTGGCTGCTGTCAGACCAGGTGCGGTAGCGGTAGCCAGCAGTTCGCCACTGCTGTCAAAATGACTTTGCACGATGAGTTGTGCCAGGCCGTTAAACAATTTGCGTGTCTTGCCTTTTTCATCTTCATGCGAATTCGGGTCACCATTACCATGACCTATGGACTGCCCCGCGCCGGAGACTTCAAAACTGACCTGGCTATTATCGACAGGGAGGGCACGACCCTGTGCATCCAGCGCGCGCACGGTAATGGGCATGGCGTCACGACCATCACCTGCCAGTGATGCACGGTCAGGTAAAAGCTCCAATGCAACGGCCTTGCCCGTGGTTTCTACGTTAGTGCGTACTACCTCCCTGCCGCCCTTGTAGCCAAATGCTTCCAGCTTGCCAGCTTCATACGCGACCTGGAAAGTATTCATGCGGTAAGGATCAACTTGCTGTTCACCCAGTTCACGGCCATTCAGTGTGAGCTTGACGCGCTCTACATTGGCCATGACCATGACGCGAATTTCCTTGCCTTCCTTTCCTTGCCAGTTCCAGTGGGGTGCGATGTGGATCAAAGGTCTGTCCTTGATCCACTGTACCTGATGCATGTAGTAAGCTGTCTTGGGAAAACCATTCATATCCATGATGCCGAATACTGAACTCACTGAGGGCCACTCATGCGGCGTTGGCTCACCACGGTAATCAAAGCCAGTCCAGACAAAACCACCTGCCACATAGGGGCGGCTGTCTATGGCCTGCCAGGCATCACGGTGGCTATTACCCCATTTGGCAAAGTCATCATCATAACTGGTGACGATATTCCTGCTTTTATCGGTCGTAAATTCACCGCGTGTCATGAAGGCAGAGGTATCTTCTGCGCTGGTGAATGGCTTGTCGGGATTGGCCTTGTGATAGCGGTCATAGTCAGGCACCTGGTAATTGGCACCCAGTACGTCGACGGCATGTGAGACATTCAATGCAGTAAAAAAGCCACCATTCATCGCTGCAGTGACCGGGCGTGTATCATCCAGCGACTTGACTGCCGCTGTCATGCGGCGTGCCATTTCATAACCGACTTCTGTGCCCTGCACCGGTTCTTCATTAAACACTGACCACAGGATCACGCCAGGGTGGTGGCGATCACGCCGCACCATCCATTCAAGTTGCTTCATATACTCTGGAGAGGGATTGAAATTGCGGTTTTCATCCATCACCAGAAAGCCCATGCGGTCTACCATGTCCAGCACTTCAGGTGCCGGAGCGTTGTGCGAAAAACGTATGGCATTCACACCCAGTTCTTTCAGGCGGCGCAGGCGGTATTCCCAGATGGAATCTGGCACGGCCACGCCGACACCGGCATGATCCTGATGCAGGCATACCCCCTGCAATTTCACATGCTGATCATTGAGGAAAAAACCTTGACGGGCATCAAAGCGTATGCTGCGAAAGCCGGTTTTGAGGCTCACCTCATCTATCGCCTTGTCATCTTGCAGCACCACTGTTTTAACACGGTAAAGTACTGGTTTATCCAGCGTCCAGCGCTGTGGCTGATTGATGGTTACTGGCAATTTGGCGATAGCCTGGCCAAGCACAGGCACACTGACAGACTGTATCTTGCTGGCGACCACCTTATCATCGGAACTAAGCACCGTGACTTCGACCTTGACATTGGCCACCTGCTTGCCGCTGTTGTCCAGCGTCACTGCTACCGGGATTTGCCATTGCCTGTCATTGATTTTTTTTGGTGTAGCATGCACACCGTCAGTCATGATGTGGACAGGATCAGATTTGAGTAACCATGCGTGGCGGTAAATGCCTGCGCCTTCATACCACCAGCCTTCCATTTGCTCTGCATCAACACGAATGGCGATGGTATTGCTGGCATCGCCATAGCGCAGATAGGGAGTGATATCGATATTGCTGGCATTGTAGCCAGACCAGTTGCGGTGCACGATATTGCCATTCACCCAGATGCTGGCATGGGTGGCAATGCCGTCAAACTGCAGTTCAAAATAGCGGCCACGCTCACTTTCATCCACCCGCAGATAACGGCGATACCAGGAAATGCCACGTGACCTGTAGCCTTGCGAGATATTCGCTTTGGGATCGAAAGGACCTTCTACCGCCCAGTCATGCGGCAAGTCCAGCTTGCGCCAGCCACTGTCATTGTATTTTGTACCTGCCGCCCCCTGGGCGTTACCTGCCTTGGCATTACCATAGGTAGCACTATGGCCGACAATCTCCGGCATGGGGATATCACCCTGATGGAATAACCAGCCTCTGTCCAGCGACAGACGTTCACGCCCTGGTTCAGCAAAGGCTGGAGTCGCCGATAAAAGTGAGATCAGCATCAGGGAGCTGATGACACGTAGCCGCCATCCCTGTCTGAATAAATTGATGATAGATAACATATGCCTGCACCCTTGATTAGTGCAGGATATTTTATGAGAGTATGCTCACCACCGACGTCAGACCGAGAAAGAATCAAGACATTGACTGATCTTCAATGAAAGTCCGGGTCTGACAGGCTTACAAATCACCTCCACGCTGCGCAGCCGCTGGCAAAGTGAACCAGAACACTGTACGCACACCGGGCTCGGATTCAAAACCTATGCTGCCCCCCATAGTTTCCACCAGGTTCTTGGTGATATTCAAACCCAGACCGGCGCCACCCAGATTCTTTTCGCCATGCTCTTCTGCCTGGGCGAATTTGCCAAAAATACGGGGGCGGAATTCTACCGGGATGCCAGCACCATGGTCTTCCACTTCTATCTTGAAAATATCATCGTGGTACTTGAGACGGATTTCTATTTGCTCATGTGCAGGAGAATACTTTGCGGCATTCGACAAAAGGTTGGCAAACACTTGCATGATGCGGTCCGTGTCACCCATGACCCAGGCGGACTTGGGATACTCAGTCAAAGAAAAGGAAGTCTGACGTTCTAGCGCATAGCTAGTATTTGCCTCGATAGCCTGCAGTGCCAGGGCAGTCAGGTCAACACGCTGGATTTCAAAACGCATGTTGCCAGAAGTAATTTTCTCCATATCGAGAATATCATTGACGAGGCCAGTCAGGCGCTTGCTGTTATTGTGGGCTATGCGCACCAGTTGCAGGGCTTTGGGTGAGAGTTCTGTCAACGTGCCGGATTCCAGCAAACCCAAGGCACCGCGTATGGATGTAATCGGGGTGCGCAATTCATGGCTGACGGTGGAAATGAAGGCAGCCTTCATATTGTCCATCTGCTTGCGCTGGGTGATGTCGCGCGCAATCGTTGAGGCACCAATGACACTTTGTCCGCCATCATGTACTGGCGACATGGCGACAGAGAGCTGGATTTTTTCACCATTCTTGCGCAAGCCGGTGACTTCGAAGTGGCTGATGCGTTCGCCTTTGATGATGCTGTCCAGACGTGCAGAACTGGCGATGACATCACCATCTGCATAGAGCAGTCTGGAAGACCGGTCCAGCACTTCGTCGGCACGATAGCCAAACAGCTTTTCTGCACCGGCATTCCAGCTGCTAATGATGCCGTCCAGCGATTCACCCATAATGGCATCTTCAGAGCTGTCGATGATCGCCGATAGCTGCGACAGCTTGGCTGCCGCTTGCAATTGCTTTTCAAATTGCCTGACGATGACCCCACCAAAAATGATCAAAATGATGATCAGGACGCCATTACCGATTACTTGCACGATGGCACTGGAACGCCAGCCCTGCAGCACTTCTTCCCTGGACAGAGCAGCAACGGCAATCAGCGGAAATTGTTCGAGACGGCTATAACCAACAATACGCTCTATACGATCAAGCTTGGAAGTGGAAGAGAATGTACCAGAATTGTTGGCAGCAATTTGTTCGCGAAAGATGGGGCTGTTAATGTATTTCTTGCCCAGGGCTCCGACAATCAGCGGCCTGCGCAATACCAGGGTGCCATCATCTGCCAGCATGGCAATGGAACCTTTTTTACCCAGATTGATGCTGTTGAAATATTTAAGCAGAAAATCAACATCGATGTGCGCCAGCACCATGCCGGTGTAATCACCATTTTTTTGATTCAGGCGGCGTGACATCAAAAAAACCCAACTGCCGTCCTGTATCACTTTGGCTGACTTGCTGATATACCAGCCAGTTTCTGTGTGAGTTTGATGATAGGTGAGATTATCGCGCTCCAGTTCGCTGATCTGGGTAAAGCCTGCGCTGCTTGATGCCATGACTTTGCCATCAGCACCTATCATAGTCATGAGTTTTAACTGTGGCAGCTTATCCATCTCACGCTTCAGGGATAGGGTCAGTTTGTCGCGCTGCTGCAGATAGCTGGCATCCTGCTCCAGCCTGTCCATGACAGAAATGATGGCAACATCAACTGCCTTAAGCGTATCACCAGAGTGCTGCGCCATCGCCTGTGCCAGATTCCCTGCGGCCACATCGCCGGCGCGCATCGCCATGTCATGGGTTTTCCACATCTGCCAGATGCTATTCCCTATCAAAACTATGCATACCAGAGCAATGAACATGTACATGGCTAACTTGATGGATGTTCGCTTTACTGGCATTAAGGTATTCATTCAAGATTGATAGAAAAGGAAATCTGGCCTGTGGGCAATATCGTGACGCAGGCATATTGTAAGTTGTCTGCCTTGAATAGGCGAATGAATCGCCTGCCATGCTTGCAGCAGGGAAATAAAGTATCAGCTCACGTGCCTGCAATTGCTTCCACATTTAAAAACATTTAAGGAATATGTAAAAACTTCTTTGCCAAGCAACTATAATTCCATTATTATCGAAATATAGAATTAATTATAGGCCGCCAAAGAAAAGACGATGGAAACAAAAAAAGCACTATTAGCCCTGGCTGCCCTGGCACAAGAATCACGTCTGGCCCTGTTCCGCCTGCTGGTACAGGTTGGTCCTGCCGGGCTGGCGGCCAGCAAGATCAGTGAGCAACTGGGCATCCCTCCTTCGTCCCTGTCTTTCCATTTGAAAGAGTTATCACACGCTGATCTGGTGCAATCGCGCCAGGTAGGACGCTTTGTCATTTACTCTGCCAACATGGACACAATGAACCAGATGCTGGGCTTTTTGACTGAGAACTGCTGTGGCGGTAATCCATGCTCACCAGTAGGCATACAAACATGTGTGGCAACTGAATAACTTATCTGCACTCTGCATCAGAATTTTTATGAACTCAGTACCAAGGCCGGACAAAATGAAACTCGCATGCACATATTTGAAGGTGAACTTGTCATGACAATGGCACGGCGTCTGGTTTCTGAAGGCTTGGGTACGGCGTTCCTTCTGACCGTGGTGGTAGGTTCCGGCATCATGGCTGAACGGCTGGCAGGCGGCAATGTCGCTATCGCCTTGCTGGCAAATGCAATTGCCACTGGTACGGGCCTGGTCGCCCTGATCCTGATGTTTGGCAGCATATCTGGTGCGCATTTCAATCCTGCCGTCACACTGTCAGAAGCTTTCCAGAAGAATATGCCAGGCAAGGAAGTGCTGCCTTATATTCTGGCGCAAGTGCTGGGCGCTTTTGCCGGTGTCGCTGCTGCACATGGCATGTTTGAGAACCCGCTGTTCTTTGCATCTGAGCATGTGCGTACCGGCATGGCGCAGTGGTGGAGTGAATTTCTGGCGACCTTTGGTTTGATCGCCGTCATCATCAGTTGTACCCGCAGCCGTCCTGCGGTCACACCCTTTGCAGTGGCAGCATATATCACTGCTGCTTACTGGTTCACCTCATCAACATCTTTTGCCAACCCGGCAGTCACTTTGGCGCGCGCTGCCAGCAATACTTTTGCGGGCATACGTCCGGCAGATACACCTGCCTTCATTATTGCCCAGCTGTTGGGAGCTGCTGTAGCAACGGCAGTATTTTGCTGGCTGTACCCACTGAAACAAAAAGACTCTGCAAGCAATTGATTTTTTCTGGATAGCGATATGACGATTACCATTTATCACAACCCTGATTGCGGCACATCACGCAACACTCTGGCCCTGATACGCAACAGCGGTATCGAACCGGAAGTGATTGAATACCTGAAGCAACCGCCTGGTAAAACCAAATTGCAAGAATTGATCGCAGCGATGAACATGCCGGTACGCGAACTCTTACGCAAAAAAGGCACTCCTTATGAAGAGCTGGGGCTGGATGATAGCAAATGGACTGATGATGAACTCATCAACTTCATGGTTGCACATCCGATACTGATGAACCGCCCTGTGGTTGTCACGCCTCTGTGTGCCAGACTATGCCGCCCGTCGGAAGCAGTGCTGGATCTTCTGCCCTCACCACAGCTGGCTGAATTCATCAAGGAAGATGGCGAGCAAGTCATTGATGCGGAGGGCAAGCGTGTTCACAGCAAATGACTTACCCAGCCTGCAACCGGACTTGTTCAGACTACCGGAAGCCGAACAATTATTTGCACCTGAGCGTTCCAGCCATGTGCCGCGCATCCTGCTTCTCTACGGCTCTTTGCGCGAGCGTTCGTACAGCAAATTGCTGACGCAGGAAGCGGCCCGCCTACTACAGGCCATGGGTGCTGAAACCCGCATCTTTGATCCGCATGGCCTGCCATTGCCGGATGAAGTACCTGACAGCCATCCCAAGGTACAGGAATTGCGTGAACTGGCCCAGTGGGCAGAGGGCATGGTCTGGACTTCGCCAGAACGCCACGGCGCGATGACGGGCATCATGAAGGCGCAGATAGACTGGATACCCTTGTCCGTTGGTGCAGTGCGCCCTACTCAGGGCAAGACATTGGCAGTAATGGAGGTATCTGGCGGTTCGCAATCATTTAATGCCGTCAATCAAATGCGGATACTGGGTCGGTGGATGCGCATGATCACGATACCAAATCAATCATCAGTAGCAAAAGCTTTTCTGGAATTTGATGAAGCTGGTCGCATGAAGCCATCTTCTTACTATGATCGCGTGGTTGATGTGATGGAAGAATTGATGAAGTTCACCCTGCTGACACGCGATGTCGCTCCTTATCTGGTGGATAGATATAGCGAACGTAAGGAAACCGCAGAGGAATTAGCCAGACGGGTGAACCAAAGAGCCATTTAATCGTTAAGCATCATTTGCATCGATGCGGGAAAAACCAGATTGACAGTGCTACCGTGCGAAGTAAATTCCAGGTCCAGCTTGCCACCCAATTGCCTGGCTCTGGCTTGCATGGAAAGCACACCATTGCCAGCCCCTTTCCTGTCCGCAGGCAAGCACATGTCATCCACTTTGCCATTGTCGATAATGCGCAATTGCATTTGTTTTTCAGTATGGTCGTAGGCACTCCAGAATACGACTTCTGTTGCACGGCTATGCTTCATGATGTTGGTCATGGCTTCTTGCAATATGCGGTACAAATGCGATACCGCAGGTGCATCCAGAAGGATTTGGCCTTGATACATTTCTATATTCCAGAATATCGATATACCTGTACGTTTTTAAAAGGGTTCTAACCTTTCCCGGAAATTTTCAAGAGGTGTAGCGACATTCCAGAAGAAGTGCTGGCACATCCCATGCCTCGTCCAATTTCAGACTCCGCTTCTTTTGAATTTCATGATAGCCGATACGAGCCTGCACCATACCAATATTTTCCAGATCCTGGCAATTGCCCCCTGATGATAATGAGCGACTCACAATTTCCACCTCAGAGATTAATACGCGATATTTAATGTTTATTTTTATAATATTTCACTTAAGAAATATCAAGTCTCATACCTGCTATCACTCATTATTTTGACAGTGTGGTCATCAAGGGCGAGTTGTCCTGATGTTAGCGTTAAATCAGGGCTCAGGTGAAAACATAAATAGAATCAGCCTATATGGAAAATCGAGGGGATGAAAAAGCTTTTTCATGCTCAGCCCGTCTAAGTATTAAGTTTCCATCAAAATAAGATAGTAATAAATTGTTACGCATTTCACCCTTGACAAATATTAATAATAAATTAACCTTGAACTATTGACATGCAAATAAAGTAATAAGTATATGCAATAAATTCTCTCGCCTGCAAATCCCCTTCCTGAAGCATTCTTTTGAGTTATTGAGCCAGCGTCCAGCAAGCTCAAGGTGGGTTGTTGTCGCCGTTTTTTTGCACACTTATTTTTGCACGATAGTTCAGGTTTGCTTTAACACCCTGGTTTTGTTTTATCTGCGTCATCTTGCTGTAACAGAGGCGCATGTTGTGGCTGCATGGCAGGGGTCTGGCTTCTGTCTGCTGAGTTTTTATTGTTATCCAAAATTTTCTGAATCCGCAATCAGGCATCTGAAAAGCCCGATGCCTGGCCTGCGTTTCAGTTTCAACCAAATGGAGAACTGTGATGGCGAAAGACAAGTATTTTGTAGAAGTATTGGCTGCCGATCCGGCGAATATTCCCGAGGTGGTGTTACTCAATGGCTTTGTGGGTAATTCTGCACTTGAAGGCTATACGCGCCTGTATCTGAACGCGGTACTGAATGAATATTATGAAATCCCCAGCGAGGCAATTTTGCACACGGCCACAGCATCCGCCAACAGCAATAATCCACTGGAAACAGCCTATGTCTGGGTCAAGGCCGACGCCGAGCTGATTCGCAAAGGCAAGAGCGTGGCAGACACCAAGATGAGCTTTTTCAGCGGCCCCATACAAAGCGGGCAAGCAGCTACCGCTGCAGCCAATGCAGCCCAGGCTGCGGTTGCCAGTGGGCCTACAGGTGTCCTGAACTGCACGCAAGCCCCCGCTGTTTGCGGCAATACCGCATGGCAGGGTTGCCCGGATAAACCCAATTGAAATATTCGTGATGTGAAGGGTCGCTGATTTAACGGGCCTTTTTCTCATGCGAATGTGTGAAGAATGGCGCTAGCATTGCCTCGTCCTGAGGCAGGAAATGTTGCCATTAGTTTGTTCCCTTGTTGTCCCTATCGTTCATGAAATGTAGTGCCACTCTTAGGAGAGTTTGCTATGTCCACTCAATTACCGATTTGCCATATACAGACATTACCACCGCAATGCCTGCCTCATACTTTACCGGTCATTTGTCATCCAACACAACCGCCACAATGCCTGCCACATACTTTGCCGGTCATCTGCCATGTGACGCAACCACCGCAATGTTTCCCTCAAACATTGCCAGCCGTTTGTCACCTGACACAACCACAGCAGTGCTTCCCGCATACCAGCCCTGTGATATGCCATATCGTCACCCACAATAACCCGCTGTGCGGCATACAATGCCAGGCTGGTACGCATATTCCAGTGACCACAACCATCAACACGACCATAGTGCAAACCCAACCACCAGTATTTAATGGTGGCGTGGCTGCACCGGCACAAGCACAAAACTTTGCTGGCGCTGCTGCGCCTGCTCAGCAATTTGCGGCGCAGGCCAATGTGGGCCCGACTGGTGTACAACATTGCACAGCGGCCCCCCAATTTTGCGGTAACACTGCGTGGCAGCCTTGCCCACCTCTTGGTCCAACCGGCGTCCAGCATTGCACTGCCGCTCCACAATTTTGCGGTAACACTGCATGGCAGGGTTGCGCGCCACCACAAGCACAGCAGGCACAACAGGCTTTCTATCCAACTACAAATCCTACTGCCAGCACCCATTGCTTCATTTGCCCACCATTCACCATTGAGGCGCAGCAAGCGGCACCTCAACAAGCACAGGCAATGAATCCAACGAATGCTACACATTGCTTCGTTTGCCCTCCTCCTACACTGGAGGCACAACAACAGCAACAAGTCGGCCAGACTGGCGTTCACTTTTGCACGGCCGCGCCGCAATTTTGTGGTCATACCGCGTGGCATGGTTGCCAGCCACCGCTGTCGGCACCACCACATTGCCCAACCGTTGCTGCCGCTGTTTGCCACACTGCTGCCACGGTTTGCACACAAACGATAGCACCAACTCATCTGCTTGGTTGCACTTGCCTGCCTATGACAGTTGGCCCTGTTATTCCAACTCATAACATGCCGATTTGTGGTCACACTTGCCTGCCTATGACGGTGGGGCCTGTTATTCCTACGCATAACATGCCAATTTGCGGCAATGTCACTGCGCCCGGATTTTGCTAACAGGGAGCAAGTGAACCAAAGCAGCACAAAGTAGTTTGATCAGCCCTGGTAAAAAACGGTCGGGATATATTTCCGGCCGCGGGCTGACTCATTCTTCGCAAACCCCAAGTGCAATTATTTGCACCTGGGGTTTCGGCATGAAAGTGGACTGTAAGCCATTTTTCTTGCTTTAATCTAAGGAGTATCAGGGATGTTTTTAACCGCTTCCAATATGGCCCACTATCTGCTGGCGCGTGGCACGATCCCACCGGCAGTGGTCGTTGATGGTGATTTTATGGTGGTAGAGGCTGGCAGGCGCAATCGCAATTACAAGATCATACGGCGCGATGGTTCTGGCCTGTTCGTCAAGCAGATCAAGGAAATCGAACCGATGGCGATGTCGACCATGCAGCGCGAAGCTGCCTGCTACCGCATGTCGCAAAAAAGTGGTTATGAAGCATTGGCAGGACTCATGCCCAACTTTGTTGATCATGATGCAGCACGCCATTGCCTGACTATCAGTCTCTTGCCTGGCGGTGAAAACCTGACGGAATTTCATGCGCGCAAAAAAACATTCCCGGCCGAGATAGGCAAGTTGCTGGGAGCTGCGTTGGGCAGCTATCACCAGACCCTGCGTGGCAAAACTTTGCAGACAGAAGACTTGAGCAGCTTCCCGCGCATGGTGCCATGGATTTTAAGTTTTCATCAAAACAGCATGCAGGCAGGTAATACCCTGAGTGGTGGTGTGCAGCAGCTTGGAGCCCTGATCAGGCAATACCCTGATCTGCAACAAAACCTGGCGCGGCTGGCACAAGGCTGGCGCTACGACAGCATTATCCATGGTGATATGAAATGGGATAACTGCGTGGTGTATCCGGGTCCTGGTGGTGAAATAGCGATTCGCATCATAGATTGGGAACTGGTTGACTACGGCGATGCCAGCTGGGATACAGGTGCAGTGCTGCAAGCCTATCTGACCTCATGGATTTATTCCATGCCGCTATATCATGATTTCAATCCTACCAGCTTTGTTGATAAAGCCATTTACCCGCTGGAAGGGATGTATCCATCCATCCATGCCTTCTGGCGCAGCTATGTACAAACGGCGGGTATCGACAAATCCCAGGCGTATGCCTACCTGCTGCGCTGCATAGAATATGGTGCTGCCCGCATGGTGCAGACTGTTTTTGAATCACTCTACTACTCGCCCGTCATGACCAATCATGCGGCGACCTTATTGCAAGTCAGTCAGAATATTTTACGCAATCCACGCCAGGCTGCATCTGCCCTGTACGGATTTAGCGGGGAGCTGCCATCATGAGTGATGAATGCATGAACAATACAGCCATGATCGAAGAATTGAAAGGCATCTACGCAGCCTTGCAGATCCACAACCAGAATAGCTATGCATTTGGCAGTAGCGCAGCAATTCCTGTCGTCACGGCCACTGGTCAGACTAATCCTGCGCAAGACCTGATCGCCGCCATCAATAGCAGCCTGTATGGCATGTATTATGTACGTGATACTGTGGGTGAACCGATACAAGCTTCACAAAGCCTGGTACCCAACCTGAGCCAGGCCAACCAGACGCCAGACCGCTGGGATCCTGGCTGGAAAATTTATCAGCAAAGCCCCGACGGCCGCGTCATGATACAAAAAGGTGAACGCAGCCGTACTGCAGTCGTGGGTGAATATGCCGCCAACAAATGGCCGGGTATGGCACCTGTAGCGGGCGAGCTGGTTAACTTACGCGTCTATCCGGGTACTGCCGATATGCAGCAAGGGTTTTACTATGCCTTTGGCAGCAATCTGTCTGACCAGTTTGACGACTATGAACTCATCCGTTTTTACTTCAATGTACCAGCCAGTGCAGCGGCAGAATTGCTATATGGCCTGACGACGCAACTCAACCGCTATGCACTGCCCTTCCGCTATAAAACACTGGTTGACGCCAGCGCCTACCGGCGTGCAGATGCAGCCGTGCTGTATATCGCCAAACGCCATTACCCCATGGTGGCAGCACTGGTACAGGATTTGCATGCAAGCCTGGGCAGCAAACTACGCCCCCTCACGCCCATGTTCTGCAAAACCCTGGTTGATGGCATAGGCGTGGCAGAAGAGCCAGGCACAGGTGAGAGCTTCGGCATGCATAGGTGCAGGCTGGTAGCCGAAGGTATGGTCGATGCGTGGCTGGCTGGCTCACAAAGCGTGGATGCGCGCGCAGATGCTGTACAAAAACGCTTCGCCGCGAATGGCATCGATATGCGTACCCCCTACCTGAATCGCAATTCAGTCAATTTATTTGAAACACCGGTATTTAACGGAGGCTTGCAACTATGAATGCACCTATAGACGGACCTATAAGCGCAGCAATAAATTCGTACAAGGAAGTCTATCTTGAGGTGGCTGACCGTATAGGCCGCAGCTTATGCCGTGATGCCGTCTGGGATGGCGCACGTTGCAACTGGCTGGGCTGGTCGATGGAAGCCGTGAATCAAGCCTGGGTGCCAGCTTACCGTTCCTTTGCCAGTGACCTGTATGGTGGTACCAGTGGCATCGCATTGTTCCTGGCGGAGTTGTACCAGTTCAGTGGAGACAAACAGCAAAAGCGGGTGCTGGAAGGGGCATTGAACCAGGCCCTGTCGCTGTCTGACAAAATGCAGGGCGCAGCACGTAGTGGTTTTTATGCAGGCAGCAGCGGCTTTGCCTATGTGCTGGTACGGATAGGCACATTGTTGAAGAACGAAGCCCTGGTAGCACGTGGCCTGCGCGAAATGGCCAGCCTCACAGAACAGGCACCCGATGCGATGTTCATTGACGTCATAGGCGGCAGTGCTGGTGCCATACCTGCCATGCTGAAACTGGGGCTGGAACACCAGCGCCCTGACTTCATCGCGCTGGCGCAAACTCATGGTGATTATTTGCTGGCACATGCGAGCAAAAGCGACGCAGGCTGGTCATGGGAAACCATGCACGTACCAGGACAAAAACATCTGACCGGGCACTCGCATGGCGTGGCGGGCATCGTCACTGCCTTGCTGGAACTGTATCGCGCCACGGGTGAAAAGCGTTACCTGGACGGGGCGAATGAAGGCTTGCGGTATGAGCGTGGCCTGTTCAGCGCCCAGCATAATAACTGGCCAGACTTACGCATCATGGATGCCAGCCAGGCTGATGCTCCGCCAGTCTATAACATGGCATGGTGTCATGGCGCACCCGGCATAGGTTTGTCACGCCTGCGCAATGTGGCCTTGATGCCGGATGACGCCATGCTCATGCAGGAATTGAATGCCGCCATACAAACCACCGCCAGTTCGCTGATGCCTGCCTGGGTACATGGGGTTGGTAATTTTTCACTATGCCATGGCGCATGCGGCAATGCTGAATTGATGATCATGGCGGGACAATATCTGAAACGCCCTGACCTGACCCAGGTCGCAGAAAAAATAGGGCAGGAAGGCTGGCAGCATTACGGCCAGTCCGACATGCCCTGGCCTTGCGGGGTGGCTGGTACGGGTGAAACGCCTAACCTGATGCTGGGGACGGCAGGGATAGGGCACTTTTATTTGCGCCTATATAATCCAGAGGCTGTGCCTTCGGTGTTGATTGTGACGCCGCCGGAGAAGGTGGTGGGTTGAGGTGTCACAATGATTGAGTTCGTAGGTTGGGCTGCGGTTTACCAACCCAACACTCTGCGTTTAAATAACGTATACGTTTGTTTAAGCCAAGTGTTGGGCTGATGAAGCGTAGCCCAACCTACGAGATAAACTGCCGTTTGTCTTTTTAAACCTTAAAACAAGCGACTGTAATAAGCCACTTGTGCTTTCAAACGCGCAATTTCAGCCTGGTCACCGCGTGTCACTGCATCTTGTATGGATACGCCATACAAAGCCTGTGGCGGCAAGCCCTTGGCTTTCATCGCTGCTTCCAGTGATGGCAAGAGACGCTCTATTTCTGATGCCGCAGCCAGGTAATCGAGTGCCTGATCGCGGATGGCAACGATCTTGCCGAGATCACCACTTGCAATAGCTTCATGGATGGGTACGCCGTACAAGGCGGCCATGGGTGCGGCGTGAGTTGGGGAAACCATATCTACTCCTTCAAGAAATGCAGACAGTTAATGGACAATGAGCGGGCCATGAGTAAGCAATGAATGCGATCAGTTAACTGCCTTGCGGATTAAGTAAAATATACTTCGACACCAAAACTATCCCGGCAAAAAAACAATGCCGGGCTTTGATCATCAGGCTGTGCTGGTCAGCACATGCAAACGATCAAGTACGCTCTTGAGTTCTGTCATGACGGCTTGCCGTCTGGCTTCTTCAATAGCATATTTTTGTGCTGCTGCGGCGACATCGGCATGACAGTGCGGGCACTCGGTTTCATCTGGCCAGATATATTCATTGCAGCCGCGGCACAGGTCCAGTTCAGGTAAAGGATTACTGCTGGTGCGTTCTGCTACCCTTGGTGCTGGCGCAGGTTCTTCTGGCAGCACTTGCCTTCCTGGAATCGCTTCTTCATACAATTCAAACCTGCCTATGGCAAAAGGCTTGTCAGGCGCTGGTGCCACTTTGCGGATTTTTTCATGTATACCGCGTTTCTCCAGCTTCAGTGCGCGGTAGTGGCAATAGGGATTATTGCCTGGCTTGCCGAACAGGGAATCTGAAGTCCAGGTGCAGCCACCACGGCAAACATCGGCGTAGTAGCAGGTCCGGCAATGGCCCCACAGCGAATCAATATTGCGCATGCGGCCAAAGTGCAGGGCTTCAGACGTGTTCCACAATTCTGCCACGGCAGTGTCACGGACATTGCCGCCACCATAGGTTTCCGTCGCCAGTGATGGGCAGCCCTTGATGGTGCCATCGGCTTCCAGGCCGATGACATTCTGGCCTGCAGCACAACCTGTCCAGTGCAGGGTTTCATCCCCCAGGCCACGCCAGTGATGCTCGAAGGGGCCGAAGTAACCGAGGTTGTTGCCAAAGGTCAGCAGCAAGCCGCGCTGCTGGCCTTCATGGTAAAGACGGTTCAACAAGGGCATGAGTTCCAGCACACGGTGTGGTTGCAACAAGAGGTGATCATTTTCTACCGCATTGCCCATGGCGACTGTGATTTGCAGTTGCCAGTGAGTGGCGCCGGCTTCGATGATGCGGTTGAACAGAGGCTCCAGTTGATCTATGGTCTCTGCACCTATCTGGGTATTACAGCTGACACCCAGGCCCAGGGACTTGGCGGTTTCCATGGCACGCAGGGCATCATTCCAGGAACCGACCACACCACGCACCCTGTCGTGATAATCTTTCATGCCATCGATGGACACGCCTATGCCAAACAAACCAGCCTGCTTGCCTGCTTCCAGCCTGGCAGTATTGAGGTTGCGGGCACCAGTTTGCATGCCTACCCGTATGCCGTGACCAGCAATGCGCTCCACCATTTGCAGCCAGTCCTTGCGCAAGAAGGCTTCGCCACCTATCAAAGTGATTTCACGCGTGCCCAGAGCGGCTAGTTGATCAATCACGGAGAAGGCTTCTTCGGTGGAGAGTTCGCCCACTCTGCGCTTGCCTGCACGTGAACCGCAGTGGCTGCATTTCAAATTGCAGGCGAGAGTGATTTCCCACACGACGTGCACAGGGGTATGACCGTTGAGGTCTGACAAGGTGCGCGCCCTGGCAGGTTGGGAAGCTTGAGAAGCTTGAGATAAGAGAGGAGTTTGTTCCATACTTGGCTCCGGTGGCAAACGCCAGCAAGCTGGCATTTGCGATAAAGAGGTGACTGCTTATTTACCGGCGTTGAGTTGTGCCAGCAAACTTTGCGCGAGTTCTTTCAGGCGATCCACTTCGGCCTGATCACCGCGCGCCTGCGCGTCCTGAATTGCGACGCCGTAAGGTGTGACAGGATGAAATGCGGCGGCAGTATTGCTGACCCCTCCGAGCAGATTGCTGTAGGAAGCCAGTTCGGATTTAATGCGGGCAATTTCAACCTGATCGCCACGGGCGACGGCATCTTGTATCGTGACGGCATACAAAGGGCGGATAATACCGCCCTTGCTTTTGATCGCGCTTTCCAGCTCAGGCAAAAGACGGGCAACATCAGCCGCGGCTGCCAGGTGGCTAAACGCGGCATCACGTGCAGCGCTCATTTTTGCTGCATCGCCACTAGCAATTGCATCGCTCATTGCCACTGCATACAGAGGGATAAAACC
Organism: Undibacterium sp. FW305-107; assembly: GCF_058788535.1. Classification (NCBI taxonomy): domain Bacteria; kingdom Pseudomonadati; phylum Pseudomonadota; class Betaproteobacteria; order Burkholderiales; family Oxalobacteraceae; genus Undibacterium; species Undibacterium sp. FW305-107. Next base: position 752,681 of record NZ_JBYTAV010000001.1, read on the forward strand.
GCCATAAGATTCTTTACTGGTAGTCATAAAATTACTCCTTGAGGTGAGTACGGGTTATGAAACTGGGGTGGGTATCTATGAAATTCTGGAAACCTGCCTGCTATCAATATGGCAAGCTTACTTAGTATATTTTCAATTATCGAAAAGTCAATGTCATTATTCTTTTTTTAAGTAAAGATATTCGAAGCAGTGATTTACAATCTTCATTTCCGGTAAAACACGATAGTCAGAACATGCATGTGAATAAAATCAGTGGCACCGAAGGCTATGCCGAGATGGCTGTTTGTCTGGTGCAGCAGTGGCAGGAAATTTCCTTTCAAGAACACCACGCCATGGTCTTGCACTTGTTACCAGCAGCGCCCTGTCATGTACTGGATATAGGTTCAGGCATAGGCAAGGATGCGGCGGTGTTTGCTGCCATGGGACATAGCGTAGTCGCGGTAGAGCCAACGCGGGAGTTGCGCTTGCCGGGCATAGCGCTGCATGATTCACCCCGCATTACGTGGCTGGATGACAGCCTGCCAGACTTGTCGAGGCTGTGCGCCATGAATCAGACTTTCGACCTCATCATGCTGAGCGCTGTGTGGATGCATCTTGATGCAGCACAACGCCAGCAGGCCATGCCCAGACTGGCAGCTTTGATGAATGCATCTGCGCCCCTGATACTGTCGCTGCGTCACGGCCCTGTCCCTGCCGGGCGACGCATGTTTGATGTCAGCGCAGCAGAGACCATAGAACTGGCTGCTCTGCAGAGCCTGGAACCCATCTTGAATGTACAGACGGCATCAATACAAAAACTGAACCAGCAAAACGGGGTGACGTGGACGCGACTGGCTTTTCGCCAGGCCTTGTCATAGTAGGAAAAATACATATCACATTGACCATATTTATCTTTTGTGAAACACTGTCCTGCATTGACAAGCCCCATTCAGATTCACTCCATGGCAAACCCGCCCCCCATCGTTCTACCGCAACTCATGATCCAGCAACGCTGCGCTTCCAGCGTCATCTTGCGCGGGCTGAATAATCCACGCGGCATCAAGCTCAAGCAGGATGGCAGCCTGCTGCTGATAGAAGCAGGCAGCGGCGATGCTGAACAAGTTTTTTCTGGCCGTCTATTGCAGTTCAAACAGGATGCAGAAGCTGAGTATGTGAAACGGGAAGTACTCGCTGATGGCTTTCGCTCCATGAATATGCAGTCACGCATGTGCAGGGATGAAATATTTGGCCTGGCGGATATCGCTTATGGTGGTGGTCGCTGGCTGCTGAGCCAGACTGACTATGTCGCCGGTTCACGCATCCTGGATTTGACTACCCTGCCACCGCAAGCTGTATTCCACAGTAGCGGCAACCTGAATGCGCTGTGCTATCACCCGCAAAGACAAAGCTGGCTGACCGTGAAGCCTGATACCAATCAGGCCATAGAGTTTGTAGATGACCAAGCAGAAGCTGTAGTTGGTGTGCTGCCAGATTTGTCTGGTGGTCAGCATGCTGTGCCGGTGACGGTGATTCTTGATCAAAGCTGGCGACCATCGAGTGGCAGCCAGCCAGTACTGATCTCCCTGTTCTCGGGCGAATTGCAGGACAATGCTGGCAAGACGGGTATTAACTTTGAGAAGGGTGTCAGTAAAATCGTCAGGCTCGATCTTGATACAGGTGAAGTCAGCACGGTAATCACAGGCCTGACACTGGCCACAGGTATGGCTTTTACTGAACAAGGGCAATTGCTGGTGCTGGAATTATGCGATGATTTTTTAGAGCCCATGCCAGTAGATGAAATACCGCAAACCGCCTGGCATGGTGGCTTCAAACGTTATTCTGGCCGCCTGCTTTGCTTTGATCTGGACAAGCGCACAGTGACTTGTCTTGCAAGGCACCTGGATACCCCATCGAATTTATGCGTGGCAGGCAATACAGTATTCATCAGCGAAGGCATGGGTCTACCCGGCCGCCCCATCACCAATGCGGATGGAGAAACCGTGGCACTGGAAGGCTATGTGCGTAAATTGATCCTGCCCGAAAACTAAATCAAGCCGCTTGCAGGCACGCAGTCAGTTCAGCCAGCTTATCCGGGAAAGGTGCTTGTGCCACCCACTCTGCAGGGTCACCTTCTTTTTGCCAGGCAAAACCAACCACCGCCATCACATCACCCGCCTTGCTGAGCAAGGGAATAGCGATTGCCGCCTGGGCACCAACTGCCTTGGCACCAGGGCGTATATTGCCGCTTTTATCGTCTTGCAGATTGCAGGTCTGCACAGGGGCTTTACTCAGCTGCGCCGCACCCGCCATGCCCTTGCCATGGCTGACATGGGCGACGATGGCGAGTACGGGTTCTGGTATGCGCAAGGCGGCACTCAGGTATAAATCTTCTCCGCGCTGTATATGGATAGTACCGGCGGCTGCGTCCAGATTGGCGATGCTGGCTTCCAGCCATTGCTGGTGTTCATTATTCTTTTCAAACATATTGAATCTCCTTTGTGTATTAATGTTGCACTTGCTGCGGCTCTTGCAACAGTTCTTGCCAGTTCAAGTCTTTCGCTGCCGTTATCAGATTCTGTTGCTGGCATAAATTGCGAATTTTGCTGTCATGTGCAGGCAGGCTCTTGGCGATAGCCAACCGCTCTGCCATGCTGCCTTGCTCCAGCGCGCGCAACAAATCAGCCTCACCTACAGCATCAAGTTGTGGTGCTACGCAACGCCATAGCTCGGGGCTGATGGCGCGCCCTGCAGCCCAGCGTTCATGCGCCAGGTCGATCAGGATGCGTGCCAGGGCTGGATTATTTCTTTGTTCCAGTCCTTGCACTGGCCACAAGGGACTATCGAGAAAAAAGCATTTGACGACCATCTGGTTCCAGGCTGCCTCATCAAATGCCTGCATGGGATAAGGATTGCGATGCGCCATGGCTTCAAAGATAGGGCGCATGCTGGAGCGTATGGCTTCACGGGCCCGGTGTTCTATCGCACTGGCTGCGGGATACAAGGGAAAGCCGGAATACAGGGCAATCAATTCATTGATTTCAGCACTGTCAGCGATGCTGTCAAGCTGGCTGGCAAATTGCGCCTCATCACCGGCATAGCTGGCGAGTATGAAAGCAACCCTGGCAGCGATATCGGTACTCCAGCCTGAAGGATCGAAACCAGGACGCAGTAAATTCGCTGTCGCCAGTTCATCGCTGCTTAAATTCAAATCAAGCTTGCCCAGTTTACGTGAAGCCATGCCCATGGCACGGTAGACATCACGCTCCTGCTTTGCCGTACTGATTTGCTGGCATTGTAGGCGAAACCACAGCAAGGCTTCGGGTGAGCTGCGCGCGGCGATCCAGATATCTAGTTGCGACAGGGCTGAGGCGGTTGGGGTAAGTGCCTGCATTTCTTCTAAGGATGGATGTCTCATGATGGCAGCCTTCAAATGATGGATCAGGTTCCGGGAATGACACGTTGCAAAACCCTGGTCATGACAAAGGCACACAGGCAAAACGTTACGGCAGCAACACCACCACCGGCGATGGCTATCACCAGCGCATCCAGCAAGGAAGTTGCCGCAATCAATTGCGCCACAGCCTTGGGTACCGCACCCGCGATATGACGGGTGATCAGCAAGCGCACAGCAATAATGTCAGCCATGATCAGGGCCAGCAACATCAATAAAGCCAGGCCACCATCAGCCCAACTGGTGACAGAACGGCTGCCATACAAAAGTACGGGCAGGGCCAGTATCAGCAAGGGCCACAGACTGCCCAGGCGATTCAGGCTCTCTTGTTTTGCTGCATAAGTCAGCCCGACCACATGCGCCCAGATAGCGAGTGCCGCCAGCACCACGGTGGTATTCACCAGCACGGTATTTGTCAAAGGCAGGCTGCTGCCAGCATTAAGCAAATTATCATCGGCCACGTTACCGGTGATAACCATGGCACTGGCCGCGGCTGCAAAATACACGAGAGCGCGGCACAGACCCATGATCAGCGGACTAAGCGGATTCCCCTTGTGCCAGACGTTGTACAGCAAGATGGTGGCTGCCAGTGCGCAACCGCAAACGATGGCCCAGGTGCCGTAGTAACTGAGTATGGCAATGCCCGCAACCTGCAAGACAAAGCCGATGGCAAACACTGCCCTGGCGCTGATCTGACCTGAGGGAATGGGGCGCCCCGGTCTTTCGCGGGCATCGATTTCGCGGTCAAAGGCATCATTCAGATACATGCCCGCGCAGTAAAAAAAAGAAATCGCCAACATGACCAATAAGGTATGCATGGGGGACAAGGGGCGGCCAGTAATGCTGCCAGCAACGATGGCACCTGCCAGCACATTGGTCCATACCGTAGGCAGGTTGGACACCCGACCCAGCCGCAAATAAATACCCATGCGGCTGTTGTTCATGACTAAAGTATTCATGTCAGCAGTTCTTTCATGATAAAGCTCAGCTCACGCGCAATCGCGTGGGCTTTGGATTCAGTTTTTAAATGTGCGGGCAAGACATCCCAGGTATAGGTTTCGACTTCAAGATGACCGGAAAGATCTTGCCTGCGCAAAGCTTGCAGAGTCGCCAGCAAATCAGTCCTGGTTGAACCCAGTGTTGAACTCAATTGCTCTTCACTGTCCCAGAATATCGGTACATGGCAGTGCACACGCCATTCACCATCAGCCTGACCAGCCTGATAAGCAGCCAGCGCAGCAGGCAGGTCGGTATAGCGCTGCAAGCTATCCTGATTCTGGACCACGACCTGGTGCAAATACACGCCATCATCAAAACGCCGCAGTTCATTCACCATGTCAGCATGCATGACAGGGATGCGCAAGGCGCAGGACAACTGTATCTTGGGTATGCGTATGCCCAGATCGGTCAAAGTTTGCATTGCACTGACAGGATCTTCAAATTCGACAGCCGCATGGCAAACGTCATAGCAGACACCCAGATGACGGCGCATCAGACGGGCGGCTTGCGCTTCTGTACAGGTGCATAATTCTGCCAGCTTGCTTATACTGTCCTGTGCCCACAACTGGCCACAAAAAAAGGCCGTGGTCTCAGCCATGGTTTCAAGAAAGCAGCAAGGTTCTGGTTCCAATGCCAGGGCTATGCATTTTTCACTTTGTTGTTCCAACTGGGCCAGCATGGCAACCGCCTCTATGAGCTGATCGACAATTTGCTGCTGCGCATACTCTGTTTGCGTTTCAGATTTGAATGCACCGGGGACAGTGGAAATACTGCCCTCCATACCGTCAGGCAAGAGCTGGCTCAAAATCAATGCGCATTGCCTGGTATAGCGCAAGCGCTCTTCATCGCGCCAGTCAGGCAGATAGACTTGTTCTTTCACTCTGACCGTATGAAATGGTCCATAAGGAAAGGCGTTGATGGTGAATACATAGGCATCCAGCCTTTGCAGTTGCGCCTTGAATTCTTGCAAGACTACAGGCCTGGCCAGACTATCGGCAGCGATGGCTGACAGGCGCAAACCTATGCCAAAAGCTTGGCCATCAACAAGCTCCAATTTCTTCCTGAGTACTGGAATAGTTTCATCCAGGCTGACCACTACTTCATCCCAGCTTTCGCCCGCATGTATATTCGTGCAGTAAGTCAAATGCACGTTTTGCGGTGGCAGGGATAATTGCATGTCAGCCTCTTCTTCAACTCAACATGCCAGCCATGGCAGGCTGTAAATCTGCAGTCGAATTTACATGCAGATTTTGCAGCCAGTCTATCGCTGAGCGCACCCGTTCTGCATCCATTTCATGCACTTCTACACCACTGCCTATGGCCGCCAGCAGGGTGATGGTTAACTCCCCCCCAAGATGTTCACGGAATTCTTTGAGGCCCTGTAGAACCAGTAATTCACTTTGCGCATCTTGCGCCAGTAATTGTGGATGCCACAAATCAAAACCCAGTTGCGTCAGCAAATGATGGATGCGCGCGTCTTCACCGGCGGGCAACAAACCCGCCAGGCAGGAATAACGCGCATCCAGCGCCAGACCTATGGCAACCGCCTCGCCATGCGATAAAGCATGTGCAGTCAGACGCTCAAGCTTGTGAGCAACCCAGTGTCCATAATCCAGTGGCCGCGCCGAGCCGCTTTCAAAAGGGTCACCGCCATGCGCAATCTGGTGCATGTGCAGACTCGCGGATCGGGCAATGACGGCATTCAACACTACGCTGTCAAATGCCGCAAGCGCGGACAACTGCTTTTCCATCATCAGGAAAAATGCATGGTCACGTATCAGGGCAACCTTGACGGCCTCTGCCAGCCCCGCACGCTTTTCACGGGCGGGCAAGATATCAATAAAGCGCGCATCATTGACGACAGCCCAGGGCGGCGCAAAGGTGCCGATGAGATTTTTTTGTCCCTGCCAGTTAACCGCATTTTTGACACCCACACCACTATCATCCTGCGCCAGCACGGTAGTCGGGAAGCGTATATGCCGCACGCCGCGATGAAAGATCGCCGAGGCATAGCCCACCGCATCCAGCACGGCCCCACCGCCGATGGCAATGGAATAGGAATGCCGGTCTATCGCGCGTTCAGATAGCGCCTGCAATAGCCTTTCCACCAGGGCAGGATCATTCTTGCAGGCCTCGCCACCGGGCATCATGAAGATGTCACCGATCAATTCCATGGCTTCATGATGGAAGCGTATATAAGTCCTGATTTGCTCGGCAAGGCCGGGCATGGCCCTGGCTACACCTTCATCCAGGAAAATGGCAATGCGATGGCAGCGTTGCGGTTCACGCAAAGTGATCACTGCACGAAAATCGGGATTGGCAATATCAAAGGCATCGCGGGTCGATACCACAGGGAAGGAATAATCGACGCGTACATGTTGCTGTTGCCAGGTACCACGCAAGGCTGCTGGTGCTGTCACCTCCAGATCGGGCAAGCTGTTCAGTTCAGCCAATTTCACGATAAATCCTCTCCATGGGTATCCATTTCCAGTTTGCTGTCGTGCCTGAATGCGCCTTGCTGAAAATGATTATAAAACTGATATGCATTTATTTGCAAATTTACAAATCCGCCAAACAACAAATTTGATTCCCCAATAGCAGATGTCACAGATTTAATTGCAATATACGAACGCAAATATTGAAACATTATTGCAAATTAATCAATGCTTATTTTGAAACAAATGTTTAAATACTCACCCTTAGTGAAATTAATTAAAAAGAAACATTTATTCATTAAACTGTGGTTGCAATTAACTGCAGGTTAAGATGATAATCAGGCAACAAGCTAATCTGGATCCCACGGCTTCCACGTATGCGCCTTTGCACAAATCATGTTTTTCACCTTAGCGAATGACAAAAGACAGCCCCATGCAAGCCTTGCTGATATTGAATATAGTTGGACTGACACCGCGCCTGCTGGGGGCATATACCCCCAGGCTCAAAGCCTTTGTTGAGCAGGGCAAACTGCTGCCTTTACAAACGGTGACGCCCGCCGTCACCTGTACTGTGCAGGCAACACTGATGACGGGACTGGCACCACTGCAACATGGCATCGTCGGCAATGGCTGGCTGTTCCGCGACCTGGCAGAAATCTGGTTCTGGCGACAATCCAATAAACTCGTGGCGGGAGAAAAAATCTGGGAAGCGGGCAAGGCGCGTGACCCCAAGTTCACTTGCGCGAATTTGTGCTGGTGGTACAACATGGCATCCAGCCATGATTACGGCATTACCCCTCGCCCTATCTACAAGGCAGATGGCCGCAAGCTGCCGGACTGCTATACGACTCCGCCAGACTGGCGCGCAGAACTGACAAAAAAACTGGGGGCTTTCCCCTTGTTCCAATTCTGGGGACCGGCTACTACGATCAAATCCAGCCGCTGGATAGCCGATGCCGCCAAACTGGCGATCAGCGATAAAGACCCAACCCTGACCATGGTGTACCTGCCGCATTTGGACTATGACTTGCAAAGGCACGGGCCAGACCTGACTAATCCCGCAGTACAACAGTCGCTGCGTGAAATTGATGAAGTGGCTGGTGATCTCATTGCCCATGCGCAACAGGCTGGCCGTCGCGTCATGGTCTTGTCTGAATATGGCATTACTGCCGTTGACCAATCTGTGCACCTGAACCGCATCTTGCGCGAAGCAGGCTACCTGGTCGTGCGTGAAGAAGATGGTGCTGAATTGCTGGACCCTATCGCCTCCAGTGCTTATGCCGTGGCAGATCATCAGTTTGCCCATGTGTATATTTCCAGGCCGGAACTGATCGCCCCCGTGCGCAGGTTGCTCAGCAATGTCGCTGGCGTAGAAACAATCTGGGCTGGCAGTGAGCGGGCAGAGATAGGGCTGGATCACCCGCGTTCTGGCGAACTGGTGGTGATGGCAGACAAGCGCTCGTGGTTCACTTACTATTACTGGCAAGACGATGCACTCGCGCCCGATTTTGCACGCACGGTAGAAATACACCGCAAACCCGGCTATGACCCCGCTGAGCTGTTTGTCGATAAGAATATCCGCTTCCCCAAACTGGCAGTGGCATGGCGGCTGGGCAAGCGCATGCTGGGTTTCCGCAGCCTGATGAACGTCATTGGCCTCGATGCCAGCCTGGTCAAAGGCTCGCATGGCAGGCCGGTGGATGATGTGGCCGATGGTCCTTTGCTGATACTGGATAAGGTTGTGGCAGATGACAGGAATGATGTCCATGCAGCAGATATCAAGGACATCGCTTTAAAAATCATGTTTGAAGATCATGTTTGAAAATACGAATCAGGAGCAGGCAAATGAACGAGAATGGAACGAACCCAGGTAATTACCCAGGCAACTTCGTCGCCGACAGCACGATAGTCGATGAAATGTTTTCTGACCGTGCAGTGACCTGCCCCTGCTGCAATGGCACGATCACGCCCCAGATGCTGCAAAACCTGCTTGCCCAGGCCGGGCAACTGCAACAGGGGCAGGCAGCATTCCGTCAATTGCCCAGCGGTGGCAATGGCATGATGATAGACCCGCATGCACACATGATCGCCCGCACTACCGATGATTATGAAGCCATGGCCAGGGCCGGTATTGTCGCTGTCATAGAACCGGCTTTCTGGCTGGGGCAATTGCGTACCAATGTAGGCAGTTTCATCGATTATTTTTCTACCATCACCGGCTTTGAGCGTTTTCGCGCCGGGCAGTTTGGCATACGCCATTATTGCGCAATCGGCCTCAACCCCAAAGAAGCGAATAACCCGGCACTGGCAGAAGCGGTGCTCGACATCATGCCACGCTATCTCGGCAAGGAAGGTGTGGTGGCACTCGGTGAAATTGGCTACGACGAGCAGACCGAACTTGAAGACAAAGCCCTGCGTGCACAAATCGCCATGGCGCTGGAATTTGAACTGCCCATCATGATACACACGCCACACCGTGACAAGAAACGCGGCACCACCCGAACCATGGATGTGCTGGAGGAATGTGGCTTTGATCCGGCCCGTTGCGTCATCGACCACAATAATGAAGAAACCGTGCAAGAGGTACTGGACCGCGGCTATTGGTGCGCCTTCACGATTTACCCATCCACCAAGATGGGTAATGAAAGGCTGTCTGACATCGTCAAGCAGTATGGCCCTGAACGCATCATCGTCAACTCTGCCTGTGACTGGGGCGTGTCTGACCCACTGGCTGTACCCAAATCAGCCCGCCTGATGGCCAGCCGTGGCATCTCTGCCGAAGTCATCCACAAAGTGGTGTATGCCAATGCCTTGTCCGTCTACGGTCTGAACCAGGAAATGCAGGAAGCCCACTGGTGCCAGCCAGCCAGGATAGACCAGCGTACTCTGTATAGTGGCAATTCAGTCTTGCGCGGACAAACGCCGAGGGTAGATGAAGAGGTGTTGAATCCGGATATCATTCGCTGAGCAATCCGGGAGCTCGCCGTCTGCTTAATTCGATTTGCCGCCAGTAACGCTGATTACTGGTTAAAATACTTGAACTTGAGACCAACCAGACGACCAGCTCCCATGTTGAAATGGCTTAAAAACACTTTTTCAAAGTCAACAGAATCTTCCCAACAACAGCCTGTAGAAGCCGTTGCTGAGCAACGTGCTCCGGCATCTGCGCCCGTACCCCCGACCGGACAAAACACCCCAGTTGCATCGACGACTACTGTCATGCTGGCAGACGAGCAGAATGCCATTGCTATTGCTTATCAAAAACTGGGGCTGGATCCGGCAGAAAACCTGCCCGTCAATATCCTGGCTGACAGACTGTATGAGAGATTGCTCTTGCCAGATGCCGAAGCGCTGTACCGCCTGGTCTTGCAAGCCAGACCAGAGTCGCTGGAAACCTGGATCAATCTGGGCCTGACACTGGATGGCCAGTCACGCTTTGCCGAATCCGTGCAGTGTTACCAGCACGTTATTGCCCAGCAAGCGGACCATACCATTGCCTGCTTCAATCTTGCTGTCAGCCTCTCACTCATGGGCAAAAATTCCGAGGCAGAACAGGCGTACTCGCGTGCGCTGGAAATCAACCCGAAATTGACGCATGCGCACTTCAATCTTGGCCTGTTATTGCAACAACGTGACGATCTTGCCGGGGCAGTACGACATTACGAAGAATTACTTAAACTGGACACCCAGCACTACTACGGCTATTGCAACCTGGGCATGATACATGCGAGCCAGGGACGCATGACAGAGGCAGAATCCTGTTTCCAAAAAGCGATTGCCGCGCAACCTGAATTGGTGAATGCCGATTTTTTCCTGATCAACCTGTATCAGCAGCTGGGCAGGCAGGCCGATGCTGAAACCTTGCTGCAAAATCTCTGCCAACGCCAACCGGATAATGCCAGTGCCCGTGACAGTCTGCTGAACCTGTATATGCAACAACGGCGTTTTGCTGATGCGGCAAACATCTACAGGCAGATGATCAGCCAGGCACCGGCTGAACCGCTTCATCACTATAACCTTGCGGTTGTACTCAAGGAACAGGGCCTGGTTGAGGATGCCATACAACATTATCAGCAGGCAATACAACTCAAACCAGATTTCACAGAAGCACATGGCAATCTTGGCGTGATTTTGCAGGCGCAGGGCAAATTAAAAGAGGCGCAAGCCAGCTATCAGCGCAGTCTCGAATGCAATCCTTGCTTCAGTATCGCCCTGAACAATCTTGCCCATATTTACAGCGGTACCGGACAGGTCGCCCAGGCAGAAGCAAATTACCGCAAAGCGCTCGCGCTTGAACCTGGCAATGCAGATCATCATGGCAATCTGGGGCGTTTGCTATCCGAACAAAAACGCTATGCGGAAGCTGAGGCCTGTTATCAGCAGGCACTCAAACTCAATCCCGATTCCTTCACTGTCCTGCATGACTATGGCAAGTTGCATATGTTGTTTAGCCGGTTTACCGCGGCACACAAGTGCTTTCAACAGGCGATCAAGCTCAAGCCAGATTTTGCCGATGTATATAACAGCCTGGGTGCCCTGTTTGATGACCAGGGCATGATCGCCGAAGCGGTGGATGCTTATCGCCTTGCGCTGGAATACCGCCCGAATTTTTCTGAAGCCTATGGCAATCTGCTATTCGCCCTGAACTATCACCCTGACCTGAGTGCAGAAGAAATTTTTGCTGCTTACCGTGAATATGAACAGCGCTTTGCGGCGCCGCTATATCAATTGCAGCGCCCTCATACAAATAGCAAGACAGCTGATCGTCGCCTGAAAATAGGCTATGTCTCACCTGATTTGCGCCAGCATCCGGTACAGTATTTTCTTGAGCCACTGCTCGCTCATCACGACAAGAGCAAATTCGAGATTTATGCCTATTCTGAACTCCAGACTGAAGATGCTGTATCCGCACGCTATCGCGGCTATGCCGATCATTGGGTATCGACTTCACATTTAAGTGATGACGTACTGGCAGACCAAATCCGTGCTGATGGCATAGACATACTGATAGACCTGGCCGGGCACACTGGCAATAACCGTCTGCGGGTGTTCGCCCGCAAACCGGCACCGATATCCCTGTCCTGGCTCGGTTATGGCTACACGACCGGTTTGCAGGCCATCGATTATTTTCTGGCAGACTCATGCACGGCCCCGCACCGGACAGAAGCCCTGTTTGCAGAAAAAATCTGGCGTGTCGATAGCCCCGTATTTGCCTACCGGCCCAAGGATGGCATGGGTCCAGTCTCTACCCTGCCAGCTCTGAAAAATGGCTATATCACGCTAGGCACACTAAGCCGTGCAGTACGCATCAATCACAAAGTCATGCATGCCTGGGCAAAAATATTGCAACGACTGCCAAATGCCAGGCTGGTGATAGACAGCAGCAACTTCAGTGATACTGCCATGCGCACCGCCTTTGAAGATAAATTTGCGGCGCTGGGCATAAGCAAAAATCGCCTGCAGATAGGCGTCCATAGCCCGCCATGGGATGTACTAAGGGGGATAGACATAGGCCTGGATTGCTTCCCGCATAATTCTGGCACAACCCTGTTTGAAACCCTGTATATGGGTGTGCCCTTTGTGACCCTGCTGGGTCGCCCCGGCGTTGGTGGTATAGGCAGCAGCATACTGGAAGGCCTGGGACGACCAGAATGGATAGCCCGTACAGAAGAGGAGTATGTAGAAAAAGTCGTCAGCCTGGCATCCAATCCAGACTATCTGAACACCTTGCGTTTGAGCCAGCGCAGCCAGATGCAAAACAGCAAGCTCATGGATGAACCCGGTTTTTGCCGCAAGCTGGAAGCAGCTTACCGCGCCATGTGGCAAACCTGGTGTGAAAAATAAGGCCTGTCTTAATTTAAGAGGCTGTTGCGAAATTAAGGTGGCCAGGCGTCACCGACGCAGACAGTGCTTCAGTACGGCAAGGAGGCGCAACAACGCCAGGTTAATTTCGCAACAGCCTCTAAGCCTTAATGATGAAATCCATCGCAATATCATGCGGCTCTGAGGCAAATTCAGCCTCAGTGCAGGCGTAGGCGATACCTATCGCCGTAGGACGTGGGCTGGCTGCCAGAGTACGGTCATAAAAACCGCCGCCATAGCCCAGCCTATAGCCTGCTTTATTCCAGCCCAGGCAGGGAATAATCAGGACCGACGGTTGGCTGACCAGCCTGCCATGCGCGGGGATGGCGATACCGTAGCTATCGACCGTCATGACATCTCCGGCTTGCCAGTCAAGAAAACTCAAGGCCATGTCCTTGCCTGTCACCAGTGGCAAGGCCAGGTGCAAGCCGCTATCCAGCAATTGCTGGTAACAGGGGCGCAAATCCGGTTCAGCCTGTATCGGCCAATATACCCCCAGGCTGGCTGGCTTGTTTTGCCTGTACCATGCAAGTAATTGTCTTCCGATCTCAGTATCCAGCGCCAGTTTTTGATCTGCCGTCATATCCAGGCGTTTTTTGCGTAAAAGCTTGCGCAATTCAGAACGACTTTGCGCTGTTTCAACGATGACTTTGTGTTCGCTATTCTTGGGCTGTGTCATACTGTCAGAAATGTAATCTCAAACTGTTAAAAGATGTCTGTGAAAAAAAGTTTAGCTGGTCTTAGCCTGATGATCTTAGCAGGTTTCGCAACAAGTCCTTTCGCCTACGCAGCACCGGCGAAGAGGGGCCTGATTGCCAATGATGATGACCGCTTCATGGCCTTGCGCGATGCGGCTTTCCATGATGATGCCGCCAGTGCCGAGCAATATGCTGCGACACTGAAGAATTATGACATCCCTTCCTATGTCGATTATTACCGCATACGGGCGCGCCTGGTAAAAACCAGCAATAACGAATTCCGTGAATTTATTAGCAAGTATGAAGGTAGCGCGATTGCTGACCGGCTGCGTAATGACTGGTTGTTATTGCTGGGCAGACGCGGTGAGTGGGACTTGTTCGATCAGCAATACCCGCAATTTGTCGTTGCTGATGATAATCAGTTGCGCTGCTATTCCCTGCTATCGAAAGCCATGAAGCAACAGAAAGTGGCGACCGAAGCACGCAACTTGCTCAATAGCCCACGCGATTATGGCGAAGGCTGTCATGCCCTGGTAACTTATCTGGCCACAACTGGACAATTCAACCAGTATGATTTGTGGGCGCAAATGCGCATGGCAGCAGAAAACGGTGCCACACCATTGGCGCAACGTATGGGCAAACTGCTCAATGTGCCAGAAAAACAAGTCGCAGAAGTCATCGACAAACCCGCTGGCCTGTTGAAAAAAGCACCCGATGCCGGACATGCTGCGCATGAGCTCTACCTGATTGCCCTTGGTCGCCTGGCAAAAACTGATCATGAACAGGCTGCGGCTACACTAAGTCGTCATGCAGCCCTGTTCACTGATAATGAACGCGCCTTGGGCTGGGCCCAGATCGCCATGCAGGCTGCCTTGAAACTGGAGCCAGAAGCATTAGGCTATTGGCAAAAAAGCGAAGCTGCCCCCTTAACGGTGGAGGCTTACCAATGGCGTACCCGCACGGCCTTGCGTGAACTTGACTGGAAGCTGGTGAAATCCAGTATCACCGCCATGCCTGCCAACCTGAAAAGCGATCCAACCTGGGTTTATTGGTATGGCCGTGCCCTGAAGGCAGAAGGCAAGAACGAAGAAGCGCGCGCGCAGTTTGCCAGCATCGCCGATCAGTTGCATTTCTATGGCCAGCTCGCGCTCGAAGAGCAGGGTCAAAAAATAGGTTTACCAGCGACCGTCAAGCCATTGACGCCAGAAGAACTGGCACCAATGGAAAGAAACCCCAACCTGCAAAGGGCGTTGAGGTTTTACACCATGAATTTGCGCTTTGAAGGCACGCGTGAATGGAATTGGGAATTGCGCAAGATGAGCGAACGCCAGCATCTGGCGGCAGCTGAACTGGCCAGGCAAAACAATTTGCTTGACCGCATGGTGAATACCTCGGATCGCACCAAGGGTGAACTGGATTTCAGCCAGCGCTACCCCACACCATTCAACGACAGCATGTACAAGACTACCCAGGCACTGGGTATGGACATGGCCTGGGTGTATGGCTTGATACGCCAGGAATCACGCTTCATCATGAATGCCAAGTCACATGTGGGTGCATCTGGTCTCATGCAATTGATGCCGGCAACAGCGCGTTATGTAGCCAAGAAAATTGGCCTGGGTAATTTTGTGCCCAACCAGGTCAATGATGTGGAAACCAATATTGCCCTGGGCACAAATTATCTGAACATGGTCTTGACTGACCTGGGTGGCTCGCAAGCATTGGCATCAGCTGCCTATAATGCTGGCCCTGGCCGTCCGCGCGCCTGGCGTTCCAAGCTCAGCAAGCCGGTGGAGGGAGCTATTTTTGCCGAGACGATTCCTTTCAACGAAACCCGAGGATATGTCAAAAACGTCTTGTCGAATGCGACTTACTACGCCGCCCTGTTCGAGAAAAAACCGCAATCACTGAAGACACGCCTGGGCGTCGTCGTGCCCAAGGGCATGACTGCTGGCGACCCTGATCTTCCTTAATTTTCAAGTGTAGACATCATGCAAGATACAGAAATGCAACCTGCCCTGGCCGCCATGCTGGATCAGCACCGTGCTGGTTTGCGCCTGGTGATAGGGAATAAAAATTACTCGTCCTGGTCCATGCGCCCCTGGGTGCTGATGAAGGCATTTGGCATCCCCTTTGAAGAAATACGCATACTGCTGAACCAGCCAGACACCACCAACCGTATCGCCGAATATTCTGCCGCTGGTCGCGTGCCTGTCTTGCTGGCGGGTGAAATCACGATATGGGATTCATTGGCGATTTGCGAATACCTGGCCGAACAATTTTCCATACTCAACCTATGGCCGGAAGATGTGGCAGCCAGAGCAACCGCACGCAGCATCTGCGCCGAAATGCATTCCGGTTTTTCTTCGCTGCGCTTTGACATGCCCATGAATATCCGCGCAGACCTGTTTGGCAAGGGACGTACCATAGGTTCACAGGCAGACATAGGGCGCATCAGTGAAATCTGGGAAGATTGCCTGGCCCTGTATGGAGCGCATGAATTCCTGTTTGGTGCATTCTCTATCGCCGATGCATTCTATGCTCCAGTCGTGATGCGCTTCCGCACCTATGGTGTATCGCTGGCACCGGCCCTGCAAGCCTATGCTGACCGCGTCATCGCCCACCCTGCAGTAGCCCTGTGGGTCAGGGAAGCCTTAATGGAAACTGAAAACATGCCCGGCCATGACAGCCGCCATGGTGATTGAGCGCTAGCTCTGCAAAGACATAGATGAAGACATACATCGTAGGCGGTGCCGTGCGCGATGCCTTGCTGGGCTTCCCTGTACAAGACCGTGATTTTGTCGTGGTTGGTGCCACACCTGAAGACATGCTGGCAAAAGGATTTCTGCCGGTTGGCAAGGACTTCCCGGTATTTCTGCACCCCAAAACCCATGAAGAATATGCCCTGGCCCGCACCGAACGCAAGACCGCTGCCGGTTACAAGGGTTTTGTATTTCATACCGATGCGGAAGTCACGCTGGAACAGGATCTGATACGGCGCGACCTCAGCATCAATGCCATGGCCCAGGATGATGATGGCAATATCATCGACCCTTACGGCGGCTTGCAGGATCTGAAGAACCGCGTATTCCGTCATGTATCAATGGCGTTTTGCGAAGACCCGGTACGCATCTTGCGCCTGGCCCGCTTCGCTGCCCGTTTTGCCACGCCACCAAATGATTTCAGCGTAGCACAAGAAACTACCGCGCTGATGCAAACCATGGTAACTGCCGGTGAAGTCGATGCCCTCGTGGCAGAACGCGTATGGCAAGAAATTTCACGTGGCTTGATGGAAGCACGTCCTTCACGCATGTTTGAAGTCTTGCGCAGTTGCGGTGCGCTGCAAAGGCTGTTGCCTGAGCTTGATGTCTTATGGACTATCCCCGCAGCAAATCACTCCAGCAAGGCTGAACAATTGATGAGCTTGCTGGATGCCACGGCACAAACAGGCCAACCCTTGACGACACGCTATGCCGTGTTATTGCATGACCTGCTTGCTGTTCAAACGGACGGACAAGTTATCATTGCACAGGAAAAACAGCGCATGGCACTGGCCGATGCCATCAGCCAGCGACTGAAAGTGCCGGCAGAATGCCGCGACCTCTCTGTCATGCTGGCGCGTGAGCATTTGCGCATTAAAGATGCCGCATCACTGTCCGCTGCTGACGTCATAGATTTGCTGGGACGCTGCGATGCTTACCGCAAGCCCCAGCGCTTCCATGAATTATTAAGTGCCGTAGCTTGCCTGTATGCTCAGGCAGACACTGCATATGTGCCACAAATCCAACTCAGCAAAGCGCTGGAAGTGGCACAGCAAGTCAATGGGGGTGAGATAGCCAACCTGCATGTCAATAATCCAGCACAGATTCCCGTGGAGATACGGGCAGCCAGGATTGCAGCGCTAGGGGCCAAAAACAGTTAAATTCAGTTAAATTTAGTTAAAATGAAGAGAATAGAAGTTTTATTCTCAAAACTTGGGCTTTTCTGGAATAATCCGCATAGATCAACTACAATGCATTGTGCACTGCACAAAAAGGCTACCCATAAGGAGCTGCTATGAATGCGTCAGATATTTTTCCAGAAGATCCCAATCACTTGTTAGATTCAGCAAAAAAATCATCCAAATCCACAGTTTTCGTCAAAGAACTGTCAGAAAAGGACAGGCATCGCATCATGAAACACTTTCTTGGCCTTGAAGAAAGTGACCGCTTACTGCGTTTCGGTACTTACTTGCCGGATGCGATGATAGAAAAATATGTAGACGGTATCGATTTCTCCCGCGACAAGGTATTTGGCGTCATCAGCCATCATTTCCGCATTGTCGGCGTCGGCCACCTGGCCTATGCCCCACGCGCAGAAGATGACGAGGCTACAGACAAAGACAAAGTCGCCGAATTTGGCGTTTCCGTCTCCAGTTCTGCCCGTGGCAAAGGCATAGGTTCCAAACTGTTTGAACGCGGCGCCATCCACTGTCGCAATGACGATGTTGACACCCTGTACATGCATTGCCTGTCATCGAACCAAACCATGATACACATCGCCAAAAAAGCCGGCATGGAAATCCACCGCGCCTACGGCGAAGCCGACGCCTACCTCAAACTCATGCCAGCAGACGCCGCCAGCGTACTCAAGGAAGCCATGCAAGAACAGGTAGCAGCGATTGATTACAGCATCAAGGCAAATACCCGCGCTGCTGCCAAATGGCTGAGTAATTTGCCGGGGATGAAGGATAGCTCCAAGTAGTTGAGCTAAAGCATCTCACCACGGTCACACTGAGATCAGAGAAAGTTGCAAGGAGAACAAAAACTGACTTCTTTGTATCCAGTTCGTTGATTAATCCAACCCAACGAATCTCGTTTGCAAGTCGCATTGACGTTGCTTTTGACTGTTGCAGTTCCCATGTGTCGACGCCGTTTGTGCGGTACAGAAAATGGAAATAGAAGAGCCGCTGTTTGAGGTGTAGCAGGGGTTTCGGGCAGCATGCTGCCCGCCTGCGTAACGGCTAATCGCTTGCAAGCGATTGTGCGCCCTGCAAGGGAAGCGAGTTTCGGATCTTCCCATTTTTTGTGCTGCACAAACGGGAACCCCCTTTAGGGGGCGACGACGCCTGGGTCGCCTTTCTTTGAATACGTTCTTTGGCGACGCAAAGAAAGTATTTCGGCTGCCGGGCCGAGACCCGGCTTGTGTCCACGAAGAGCAAGCGTTTTAATCAAAGTATGGCAAGGCAACGAACGCCGCTAGACACCGAGCCTATGCTGGAGCGACGATTTGAAGGCTAAATATATAAAATGTCGCTGTCAGCACATCCCTCAAAAAAACCGCTACCCTTACGCCCCCACCACCACCGGCAATGCCGTCGTATCCTTAATCTGCTGCAAGGCAAAACTAGACTTCACATCCAGCACAGCAGGATGACGCAACAGCGTCTCCATCATAAAACGTGAAAAGTGATTCATGTCTTCCACATGCACACGCAAGAGATAATCCATTTCTCCCGTCATCGCATAACAGGCCACCACCTCAGGCCACTGCCCTACCGAGGCCGAAAAATCATCGCGCGGTGAGCGCGAAGCACCCTTGCCAGGATTATCGCTATGCTTTTCCAGGCGCACATTGACATAAGCGAGCAAACCCAGGCCTATCTTGGCCGGTTCCAGCAAGGCAACATATTTGCGGATGACACCGCTATCTTCCAGGCGCTTGATGCGCCGCAAACAAGGGGAAGGTGAGAGATTGACACGCTCTGCCACTTCCTGATTGGTCAGCCTGCCATCGGCCTGCAAAATCGCCAGTATCTTGCGGTCTATCTTATCCAGTTCAACTTCAAGCATAATCTGCTCCATACTAAATAAATTAAGCAATATTATTGCTCAAATTGATAATCCATTGGGTTATTTTGCAATTATATGGCGCGTTTTGCAGACTATACTGAGAACTTGAGCTACATCAAAACCAGCCCTAAAAGCGGAAGATGCAGCAAACACTGATGATCACACTGAGGAGACAGGCATGACTTTCCAAACTTGGGAAAACCCTATGGGTACTGATGGCTTTGAGTTTATCGAGTACGCAGCACCCGATCCAAAAGCACTGGGCGAATTATTCGTCACCATGGGTTTCACAGCGATAGCCAAGCACCGCACCAAGGATGTGACTCTGTTCCGCCAAGGTGGTGTGAACTTCATCATCAATGCAGAACCAGATTCTTTCGCACAAAAATTTGCCCGCAAACATGGTCAATCCGTTTGCGCATTCGCTTTCCGCGTCAAGGATGCCAACGCTGCCTACAAGCGCGCGCTGGAACTGGGTGCCTGGGGTTTTGACAATAAAACCGGCCCTATGGAATTGAATATCCCTGCCATCAAAGGCATTGGTGATTCCCTGATTTATTTCGTTGACCGCTGGCATGGCAAAGATGGTGCAGATGCAGGTGCCATCGGCAATATCAGTATCTATGATGCTGACTTCGTGGCACTGCCAGGTGTGGATTCCAATCCTGTCGGCAAGGGCCTGACTTATATCGATCATCTGACCCACAATGTACACCGTGGCCGCATGAAAGAATGGGCAGATTTCTATGAAACCCTGTTCAACTTCCGCGAAATCCGTTACTTCGATATCGCTGGCAAACACACAGGCCTGAAGTCCAAAGCCATGACTTCACCTTGCGGCAAAATCCGTATTCCTATCAATGAATCCTCGGATGACAAATCCCAGATCGCTGAATACCTGGACCTGTACCACGGCGAAGGCGTGCAACATATCGCCATGGGTACAGACAATATCTATGACACAGTAAGCGGCATGAAAGCCAATGGCGTGGTATTCCAGGACACCATAGAAACTTACTATGATCTGGTTGACCGCCGCCTGCCTGGCCATGGTGAAAACCTGGAAGAATTGCGCAAGCTGCGCATCCTGGTTGATGGCAAGAGCACAGAAACATCACGTGAATTGCTGCTGCAGATTTTCACGACCACAGTCATCGGCCCTATCTTCTTTGAAATCATCCAGCGCAAGGGCGATCAGGGTTTTGGTGAAGGTAATTTCCGCGCCCTGTTTGAATCTATTGAGCTTGATCAGATCCGTCGTGGCGTCATCAAAGACGAAACAACTGCCTGATTTCCGTCAACAGCTAATGGAGATATGAGAGAGGCTGGCCATCATCTTGATGCCGGCCTTTTTCACTGAAAAAATATGGATACTATCGATACTTCCGCTGCTACTGTCAGCAACGACGATTTCCTCGCCACCGTTGCCGAAAAATCCAATGGCGCAGCCCTGCGCGGCAATTATGAAAAAGCCGACGATCAATACGTAGTCGAGCAAGACTGGGCTGCCTATACAGAAGAAGAACACGCCCTGTGGCGCAAGCTCTACCAGCGCCAGATGGAACTCTTGCCTGGCCGTGCCTGCGACGAGTTCATAGAAGCACTGCACAAGATGGATGCTTCTGGCGGCATCCCGAAGTTTGAGCGCACTTCAGAGGAGTTGTTTGCTGCAACTGGCTGGCGCATCGTTGCCGTGCCCGGACTGATCCCTGAACTGACTTTCTTTGAACACCTGGCAAACCGCCGCTTCCCCATTACCGTATGGTTGCGTAAGCCTGAGGAGTTCAATTACATCGTCGAGCCAGATGTCTTCCACGATTATTTCGGTCATGTGCCGCTGCTGTTCAATCCTGTCTTTGCCGACTATATGCAGCTTTATGGCAAGGGGGGTTTGAAGGCGATGAAGCTGGGTGGTCTGGATTATCTGGCACGTCTGTACTGGTACACGGTAGAGTTTGGCCTGATCAAGACTGACAAGGGTTTGCGCATCTATGGCGCGGGCATCCTGTCATCAGGCGGTGAAGTCGAGTACTGCCTGAAACCGGGCACGCCTTCACGCCATATCCATCTTGAAATAGAACGCTGCCTGCAAACCCTGTACAAGATAGACAGCTTCCAGGAAACTTATTTTGTCATCGACAATTTCCAGCAATTGTTTGATGGCACGGCACCGGATTTCACGCCTTATTATGAGCGTCTGAAACAACTCGATGCCTTGCCAGCCAATACCTTGTTGCCGGGGGAAATTGAATTGCTGCCGTAATTCTGGATTGATATTAAAAAATGAAATGGGAGCATCAGGTGATGCTCCCATTTTTATTTTTGCGCAGTAACGGTATTTGATACGCGCGTCCACACCTGGGTACGACCATTTTCTGGCTTGTCCTTGTATGCGGTAACTTCCAACTCAGTCTGGCTCAGCATGCGCATCTGGCAAGCATAGGTCTGGCCATCGGCACGGTTAAAAATCTTGCCTGACCAGGTATCGGCCTTGGCTGGCGTAAAACCTTCCATGATGGTCTTGCCCAGCACAGGTATCGCAGGCACGGATGTTGCGGTAGCACCCATGGCAGCCATGTTGCTGACATTGCCCATATCAATGACCTTGCTGACTTTGCCGCACAAAGCCTCACCACAATTGCTGATCTGCACTTCCAGGCTGCCACTTTGCGTGAGCCAGGTACCGGCGACTGCGCCAGCCTTGCTGCTGGCATGATGATTGGCCTGGATTTCAGCTTCCACAGGTGCCAGGTAGTAATCAGACAAACCAACTTGCTGCGCCTGGGCAGACCAGGCGCTCATCAATACAGCGGCGAAAGTGGTAATAACGATCATTTGCTTTTTCATGTCAGTTCTCCTTGAGTTGTAGAGGTGATGAATTCATCACGGCAATGTCATTAGACAGGCGCAAGGTATCTGGCAGATGTCAGGGAATGCCATATTTGCATCTGACTATGTGTCAACGGCACTCAGATACACTGGGATACAAAAGATTTTGTCTCAGCCACGATTTAAGCTATAAAGCACTATGAAATGAATCATCAAAAATGCGCATCAAGAATGAGCAACCAGTCCACAACCGTCCCAGCACATGGAAAACACTGAATCCCCGGATCACATCCTCATCGTTGATGATGATGCAGAAATACGCGAACTGACTGCCCTGTACCTGCGCAAGAATGGCAACAAGGTCAGTACGGCGGCAGGTGGCAAGCAAATGCGCGCTTTGCTCGAAGGCAATGCCATCGACCTCATCGTGCTCGATATCATGATGCCGGGTGAAGATGGTTTAAGCCTGTGCCGTGAACTGCGTTCCAGCCCACATAAAGTCATTCCCATACTTTTTCTGACTGCACGCGCAGAAGAAACCGATCGTGTGGTCGGACTGGAGATGGGTGCCGACGATTACCTGACCAAGCCCTTTGCCGCCAGGGAATTGCTGGCACGCATCAAAGCAGTCTTGCGCCGCACGCGCATGCTGCCACCCAAGCTGCGCGAACAAAAACCACCCGCCATGCTGCAATTTGGTGAATGGCAACTCGATACCCTGGCGCGTCATCTGCTTGATAAAGATGCTGTCATGGTCACACTTAGCGGTGCTGAATACCGCTTGCTGCAAGTCTTTGTCGAGCACCCGCAAAGAGTATTAAATCGTGACCAGTTACTGAACCTGACCCAGGGCCGCGATGCCGACTTGTTCGAACGCTCCATCGACTTGCTGGTCAGCCGCTTGCGCCAGCATTTGCGTGATGATGCGCGTGAGCCACGCTACATCAAAACCGTGCGCAGCGAAGGTTATGTATTTTGTGCGCAAGTCACGGCAGCAAAGGAGCCCTGATGCACATCATAGAAAGCCCGCACTGGCCGCACACCCTGTTTGGCCGCCTGTGCCTGATCTTGCTCAGTGCCCTGCTGATGGCGTATGCACTCTCGTTTGCCTCGTCGCAATGGGACAAGATGCAGGTCAGGAAAAATCACATGGTCTACTCGGTAGGCAAGGATGTCGCCAATGCGATTTCCTTCCTCGATCGCCTGCCAGTCAGTGAACGTCGGGCCTGGCTGGATAAACTGGCCCGCAATAACTATGAATATGCTTTGCAGGCCGCCCCCGCAGATGCCAGGGACAGCATAGACCTCGACATTGCCAACGAGGCGATAGAGGCCATCAAAAACAACCTCGAACATCAGGCAAAGATCAGGATCAGCGTACGCATGGAAGCTGATAAAAAAATCCTGCAATTGCATCTGGCCTTAAGTGATGGCACGCCGATCACCGTGCGCCTGACTGCAACACCTTACACCATACAATGGAGCATGTTCTCACTGCTCTGCGTACAGCTTGCCATTATCATGCTGGCTGCCTGGCTGGCCGTCAGGACGGCGACGCGCCCGCTGGCCATGCTGGCTGAAGCAGCCGACGCCATGGTCAAGCCAGGTGCCAGGCCGCAGTTTCCTGCCCGTGCCCCGCGAGAAGTATTCCGTGCTGCTACCGCCTTCCAGAACATGCAAGAACGCATAGACACTTACCTGGCTGAGCGCATGCAAATCCTGGCCTCCATCACTCACGACCTGCAAACCCCCATCACCCGCCTGCGCCTGCGCACAGAACTCATGGACGACGATACCCATCGGGATAAGATGCAGGCTGACCTGCAAGCCATGCAAAAACTGGTAGAGCAAGGTCTGGCCTACGCCAAGGTACAAAATCAATTGCAAGCCGATCAGGAAGCCAGCAGCAAGATCAAGCTCGACGCCCTCGCAGGCAGCCTGGTACAAGACTATTGCGACACCGGCCAGCAAGTCGGCCTGCGTGGCAATAGCAGCCAGATAATACAAACCCGCCCTCTGGCCCTCTCCCGCCTGCTGGGCAACCTCATTGACAATGCCCTGAAGTTTGGCAATGAAGTGGAGCTTATTCTAAGTAGCGATGCACAGCATGCAGTCATCACCGTACAAGACCGCGGCCCCGGCATCCCCGAAGACCAGTGGGACGCCGTCATGCAACCTTTCGTGCGACTCGAATCCTCGCGCAACCGCGATACAGGCGGCGCTGGTTTGGGCCTGGCGATCGTGGCACAACTGGCGATACAACTGCATGCCGAGATACGGTTTGCCAATCGTGAGAATGGAGGCTTGGCGGTCAATGTCAGCTTGCCTTTGCTGGTTGGAGTGGAGTAAATCGGTTGAACGATTGAGTATGAAGGATATAAGCTGCGGTCGTGGTGACGTTGCTGTTGCTGTTGAATTTGCGGTTGCTTTTGACTTTTGCCGTTCCCATGTGTAGCCGCCGTTTGTGCTGTACAGAAAATGGAAAAAGAAAGGCCGATGTTTGAGCGTAGCGAGTTTTCGGACTTTCCCATTTTTTGTACTGCACAAACGGGAACCCCGCAGGGGCGGCTACGCCTGGGTCGCCTTCTTTGGCATACCTTTCTTGGCGACGCAAGAAAGGTATGTAGCTGTCGGGCTACCCCCGACCGGCAATCATAAATGACCTGCAAGCGTATTTCAAAAACAAATGCGCAAAACACGACGGATCTGAAATTACTATACCTAACAGTATGCAACGAACACCGCTGGATTCCAGCCAAAAGCACGCTGGAGCGCCAGCCCGGTGGAATGACGATAACTTTATTGCTGTTAATTTGAATTTCTTCAGCTTGGCATGTATATCAAAACCACGATTTCATCTACATTAAATCGCAGACATAGCTCACACTCTCCAATACTCCCCCTCCGCCCTCTCCATCAATCCATTCATAATAAACTCCCGCCGCAAGGTCGCAAAATCAGAATGAAACTGCAGCAAGAAGCTATTGATATCAGCCTCGACATAACGCCGATCAAACTGTAATTGATCCACCAGCCAGCGCAAGATTACCAGTCGCTTTTTACGCTGCTCAGGAATACTCACCAGGCGCCCGTTCTTGACGAAAGACTTCATCACCCGTTCAGCCTCAACTTCGGTAGACTGCAAATCCAGCATGATCTGGGAAGCATCCCAGTTCGCCTTGAAACGCTCGGTGCGGCTGGATTGCAGACGTTGCTGCGCCAGGTTCAGCCAGTTTGCGCTGCCGTAACCCTGCACCAGATCACGCCCGATAGAGTCCCAATATTCAGCAGCGGCACTGACACCCAGCGCCTGCAAATAATCACTGGTGACGACCAAATACTGACGACGGTAAGGCAGCAAATAACCGGCTTCATTCGCCTGCAATTGTTCTTGCGCTTCAGCATAGCTGGCATACCAGTGATTGATGAAGACAGACACTTCGGGACCGTGCCAGAAGTCCCCCATGTCTTCACCAGGTTTGACTTCGCCACCGAGGACGATGCGGGCATGTTCCCAGTTCTGGAAACCGGTATCGGCAGCAGCCAGGTTCATGCAGTGCTTGAGTTGCCAGCTCTCGGGGATTTCCCAGTTGCGCTGGCGGCTTAAGATCAGGGCGCGTTTGCTGGCTGCGGTATTGCGTGTCTCCAGCAGTTTTTGCAATAAACGGGCGCGGGTTTTGATTTCTGTAGTAAGTGCGTTCATGCTGCAGCTCCAGTCAATATGGGCTGTTGTATGATGAACAAAGATAGGTAGTGCGACGATAACATGATGAACTCCAGTTCGCTTATCGACGACCCGCTGACGTCAAACGAAACATGGCAATTATCACATTAATCTGGATGTGCATTTGCAGGGTGAGAGCCTCTTGTGCGGGAAGGCGCCCCTTAGCACCTGACGCAATTGTAGGCTCGGATCCAAACTTCGTCAACTCCAGTTAAACACGCTATCACTAATGCAAGGCTGGCAAACTGGCGAGGGATACCCCCAGGACTATCAGCACAGCGCCTATGAACCGATTCAATATCACTTGCTGCCTGAGCATGCTGGCACGAAGACGGTTATCTGAAAAGAACAGGGCAACCAGGCTGAACCATATCCAGTGTGCGACAGACATGAACAAGCCATAGCCAAATTGTGCCAACAGGCTGGTATCGATTTGCACGACCTGGGTGTAAGTACTCAGGACAAATAAAGTAGTTTTTGGGTTAAAGGCATTGGTCATGAAACCAGCACGCAAGGCCGCCAGATTATTCAAGGACTGCTCCGCTCCGGCCTCTGCATTCACGACGGCGCGGGCAAAAAAAGTCTGGTAGCCAATATAAATCAAGTAAATCGCACCGATGATCTTGATGGCGAAATACAGGCTGGGGGATTTGGCAATCAGCAGCCCCACACCCAGCATGGTGTACATGACATGTACCTGCACGCCCAGTGCAATGCCGCTGGCGGCCAGCAAACCTGCACGGCGACCATACAGATAACTGTTCCTGGTGACCATGGCAAAGTCAGCTCCAGGGCTGATGACGGCCAGGATAGTGATGATGGCGACGGCAATGAGTTCTGTCATTTTCTTCCTCAAGATAAAGTATTCATTTGTGATCCGATTTGTGATGCACGATCACGTATGCACAGATTCTGAAGCCTTACAGCAATGATGAAAATCGATATATACTGAGACATATCATTGAGAAAATCTCACACATGCCTGGTCACTTACCCTCGCTGAATGCCATACGCGTGTTTGAAGTGGCCGCGCGCCATTTAAGCCTGGTCAGGGCTGCGGAAGAACTGCATGTCACCCACGGTGCGGTCAGCCGCCAGATCAAGCAACTGGAAGAAAACCTGGGCGTGGAATTATTCGAACGCCGCAACCGCGCTATCTTTTTAACGCGTGCCGGACTGAGCTTGCAAGGCACTTGCACTGACATCATGCGACAACTGGAAGCTGGCTTGCGTCAGCTCAAGCAGACAGATGATCAACCGCTGGTGGTGTCTTGCGAGCCGACGATAGCCATGCGCTGGCTTATCCCGCGCCTGGGCAAATTCAGGCAGTTACATCCAGAGTTGGACATTCATTTATTTGCTGCCGGTGGGGCCGTGGATTTGCGTCATGGTCACATCGACCTGGCTTTGCGGCGCAATGATTTTGCCTGGGATGCAAGCTATCATTTCGCCAAAGTGGCTCAAGAATTAATTGCCCCGATTTGCGTACCGAACCTACTCAAACAAGGCAAGCTGCAACTGAACCAGCAATGCCTGCTGCATACTGCAACACGTCCCGATGCCTGGCCACAATGGCAAAAACTCAGCAAACAAACTGCACGTGGCAAAAGCAGGGCGACATATGAACACTTTTACCTGAGCCTGCAGGCAGCTTGCGCTGGCCTGGGTGTCGCCATGGCGTCGGCCTATATGGTGGAAGATGAAGTGCGCGGCGGGCAACTCGTAGCACCACATACTTTCCTGGAGGATGGTAGTGACTACGTTTTATTGTCAGCCCTGCCCTTTGATGAAGACCAGCGCCGTACCGCATTTTTGGGATGGATACAGCAAGAATTGGAACTGACGGCGCAGGCCGTCACAGGCCTGACTCAGTAAACACCAGGCTCACCAGGAGGGCGTGTTTTGAAACGCTTGTGCGCCCAAAAATATTCGGCTGGCGCTTTCAGGATTTCCTGCTCAATGAAGGTATTCATATATCGCGTAGCTGCCACGATATCTTCACCCGGATAATTTTGCCAAGGTTCGTGAAAAGTCACTTTCCAGCCTTTGTAGTCAGGCAAAATCGTGGCGATGACGGGGATGACCTTGGCACGGGTAGTGGCAGCAATTCTCGGCACTGCTGTCAGAGTCGCTGCAGGAACACCAAAGAAAGGCACAAACTCGGCATCTTTCGCACCAAAATCCATGTCCGGTAACATAAAGAAAGGCAAGCCTTCACGCATCGCGCGTATGATGGGCTTGACGCCCTCAGCACGTGAAAACAGCTTGACCGGACGAAAACGTGAACGACCTTTGCGTAAAGCAGCATCAAACACTTGGCTGCGCTGACGGGTATAAATTGAACACAGGTTAGACTCCAGCATGACGGCCACCCCGGCCACATCGAGGCTGACAAAATGCGGGCACATCAATATCGTTGCACCATCACTCATTGCCGCCACGGGTACCGCAGGGTCAAGCTGGATCAAGCGTCTCAGGCGCGCTTCAGAAGCCCACCAGAGTATGCCGCGTTCCAGCACGCTGCGGGCATAGACCTGAAAATGACGTTTGGCGATAGCCTGCCGTTCAGCCTGGCTCAAATGAGGCAGGCAAAGTGACAAGTTTGTGAGTGTGATATGCCTGCGCTTGCGTATCAGCATAAACAATATACTGCCTACCCCCTCACCCAGGCGACCCAGCACCGACAAGGGCAACCAATGCAATATCCACATCAAGACCAGCACTGCCCTCATGCCGGCTCCCTGTCCGCGCCTGTTTCGGGGTCGTCGACACCGTCAGGTTTCTTGTAGCGGTTATAGCTCCAGAAATACTGTGCAGGGGATAGCGCAATGAGTTTTTCCATGCCACGGTTGATGGCAGTAGCTTGTGCCACCGGATCCGTACCCAGTTCTTCTTCAAAGGGCACGAAGCGGATCACATAGCCACGCCCGCCGGGCAGGCGTTCAGCAAAAGTCAGGATAATCGGTGCGTCTGTCATACCATGCAATTTGGCAGACAGTGTCATGGTATAGGCGCGCTTGCCAAAGAATTTGGCCCAGACGCCCTCGCCTTCTTGCGGCACCTGGTCGGGCAGCAGGCCTATCGCCTCGCCTTTTTTGAGCGCCTTGGCCATGATCCTGACACCGGAAAAGTTCGCCGGTGCCAGCAAGAGATTGTCACGCGCACGCGCTCCCTCTATCAGCGGCTTGAGAGCAGCTTTACGCGGTGGGCGATATAAAACTGTCAGGCGGGTGCGCACGGCGATGCTTTGGGCGACGATTTCAAAACAACCCAGATGTGGTGTCAAAAATATCACACCCTTCCTGGCATCCAGCGCGGTCTGTACCAGTTCCCAGTTCTCTATCGTTGCAGTCTTCAATACCCTTTCCGGCTTGGCGCACCAGATAAATGGCAGCTCCAGGATATTCTTGCCAGCTTCACGCACAGCGACATGCAAATGCTGAGGAAAACCGGCTCGGCTTATGTTCTGCTTCAGGCGGCGGCGATACGATCCAGACAGCAAATAGACGAGCCAACCCAGCGCGGCTCCAGAAAAATGCAAGACCGACAATGGAAAGATGGAAAGAAAACGAAACAAAGTGACAAGCATGACGCCGCTCAAGTATCAGTATAATAATAAGGGTATATTCGACAGACTACGCAGAACGAGCGTAAAATATCACATATTGGCTAGCTTTGACCTGCTTAAGGGCAGGATAAACACAGAAGGCAAGCCACCGCCGAGTTAATGACAACTTGCGAGGCGGTTAATAAAACTCGCTAAAGCGTCGCAGGACTCTTCCGACTGCGGCATAATTTTTTACGGTCAATTTTTTATAGGAGCCTGCGATGGCTAATGATTTTCTTTTCACCTCTGAATCGGTATCCGAAGGACACCCGGACAAAGTCGCCGATCAGATTTCCGATGCGATTCTGGATGCGATCTTTGAACAAGATCCCCGTTCCCGTGTTGCCGCCGAAACCCTGACCAATACTGGTCTGGTCGTTCTGGCTGGTGAAATCACCACCAATGCCCACGTTGATTACATACAGGTAGCGCGTGACACCATCAAGCGCATCGGCTACGACAATACCGATTATGGTATCGATTACAAGGGTTGCGCGGTACTGGTTGCTTACGACAAGCAATCCAATGATATCGCCCAGGGCGTTGACCAGGCATCTGATGATCACCTCAACACCGGTGCCGGTGACCAGGGTCTGATGTTTGGTTATGCCTGCGATGAAACACCAGAACTGATGCCTGCGCCAATTTACTATGCGCACCGTCTGGTAGAACGCCAGGCACAATTGCGCAAGGATGGCCGCCTGCCTTTCCTGCGTCCTGATGCCAAGAGCCAGGTCACCATGCGCTATGTTGATGGCAAACCGCACAGTATTGATACTGTCGTGCTGTCCACCCAGCATCACCCTGACCAAAGCGAAACCTCGACCAAGATGAAGCAGTCTTTCATTGACGCCGTCATTGAAGAAATCATCAAACCAGTCTTGCCTAAAGAATGGTTGCTGGACACTAAATTTCTGATCAACCCGACTGGCCGTTTCGTTATCGGCGGCCCGCAAGGTGATTGTGGCCTGACTGGCCGCAAGATCATCGTTGATACCTACGGTGGTGCCTGCCCTCATGGTGGTGGTGCTTTCTCTGGTAAAGATCCTACCAAGGTTGACCGTTCTGCTGCCTATGCTGCCCGTTATGTCGCCAAGAATATCGTCGCTGCAGGTATCGCCCGTCAATGCCAGATCCAGGTGGCTTACGCGATCGGTGTTGCACGCCCGATGAACGTAACTGTCTACACTGAAGGCACCGGCGTTATCCCTGATGACCAGATCGCCGCATTGGTGAACGAGCATTTTGACTTGCGTCCAAAAGGCATCATCCAGATGCTGGATTTGCTGCGCCCTATCTATTCCAAGACAGCCGCTTACGGCCATTTTGGTCGTGAAGAGCCAGAATTCACCTGGGAACGTACCGACAAGGCAGCAATTCTGCGTGCCGCTGCCGGACTGTAGTGTGTTCATTGTTTTAAGTAATAGGTAGCACTGGGAGTAGAAGCAAGAATGCCAGCTAGTATTTTTAGAAGTAAGTTCTGTGCATCTCGCTGCAAAAAACTTGGTGCTTTGTTTGCAGTGGCTGGCCTGTTGGCCATGCCATCTGCACACAGCGTGTCTGCCCCACCTGTCACAAAGACTGCCACTACACCTGCAAAACCAAAAACCGTCACCGACTGGTGCACACCACTGGTAGCGCGCCTACCCCAAGTTAGCCTGACTGACTGCAAGAACAGCAAACTCGGTCCTACAGGTGCCAATTCCCTCAATGGCTTCCCGGTGTTGTTCCGCGATATCAAGGCAGATGCCAAGCATCCGCAAGCCATACGCGTGCTGCTACTGGGCGGCATCCATGGTGATGAACAGACGGCATCTTCCGTTGTGTTCAAATGGATGGAAACCATGCAAAAAAATCCGCTGGAATTCAACTGGCGTGTAGCTCCGGTGGTGAATCCTGATGGTTTGTTGGCACCCAAGCCACGCCGCGTCAATGCCCGTGGCATAGACCTGAACCGCAACTTCCCCACACCCAACTGGCAAAAAGAAGCGCCAAGCTATTGGGCACGCGTAACCCGCAGCGACCCGCGCCGCTACCCTGGCAAAGCACCGATCTCTGAACCAGAAAGCCGCTGGGTCTATGAGACCATAGAAAAATACAAACCCGACGTCATCATCTCCGTACACGCCCCTTTTGGCGTACTCGACTTTGACGGCCCGGCCACACCACCCAACCGTTTTGGCCGCCTGATCTACAACCGCGTCGGCGTTTATCCTGGCTCACTCGGCAATTACAGCGGCCTGCACAAGGATATCCCGGTCGTCACCATAGAACTGCCGAATGCCACGCAAATGCCGCCGGATGCTGAAGTACAACGTATCTGGCAAGACATGCAGACGTGGATAAGACAAAATGTGGCAGCGCCGCTGAAGACAGCGCGTAACCCCTGAATTTGGCAAACAGTCTGCCAAAGGCGATTCAGATTGATTTCACGGCATGGCTGAGCCAATCCCTGAACTGCTGCGCTTCTTCCCTCATTAATACCTCGGAAGGATAGACCAGGTAGTAGGCGATACCTGTCCTGACGGCCGTTTTGAAAGGCATGATCAGTTCGCGATTCTTCAACTCTTCCCTGACCATGGCTTTTCTTGCCAGCGCTATGCCGTAGCCGCGCTTGGCAGCCTCAATTGCGCCATTCGAATCTGCAAATACCGGGCCGTTGTTCCACACTACATCGCTTGCTGCTGTCGCTTCCAGCCATAGCCGCCAGTCGTGCTGGTGTTCGTCATGCAGCAGGGTGTAGGCACTTAATTCACCGGATGATTTCAACTGTTTTTTGCTTTTGAGCAGACGCGGACTACATATCGGCTGCAGGGGATCATCGATCAGCATTTCTGATTGTAATCCCTGATAGTTTCCCAAACCATGCCTGACAGCGAAGTCCACGTCATCGCGAGAAAAGTCTGCCAGCCGGTTGGTAGTGCTGATCCTGATATCAATCGCAGGATAGCTGGCGTGAAACTGCGGTAGTTGTGGCAACAGCCATTGCATGGCAAACCCTGGCGTGCAACTGACCGTGATCCTGGGAGGCGTACGCTGCTCTTGCAGGCGTCTGGTCGCTTCTTCCATTTGCCTGAATGCCGTGCGTATGCCCATGAAATAGCGTTCACCTTCTGCAGTCAGGGCGATACCGCGCAGGTCTTTCTTGAACAGCGCCATCTGCAAGATATCTGCCAGCTTGCTCAGTTGCTGGCTGACAGCTGCCGGTGTGACATTTAATTCAGCCGCCGCATTTTTGACGCTCAAATGGCGGCTCACACATTCAAAATATTGCAGGGCTTTCAGTGGCGGAAGGCGGTTCATATTGATTTAGTTTTTCTAAACCATCAATAGAAATGATGATTTGTCTTCGTCATTGTCTCAGTGATTAAATCATGCAATACAGGAATTGATGAAAAGAATAACTTACTTCAAATCTGTATAGAAAAAATATTTTGCATTTGCAAGAACTTGATTAACAGGAGCAACATTTGAAAACTACTGACATTATCCGGCTCATCATCCTCGCTGCTATCTGGGGTGCAAGTTTTTTATTCATGCGTATGATCGTACCCACACTAGGTGCCATGCCAACTGCATTTTTTCGCGTATTGTTTGGTGCTGCGGGCCTGATCGTCATTTTGCTCATCATGCGCGTACGCTGGGATTTTAAAGGAAAGCTGGGTACTGCCATGATGCTGGGAGTCATTAATTCCGGCATTCCCTTTGTCATGTTCAGTCTGGCGGCAAAGCTGTTGCCCGCCGGCTATTCTGCAATCCTGAATGCCACGACACCGCTCATGGGTGTGATTATCGGTATGCTGTTTTTTTCTGAAAAACCTGGCCTCTACAAAGTACTGGGTGTTTGCATCGGCATAGCCGGTGTCG
The DNA here is from genome assembly GCF_058788535.1 of Undibacterium sp. FW305-107. Lineage (NCBI taxonomy): Bacteria > Pseudomonadati > Pseudomonadota > Betaproteobacteria > Burkholderiales > Oxalobacteraceae > Undibacterium > Undibacterium sp. FW305-107. The sequence continues at coordinate 785,963 of NZ_JBYTAV010000001.1, forward strand.
CAGTGTTGACCACCACCGGACCTGTGCAGTACAGCGTACAACTACTGATTGCTGCGGCGGAATGCATGGTGGCAACAGGATGCTATGGGCTGGCCAGCTTTCTGACCAGGAAATGGATCACAGCCAAAGGCGGCCTCGATAGCAAGCTTGTCGCTTTTGGCAGCCAGCTAGGCGCAACTGCCTTGCTGCTGCCAATTTTTTCTTATGGCGCGATGACGCAGGCACCAGCCTCATGGGGCAACAGCGCGCTATGGCTGACAATGGCGGCGTTGGGCTTGATATGCACGGCACTGGCTTATATCCTGTATTTCCGCTTAATCGCCGACATAGGTCCGGTAAAGTCACTGACAGTCACGTTCTTGATACCACCCTTTGGCGTCCTGTGGGGTGCGCTATTCTTGAATGAAAGCATCACGCTGGCCCATCTCATGGGTGGTGCACTGATCGGTCTCGCCGTATGGCTGGTGTTACGACCGGAGAAATCACGCAATACCTGAAAGGAAGAAATCGCTAGTCATGCATGCCTGCCCTGATTAAGTTGTACAATTCATTGCTGTTTTATCCGGCGTTTCAAACATGCAAGTACATCCACAAAGAAACCTTACAGGAGAACACCATGCAGCTTCGCGAAGACTTTAATAGCCTGGTTGGTACCATCGAAGACAATACGACAGTCAACCGCCGCAGCTTTATACAGACCGCAGTTGGTGTAGGCTTTGCCGCAGCGGTGGCACCAGTATGCGCACAGACCATGATCAAGACTGACCGGGCAGGCTTGACGGACGGCGTGGCCAAATTGACTGTAGCTGGTGCAGAAGTGCCTTTGTACTTTGTCAAACCTGAGGGCAAAAGCAATTTGCCGGTGATACTGGTGATTTCCGAAATTTTTGGTGTACATGAACATATTGCCGATGTCGCACGTCGCTTTGCCAAGCAGGGTTATCTGGCGCTGGCTCCAGAATTGTTTGTACGTCAGGGTGATGCCAAGAATGCCGCCAGTGTCGCAGAATTGATGAAGGAAATTATTTCCAAGGTGCCGGATGCGCAAGTCATGGGTGACCTGGATGCAGTAGTAGCATGGGCAGGCAATAATGGCGGCGACACCAAGCGCCTGGGCATCACCGGCTTTTGCTGGGGTGGCCGCATTACCTGGCTGTATTCTGCCCACAACCCCAATGTCAAAGCCGGCGTGGCCTGGTATGGCCGCTTGCAGGGCGAATCCACGGCACTGACACCCAAACACCCTATCGATATCGCTGCCAACCTGAAAACACCAGTGCTGGGCCTGTATGGTGCCAAGGACCAGGGTATTCCGGTTGAGTCTGTCTTCAAGATGGAAGTCGAACTCAAAAAAGGCAATAGCAAATCAGAATTCAAGGTCTATGAAAATTCTGGCCATGCCTTCAACGCTGACTACCGCCCCAGCTATAACGAAGCCGATGCCAAGGACGGCTGGGGTCGCGCCCTGGCCTGGTTCAAGGCAAATGGCGTAGCCTGATTACCACCTCTCTTATCAGCCCTCGTCTGTCACGAGCAGGTTCGGTGTCAACCGAACCTGCCTCATTCATTAATTTACCCAGGACCATCATGCATACTTACGACTATGACTTATTCACGATAGGCGGCGGTTCTGGTGGTGTGCGGGCCAGCCGTTTTGCGGCACAGTATGGTGCCCGCGTTGCCCTGGCTGAATCCGGGCCGCTGGGCGGCACTTGTGTAAACGCCGGTTGCATCCCTAAAAAACTGATGTCGTATGCTGCGCATTATCATAGCGACTTCGAAGAAGCTGTCGGCTTTGGCTGGAGCTTGGGGGAACAGCGCTTTGACTGGGCCACCCTGATCGCCAACAAAGACAAGGAAATCGCCAGGTTGAATGGCATCTATAGCCAGATACTGACGAATGCCAACGTAGATGTCATCGCTGGCCATGCCCAGATTGTGGATGCGCACACGGTTGTGGTTAACGGTAAAAGCTATAGTACACATCACATCCTGATCGCCACCGGCGGCCATCCAGTCAAACCGGAATTGCCTGGCAGCGAATTGGGTATTACTTCGGATGAATTCTTTCATTTGCCTGCACTGCCACGCCATGCGGTAGTACAAGGCGGCGGTTATATTGCGGTAGAGCTGGCCTCGATCTTGAACGGACTGGGTTGCAAGGTCACGCTGGTGCAGCGCGGGACACAAATCTTGCGCAGCATGGATGCGGATCTGGGCCATTTCCTGCTTACTGAAATGCGCAAGAAAGGCGTGGAGATTGCTCTCGATACCAGCATTGCATCCATCACTGTCCACGGCGACAGCAAACAGGTAGTGCTCAGCGATGGCCGCATACTGGAGAGTGATTGCATTCTGTTTGCCACAGGCCGCAAGCCCAATGCCAGAGGCCTGGGCCTGGACAATGCGGGCGTACAGCAGCGTGAAAATGGCGCGATTATTGTTGATGAACATTTCGCCACCAGTGTCGCCAACATCTACGCCATAGGCGATGTCATTGACCGAGTGGCGCTGACTCCGGTAGCACTGGCAGAAGGCATGGTCGTTGCGGCCAATTTGTTCCAGCACGGACGCAAGATGATGTCATATGAAAATATCCCCACTGCGGTATTCAGCCACCCGAACGTGGCGACATTGGGGATGACTGAAGCCAGGGCACGCGAAAAACATACGCATGTCAACATCTTCAAAAGCGAATTCAAGGCACTCAAGCACACGCTGTCGGGTTCAAGCGAACGCTGCCTGATGAAGATGATCGTCGATGCCGATACCGACCACGTATTGGGCATGCACATGGTGGGGCCGGATGCGGGTGAAATCATCCAGGGTTTTGCAGTCGCCATGCAATGCGGCGTGACCAAGGCTCAGGTCGACGCCACCATAGGCGTACATCCTACCATTGCAGAAGAGTTTGTGACGATGAGGACGGCGGTGGTATAGCTGCAGGAAACTGTTCCAGTAAATAGATATTGCCAGTGTTTCGTAGTTGTTTAGTATTTTCCTTGAACTCACTCCTTCTGACACAACTTTGCATAAATTTCATCTCCCGTTTTTCCTCGCCATCATGCTTGGCCTGTTTTCAAACAACTCCCATGCTGCATGCCCCGATGACTTACTGGGTGATTTTGCCAGCGAAAAAAATGGCCCTGCCATCATCAGGATAGAGAAAATACATGGTGAACTTACCTACCGCATGTCAACTGACAGCCAGCAGTGGGATGCCAATGTTCACAAGAGTGCGTTGGTCGCGCAGGACAAACTGTTGCAGTTACTAAAAGAGCAGAGTCTGCTCAAGACTTCATGCGCGATGTGGGTAGACAGTGGCGTACTGATGAAACTGCCAGTAGGGACACCCCTGCAAGTCAGTTCGCCAACCCAAAAATCTTATATAGACAGGGAGGTGACGACTGGCTATGTCTATTACATCATGCAAGGCTTCATGCTGGAAGCGACTGATTTGTACCCCGTTACCGCCAAGGGTATTTCGCCAGCCGCACCTGAACCTTTAAAGAAAAGGCCTGAAGGCAAAGAGGTACCTGATACGGCTGCAATTTGCCCAGGCAACAGGCTGCCTGATGTGCAGCAAACTGCTTTTGATAATTTGCGCGCCGGTACCAAAGACTGGTTCAGGAAACGCTCACCGCAAATGCAACTGGAATTTATCTGTGGCCAGTGGCTGCATGCAGCAATGCTGAAGTTTCCCGGCATGGCGACAAAAGACGAAAAGGAAAGAACTTCGGCCCTTGAGAATTTTCGTGAATTGCTGCAGGCAGGCCAGATACCGCGCGACGAAAATGGCGATGCGCAATGGCTGAAAGCTGCATCCGGGCTACTCAGCGGCAATCATGACTGGAACACCGTCGTATCTTTGCAAAAAGAGTTTTATGATTTGTTCGAGCAAGCTGTCTTCCCACATCTGGCTGTACCCGCCCCTTATGAAAATGGTTATGCCAATACCGAGCTGCTTAAACAGACACAGTTTATGCCAGCAGAACAAGCCCTGCGTGTACTGAAAAAATTCAACCAAAAAGGATTCCTGACGTCCTCCAGAGAAAAGCCGGAGTCAAGGAGCTATGCCTTATCACCAGTGGCAATGGAACTATTGCAGCACTATCGTGACTTGGGCAAAGTACCAGCAACCACTCTGGACTTTCTGCTACCACTGGCAGGTGCAGACGCCATCAATGACAGGGACTTGATGCGCAATGCTGTTGGCAGCAAAAGCGGGGATGCAGCACAGAGACTACTGAAACGTGGTGCAAATCCATTGCGCGCAGGCGTTTTGGTGCAGGCCTGGGATACACCCGCCTACCCAGTCTTGTTGGCTGCCGCCCTGGACCGGCATGCATCAACACAAGTATCAACCAAGGACAAAACCCGTTTACCCCAGGCAGAAGCTGAAGCCATCCTCATTCGCATACTTGACACCCGCGAGTATGAAAAGAAACTGGATTGGCAAGAAGTGGATTTTTTAATCAGCGCTGGCGCAGATATCAATCATATGTTCGAACAGCAAAAGCCAGAGAACATAGGTGTATATACGCACACACATCCAGTAAGGACGATGCAATTGGTAACACGCGGTTTGCGGCTAGACAAAAGCCACGAATACAGCGATGGAAAAAACAAGACCTCTGGTGAATTACTGCCTTTGTATTTGCGTTTTGAAGGTTATGAACCACATCGTGACGACCTGATACGCGCCATGCTAGCAAAGCACAATAATGTGAATACTGCTTCGGTATGTCCAAGCTGTGGGCTAAATTATCCCATGGACTACGCAGCTAAATCCGGGCGGGTCGATCTGGTGAAAACCTTGCTTGAATTTGGTGCCAATCCAAACAACGTGAATGTAGATGGCTCATTAAGTTTTTGGCAGGCAGTCATCAAAAACCAGCCTGATATGCTGAACATGATGGCAGCTTCAAAATTCAAACTCAATTTGAATGCCGTTGATAAAAACGGCATATCAATACTGGCCTGGGCCAATTGCCTTAAGGCTGATGCAGCGGCAGCATGGTTGAGCAAAAACGGCGCGCTGGAAATTGGCCGCGAGATTTGTGCCAAACTTAAATAAACCTATTTTAAGTTTGCTGCACTAAACCATACAGACCCAGTATATCTAATTCAGAGTTTGCTAAAGCGGATTCAGCGGAATGTACTCTAGTACATGAGCATTTTGAGCAGCACATGTGCCCCACGTGGACTCCGATTGCGCACGCGCAGTTAGATCAGAAACAGGTACTTAGATCCAGGTGAAGCTGTTTCAGCCTGCCTTATAGACCAAATATCTTTCGTTCACACTGCAGTTTATCTTCCTCTTTTTCCAATTTTTCACAGTTGCGGATACGTGGTTTTAATTCTGCCAGTTCGGTATATTTTTGATTGTTCTCTATCGCCGCACATTTCCTTAAGTTGTACACATAAATATAGGTAGTGTCGACATCAGGATTTTCAAAAACCTCATCAATTATTTTTGGCATTACCCGCAAAGTAAGCTGGTCATTCTGCAATCCAGTTTTGACGAGAGCGCTGACACTTTCTTTTGACATTCCCTTGTCTCTGGCAACGGCAACATTGGATGCGGACTGTCCGATATTTTCGCATAGAGGCACTCGCTTCAATGGATCCCATGCAGACCGTGGGTTTCTTTCGAGGTAGTTGGCAATATAGCGTTTATCTGCGTTTTGGCCTTTGTAATGCGAACAGGCATCAACAATTGCAGCTTGAGTCGCGCCACGCTTGATGGTCTGATCTGCATAAATAAGCTCATAGATTTTGCCAACAACCGCGATATATTCAGACAGCAGGTTTGCTGGAATTTTAAGATGACGATTCATTGATGCTTTGACCATGTTGAATGCAATCGCCTTCGGCATAGCAGAATCACGTCCGTCTACTGCGAAGTCTGCATACATATCCAGGTTAGAACAAACCGTCAAGGTTTCTTGGTTGACAGGATTTTGGCTGCTTTGCTCTGCTGCCTCTACGGCAAATGGAAACACCATACTCAGGATAAAAAAGAGGGGAAATATTTTATTTTTCATTTTCTTGAATACCAAGTTTAGAAATAGTCAGGCTAATTAACACCACTCAGTTGATCCCGACGACAAAGCGACACATGAATGACGGTGATTCATAAATATTGATGCAACGGTGCAAAGATAACATAAATAAAACAGTATTTCTTAAGCTGTTCTTTCAAGGTTTTATAGTCTCATTCCATTTAAACGTCAGCTTGGATGTATATGGGTGGGTACTGCACAGGACGAGGCCACGTGGGCATTCACAGCGAGGAATAAAAAAACTAAGCAAGACTGACTGGCATTTCAATTTCACGGGAGACATGGAGGCAGAGGAGGTGATGATAAGGAAATCAGTGCCCTGATCAGGTGTGTTCAAGTGGCTTGGGGTAGGCGGGCAGTGGCGCATACTGACGCAAAGTCATCTGATGCGTATGTCTGTGCGAATGCTGCAGGTGAGATTGTGCGACGTGCTAATTTTACTGATGAGCCCTACTTCAATAATGCGATTGAACAGTACGAAAATTACGCCTCCTCCGAAGGCTGCATTCGCTTCGCCAGGGAGTCCGCAGAATACAATACCGTTCAACATTCCATTGCAGAGGGCAGCGACATCGCTACATCGACGCCGCTTCCACAAATTGTATTGGTTGGTGAATGGACGCATGAAAGTGTCTTGAAAGTCGTTGATCAACTTCGGGCGCAGCTCCATGCACCTGTTGCAAAATCTACACCATGGTGGAAGTTTTGGTGAGCATGTCTTTACACAGATTTTGCTCCTTTCACCCTAAAGCGGCTACTGCTCACTCAGCGACAAATTTGCAGAAACCCCCGCAATATGTTTTAATTTGCAACCTGGTTGCAAATTCCCGAGGCTTAAAATTCATTCCACGCTGTTATCCATCCTGTTTGCTACCACAATTGCTGGTGTCCTGAGCATCACTGCGGCTGCCATTTTTTCGTTTTCACTGCTCTCCAAAGTCGTAGAGCGCATGGTCAGCCTGTCGGTGGGTATCATGCTGTCCACTTCTTTGCTGCATGCGCTGCCCGAGGCTTTTGAATCCGGTGCGGACACCCGCACCCTGTTCGCCTGCCTGCTGGGTGGCTTACTGGCTTTCTTTTTGCTGGAAAAATTCGCCATCCTGCGCCATTCGCATCATCACGAGGGTGACGGCCACCATCATGAACATGGTCACGATGCACATGAAGCTGGCAAGGCTGGCTGGATGATATTGGTGGGTGATGGCCTGCATAATTTCACCGACGGCATTTTGATTGCGGCGGCTTTCTTGGCTAACCCCAAGTTGGGTCTGGTGACTGGCCTGGCAATTATTGCCCATGAAATCCCGCAAGAGATAGGTGATTTCATCGTCTTGCTGAATGCCGGTTTCAGCCGCATGCGTGCTTATATGTATAACCTGATCTGCAGCATGATGGGTGTGGTTGGTGGTGTGCTGGGCTATTACACGCTGGAAAGCGCCAGCGGCATGATTCCCTATGTGCTGGTGTTTGCGTCTTCCGGGTTTATCTATATCGCAGTCAGTGATCTGATGCCACAGATGCAGAGGCGGGCGACGCTGAAAGAAACGATACCGCAGATTATCCTGGTGTCACTGGGGGTGGTGCTGGTGTTATTTGTGACTAGTCACAGGTAGTTATTGAAATTCTCGTAGGTTGGGCCGGGCCTCGTTGGGCTACGGGGTATCAGCCCAACACTTGGCCTCAATAAACATATATCTTACTTAAACGCCGGGTGTTGGGCTAATGAAGCGTAGCTTAGCGAGGCCCGGCCCAACCTACAAGCCCAACCTTCGCGCTAACTCAACGCTCCACAGGCCGCGACACATCCGCGCACCACTCGCTCCATGATCCCGGATACAAGGCAGCACCATGCAGGCCTGCCACTTCCAGTGCCAGCATGTTATGACAGGCGGTTACACCTGAGCCGCATTGCATGACAGCCCCGCTGGCATCACCAACTATAACTCCCCATTCCTGTTGCAACTGGTCTGCTGGTTTGAAACGACCATCGGCTTGCAGGTTATCTTTGAAAAAGCGGTTTTTTGCACCGGGGATATGGCCACCTACAGGATCTATCGTTTCGTTCTCACCACGGAAACGATCCGGAGCACGGGCGTCAACCAGGGTTTTGGCTGTGTTACTGATATTACCCAACACCTGTATGACATCAACGGTCAACGTCAATGCATGCTGCTCAGTGATATTGCCGCTACGTGCAGACGGGACTTCGGTTGTCACTGGTTGCCCTGCTGCCACCCAGGCAGGCAGGCCACCGTCCAGCACAGCCACGGCGCGGTGCCCCACCCAGCGCAGCATCCACCACAGGCGCGCGGCAAACATGCCGCCATGCGCGTCATACACGATGACCTGGCTGTCACCATTGATACCCAGCGCTTGCAAAGTCGCGATGAAGTCAGCTTTTTCAGGCAGGGGATGGCGGCCACGGAAGACACCATCCGGGCCGATCTTGGCAGCCGACAAGCGCTGGTCCAGATGCACGAATTGTGCACCGGGGATATGCCCCTGGTCATAGGCAGCCTGGCCGGCATTGGTGTCCATCAAATCATGACGGCAATCCAGCACGACCCAATTCTGGTCTGCGATATGTGGGGCCAGCTCTATTGCACTGATCAATGTTGTGTACATCTTGGTCTCCTGAAAAATAAGATGATGATTATTCTGAACTGATGGCATCGCCAGGTATGGATTTGCGATTGGTTTTGGCATTATAGAATGTTGCGATCAGGCCGCTACATAAAATCACAGCGATACCTATCCAGCTTAACCAGGCCAGGCTGACTTTCCAGATCAGCAAATCCCATACACTGGAAAACACGATGCCCACATATTGCAGGTTGGCTGTGACCAGAGTATTACCAAGACGGTAGGCGCGTGTCATGGCCATTTGTGCGCTGGCGGCTGTCACGCCTATCGCCAGCAGGAGCATGATGCCTTTACTATCCAGATGGTGCCAGGTGACATCGCCCGCAGCGGCATAGACTGATTTGCCGATCAGCGCACCCAATAATCCAGCCACGGCGCAGGTCAGGGAAAAATAAAACACCACACGGTATTCAGGCTCGCCCAGCAAACCCATTTGCCTGACTTGCATATACGCCCAGGCCGCCAGCATGCCCGACAACAGGGCCAGCATGCCACCCATGACCTGGTCAGCATGTATGCTGGGGCGCAACAGCAAGACCACGCCAACAAAGCCCATGATGATGGCGGCGATGGGTTGCCAGGTCAGGCCGCGCTGCTTGTTCCACCAGGCACCTGTCAGCAAGATGGCTGCTATCCAGATCGGTGACATGTAATTCAGTGTCACGGCCATCGCCAGCGGCAATTTACCCAGGGCATAAAACCATAACCATAGTGAGACTACGCCGACACCACCACGTACCAGATGATGGTAAGGCATGCGCGTTTTCAAGCTACCTCCCTGGAACTTGACCAGTACGGCGATCATCAACATGCCTATGGCACCACGATAAGCAACAATTTCAGCGGTGGAATAATCAACCGATGCCAGCTTGACGCAAACACCCATGATGGAAAACAGAAAACTGGCAACCAGCATCCATAAAGACTGCATAAAAACACGACTCCAAAAGATAAGGGAGGCACAGGCCTCCCATATTTACGCTATCAACACTACACTGCGATTTTTCTTCGGTACCATTCATGGAAGTGCTGCATGCCATCTTCCATGGGCGACTGATAGGGGCCAACTTCATTGACACCGCGGTCAAACAGAATCTTGCGCCCGGCATCCATACGCTGGCCTATCTCATCATCCTCGACGCAGGTTTCCATATAGGCGGCACGTTCGGCCTCTATGAATTCACGTTCGAACAAGACGATTTCTTCAGGATAATAAAACTCAACTACATTGCGGGTTTTGCCAGTAGCTGTTGGCCACAGGGTAGATACCACCAGCACATGTGGATACCATTCAACCATGATGTTCGGGTACAGCGTCAACCAGATCGCGCCGTACTTGGGTGCTTCACCATTACGGAACTTCAGTACCTGCTCTTGCCAGCGCTGGTAAGTGGGTGAGCCAGATTTTTGCAAACCCTTGTGTACGCCCACGGTTTGCACGCTGTAGTCTTCGCCGAATTCCCATTTGAGGTCATCACAAGAGACAAAGCTGCCCAGGCCAGGATGGAAGGGTTCGACGTGATAATCTTCCAGATAGACTTCGATAAAAGTCTTCCAGTTGTAATCACATTCATGTACCTCGACATGGTCCAGCATATAGTCAGTGAAATCCAGGTCCTGGGTGACACTGAGTTTGGACATGCGTTCCATGACGTTGTAGCCGTTTTGTTCGAACAGCAGGCCATTCCAGTTTTGCAATGGTGTGCGCTGCAAATTCAGGCAAGGTGTGTCGGCAAAATGCGGCGCACCTATGAGCTCGCCTTTGAGGTCATAAGTCCAGCGATGCAGCGGGCAGACAATATTATTGGTATTGCCGCGCCCATTGAACATCAATGCCTGGCGGTGACGGCAGACATTTGACATCAGTTCTATGCCCTGTGCGCTACGCACCAGCATGCGGCCTTCGTTTTCGGCAGCAAGCGTGGCAAAGTCGCCGACATTGGGCACCATGAGTTCATGGCCGACATAACGCGGACCAGACTGGAATAAATCTTTGATTTCGCGCTGTAACAGCGTTTCATCAAAATACACGTGAACCGGAAGTTGCGCGTCAGAACGCGCGAGTGTAGACAAAGAAGCCAGATCGGACATCCCCACCCCCCAAATTAATTTGCACCAACCTAAGAGAGAAAGAATCCACAAATACCTGTTCCGTAAGGACTTTCAATCCAGACGAAAATTCAAACGATCAAACGACTTGAAGAGGAAATTTTGGACAGAACCGGGGATTATACCTGAACTTGAAAAAAATGGCCTGAAATGATGATGAAATGATATAAAAGTATTAGAAATTACTGGATTTGCAGAGAAGGCAGCGTTGAGGGCCGTCGTGTTGACGACGCAAGCCTCTCGCTAATCTGCCGTCAAAGCAAAGAGGCTAAAACAATTCTGGTCATAGCGCAGCCTGACCTTAAGCCGCCTGCAAGACAGCTTTCAACTGCCGCAAAGACAAGGCTGATTCTGCTGCAATACGACGACGCAAGACCAGGAAATTCAGGATTCTCAACATCAGGCTTGGCAATTCGTAATGCAGATGTCGTTCAAACAAAGTACCCGTCGCAGTTGCTGATAAATGATAACTGACCGTCAGGCTGGCACCGTTATCGACTGTTGCCTGCCCTGTCCAGCGACGCCGATCTTGGTATTCAGTCACAGTCCACACCAGATGCCCGGTACGGCCACCGGCACGCACATCTTCTTCAAACCTGGTTCCGCCGGTGGCGATACCAGTTTGATCCATGTAGAGCTTCAAGGAAGAAGGATGCCAGTCTGGCCAGTGTACAGGTGTGCAGGCATAGTCAAATACCTGCTGGACAGGACGTTGTATCTCTATGGCATTGTAGATATGTGTGCCCATGGTGTGCCCTTGTCTCCGATCCAATTGTTTTAATTTTGATTTAACTTCGATCCAGGGCAGCGCGGGTATAAGCTTCGACATTGTCGAGCAGCTTTTCAGTGGCAGCAACGGCTGCCTCGGCATTGCCACTGGCAATTGCATCTGCCAGGTCGGCGTGGGTCATGGCGGTGAGATGCAGGATGTCTTCAAACTGTGACTGTATCTTCCAGAAACGACGTGACAAGGCATGCATGCGCTGCAGCGCAGATACCAGGAATTCATTTCCGGCCACTTCAAATACCAGTTGATTAAAGGCACTATCTGTTTCGCTGAGGATGAATTCATCAGCCTTGTCGGCGGCTTCTCGGAAGCCTGCCGCCAAGGTGCGAAACTGTTCACGTTCATCCTTGCCGGCCTTACGGGTAGCGATGCGTATGAGGCTGCCTTCCATGGCGCGGCGTGCTTCTATCAGGCGCATCTGGCATTGCAGGTCAACTTCGCTGACGATCATGCCGCGCCTTGGCAAGACCTTGATCAGCCATTCTTGCGCCAGTCTTTGCAAGGCTTCACGCACAGGTGTGCGACCCAGATCGAGGTAATCACAGAGTTCACTTTCAGTAATCGCCTGACCAGGTTTAAGGTCCAGAGAGACGATACGTAATTCCAGCAGGCGATAAGCACGCGCTGCCTGTGATTCGCTTTTGATGATGGGAAAAAGTTTGCTGAATTCTGTTTTATCCATGGTCTGCTGGTGATATAGACGACTGTTGTTTCATAAGATTTTATTTGGCATCAGGGGACATCATTACCAAGCTGACAGGCTCCAGTGGTGCTTGCGGATGTGGCACTGGTGGCTGCATGCCAAGCTCCTGATAGCGTCTGGCCACTTCCGGTTTCAGGTGCTGTGAACCATAGCCATTGAAAACGGTACCTAGCAAACTGCGCTGCAAGTCTGATGTGCCGAGCAACCAGTCAGCAAAGGGAAATGTCAGATTCATATTGTAGTCGGTCATCAGCGCCTGGGTATGGTGCACCATATGATTCCTGCGCATGGTGTTCACCAGAGGCAGATGCCTGACCAGGCTATTTTCACCAACGTGGCAGAGAAAATGCATGGCTTCATACAAGAGGTAAAAAGCGATGGCCGTGGCAAATACGATATAGCCAAGATTGCGCCCCGCCACCAATGCACAGACCAGACCCAGCAAGATACTTTGAATAGCGATCATGACAAAGGCATAGGCCGGGAAAAACACGATACGGTATTCACGCGTGCTGGCGACACGCATTTCTTCATGAGTGAAGTAATGATGATGTTCCTTGGTGTGGCGATACCAGATCAATTGCGATAGGCGATTCTTGCCGCGTTTGTGCAAACGGTTTTTATGCACATACCATTCATTCAGGTTGGCAAACAGCAAGGTCGCTGGCACACCCAGCCAGATCCAGCCAGCAGTCTGCACCTGGGACAGCGCCGCCACAATGAGGGCAATACCAAGACCAAACACAAACAAGCCATGCAAGACCCCGTTGTAATAAGGACTGGTGGCAGCCTGATACTGGCTGCGGAACAAACGCTGCTTGTCATCCATGTTGTCATCCTCAAAATAGTTTTATTTTCGCCGAACAACTGATATATCATATGTTCATCATATACCATTCTTAAAAATTGAAAAGCACCTGCGTGGGTATTTTTTTGTTCGCGCAGTGTTTTCCCAACACGCAATCACAAGCTGTCACATAGCTGCACCACCTGTCGATGGTATTGACGAAGGTTCTGGACAAAGGTGAGAAATAACAGGAAATAAGGCGTCAGAAGCAGTGCAAAACCTGCTGATATAGCCTGTTGTGATGAGCCTACAATTCTTGCCTGTCAAAAACGCAAGACTTCATTTTAGTGAATTTCATCTAAAAGCCCTTCTATATCAGTCTTGCTCAGGCATCTACAGAGTGCATATAAATGATTTAACAATTTACAACTGCAGTTGCGCCGTCACAAATTCCCAACACTATTCATTTTCCTGACTGTTTTATGTTGCATAGCAACTTGCTAATCCGGCGCGGGAAACCTAGCCTGAGCTTGCCATATCAAGATCTGCTCACAAGAGGCAGACACATAGGCACCGCTGCGTTTCATTTCAACGATAACAATGAAAGAGACAAAATGAAAAAACAAATGGTAAAAAGTGTAGTGATGTTCGTCATGGCCATGATGGTGTTACCAGCACCGTCCTGGGCAGCAGGTTATACGGAGACAAAATATCCCATCGTGCTGGTGCACGGCCTGTTCGGGTTCGATAACATCGGCCCGGTAGATTACTGGTATGGAATCCCCTCAGCCCTGCGCAGTGATGGTGCGAAGGTCTATGTTACCCAGGTTGCGGCTGCCAACAGCACCGAAGTCCGGGGCGAACAATTGCTGACCCAGGTTAAACAAATCCTGGCCGTCACAGGTGCAGCCAAAGTCAATCTGATAGGACATAGCCATGGTGGCCCCACCATACGCTATGTGGCATCCGTCAGGCCCGACCTGGTGGCATCGGCAACCTCGGTAGGCGGCGTAAACCGCGGCTCCAAGGTGGCAGATGTTTTGCTTGGTGTAGCACCGGCAGGTTCATTGTCGAACACCGTACTGGTCTCGATCACGAATGGCCTGGCACAAGTCATCAGCTTCTTGTCAGGCAGCCCGACCATGCCGCAAAACTCACTGGCCGCAGCTAATTCGCTGAGCACGGCCGGTTCGCTGAAGTTCAACGCCAAATACCCTGAAGGCGTACCAACAACAGCATGCGGTGAAGGTGCCTACACAGCACGCGGTGTGGCGTATTTCTCCTGGAGTGGTGCCAAGCCTTATACCAATTTGCTTGACATCATAGATCCTGCCCTGGCACTGACTTCACTGGCATTTGCTGGTGAAAAAAATGATGGCCTGGTTGCCAGCTGCGCCACCCATCTGGGCAAGGTAATACGTGATGACTATGCAATGAACCATCTGGACGAAGTAAATCAGACCATAGGCCTGACAAATATCTTTGAAACCAATCCGGTTACCCTGTATCGTCAACATGCAAACCGCCTGAAAAATCAGGGCCTGTAACACTGGCCCCGGATGTAGTCCACGCAAAGATGTAAATTTGAACAAGGAGCGGGAGTCTATGAGAACAGCCAATCTGGCATTTGCTGGCGCGACGGCTTTGGTCGTCGCGGTTTTTTTCGTTTTTACTTCCCTGAAATCAGAAAGCAATAACGAACCCATCAAGCAACGCAAGGCCGATAAAAGCTTTGACTTCGTCCGCTCGTTTGAAGGTACCACCCAGGACGGCAATATCGGGCAAACTGATACCAGTCAATTGCAAGTCAGCGCAGAATTACGCCTGCTGTTTGATTACTATCTGGCCGCCACCGGTGAGAAAAAATTACCCGAGATACGCGCCGAAATTGAACGCGTACTGGATCAAAAACTCAGCGGCAATGCCGCCATACAAGCCAAGAATTTACTGGCCCGCTACATCCAGTACAAAGAAGCACTGGTTGGTGTGGAAGCCAATGCACAAAACGTCAATGCGGGCAAGACCAGCATGGCTGCAGCAGCCCGCCAACGCTGGTCTGCCATGCAGCAAACCCGCCAGCGCTTCTTCAGTGAAAAAGAAAACCAGGCCATGTTCGGTTTTGACGACGCCTACGATATTGATGCCCTGAACCGCATGGATGTCGCCGAAAACACCAGTCTGAATCAAGAACAGAAACTGGCACAACTCAAAGCCCTGGACGATGCCTTGCCTGCTGCATTGAGAGAAGAAAAAAATGCCCCCTACCAGGTCATACGCCTCGAAGAACAGGCAGCAAACCTGCGTGCCACAGGCGCCAGCGACGAAGACATCTACAAAATGCGCGCTGCCGCCACGTCACCAGAAGTCGCCAGCAGACTGGCCGAAGTCGACCGCGAAGAAAGCATCTGGAAAGCCCGCATACAGCAATACCTGGAACAAAAAAGCAAGCTCAATACCGAAATGGCATTCCACAGCGCCACCGAAAAACAGGCAGCACTGGATCAAGTGCGCAAGCAGTATTTTAATGCGGATGAGCAGCGCAGGTTGCCTGCGTATGAGTGAGGATGAATCAGAGAAAAACAAGCATCTCCCTCAAGCATTGAGGGAGATGTTCATTGCGTGATGATAGGCATATGTATAGCGGCAAAACGCCCTATGGCCCCCATTCCAATTTTGTATGTCGGTTTTTTCTCGTTTGTCACATAAACCGTGACGTCAGAATCAACTGCCTTAAGACTCCCAGCCGGAGCAAAAGATACACTCCATTCGCCATTGAAATTCTTTTCTGTAGCCATCCATTCAGAATAATAAATAAATGAAAGGTGGGTGAGTACAAATTTTTTCATATCCAGCCGTCTCTCTTTCGCCAGAAAACTCTTTGCAGATTCAACGACTTCACTCGCTTGCAGAACCGGGGCCCTATTCTCCAGAACCTGAGCAGTGACCGGCGGTGCCGCCGTCGCACCATTCAGATGAAACAACTGCACCAACACTATTGCAGACAAAAAAGATTTCACCGGTCAGCCTTTCAAAAAAATAAGCGGTAGATCTGCCCAGGTCAGAGACTATCAGTCTAACCGCAAGCTTGAGCAACTACACATGCTGATCAACCAGCAACGGATTTCCGTCAGGATCTATCGCCATGAAATACGCTGGCCCTGTCGTTGATTCATCTGCCTGCTCGGTCAATTGCACGCCTTGCTGTTTCAATTGGCGCTGCAATTCTCGTACATCGGTAAAACTTTCCAGTGCATTCGCGTTGCTGTCCCAGCCGGGGTTAAAGGTCAGCATATTCTTTTCAAACACACCCTGAAATAAACCTATGACATGCTCGCCATTCTTGAGTATCAACCAGTTTTGCGAAGCATCACCAGCAAATTTTTTGAAGCCAAATTTCTCATAAAATGCCAGTGATGCCGCCAGGTCCTTGACGGCGAGGCTGATAGAAAAGTTACCGAGTTGCATTGATCTCTCCTTGATACGAAAAGGCTATGAAAAGCCAGATGTAAGTACCTCACCCTGCAATGTTTTATCCGTCACGCATCTGCATATGCCCTCAATATGGCATCATCATTACTGTAGGCAGAAATGTGCAGCAATATTGTATGTCTGAGCTCAACAGTAGGATGTTCTATATGGACTTTAGCAAACTCAAAGAGTTCTTCCAATGTGTAATCCGAAAACCAGCTTGTGATCAAGAAACTATCCTCAGGATAATCCCCGTAGTCATATTTCTCCATGTGACACCAATCCACAACATCATCCCACAGAGAGCACTCCTTCCCCCAGGCAATCATATACAGGCATCCCGTATCCACCAGCCAGCGGCTGATCGTTGAACGCCACTCTGGGCTAACATCATCCTCTATCATGACGATCGCGACATAAGGGGAACATGCTGATATGTCAGTTGGCTCAGCGCCTGGCTTGAGATGCAGATAAATAGGGTTATTTGTCATGGCAGAGCTTACAAGAATAAAGTCTTAACAGGCCGGCGACGAAGACCAGCGCGCTGCAGCTTTACCTGTACGCAAAGTCACCTTCCCTTTGACAATATCTGCACAACTCAAATCTGCTTCGAGTATATTGTCATCGCGCCAGACAGGATTAACAAATTGGGCAATCACCATTGCCGAATCATTCTTAGGCGTGCTCAGGATGCCCGCGTATCCTTGCCACAATTTTTTCCCGTATAGCTTGTAGACTGCCCAGTCTTCGCCATCAAAGCCATTTTGCTGTTCGATAGCA
The DNA here is from genome assembly GCF_058788535.1 of Undibacterium sp. FW305-107. Classification (NCBI taxonomy): domain Bacteria; kingdom Pseudomonadati; phylum Pseudomonadota; class Betaproteobacteria; order Burkholderiales; family Oxalobacteraceae; genus Undibacterium; species Undibacterium sp. FW305-107. Next base: position 803,305 of record NZ_JBYTAV010000001.1, read on the forward strand.
AGAAATTTCGTCCGTTGTGGCGACATCAATATCGTATGACCAGCCTTGAAAGTCTTGCCGTCACTATGGCGCAAGATGAGGCCACTGAACAGTGAATCTATAGTGTGACCTATCAGATGCAAATTTTGTGCTGCATTGTAGCCACAGTAAAACCAGCGTGTACCACCAATATCCACATGCGGTGGTTTATCGATAAAACGTTTTGTGCCATTTGCATACTTCACTTCCAGCACATGTTCACTGGGCCTGCGTGCTTGTGCTGGATGTTGCTGGATCAGCTTGCTTTCTGCACCACGGGTAAGAAATGCGTCCATGCAGCTCAGTTGCTGATCTGCCGTGTGGGCGTTTGTCGCCCAAACTGTGGCGATTAAGAAGGAAAGCAATCTCATTGCGTGAAAATAAAGAAGGTGTCGACATCAAAATATCGCTGTGCACATAAGCAAGCGAATGCCAGGCCAGTGTTCTTTAAGAGAAGTGGTGATGGGACAAAGAGTGTGCCATTTTAATCAAGCTTTGACACGACTTCCAGGGGCTTTATTTCAGATGCTTTCGCTTGTACGTTTAATACTATTTACCAGCGAAAATCAAACGAGACTCATCTCTTCTTCATTCTCTTGCTCATCTGGCGTATTTTCCAACGCTTCAGTCAGAGCACGATCAACGACGCGGTCGAGTTCGAGTATCTTCGCGCGTTTTTCGCGGAAGGTTTGTTCGAGTTCTTCGGCAGTGACCTGGAAGGTTTTTTCCTTGTCACCGGTAGTGAAGATGTACAGACTGCGCATGGGACTGACCCAAGCGAGTTTGACCTTGGTGGTACCACCGGTTTTTTTAGTGAATTCCAGCCAGACGCCGCGCTCGAGTTCAGTAACGGTATCAACGTGCTCATCTGGCGGAGGTGCAGGCTCGGCCTCGGCCTTGCCTTCCGCTTCTGCACGTTTTGCCATCCTGCGTTCAGCGGCCTGCTGTGCGACTTCAACGGCGATTTCTATCTGGCGTTCTGGCGACAGATCGAGTGGTGCGCGGACAATGGAGGCGTGGCACTCTGCCAGGTCAGCAAAGAACTGTACGCGGTCGGCGTCTTCCCATTTGATGAGGCTCAGCCATTTGTTCAGGCGTGCCAAAATTGCAGGCAGGCGGTTCAATAATTCCTGACGTTGTTGCAGGGTGATCTTGGGTTTGACGCTCCAGATCAGATCGTCCATGGTCTTGATGGCGTCTTCAACGGCATAAGGTTTTTCTTCCTTGACGCTATAGGCCAGGGTCAACACCTTGGTCCAGCGGTCTTCGAGGAAGGTTTCAACAAAGGCGACGACTTCACCAGTGCCCACCCGCAATGAGACTTCGTGAGTGGCGGCAATACCAGCCTGTTTGACTTTTTCTTTTTTGAGCGCTGTTTTGATGGGCAGTTGCAATGCCTCTGCCGCTTCTTTCTCTTCTTTCTGTATGAAAGATTCGAGATCGTTGACGACTTCTTCAAACAGGGCAACTTCCTGGTCAAACTCTTGCTGCACACGATGGACGTTGCGCTGCATGGTCTGGAACAGGGGATCTTGCTGGCCTTTTTTCTGGTCCCAGGCCAGGCTGTAGCGTGACAGCAAATCAACCAGGCGACGGGCTGGATGGTTTTCCTGGAAAAAGAATTCCTTGTCCATCAAGGCGGCCTTGAGGACAGGTATTTGCAGAACCGAGATCAATTCCTTGATCTGTGTCGGGATAGCCTGATTGCGGAAGACGCTGTCAAAAACCTGTGACAGCAAATCCAGAGTATTTTTTTCTATGCCGGTATTGGCAATTTCCGGCATTTGCTCACGCATTTGCGAGAGGCGCAAAACGTCTTGCGCGCCAGCCATCATTTGCTGCAGCTTGACGCTCTTTTGCAGGTCAGCCAGTTTCTGGAACAACTCTGCGCGCGCTACTGTCTGCGGTTCACCTGCCTGGGCAAAGCCAGAATAAGGTGTAGAACCACCAGCACCATCTGGTGCACCACCCATTTGACCTGATCCGCCAGACTGTCCAGCGAAACTACCAGAGCCGCCACCAGCACCGGCAACGCCACCTGCTGATCCGCCGCCTGCGTTCATACCACCAGCGCCACCGCCATGTCCGCCTCCAGAGTGGCCAGTTGCCTCATTCGCGGCACCGGCCTGGGCATTACCAGACAAAAGGTTCCTGAGTTTTTGCGAGATATCGCCAGGGCTTGCTTCTTTACGTCTTTCTGAATTGCGATTACGGCGTATGCGGAAGGACTCATGCAAGTCAGGCAGAATGCCCTTGGCAATCAGCGCTTCATTGAGTGCATTTAAAATTGGTTCCAGATCAAACAGGATGTCTGCGCGCAACAGAGGCAACACCAGTTCGTGGGTATTGACTTCAGGGTCAAATTCACACCAGGCTGAATAGATGGTGTGCAAGAAAATTTCTGGGCGGAAGGGGTTTTGCGCAATACTTAATGCATCATGTTCCATTAGATGGGCAAAACGCATGTTCAGCGCAGCATACTGCTCGGCACTATCAAGTTCCAGCGTACGGCCAGCCCTGCTCAGAGCCAGCTTTTTGTCCATCTCTTCATAAGTAACCAGTGTCAGCGCAACGTCGGCATTGCTGGCGACAATTTTGACACCTTGCAGGAGAGCATCGATTTCCTTGCGGAATGCGGCTTCAAATCCTGCCGAGGTCAGGTAGAAAAAGGCATAGCCATTTTTTTTCAGCAATTGCCCTGCGTTAAAGCTCAGGTTTGCTTCGCGGGCATCCATGCTTTGCTCGGACAAAGCCAGGAAAGCATTTGCCAGCCGGGCAGAAAATGCATCGATTTGCGATGCTACCAGATGATTCGCCAGCGGAATAAGCGCGCGCAAGACTGCATCACGGGACTGCAATACAGTACCGGTAGGCTTGGGCTGGTGTGCTGGCGTGGACATGATAGCAATGAAGTCGGGTTGTTTTGCTCAGGCTACAATTAAAACAATGAAAGTAAGAAAATTTCTACAAATAGTAATGTAATGCAAATCGGCTACTACAATTGCAAAACATTAAGACAAGCTCATGACACATTTATAGTTTTTAAGGCAATTTGCCAATTAACTACTGATCATTGGAAAACAATTAATCTGCACAAGAATTAATCAAACTGGATGAAACGTACTATATACCGTTAATTTCCACATGGAAATGTTTGAAACGCAATTTCTACAAAAATTTAGTATAACTTGAGAACAAATCTAAAATCGGCAACAGCTTCGAGTAAGTCCCCTAAATTTGATTGCCATGATTGCAATAAACAGTAAATTTCTTGGGATTGCTCTAAAATAGCAGGTTGAACTCTGTTTACCTTACTTTTCACGCCGATTTTTACGTTTGGTTTCACTTTTTTTTGTTAACGGCGCGAAACAAACATTTCTTTATGACAAAAAAACAAGCAACTGCAAATCTATCTGTTCCGGCCCATTTGGAAGGTCTGTCCTTTGAAGATGCCATGGCAGAACTTAATAAACTAGTCTCCAGCATGGAAGCAGGCGAACTGCCGCTTGAAGCCTCTGTGAGTGCTTACCAACGTGGTTCTGAACTGGTGAAATATTGTGCAGCCCAACTCGAAAAAGTAGAGCAACAAGTCAAGGTGCTGGAAGCTGGCATGCTCAAGCCATTTGTCGATTCCAGCAACAATGGCGGCAGCAACGGCGGTGAGGAAACAACATGAGTGAACAATTTGGTAACTGGATGCGACAAACCCAGGCAGAGTGCGAAACCAGCCTGAAACAGTTTTTACCAGACGAAAATACGGTCCCGCAACAATTACATGCCGCCATGCGTTATGCGACTCTGGATGGCGGTAAAAGAGTGCGTCCCTTATTAGTGTACGCAGCGGGCCAGTTGTTTGATGCCCCAGCCACCTTGCTGAGCCGGGCAGCAGCAGCAGTGGAAATGATCCATGCCTATTCATTAGTACATGACGACATGCCCTGCATGGACGACGATGCCCTGCGTCGTGGCAAACCCACCGTGCACATCAAATATGACGAAGCAACCGCCTTGCTGGTGGGTGATGCCTTGCAGGCGCAAGCCTTTTTGGTGTTGTCAGAGGGTGAAGGCGATGCTGCTGCCAAACTGGCCATGTTGCAATTGCTGGCACGCGCCGCCGGTTCTGTTGGCATGTGCGGCGGCCAGGCGATTGATCTGGCCAGTGTCGGTGTCGCCTTGAACCGCGAACAACTGGAACAAATGCACAGGTTGAAAACCGGCGCCCTGTTGCGTGCTTCTGTATTATTAGGCGCCATGTGCGGAAAAACCCTGACAGCTGATGATACTGCAGCACTGGATAGCTATGCCTCCGCCATAGGACTGGCCTTCCAGGTGGTCGATGATGTACTGGATGCAACGGCAGATTCTGCCACTCTGGGCAAGACGGCAGGCAAGGACGCGGCAGATAACAAGCCGACCTTTGTCAGTCTCATGGGGCTGGACGCTTCACGCGCATTAGCCACGCAACTGTGCCATGATGCGCATGCAGCCTTACAAAATTTTGGTGACAAGGCAACGCTGTTGCACGAGTTGGCGGATTTGATTGTCCAGCGTCAGGCTTGATAGTTTTGTGTTAGCAGTAGAAATATATGCAGTGCGCAGGGTGCGCCGTGCGCACCACAGCAGTAAAAAATAGTAAAGCGAACGATAGATTTGGCAAAGAATTCTGTCTAAGGATAGAGCCCGGACAGAAGTAAGCCCGAACAAGAATACCGTGCAAGTATGCGATAGCAGCTCTGGCTGTCAGCCAGACATGATGTAGCTGACAATCTGAGGCGTTTAGCCAAGTAATGAAAAGAATAATGACGACTTTATTAAACACCATTAATTCCCCCGCTGACCTGCGCAGCATGACTCGCAGCCAACTCAAGCCCCTGGCCGATGAGTTACGTCAGTATGTGCTTGAATCCGTTTCCAAAACCGGCGGCCATTTGTCGTCGAATCTGGGCACGGTGGAATTAACCATCGCCCTGCACTATGTCTTCAACACACCGGAAGACAGGCTGGTATGGGATGTGGGCCATCAGACTTATCCGCACAAGATTTTGACCGGCCGACGTGACCAGATGCATAGCCTGCGCCAGTTGAATGGCATCTCCGGCTTCCCGCGTCGTGCTGAAAGTGAGTACGATACCTTTGGCACCGCGCATTCATCAACCTCGATTTCTGCTGCGCTGGGCATGGCACTGGCTGCCCGCACCAAGGGTGAAGACCGCCACGCCGTTGCCATCATCGGCGATGGTTCGATGACCGCAGGCATGGCATTTGAAGCCATGAATAATGCAGGCGTACATGAAGACATCAATCTGCTGGTGGTATTGAATGACAATGACATGTCAATCTCGCCACCGGTCGGTGCATTGAACCGTTACCTGGCGCGTTTGATGTCGGGCAAGTTTTATGCAGCAGCCCGCAATGTCGGCAAATCGGTCTTGCCTTCACCGGTACTGGAACTGGCCAAGCGCTTTGAAGAACATGCCAAAGGCATGATCGTACCAGCCACCATGTTTGAAGAATTCGGTTTCAATTACATAGGCCCTATCGATGGCCATGACCTCGACTCATTGATACCGACACTGCAAAACATCCGCAACCTCAAAGGTCCGCAATTTCTGCATGTGGTTACCAAAAAAGGTCAGGGGTATAAACTGGCCGAAGCTGACCCTGTTTTGTACCACGGTCCCGGCAAGTTCAACCCGGCTGAAGGTATCAAACCTGCGGCGGCACCGGCCAAGCAAAGCTATACCCAGGTATTTGGTAACTGGTTGTGCGACATGGCTGCGGCTGATCAAAAACTGGTCGCCATCACCCCTGCCATGCGCGAAGGTTCAGGCATGGTGGAATTTGAAAAGCAATTCCCCAAACGTTATTACGATGTCGGCATCGCTGAACAACATTCAGTCACTTTTGCAGCAGGCCTGGCTTGTGAAGGCCTGAAGCCTGTCGTCGCCATCTACTCCACTTTTTTACAGCGTGCTTACGATCAATTGATCCATGACGTCGCACTGCAAAACCTGGACGTAACTTTTGCACTTGACCGCGCTGGCCTGGTGGGTGCCGATGGTGCAACGCATGCAGGTAATTATGATCTGGCCTATCTGCGCTGCATCCCGAATATGGTCGTCATGGCAGCCTCAGATGAAAATGAATGCCGTCAGATGCTGAGCACCGCCTATCAATACTCCGGCCCTGCTGCTGTACGTTACCCGCGTGGTTCTGGCATCGGTGTGCCAACAGGTAAAGACCTGGATACGATCCCGCTGGGCAAAGGCGAAGTCAAACGCCAAGGCAAGCGCATTGCGATACTGGCCTTTGGCTCTCTCGTACATCCTGCGCTGAAAGCGGCGGAGCAACTCGACGCCACTCTGACCAATATGCGCTTTGTCAAACCGCTGGATGTGGAGTTGCTCAAATCCCTGGCCGCCAGCCATGATGAACTGGTGACAGTAGAAGAAGGCTGCACCATGGGTGGTGCCGGTTCAGCCGTAGCCGAAGCCCTGGCAGAGGCAGGCATCAACAAGCCTCTTCTTATACTCGGCTTGCCAGACCGCTTTGTCGATCATGGTGACCCTGGTTTGCTATTGGCGCAATGTGGGCTGGATGCGGCGGGGATAGAAAAATCGATACGGGCGAGGTTTGTGGCGGAAAGCTAACAAGCAAAAATCACTCATTGAGGGGCCACTTGCAAGCTGCCCCTCACTCATTACTTGTCAAACACATCGGCAATACTGCACGGTCTAAAATTCAATAAATTGATTTTTTAAAAAGCTTCAGTTAGTGTGTGGTCTGAAAAACTCATCAGTCACATCCATGCGCGCACTCGTCCTCACTCTGCTTTGTATTTTGCCATTTTCAGCCTGTGCCGCAACACTGCAGGCTGGACAGGTCTGGGCATATCACACGCGCCAGGGGGAAGAGGCCTCGACACTCACCATACTCAAAATTGAAAACTACAAGGACCTTGGCAAAGTCGTTCACATTCGTGTGGATGGCATTAACATGACTAACCCCATCAAGGGCAATGCTGTCGAGACACTGCCACATCTGCCATTCAAGGATGCGCCCTTACAGAAGAGCATTACAAAACTGTTGCGCCAGATAAAACCCGTTCCTGATTTTAAAAAAGGATATGCGCACTGGAAACAAGCATACACGGCACATCAGGCCGGCGCGTTCAATGTCAGCGTAAGAGAAATGCTGGACGGTATGCCCAAGGCGCAATGGGTGGAAGAAAAATGAACATGGCCTTATACAGATAAAATACCAGCCTGCCTCGCTATCAGCCATCCAATAAAAAAACCTTGTCAACAAAATCGGAATAATCGCCATGTTTAACTGGTTCAAAAAACAGTTTTCTTCAAATGCAGCTACATCTGAAAACTCAACTACACCAGAACAAGTGTCTAGCAGCACAACAGCCAACCGTAGCGACGATCAAAACCACGACAATGACCACGGTAATAGTCAGTACATGCAGCAAGGCGATGCACTCGTCAAAGCAGGCAAACCCGACGAAGCAATACTCTGCTATCAACAAGCGCTGGATTTAAATCCACATGACGCCCAGACACATAACAGTCTCGGTGATATCTACTATGAAAAACAGATGCTGACTGAAGCCGAGGCATCTTATCGCCGCGCCATAGAGATCAAACCTGATTACAGCGATGCCTTGCTGAATCTGGGGCTGGTGCTGGACCAGCAAGCCCGTCTTGATGAAGCAGAAGCCTGTTATCGCAAAGTCGTACAAGTCCAGCCCGGCAATGCCCTGGCCCATTTCAATTTGAGCATTACCCTCAAAGCCCAGGCCCGCTGGCAAGAAGCCGAAAGCAGTTGCCGCAAAGCGCTGGAAATCAAGCCTGATTTCAGCCATGCACATTTTAATCTGGCCACTCTGCTGCAACAGCAAGGCCGACTTGCAGAGGCAGAAGCAAGCTACCGTACTGCCATCAGTATCAACCCTGATTTTTTACAGGCACATTACGCCCTGGCCATGTTACTGCAACAGGACAACAAGCTAAGCCAGGCTGCCGACAGTCTGGAAAACATACTCAGGCTAAGGCCAGACGTGAGTGAGGCAAGAGATTCACTGCTGAACATCCTGATGGTATTGCAACGCTTCCCTGAAGCCGAAGTCCTTTGCAGGCATTCACTGGAACTGGCGCCAGATAACGTAATAACACTTTACAACCTGAGTGTGACCTTAAGAGAGCAATCCAAGTTGCTTGAGGCAGAAACAGGTTTCAGAAAGGTCATCGGACTAAAGCCTGATTTTACTGAAGCACATTTTAATCTCGGCTCGATTTTGCATCAGCAAGGCAAGCTGGCGGATGCAGAGTCAAGCTATCGCAATGCCCTGGCTATACAGTCATATGCCCCCGCATTGACACGTCTGGCAGATGTCATGCAGGAACAAGGCCGAATGGCAGAGACTGAAACCGTCTTGCAGCAAGCTGTGAAGAACCAGCCTGACGATGCTGCCAGTCATTTCAAACTGGCATTGCTGCACATGGAACAAGGAAAACCATCAGAGGCAGAAAATGGCCTGAAAAAAGCCTTACTCATCCAAAAAGATTTTGCTGACGCACATGGCGCATTGGCGTTGCTGTTGATGAGTCAGGGTCGCTACCCTGAAGCAGAAGCCAGTCTCCGGCGTGTTTTGCAGATCAGGCCGGGTGATGCAGTGGCCTACGATAATCTTGGCATGATTTCCTATCAACAGGGAAAGTTTGCCGAATCCATCAGCAGCTTTAAAAGCGCAATAGCACTTGATTCCAAACTACTGAATCCGCACCACAATCTGGCCAACGCCTATAAAAGATTGGGACGTTTGCAAGACGCTGAAGCCTGTTACCAAACAGTCTTGCAGATGGATGCTGACAGCCCCATGGCACACAATAACCTGGCGTTGGTCTATGTTGATCAGGGGCGTATTGCCGATGCCATTACCCTTTATAAAAAAGCCCGTACCATCAACCCGGATTATGCCGAATCCCATACCAATCTGCTGTTCGCACTGAATTACCATCCAGATCTCAGCAGTACAGAAATATATGCAGCTTACCAAGAGTATGATGCGCGCTTTGCCAATATATACAAAAAAGATTGGCTTGCATTTTCCAACCGGCGTGATCCGGCCAGACGTCTCAAAATAGGCTATGTTTCACCTGACTTATATAACCATTCGGTCAAACACTTTCTGGAGCCCTTGCTGGCGCACCACGACAAACGCGAAGTCGAAGTTTATGTTTATGCCCAATTGAATTGGGAAGACGATGTCACTGCCCGCTACAAAACTTATGCAGATCACTGGATTCCGACCATGCTGATGTCGGATGAAGCACTGGCAGCACGCATTCGCTCAGATGGCATCGACATCCTGGTAGACCTGGCAGGCCATACAGGTCAAAACCGGCTGCTGGTCTTTGCGCGCAAACCTGCCCCCGTCTCTGTGTCATGGCTGGGCTTTGGATACACCACCGGCGTCAAGGCCATCGACTATATGCTCATGGATGACACCAGCATACCTGCAGGTAGTGAACATCTATTTGCCGAGCAGCCGTGGCGGCTCGACACACCAGGTTATGCCTATCGTCCAGGTAAAGACATGGGTGCAGTCAATTCGTTGCCAGCACTACAGCGTAACTGCATCACTTTTGGCACGTTGAGCCGGGCCATACGCATCAACGACAATCTTATTGCCGTATGGTCAGCGATACTGAAAAAAGTGAATGGTGCCAGACTGATCATCGACAGCCACAACTTCCGTGAAAGTTTCATGCAAGAGACCTTCATTGGAAAATTTGCTGCCCACGGCATAGACCGCTCACGACTCGATATAGGTTGTCACAGCCCACCATGGGACACCATGCGCAAGATTGATATAGGACTGGATTGTTTTCCTCACAATTCTGGCACAACCCTGTTTGAAACTCTGTACATGGGCGTGCCCTATGTGACACTGGCTGGCCGACCCAGTATGGGCTTGCTTGGCAGCTCCATACTCAAAGGCGCAGGCCATCCTGAATGGATAGCCAGGACAGAAGAGGAATATATAGAAAAAGCAGTAGCACTTGCCAGCAACTTGCCAGCACTAGCAAGCCTGCGCGCTGGTTTGCGCGAACAAATGAAGGCCAGTCCCCTGATGGATGAAACCGGCTTCGCCCGTAAAGTCGAGACTGCCTATCGAGGTATGTGGGCCAAATGGTGTGAACAAAATCCGGACTGATGCCGTAAGCTGCAGTCTGATGTAGGCCAAGTGTACGACATCTGGCCTGCTATGACCTGTTATCTACTTTGCTGACTTCTTCCGGTAAACACCTCTGAAACTGACATTCAGACCGCCGCAGACATTATTGTCCTTGACGACCAGATAAGATCCAAGCAAGCTCAATTCAAGCTTACAGCCATCTCCTTCTGCACCGTCGTTCAACAGAGCCTTATTGGCTTGCGGCACCATCAACCCGGATACGTCGCCGACATGGACATTGCCACCGCCCCCCTCCCATACCGCATTGCCAGCATAGCTAAGTGATTTTCCTTTTTTCTTTATACTCAGTTCAGCGAACTTATAGAAAACCCACTTACCCAGCCAGTCATCTGGTTTCGCCACGGCAGCTTCAGCAAGGCTGGATTTGTGAAGCAATCTGTCCGCCCTGACCCAGCCCACTGTTTCGCGTTTGGCGCCGGGATACCAGGCACAAACCCAATCACCCCTGCGTTGATTGGTGATCAGCTCATCGCCAGCCAGCACATAGGCTTTGATCTTGCAGGCCTCTCCTTTTTCAGGGCAAGATTTTTCATCCTTGTAAAAGTACAGTTTTTGCTCAGCATCTGCTTTGACACTGACCAGTGCCAGCTTGCTGTGGTCTTCGACAAAAGCATAAGACTGGCACGCCGGCTCATCCGCCCGGGCAACAGAAGTGTGCAGAACAAGACCAAACAGCAGCAATGAAATAGCGATTTTGTGAACTTGCATGGCTTGAATGAGAGGATTGACAGTATTGCATACTATAAAACATTATCGATTCTGGCGACAAAAACCTGTATTACAGCTAACACTGACACTTAACTACCATACATCGCCAGAGATTACCGCTGATCGCCTGGAATTTGAGCTGAAAGCACAACATCAATATAATCATTGCACTGTGGTTTATACACGCGCATTCCTGCTGACTTGTCAGCCGGAGGATGCCAGAGAATTGTAAATAACTACCACTAAGCCCCATATCGTAAAGACTTTTTAAGGAAACTAGCATGCACATCCACGCAAGAAAACTATGGTCAGCAATCATCATCCTGATCTCCATGTTTTGCGGACTGGTTCAGGCAGCAGAATCTGGCGGCCAAACATTTACCACTGACGACAAGCACATCAAATTTTGGGCAGCAGGCACACCAGAAAAAACCGAAGAGGCGATGCCCGACCGTAAAGGAGCCCCGTATAAACGCACCACCTACTTAATGGAAACAGAGGGCAGCACGCTGATGCTGGGGATATTGGAATTTCGCCCGGATGACACATCGCCAGCAGGCTATGAAACTATCTACCTGAACACCATGCTGGACAACTTGCGCAGAAGTTTTGTTTCCAGGTTTTTACTTGATACTGACAGTGGCTGGAAAGATATAGACCTGCCCAAAGGTAACTTGAAAGGGAAACAATTAAAAGGCAGGCTTGAGGGTCAGGATTTTATTCTGAGAGCCTATGTAGCGCCACATACCATTTACATGCAGCAAATTGGCCATGCACCACAAGACAACAAGGCAGCAGAAATTGCAGATCGTTTTTTGCAATCACTGGAACTCATTCCATGAAACAGGAATAAATTCTACTTATTGAAAAGAAAAAAACCAGGAGCGTCTCTACATTGAGAAGCTCCTGGTCCCGGATTTGTTCCCGGATCTTTTTTAGGATCCCAGACGAACTGTCTTATCCCTGCGCAGCAATCTGGCGCAATGCCTGCTCAAATACTTCCGGCGGCTGACCACCTGAAATCAGATGGCGTTCATTGATGATGATTGCCGGTACAGAACTGATGCCTTGCTGGTGATAATAGCGCTCTGTTTCACGCACTTCTTCAGCATAGTCACTTGATGCCAGAATCCGCGCGGCCTCTGCCGTATCCAATCCCACTTCACCTGCCACACGTACCAGGGCTTCATGCGAAGCCGGGCTTTCACCCTTGCTGAAATACAGTTCAAACAGCGCCACTTTCAGCGCGTGCTGGCGTCCTTGCAGTTCAGCCCAATGCAGCAAGCGGTGCGCGTCGAAGGTATTGTAGATGCGGCTACGCGTTGCCATGTTGAATTCAAAGCCCAGCTCTGCACCGCGTGCCCGTATCATTTCGCGGTTTTTGGCAGTCTGTTCCTGGGTGGCACCGTATTTTTCGGCCAGGTGTTCTGCAATATCCTGCCCTTCCGGCACCATTGCCGGATTTAACTCAAAAGGCTGAAAATGCAATTGCACATTGGCATTGTCACCTACGCGTTCTATGGCTTGCTCAAGCGACTTGAGCCCGATGATGCACCATGGGCATGACACGTCTGATACAAAGTCGATTCTGATTTCTTTACTCATTTTATGCTGCCTTTCCGCTGCCGGCTTGATGCCGCAGCTATCCAATTTGCAGTGCCTCAGGTATTACCTCCAGGCACCAGTATGCAAGCTTATATGTGCACTTTATCAGTCAATTCAAGTGGCTGCAGGATGCTGCGGCGCAAGCCGCCTACAAACTGATACAAATTAGTTTTATTTGCAACTTTATTTATGCGCAGATGGCTATATCTTAAGAGTCTAACAATGGCTTATTTCAAGGCAAGAAATTTTACTGAAGCACACACGCAGCACAGCGTCATCCATTGCCGCACTCACCCATGCATTAGCTCAGGAAGAAGACAAATGACAGAAGATGAAATCCGCCGCAATGCCTTTGCAATGCCCTACCCCAATTCTGCTTTCCCGCCAGGCCCTTATCGCTTTACCGACAGGGAATACCTGATCATCACCTACCGTACTGATCCTGAGTTGCTGGAAAAAATCATCCCGGCACCATTGAAGCTTGCAGAACCTGTCGTCAAGTTTGAGTTCATCAACATGCCGGATTCAACAGGGTTTGGACATTATTGCGAATCCGGCCAGGTTATTCCGGTCACCCTTGATGGCGTGCATGGCGCTTACGTGCACAGCATGTATCTGAACGACCACCCACCGATTGCGGCTGGACGTGAGTTATGGGGTTTCCCAAAGAAACTAGGAGACCCGGAGCTCAGGGTGCACAAAGACACCCTGATAGGCACACTGGACTACAGCGACTTCCGCATCGCCACCGGCACGATGGGTTTCAAGCACACGCAACTCGATCATGCAGCCGTCAAAGCGAGCATGGAAATCCCGAATTTTTTATTAAAAATCATCCCCCATGTCGATGGCACGCCGCGCATCTGCGAACTGGTGCAGTACCAACTAACCGACATCACCGTCAAAGGTGCGTGGGGTGGGCCAGGTGCTCTGGATTTGCACGCACATGCCCTGGCCCCTGTCGCTGGCTTGCCGGTACTGGAAGTATTATCTGCAGTTCATATCCTGTCTGACCTGACTCTGCCCTACGGCACAGTTGCGTACGATTACCTCGCCACCACCAAGAAATAAGCAAATAAAGGAATTCACATGCTACTCAATAATAAAGTCGCCCTCATCACTGGCGCTGCCAGCGGCATAGGCAAAGAAATCGCCATAGAATACGCCAAACAAGGTGCCAAAATCGTTATCGCCGATATGGCTTTGGAAGCAGCACAAGCCACCGCCAAAGAAATCGAAGCATCCGGCGGCACCGCCATGGCAGTGGCCATGAATGTGACTGACGAAGCACAGGTAGATAAAGGTGTGGCAGATGCCATCGCCGCCTACGGCAACATCGACATCCTCATCAGCAATGCAGGCATACAAATCATCAGCCCTGTGGTTGACCTGAGCCTGGATAACTGGAAAAAAATGCTCGCTATCCATCTGGACGGCGCTTTCCTCACCACCCGCGCCTGTATGCGTTCCATGATCGCTGGCGGCAAAGGCGGCAGCGTGATCTACATGGGCTCAGTTCACTCCCACGAAGCCTCACCACTGAAAGCCCCTTACGTCACCGCCAAGCACGGCCTGATAGGCCTGGCAAAAGTGGTCGCCAAGGAAGGTGCCAAAAACAATATCCGCGCCAACGTCATCTGCCCAGGCTTTGTCCGCACCCCACTGGTCGATAAACAAATCCCGGAACAGGCAAAAGAACTCGGCATCACAGAAGCAGAAGTCATCAAGAATGTCATGCTCAAGGAAACCGTCGATGGCGAATTCACGACCGTGCAAGACGTCGCACAAACCGCGCTATTCCTGGCGGCCTTTGGCACCAACGCGTTGACGGGTCAATCCATCACGGTTAGTCATGGGTGGCATATGCAGTAAGGTGGTTATGAGCAGTGCATTCGTGCACTGCTTTGGCACACCCACAGTAGGCAAACTGTGGGTGTGAGGCGCATCCGACTCCACTGCCAACATGTTTATGTCATTGAGTTTTTCTATAGCAGGTCTGCATCTCTTTATCCGAGCAAATTAATGTGTTTGAATATATGCGCAACGCCACATATTGATCACTCCCGGGTCTATTTTTTTAGCGCCCCGCAATCATCCTTTATCCAACGCATTCTCATTATAGAAGTAGGTAATATTGCGACAATATCTGTATCGCCATGATGAATCATGGTCAGTTTCGTTGACTGTTTATGTCCATTCTGTTTGCACTGTAGTACAACCTCAGTAACTTCATCTGGCTTGTTAGTCACCGTACGCTTGCATAGGGACTTATTCTTTGCCTCTGACAATGCCGTCGCATCAAGCCATTTTTGATCGATGCAAAACTGTAGGCCAATAACACCATCTGGTTTATCGAGATGAAGATCAACTCCAGAAGCTGCCATTTCTGCCTCAACTGCTTTTTTCTTTTCAGTATCTAATGCAGCCATTTTTTCTTTGAACTGTTGATTACTTTCAATAAGACTTTTTCTTATTCCTGCCATTTGATCTTTTGCGTCCTCATTCGGAGTAAACCATTGTTCCCATAGTCCCAAACGACGCGTTTGTGCAACGCTATGCGATGAAAAAACAATGAGCAAAGAGGCCAAAATTATAAATTTGAAAAAAGATTTAATAATATTCTCCAGGCACTCTGAAAAGAGTGCTAAAAAAACACTTGAAATAGTTTCAGGCTGAAGTAGTCCATTGATACCAAATCAGTTTATCGGCAACATCGATTGCCACGCTGCGCTCATTCCACTCGTCTTGAAATAAAAGCCCAGCACGCCATTGCGCAGGATGAGGTAGCTCAATGTTGGCAAATCGTTTCAGATGGAGACCAACCTCAGAATGGTTCGCCCAAGATGCCGGAATAGCAATCGATCTTGAAATATCGACTTTGCAATCAAGAAGAAACTGCTTCAAGTCACCATGCTGCTTATGAGTGGAAATAATGAGCTCCATTTCCGTTTCGGAGCCTGCTCCATCTAATTCATAAGAATCACAATAAATTCGTTGCATCAGAGACTCATCACAAAGATATATTTTCAACTCAATCAGAATTTTGAGCCGCAATCAAGAAACCCTGAGTAAGCGTAGCGAGCGGCGCTAGTTTGGGTTAAGAAGCGCAATCGTACTTTAGTACGATGAACATCGCAGGCCCAAAATAGCGTCGCGCTTAGCTTAATCAGGGTTTCGACTAGCGTTGGCGTTCTTTTTCCCAAAGCACATCACTCCCCCCCGCATACCGGTTCAACACCCGCGACAACACAAACAGCAAATCCGACAGACGATTCATATACTGTCTAGGCGCATCATTGATAGTCTCGGCATTGCCGACGCTGACGATGGCGCGTTCTGCGCGGCGGCAGACGGTGCGGCAGACGTTGGCGATGGCGGCGGCGCGTGAGCCTCCGGGCAGGATGAAGTCTTTTAGCGGTGGCAGGTCAGCATTGTATTTTTCGAGCAGGGCATCAAGCCTTTCTACCTGGGTGTCGGTGATCATGGTGTAGCCTGGGATGCAGAGTTCGCCGCCCATATCGAACAGGTCGTGCTGGATGGAGACCAGTTCATGCTTCATCTGCTCTGGCATGTCTTCGCACAGCAGGACGCCGATCTGTGAATTGAGTTCGTCCACGTCGCCCATGGCGTGCACGCGCAGGGCGTCTTTGGCGATGCGGCTGCCGTCACCCAGGCCGGTAGTACCTTTGTCGCCGGTACGTGTTGCGATTTTTGAGAGTCGATTACCCATGGCAATTAAAATAAGTAAAAAATAAATAAGGAAGTGTGAAAGGATACGGCAAAATCTGCCTGAACACAGCATATACAGAATATCTGGTATTGCCGCGTTATTGCCTGCCATCATTGCCCTGATTGTGCCTTATCAATATAATCGCGCCATGACACTTACACAATTATTCGCTGCGATTCGCGCTTCTTATATTGCCGTACTTGCGGCTGCTGTTAATAAAGACGATGTCCATGTTGAACCCGCCTACCGTAATGCAGATGGCTTGCTGAGCTTGGAAGGCAAGCCTGCCCTGCCTTGCCGGGCAGACTGGATACCTGCAGAGGGTGAATTTGCCGGTCAATCACACACGGTGGATGCGAAGACCCAGCTGGAATTTGATCCCTTTGGTTTTGAAATGTCTGGCACTAAGGTAAGTATTGCCCCCTTCACCTGGGACTGGCTGCCCTTGCAGATCAGCGGGCTGACGCCTAATGTTGCCGAGGTCACGCTAGTCAACTGGTTCACGACGTGGTTTGATGCTGAGGATCAAAATCCCAAGAGTGCCGATGGTCTGTATGGCGTGGTGCATTTCATGTCTGCCATCACGTCAGAAGGTGAGGCTCTGCAAGTCAGCATCGATCTTGGTTCAGTGCCAGAAGCTGCTGTTGAAGATTTGCTATTCAAATTGTCGGACGCAAACGCGCAAGCAGTGCAATTGGGATAAGTGCGCGGCTGCAGAATGCCACTTGGTACCGTCTGGTACTGCTGCCCATACAACGGTGACTTGAGTCTGAATTGCCACTGGCAAATAAAATAAGCCAGGAAGTTTGAAAGGATACGGCAAAATTTGGCTGGACACAGCATAATAGAGGTCACCATCACCAGTACGGACCGCATTATGAACCATCCTGCCATTTTGGCGAGTGTCAGAAAGCCCCTGCCCGCCGGTTTGCTGCATGCCTTGCAAGCCCTGCTGGAAGACCGTTGCAGCATCGCCCTGGCGGTGCGTGAGCATCATGGCCGCGATGAATCCTCGTATGATCCCATGCCGCCAGAGGCGGTGGTGTTTGCCCAGAGCACCGAAGAGGTGGCTGAAGTCGTCAAGCTGTGTCATGCGCATGATGTGCCGGTCATACCCTATGGTGCCGGTTCGTCACTGGAAGGCCATATCCTGGCCCTGCACGGTGGCGTGACAATAGACTTGTCGCAAATGAACAGCATGATTGCTGTGCATGCCGAGGATTTGACGGCTACCGTGCAGGCTGGCGTCACGCGCAAGCAGTTGAATACCGAGATCCGTGATACTGGCCTGTTCTTCCCTATCGACCCTGGTGCGGATGCCAGCCTGGGTGGCATGGCGGCGACGCGGGCTTCTGGCACGAATGCGGTGCGCTATGGCACCATGCGTGAGAACGTCATGGCCTTGACGGTGGTGACGGCAGATGGCCGCATCATACCCACGGGTTCGCGTGCCAAGAAATCATCTGCGGGTTACGATTTGACGCGGGTGTTTGTCGGCAGTGAAGGCACGCTGGGCATCATTACTGAAGTGACGGTCAAGCTTTATCCTTTGCCGGAAGCGATCTCTGCTGCGGTGTGCAGCTTCCCTGATAATGCAGATGCAGTGAATACCGTCATCCAGACCATACAAATGGGTGTGCCAATTGCGCGGGTAGAGTTTCTGGACGCGAATGGCGTGCGCGCCATCAATGCCCATGACAAGCTGAACCTGCCAGTCAAGCCTTTGCTGCTGTTTGAATTCCATGGCACAGAACATAGTGTGAAAGAACAGGCAGAGCTGGTGCAAGAAATTGCCGCCGCCAATGGTGCCGGTGATTTTGAATGGGCGACCAGGCCAGAAGACCGCAGCCGGCTGTGGGCGGCACGGCACAATGCCTATTTTGCCTTGTTGCAATTGCGGCCAGGTTCGCGTTCGATTTCTACTGATTGCTGCGTGCCGATTTCACGACTGGCAGAATGCATCAGTGAAACCCAGATAGATTGTGAAAACCATGGCATTACCTATTCCATCATCGGCCACGTCGGTGATGGTAACTTCCATGTGCTGATGCTGGTGGATCCGGACAGTGCGGAAGAAATTGCCGTGGCAGAATCCATCAACCAGCGCATGGTGACACGGGCAATTGCCATGGATGGTACTTGCACTGGCGAGCATGGCGTGGGCATACACAAGATGGGATTTTTGATCGAGGAACATGGGGCAGATGCGATACACATGATGCGCTTGCTCAAGCATGCATTTGATCCCAAGAATATTTTAAATCCCGGCAAGATTATTGCGTGGGATGAAGCTGAAGAATAAGTCGGGACCGTATCAAATTATTCAAGTAAGACCATTCACCACAGAGGCACGGGGTCACAGAGATAGCACAGAGGAATTCCAGGGAAAACAATATGGCTACTACGCCTGCGTCGCTCTCGCCAATTACCTGTACCACTCTTGTCGCTCACTTATTCGTGGTAACTGAAACACCAAACAGAACACATCAGGAAGAGTATGGCAACACGATTACCACCGGTACATGCATTATCTGCTTTTGAGGCTGCGGCACGGCATAGTTCTTTTGCGGTGGCAGCTGAAGAGCTGTGCATCACGCCTTCTGCGCTGTCGCATCGCATACGTTTATTGGAAGAGCATTTGTGCGAGCGCGTCTTTGTACGCGAGGGGCGCAGTGTCACGCTGACTGAATTTGGGCGACGTTACCTGGATGTGGTACGGGTGGCCTTGCGCACCTTGTCTGATTTCCCTTTGCCGAACAAGGTTACACAAAGCCAGTTGCGCGTCAAGGTGACTGTGCCGCCGACCTTTGCACGCTATATGTTCATGCCACGCCTGGCCAGTTTTACGCAAGCTTATCCAGACATAGAAATTGAAGTCTATCTGTTTGTACCGCTGTATGACTTGAGCCTGTCAGAAAGCGATGTAGAGATACGTTTTGGTGCCGGTGAATACCCTAATCTGGTGACCAAGAAGTTATTCGTCGAGCCCAGCTTCGTGGTGGCCAGCCCGGCTTACCTGAAGACTTTGCCTTCCATACAAAGCCCGGCAGATTTGCGTCATGCAAAGCTCTTGCGTTCAGCCCTGGAACCATGGCAGCCATGGTTTGAAGTCGCGGGTCTGGACTGGCCTGAGCCAACGACCGGTTTGCGTGTTGATGATCTGGGCTTGTTGCTGGAAGCAGTCAAGCATGGTCATGGTATAGGCCTGACCCGTCAGCAATTTGCCCAGGACATGATCAGCAAGGGTGAAGTCGTGCGCGTGTTTGATACGCAACTGGCAACGCCACCGCATGCCTATTACCTGGTGCATGAGGCGCAGGCAAATATACGGCCAGAGGTACAATTGTTTATTGACTGGATGCAGGCAACTTATCAGCAGGCTTAGTTATAGGGATGCACCCTACAGATTTTCTCAAGTCAATAAATCACGGTGACCTTGGCAAAAGGATAACCGTAGGGCGCAATATATTGCGCCGCATGTGTGCCTCACGCACGGCACAAATGTTTCGCCCGGGATTTGGAACATCATGCGGCACATTGCAATGCGCCCTGCATCACGGCTACGTTTGGAAATGAGCTATGCGCGTCGCAAAACTGTGCGCTACACCACCCTGCTGCTCTCCTGCCCTGGCTGCTCTATCTGCTTTTGCAGGGCCAGCCATTTATCCAGTGGCATGGGGCGGGCGAACAGGAAGCCTTGCATGGATGCACAGCCGTTGGCGATCAAAAATTCTGCCTGCTCCTTGGTCTCGACCCCTTCTGCGACGACACGCAAACCCAGATGCGAAGCCATGGATAAAATCGATTGCACAATGGCCGTGCCATTCGCATCACCCGGTGTATCTTGCACAAAGCTCTTGTCTATCTTGAGTTCGTACAGGGGCAGGCGCTTGAGGTAAGCAAGGCTGGAATAGCCGGTACCAAAATCGTCGATGGAAAAGCGTATGCCCAGGGTCGTCAATTCCAACATGCGGGCGATGGTGTCATGCAGGTTGTCGATGAGCAGGCCTTCGGTCACTTCCAAGATCAGGCGTGTTGGTGGTGCGCCTGTGTAGCGCAATACGCGCCTGACTTTTTCAACAAAATCAGGTTGGCGGAATTGCTTGGGGCTGACATTGACTGATACGGGAATGTCCCAACCGGCCTCCTGCAATTGCAGCAGGGCCAGGCAGCCCTGTTCCATGACCCAGTCGCCCAGGCGCAAGATCATGCCGGATTCTTCTGCCACGGGGATGAAGAGCGCAGGTGAAACAAAGCCGCGCTCAGGATGTATCCAGCGCATCAGCATTTCGCCGCCAACCGGCCGGCCCAATCTGTCGACCTGGGCCTGTATGTACATGTGCAGATGACCGCCAGAGATGGCTTCGCCCAACTCTCTTTCCATGGTCAGTCTTTGCTCAACCTCGGTTTGCATGCCGGTTTCGTAAAAGGCGATTTGATTGCGTCCACTGCTTTTAGCGCGGTACATGGCAGTATCAGCTTCACGCAGCAAGTCATGTGAATTTTGGTTTTCACGCGGCAACAGGGTCACGCCTATACTACAGGTGGTGCTGTATTGCAGGCCATTGATATCAAAAAATTGTGATATCGAATGGCGTATTTTTTCTGCCACGGCCTGCGCAGCATGGGCACCCGCCGCTACATTATTGGAAATATGGCAGAGCATGACGACAAATTCATCACCGCCAATATGAGCAACCGTATCAACCTCGCGCAGGCTGCTGGAGAGCCTTTGCGCCACCAGGTTCAGCAAGGCATCGCCCACCGCATGACCACGGGCATCATTGATGTATTTGAAGTGGTCAAGGTCAATGAAGAGGATGGCGCTGACCATATTGCTGCGTCTTGCTGTCGCCAGCAAAATGCTCATGCGGTCAAGCAGCAGGCGGCGGTTAGGCAAACCTGTCAGTACATCAAAATAAGCCAGCCTGTGTATATGCTCCTGGGCTTTTTTACGATCGCTGATATCGCGGCCCGTGGCAACCCAGTGGCTGAATAAACCCTGATCATCGGCCAGTGGCACGACATCGGCTTCCATCCAGAATTCACTGCCGTCATGGGTATAGCAAATCAATTCTATATGTACTGATTCGTAAGAAAGCAACGCCTGATTGAGTTTATCAAGTTCATCTGCCTGGGTACGCGGGCCTTGTAAAAATACGGGCGATTTGTCTATCACCTCTTCACTTTTGAAACCAGTCTGGCGCACGAAAGCGTCATTCACAAAGACGATTTTCAAGCGACGTTTTCCTGTCGCATCAATATCCACCTTGATGATCATGACGATGTCATTCAGACGTGCGACGGCGGCAACGATCAGGCGCAATTCTTCGTTCGCGACTTTCAATGAAGTTTGCCCGTGCTGCAGCGAAGCCGTGATGATGCGCTGATGCTCGAGTGAACTGTCCAGCCTTTGCAACAACACGCCGCAAGAGATGGACATGACGGCTGCAATAAAGGTGAAATTGATGGTCACTACCACCAGTTGCATGAAAGGGTGGGAATCAAAACCATAGACATGCAAATTGGAATCCGATATATAGCCCACCACCAGCAGACTGACAGAAGACAATATCAGGGCCTGCATGGACAGCCGCATGTTCAGCAGCAAAGAGGTCAGTACCGGAAAAGCCAGTAAATAAATCAGCCCAGTCAGACCCACCTTGATCAGGAACCAGACGCCCAGCAAATACAGGAAGAGCAAAAAATTCCAGGCGCGCTGTTGATAGGTCAAAAATGGCAAGCGCCAGACAGTGGCGACCCAGGCCAGGGCGAAAATATCTACCACCACGACTGACCACAGGTTTTCACTGATGGCCAGCACAATGCTGGGTATGGCAGTTGCACCACCCAGGGCAAGTACAAAAAACAGGATCGCCGACAATACCTGCTCGCGCCACTGATGAGTTTCCCCCGGTGCCGAAGAGTTTGCCATAAAGTTACTGCGGATGAATTGAAAAACAGTCACAAATCCTGTCCTTCTGCAATCACATCACGAAACAGGCCAGACTAGGTTTAGCGGCCGGAACAGTAATACTATACCAACATTTGTCTATTCAGACAGAAAATACGCCCATGCTAGCAAAAAGCGACAAAATGGCATTTACACTGGGCAATATCAGATCGTACAGCCTTGCTGTATAAGCATGATTTTGACACCCTTTACTGCAAGCTGAGACCCCGCCGCTTAGTCAAAATTTTTTATCGACATTTTTAATCGACATTTTTAATCGACGTTTTTACCTGCTGACGCGCACCACAAAGCAAACCATTGTTCACGGCTGAGGGTGATGGCGGTGGCACTGACTGCTTCCTCAATGGCTGCAATGCGGCCAGAGCCGGTCAACACCAGGGGTCTGGATGGATGTTGCAAAATCCAGGCAAGGGCAATAGCGCTGGGGCTGACATCAAGTTCTGCCGCAATCCTGGCCAGCACCGTGCTGATGCGCTGGCCACGTTCATCCTGTTCATGCAGAGGACGGAACAGGCTGCCACCACCCAGGGCGGACCAAATCATCGGTGCGATGCGCAGGCGCTGGCATAAATCCAGGGTGCCATCATGCAATGGCTGCATATGCAGCAGCGACAATTCAACCTGATTGGTCACCAGCGGGAAACGTGACGCCAGCAATTCAAACTGGCTATTGGTGAAGTTGGACACACCAAAATGCCTGACCTTGCCACTGTCTTGCAACTGCCTGAATGCGCCTGCCATTTCGTCGGCGTCCATCAGCGGATCTGGCCTGTGTATGAGCAACAAATCCAGTTGCTCTATCTGCATGGCACGCAAGGATTGTTCGGCAGAAGCAATGATATGCGCGGCGCTGGTATCGTAATGTTGTATGCCATGGGCAGGACGATTGTCAGACACCAGCTTGATGCCGCATTTGCTGACGAACTGAAACTTATTGCGCAGATGCGGTGCCAGTGAGATGGCTTCGCCCAGCAATTTTTCGCTTTCATAATTTCCATAGATATCAGCCTGGTCTATGGTGTTGATGCCGAGCGCCAGAGCCTGCTCCAGAAATGTCACCCTTTGCTGCGCCGTCATTTGCCAACTGGCAAGCCGCCACAAGCCCAGTACGATGCGGGAAAATTCAGGGCCGTTTGGGGCAATAGCTGCGCTTGAGGTGATTTGCAGATTGGTTGTCATTGTTGTTTTAGCTGTTGAAATGTGGAGATCAAATCATCGCGCGTGGTGTAGCCAGAAGCGATCATGTGCAGAGCGCCTTCGTGTACCAGCAACAGCGCCGGAAAGCCGCGTATGCCCCAGTTTTTTGCCTGTTCAAAATGTTCGCGCGTATCTGACATGGCCATCGGTGAAACCAGCGTCTCGGCAAAGCTGGCAACATCAAAACTGCCCTCGCCTTCGACCCTGTTCATGGCAGCGACTGCCAGTTCAGACAAAATCGCCGGATCACGCACGTCACGTCCCTCGGCATAGAAGCCATGCTGTACCGCATGGAAGACTGCCAGTGCAGAGCGCCCGGTATCATCATCAGTCAATGTGCGTGCTGTCACCACAGCACGGCAGGCGGGCTCGGTATCATAGACAAAACCGGCTTGCAACATCGCAGTATCACTGAAAGGCAGGCCACTACGCTCAGCCACCTGCTGCCAGTGTCCCATGATGGTAGTGCGCGTAGCATCATCCAACAATTGCTTGTTATAGGCGCGTAAGCCACCCATGATCAAATCAATTTTGGCATCAGGTACAGTGTCAAGAAAAGCCAGCAATTCTGGCCCAAAGCCATAACACCAGGAACACATGGGGTCGGCGACATAAATCAGTTGCGTCATAAGAGCCTCAAAGCATAAATATTGATTGCTCATTGTATAGAAACTTGGGATTGGCTGTCGCCTGCGATTTGGCAGGGTGCGCCATGCGCACCGGCCTGTCTATATTTGCACGCGTGGCACTGCGCGCGCGGCACCCCTGCAAGGATACTAAGCCGGGTATAAGGCACCTAAAATACGCCCGCCTGCGGCTCCCGTCACATCCGCCAGATTCCCCGGCAAACGCAAGCAAAAGCGCTGTGCCAGCCAGGCGAAGGCCAGGGCCTCTACCTGTTCAGGCGCGACACCGAGTACGCCTGTGCTGCTGACGATAGCGGCACATGATTGTGCCTCCAGCAAAGCTTGCAAGCGCTGCATGAGATGGCAATTGAACGCACCGCCGCCGCAGACATAGACATGGGCAGCATCGACTGCATGGCGGGCGATATCATTGGCCAGTGTCAGCGCAGTAAATTCACATAGCGTGGCCTGTACATCGACAGGCCGTGCGGTTTCAAATCCCCGCAATTTGCCTTGCAACCAAGCCGGATGGAACAGGTCACGCCCTGTGCTTTTTGGTGGTGGCATCTGCAGGTAGGCTTCATCCATCAGGCTGCTCAGCAGGGCGGGTATGACTGTACCCTGTGCGGCCCAGTCACCATTGGCATCGTAAGCCTTGCTCTGATGTTGCAGTACCCAGGCATCCATCAGGACATTGCCGGGGCCAGTATCAAAACCACGGGTAGTACCATCAGCTGCCAGCACACTGATATTGCTGATACCGCCAATATTGGCAACCACACTGGAAGCACCAGCACGTCCAAATACGGCGCGGTGAAAGGCGGGCACCAGTGGCGCACCCTGGCCGCCCGCTGCGACATCACGACTACGAAAATCAGCGATCACATCGATACCAGCCAGTTCTGCCAGCAAGGCGGGATTATTGGTCTGACGGGTATAGCCCAGCTCTGGCCTGTGCCGTATGGTTTGCCCGTGCACACCAATAGCATGCACGGTTTGCCCGTCTGTTGCTGCCTGCAGTTTTTTGACGCAGGCGGCATAAGTTCTGGCGAGGTCATTTGCCAGCAGTGCTTCATGATGCAGTTCATTCTCGCTGGCTTGTTGCAAGCGCATAGCTTGCTCACGAAGGTCAGGGTCAAAGGGGATATAGGCTGTTGCCATGATCTGCATGCCGGTACCAGCATCGTCATCTGGTTCAGGCAGGCGCACCAAGACACCATCAACCCCGTCCAGGCTGGTGCCAGACATCAGGCCTATATAGATTTTGGCTGGATTGTTTTGATTTTGCGGCATGCTGACTCCACCTGTGTTTTGATCAGCATGAGTATAGAAGAGTCAGCCTGGTATTACAGCGTCTTGCAGAAAATTCTGTTGGCGACCTCTTCGTCTTCCATACGAAAGATGGTAGCACCTATGTCGGCATAGCCTGTACGCGGATAAAAGCGCAAGGCTTTGTCGTTACCGACCCAGGCTGTCAGCCAGAGTTGCTGTACGCCCAGGCCGCGTAAATGTTCTTCGGCTTCAGCCAGCAAACGGCGACCTATGCCGCGACTAAAAAATCCAGGGTGTACGTAGAGATGGTCGAGCTCGGCCTGGCGTTCAGCCTGCACCTGGTCATGGCGTTTGCCGTTCAGCGTCTGGCAATAGCCGACCAGATGACCATCGATTTCTGCTAGCAGGATGTGGGTATTTGTTTGTGCGAGATAAGCTGCTGTGCGTGCTGCTGTCAGTTCAGACAAGACATAATCGGCAATCGACTTTTTGATGCCATGCTTGACATAGGTATCAAGCCAGACTTGCAATATCAATACGGTCAAGGCAGAGACATCTTCTGTCTCTGCCTTGCGTATGATGACTTCGCCTGCGAACAAACCAGCCAAGACTTATGAGCGCTTGGCCAGTCGCATGGTTTCTGCCATGCGTTCAGGGTGCAGCAGGTTGAATCTATGATTCATGTCACCGGCAAAACCTTTGAAGCGGGCCATTTCAGCAGTTGCCAATGGGGCGGCTTCTGTCATATTGATGCTCATGGGGTCACGGGCTTCATTATTGACGCGGAATTCATAATGCAGATGCGGGCCGGTAGACCAGCCTGTCGTACCTACATAACCAATGACATCACCCTGGCTGACCTTGCTGCCCTTGTGTATGCCAGCAGCAAAGCGGCTCATGTGAGCGTAAGCGGTGCTGTAGTTATTCCAGTGTTTGAGTACCACCAGGTTGCCATAACCATTGCTTGGTGCAGCAGAATCAACTACGCCATCAGCAGAGGCACGGATAGGTGTGCCAGTGGCGGCGGCAAAATCGACACCCTTATGCGCTTTCCATTGACCGGAAATAGGATGCACGCGCATGGAGAAGCCAGAAGATACGCGGGTAAATTCTATTGGTGACTTCAAAAAGGCTTTTTTCAGGGACTTGCCGTCAAAGGTGTAGTAACCACCCTTGCCGCCAGTTTCTTCAAACCAGGCTGCCTGATACAGCTTGCCAGAATTGCTGAATTCCCCTGCAAGCACACGACCAGTGCGGACGCGCTCACCGTTTTGCCAGAAGCTTTCATAGACAATATTGAAATAGTCGCCCTTTTGCAGGCGCTGGTAATCAACATTGGTCTCGAACATGGATTTGACCTGCTCGGTGACGTTATACGGGATCATGGCATCATCGGCAGCCGGGTAAAAGGCGGTGCGGATATAGGCTGTTGCCATTTCTACACGTCGCTCCAGCTTGGCAGTAATATCGGCAGATGTAAGCTTGCCATTATTATCACGGCTGATGACGATATTCCTGACTGGTTTGTCCGGGCCATCTGAGACAGTTGTTTGTAACCACAGGAGTTCACCTTCTTCATCCGTTTTTACCGCCACGGTTTTGTCAGCCCTGAATTGCAGGATACCGCGTGCAATATTGTCTGATTTGATGAACTGTGCCGCTTCGTCGTCATCCACACCTATGCGCTGCAAGAACGTGGCTAACTGCTCACTACTCTTGAAAGTGGCTTCACGGATGAATTGCTGGTCAACCGCTTCGAGTGCGGCGACCTGGTCATCCAGTGAGGGGAGGCTGAGTTCTTCTTTGATGCGCTTGACCGGCAGGTCAGACGCGTCTGGTGCCAAAGGAGCAACACCAACTGCGCCAAATGCGCAAACTGCAAAGAAAAGTGCGGAGACGGAAACGATGCGCGAAGCGCGTGTGGTGCCAAACAACAGTCTGCCACCAGAGACTAATCGAAGTAATTTATCTGTTGGACGCATGCAATAAGTTAAAATTGACTGTTTTTATCGAAAATTCGAGATCGTTGCAACGAGATGCACTTGCACATAAAATGTGCGAAATATCAAAACTGCAACACCAAAGTTCGGGATTATAAAACCAGGGAACTAGCATTCAATTGCTGACATCCGGTTTACGCGATAATCCCTGCTATTTAACCAACACTCAGAATTTGGCAAACGCTGATTATGGATTCAGATTTGGAATTCGACCAGCGGTGTTACAAAAAATTTGATTTCCATTCATGATGACTTCTGAACAAAATTCCAGCTCCCCTGAAAACACTGGCAATGCCAGTAAACTCCTGCCTCTCTCCGATGCAGTGCAACATGCACTGGCAGTGACCAAACGCGGTGTTGATGAACTGCTCATCGAATCCGAATTTGCCCAAAAACTGGCACGTAGTGAACAGACCGGCAAACCCCTGCGCATCAAGCTGGGCCTGGACCCGACTGCACCAGATTTGCACCTGGGCCATACCGTCGTGCTCAACAAGATGCGCCAACTGCAAGATCTGGGCCATACCGTGATCTTTTTGATCGGCGACTTCACGTCCATGATCGGTGACCCATCTGGCCGCAATGCCACCCGCCCGCCGCTGACGCGCGAACAGATAGAAGAAAACGCCCAGACTTACTTCAAGCAGGCTGCTTTGGTGCTGGACGCCGGCAAGACCGAGATACGCTACAACTCTGAATGGTCAGACCCACTCGGCGCACGCGGCATGATACAACTGTCATCCAAATACACCGTCGCCCGCATGATGGAGCGCGATGACTTCACCAAACGCTTCAAGGCCGGCACGCCGATTTCCGTGCATGAATTCTTGTACCCGCTGATGCAGGGTTATGATTCTGTTGCCCTGAAATCTGACCTGGAACTTGGTGGCACCGACCAGAAATTCAACCTGCTGGTAGGTCGTGAACTGCAAAAAGATTATGGACAAGAACAGCAATGCATCCTGACCATGCCTTTGCTCGAAGGCCTGGACGGTGTGGAAAAAATGTCCAAGTCCAAGAACAACTACATCGCCATCACTGAACCGGCCAATACCATGTTCGCCAAGATCATGAGTATTTCTGACACCATGATGTGGCGTTACTACGAGTTGCTGTCTTTCTGTTCGCTGGAGCAAATCGCTGCCTACAAAAAAGCAGTGGCAGAAGGCCAGAACCCGCGTGATATCAAGGTGGCGATTGCCCAGGAAATCGTAACGCGCTTCCATAACAGGCAAGCGGCAGAAGATGCGCTGGCGGATTTTGTGAATCGTTCCAAGGGTGGGATACCGGATGATGTGGCAGAAGTCACTATCAGCGGTGCACCTTTGAGCATAGGTCAATTGTTGAAACAGACAAATCTGTGTGCGTCGACAGGTGAAGGTATGCGCATGGTTGAGCAAGGTGGTGTGCGTATCGATTCCGTCGTTATCAGCGACAAGGGCTTGAAAGTTGAAGCAGGTACATTTGTGGTGCAGGTTGGCCGTCGCAAGTTTGCAAAGGTGACTTTGACGGCTCTTGATGGCTTGATGCATGCCCCACTTCCTGAGTAACGCGGGAAACTCCTTCCCCTTCAAGGGGAAGGTTGGGATGGGGATGGGGTTCAGCCGCAAATCCTCGCTGCAATTAATATCACCGTCATTCAACCGCACCCCATCCCCACCCTACCCCTCCCCTTGAAAGGGAGGGAATTTCAGGCTTTTATACGAATACGGTTCATGAACCGGTTAAAGCCTCTGTACCTGGATCAAATAAAAAATACCTCCCATGATTGCCCTACTCCAAAGAGTCACCGAAGCCAAAGTCGTCGTCGATGGCAACAGCATAGGCACCATCAATACCGGTCTGATGGTCCTCGTCTGCGCCGAGCGCGAAGACACTGAAAAACAGGCTGATGATTTACTGAAAAAATTACTCGCTTACCGTGTATTCTCTGATGACGCTGGCAAGATGAACCGCAGCGTCACAGACGTACAAGGCGGCTTGCTCTTGGTGCCGCAATTCACGCTGGCGGCGGATACCAATTCCGGCACCCGCCCTTCTTTCACACCGGCGGCGCCACCAGAACTGGGCAGGCAATTATTCGATTACTTCGTCACCCAGGCACGCAACAAACATGCGCAGGTAGAAACTGGCAGCTTTGGTGCCGACATGAAGGTATCACTGACCAATGATGGTCCCGTCACTTTCTGGCTAAAAACAAAATAAGAACAAAATAAACAAATGAAACCCACAGAAATATTATTGATACGCCACGGCGAAACCGCCTGGAACGCAGAACGCCGCTTGCAAGGCCATCTTGATATCCCGCTCAATGCAGAAGGCACGCGCCAGGCCAAGGCGCTGGCCTGGGCTTTGCAAAATGAAAAGCTGCACGCGATAGTCTCCAGCGACTTGCAGCGCGCCGTGCAAACCGCTGGTGAAATTGCCCGCTTGCAAGGCGTCAGCACGCGCATAGACAAGGGCTTGCGTGAGCGCTGCTTTGGTGGTTTTGAAGGCAAACTGTATAGCGAACTGCCCAGCCTGTACCGCAATGAATACAATGCCTGGCAAGCGCATGAGCCAGATGCACAATTCCCGCCTGGTGAAAACCAAGGCGAAACCATACGCCAGTTTCATAAGCGCGTCATGGAGCATGTACTGCACTATGCCAAGCAATTTGAAGGCAAGAAAATCGCCCTGGTTGCTCACGGCGGCGTACTCGAATGCGCCTACCGTGCGGCCAAGGATTTACCGCTGAATGCACCACGCGAAGTCACTATCTACAACGCCAGCATCAATCGCTTTGAAGTCACAGGCAAAGAAATCAAACTGGTGCAATGGGGTGATATTGCACATCTGGATGCGGATGGGCTGGATGAAATTAATCAGAGCAAGGTCGAGAAGCACTGAAGTAATGTACTACGACAATAACCGGCGCTACCTGCCTATTGAAGAGTGCCGCCAGGCTCCAGTCTGTGCTGGAGCGACATTAATTTTTGAATAGTCATTGGTGTACTCAGCAAATTATAGTCTCTCCTATATATAGAAGATAGACAACCCCGTGACTCTCCAAATCGTCATTCCTGCGAAGGCAGGAATCCACCGGGCTGGAGCTCCAGCAGCTTTCGTCGTGTACTACAGCAGTAATAATCAGCCTTTCCTTAACAACGTCACCAGTCACCTGCAGACTACTACCCACTTAATTTTCATGGTAATGCACTCAGCGGTCTGACGCCTCCCGCATGCAAAAGAGACTGGCAATCAGTATTTCTCTCTTCCCCATTAACAAGACCATGTAAAGAAAATTTCCATTTGCATTTAAGGGTTTGTGTATAAAATTAAATGCAACTATTTGGTTGCATTTATTCAAAATCCGTCCCATAATAAATATGCATCCATTTGGTTGCTTATTTAATGCAAGGGAGATACATCATGAAAAACTATCAGCAAAGTCTCAGCATCAAAGCCAGCCCTGCTGCCGTTTACGCAGCCCTTACCACTCTCGAAGGTCTGCGTGCCTGGTGGACTCTGGATTGCGAAGGTGGCACAGCCGTCGGCGACACCCTGAAATTCCACTTCAGCGTGTGCTACAAGGACATGCGCATAGAGAAACTGGAACCCGACAGCGAAGTACACTGGCTATGCACCCGTGCCCATATCGTGGCAGAATCAGTCAGCCGTGCTGACGAATGGGTAGGTACCGAGGTCATATTTCGCATGAGTGATGCAGGACTAGGCAAGACATGTCTGGATATGGAGCACATCGGCCTGCTGCCATCCCTGCAATGCTATACGCTATGCATGAATGGCTGGCAGCATTTTCTCGTCAGCCTGCAACAATTTCTGGAAACCGGCACTGGCACCCCCTTTGCCCCAGTTGATCAGCAACAGGCACCGTCTACTGAAAGGAAAGCAGCATGAGTAAGGATACCAGTAGCACAGATAGCATTGAGCGCAGCATCGTCATCAATGGCGCACGTGAACGCGTGTGGCGCGCACTGACTAATGCCGAAGAATTTGGCGCATGGTTTGGTGCCGACCTGACAGGTCAGGTATTCCAGCCTGGCCAGCGTACACGCGGCCCGTTTACTCATCCGGGATGCGAAGGTCTGGTCTTCGATATCGTCATCCAGCACATACAGCCGCAAGATGCCATGTCTTTCCACTGGCATCCGTATGCAGTCGATACCACCGCTGATTACTCTGACGAAATCCCGACACTGGTCAGCTTCAGCTTAAAAGATGCGCCCGGCAATGCCACCTTGCTGACCGTCATTGAATCCGGCTTTGACAAAGTACCAGCACACCGTCGTCGCACGGCTTTTGAGATGAATACAGAAGGTTGGGAAATACAACTGCAAAATCTGCTCAACCATGTCAGCAAATAAAGTAACAAATAAAGTAGCAAGCAAAGCCAGCGAGTCAGTCGCAAGCAGAGTCACTGCCGACGACACGCTGGCACATGTCTTCGCCGCCCTCGGCGACCCTACCCGTCTGAAGCTGGTGGCTGTACTCTGCTCTGGTGGCGCATTCTCGATTTCTGATTTGACCCAAACCACCGCCATCAGCCGTCAGGGCGTCACCAAACATCTGAACGTACTGGCAGAGGCTGGCGTCGTCAGTGATATCAAGACTGGAAGAGAGAGACTGTGGCAACTGGAACCTGCCAGCATAGATGAAGCCAAACGCACGCTCGAGTCCATAGGTCGCGAATGGGAAATGGCACTGGGCAGGCTGAAGAGATTTGTGGAGAAGGATGATTAAGCGATAACTTCTTCGCTCATTGTGTCTCGTTTTATTCATTACCTGATACCGATTAAATATTGCAGTAAAACCTCTCGTCCGCATTTTCCTACCGCTTGTCTGTTACACAATTTTTCAAAAAACCGTTGATCCGAAATTAATAACCAGTTATCTGTTTTGACAAGTAATTACCCGACGGCAACCATATAGTGATGCCTCCAGCTTTACTGTTTAGCTGAATGTCGGGAGTCAAAAATGGAAGAAGAATTTCAACGTTCGCAATTTCGATTCGGGCGTATCAATTGCCCGGCCCTGCTGGCAGAGAGCTACAGGCTGCGCTATCAGGTGTATTGCAAAGAGCGTGGTTTCTTGCAGGCGGCGGCTTATCCCTGCGGCATGGAAACAGATTTTTATGACGATGATGCACTGCACTTTGCAGCCTTGGGTGAAGACGGACATATGGCAGGAACCGTGCGCCTGGTCGGTGCGCGAAACCGGCATTACCCTCTGCAAGAAAAGTGTGATCTCGATATCGCTATACCACTGCACACTGCAGAAGTGTCACGTCTGGCAGTAACGCGCGGTCATGATCGTCTTGCCATTAGTGCAGGCGACAATTTCTTATCGCAAGTCACGCTACCATCCAAGCTGCAATCTGCAGATGAAAGACGCTGGCAATCCGAACTGGCAATCGGCTTGTACAAGGTGATTTATCGCGAAGCAAAATTGCAGGGCATACAGTATTTTCTGGCCGCCATGGAAAGCAGCCTTGCGCGCATGCTGATCCGTTTTCAATTGCCCTTCAAGGCGATAGGCCCGGTCGTCGACTACTACGGAAAAGTCCAGCCTTTCTTGCTACGCCTCAGCGAATGCGAACAAAATTTCGCCAGGCTAATGCCCGGCATGTTTGAAGACTTTACTCATGGAGTACTACAAGCCTCTCCCAAGCTTTATGCGGCCCCCACTCATACCTCAATACATACCTCATCGAATATCTATGAAATCAATTAAACCTTATGCCAGCCCTGCTGATCGTCTGGAACGCCAGGAAACCATACGTCTCTTGCGTGAAACACCGCCGCAAATACTGCGTGAGTTAAGTGAACAGGCAACGCTGCAGGCATTTGCGCGCGCCGCCGAAACAGCACCCTTTTACCGCCGCATGTTAAGTGAGCAGGGTGTCGATGTAGCAGCAATTTCATCCATCGCCGCTTTCC
Source organism: Undibacterium sp. FW305-107 (assembly GCF_058788535.1). NCBI lineage: Bacteria > Pseudomonadati > Pseudomonadota > Betaproteobacteria > Burkholderiales > Oxalobacteraceae > Undibacterium > Undibacterium sp. FW305-107. Next base: position 836,641 of record NZ_JBYTAV010000001.1, read on the forward strand.
GTGAACATACCCCTGTGCTGGACAAACACAATACCTTTGGCAAGCACGATATCGCCGATTTATGCATAAATGGTAGCCTGGATGGCGTGCGCAGTTTGCTGACCAGCTCGGGTCATTCTGGCGTGTTCTCTTTCGGCGTCAATACCAGAGATAATCTGCAACGCTCGGCCAAATCAACTGATCTCGGTTTGCAATACCTGTTTCATACCGACGAAAAATCCACCCTGCTGATCAATTGCCTGCCCATGGGCGTCAAGGTGCATACCGACTCCACCTTCCTGGCTGAGACCAGTGTGCGCGAAGACATGGTGTTTGCCGTCATCAAGAAATTTGCAGCAGAGTTTGAGCAAGTCATTCTGGTTGGTGAAGCCTCTTTCATCAAGAAAATTATTGAAGATGGATATGAGCTGCACGGCATAGACTGGCCCTCCATACAATTGCAAATTGTCACCGGCGAAGAAGGCATTGCAGAAAACTACCGCAGCTATATTGCGGAACTCATAGGCCTGACCGATTTCGATAATCCCAATGGCAAACTCATAGGTTCATCCATGGGCGTGGCCGAGCTGGACTTGAATCTTTTCCATGAAACCCGTGAAAGCATACGCATACGCCGCCTGGCCCACCGCAACCCGGCCTTACGCCGCGCCCTGTTTGGTGAAGAGGCACGCTGCTGCCCGATGTTCTTCATCTACTATCCGAATCGCTGTTATGTAGAAACCCTGGACAGAGATGACCACCAGCAAGAACTGGTAGTCTCCATGCTCAGTGAAGAAATGAAGATACCCCTGCTGCGCTATCGTTCCGGCGATTGCGGCGCAGTGTATGACTATGAAAAAGTCGTCGCTATCTTGCGCGAACATGACATAGGTCTGACGCCTGATCTGAAACTGCCCTTCATCGCAGTATCCGGTCGCGGCAAGTTCCTGGCTGGCGATGATGGGCGGCTCTATCCCGAAGCAGTCAAGGAAGCACTGTATGCCGACAAGCGCATCGCTGCCGCTATCACTGGCAATTTCCGCATGTCCCTGCTCAATGGTCAGGCCCGCGTCGCTGTGCAACTAAGACCAGACCATGCTATCCCGCCAGGCGCTGTCAACACCCTGAGTGCCGCACTGGCTGAATATTCATCAGCAAACGCGCACTTCCATTTCTGGCAACATGCAGAATTTCCGTTTAACTGCGGCGTCGATTATGAGAGAAAGTTTGCTTATATTTGAGTTTGCACTAAATCCGGTGTCACATCTGTCTGAACTGATATTGATAGGCTTGTGACACCGTTAGCCATTCATCCTCTTTCTGCAAACGCAAAGCCAAACCGCCATCACTTCTTTGCACCGCATCTATCGCCGCCACATTGACAATATTACTGCGTGATATCTGCCAGAATTTATCCGCATCCAGTTGCGCAACCAGGTCTTTGATGGTGGTGCGGATATAGGCTTCGAGTTTGGCGGTGATGACCTTGGTGTATTTGGAATCTGCGCGAAAGCAGAGTACATCACCGACATTGATGAAGCGTATCTGGTTGCCGATGGACGCCTGTATCCAGCGCAATGGTTCTTGCGGCTTTTTGACTTGCAGGGCAGACAGGTCAGCCGGTCGTTGTGACAGGCGCTGTCTGAGTCTTTGCGCAGCCAATGCCAGCCGCCCCATATCGAGAGGCTTGAGCAGGTAATCAACCGCACCCTGGTCGAAAGCATCGACGGCATAATCATTATGGGCTGTCAGGAAAACGATATGGCATGGATGCTGCGCCAGGCGTGCCACGTCTATGCCGCTCAGGCCGGGCATGCGCACATCCAGAAAAGCGATATCGGGGCTCAGGTCCGCTATGGCTTGTGCGGCTTTGATACCGTCATCAACACTGGCGATAATGTCCAGTTCCGGCCATAGCTGTGTCAATGCATTTTGCAGCTCCTGGCGCAGGATTGCTTCATCTTCGGCGATCAGTACTTTGGGTTTGTGATTGATCATGCTCATGCCAATTCACCTGTTCTGGCTGGTAACGATATGGTGGCGCGCACACCACCAGCATCACCTGGTTGCAATTGCAACTCTGCCTGTTCACCAAACAAAGCCAACAATCTTTCCTGTACATTCAACAAGCCGACACCGCTGCCCAGTTCATCCTGAAAACCACGGCCATTGTCGCTGACAGTAATTTGCAATTGACCTGCTGCGCTACTGGCGCTGATGTCTATATGCACCTCTCCGGGTTGGGGCTCTATGCCATGCTTGATGGCGTTTTCCACCAGGCTCATAACGGCCAGTGGCGGAATCAGGCAAGTCCTGGCTTCATCGGTGGCTTGCACAGAAAACTGGAAACGTGCGCCCAGGCGTATCTGGAAGATTTGCAGATAGGCAGCGGCCCTGTCCATCTCCTGCCCCAGCGTAGTGGTACTCTGGCGCATGTCGGGCATGGCGGCCCGCAGATAGGCAATGAGATGGTTCAGCATCTGCTTAGCCATTGCGGCATCCTGATGTATCAGGGCGCGGGTATTGGCCAGGGTGTTAAACAAAAAATGCGGTTCTATCTGCCCCTGCAGTGCGGCCAGCCTGGCTTCCAGCATTTGCCTTTCCATTTTGTGCTTGCTGGCTTCTGCAGCCAGGCTGGCCTGGGTGCGATGCCTGATCTCCAGGTCTATGGCTGCGGGTAAGACTGTGGCAAAGATAAATGCCAGGATAACGGCAGGCAACAACCAGTTGGCATGAGCAGTGGTCATCGCTGGCCAGAATGCGGCTTCTGCCTTAAGACCTGCAAACATTGCCAGCGACATGGACAAGACCAAGATTGCCCAACGCTGGCTGGCATATTTGAACCACTCAGTTTTTTGCGACAGACATAAGCCTGTTTGCGCCAGGGTATAGGCCAGCAAGATCGCCAGACTATCGGCCAGCCAGGCTGAGCGGGCGCCGCTCAAACCTGCATATGCCAGCAAACCCAGCACTGCCAACATGGGTAATAATGGCCATGTCGTGACAGTACCGGTACTCTCTTTTTCCTGATGAAGTATCGCAATTTCTGTGTGCATCTATTTTTGTCTATTCAGAGAAATTCAGGTTTTGTATAGTGCCGCTTGCTGGCCCCATGGTAATTTTGTTGGCGATGGGCTTGGTCTCAGGGCCAGGTTTGCTCGCCTGCGCTTCGGTGAAACTGAGTTCTTTCACCAGCAATTTTCCCTTCTCCCTGATACCCACGCCCAGCTCCAGTTTTTGTGCAGTGGTTGCCACCATGAGTTTGACGCGCACTGTTTCCCAGGTATCGCTCTTGCGTGCCCAAGCAGAGGTAATGGAGACATTGCCTTTTTCATCGGTAGTACGTATCCAGAACTCATAACCACCAAGATCGCCAATATGCAGGGCTGATGCAGTCAAGCTCATCAATTTTCCACGATAGGCGCTGGCATCCACTACTTGTGTAATGGCAGCAAAATCATTCTTGCCGGCATCTTTTGCGGTAATAAAAAAAGCTGGCTGTGCAGCTGTTCCTTGTGACTCATCCAGGCCAGTTTCATAATGGGTGGCAATCGCCCCACTTCCTACCCAGCCTTTTGGGATGCCAGTCTTGACTGCGCCTGCATAAGAAAAGTTGACGGCAAAGGCGACCAGGGGTGCTGCGATTAAGATTTTCCAGTGTTTCATCATCGTTACTCCATAAGGGTTGTTGATGATGTGCAATATACGGATGAACAAGTTTGACTTCCTTCAGTTTGCGATTACCGCCTCTTCATTGCCGATAAATGGCGGGAAATTTCTGATGAATGGGCGTGATAAAAATAGTTTTTATGCATGAACACCAGAAAGAGACAAGTGATTTGACCATAGCATGGGAAATGACGATACTGCCAACTTTGTATTTCATTTCCAAAGGCGCAGTTTAAGTGATTAAATGCGGTGATTAAATGCGGTGAGTATATGTGATGGATATATGCGCCCTTCTGGCTGATCTGCCATTTTAAGTTTAAGGAAAGTCCTGGTGCGAGTCTTCTATCAATTCGATTATGATGCACTACCCCGTAACGTCAAAAAGCACCTGGCCAGATCGGTCAGGAGTCCTGATTACCTGGTACATGCACAAGTCATGTCCAATCTGCGTTGGTACTTGCTGCATGGATTGATATTGGCAGTGTGCGCTTTTCTGATCTATCTGGCGGCATCAACTGACTTTGGCGACCCGGTGAAAGATATTGCCTGGGGTAACACGGGTTTGATCACCTGGTATGCAATATTGTTTTTTGGTGTCGTATATGCGGGTCACGCGATGTGGCAACGCCTGCAATTAAGCGCAAAGTTTCGCTTTCCTCCCGGTCGCTATCTGTTTCCACTGGCGCTGGTTGATATACGTAATAATAAAATTGCCGTGCACGATCTTGCACAATTACGCAAGCTCAACGCCACCCATCATGAAAGCAATGGCCGTTATAACAAAACGGTTTTCTCCTTCAACTTTAATGATGGTTCCCGCAAGGACCTGGTCATCACGAACCTGAACCAGGCCGAAATTGCATTGGAAAAATTCAATCACTATCAGACCAAGGCACGCGCCGCTTTTCATAACCGTGATATATCCAGCCTGTATGGCTTTGACCCTTTTCTTGATGTGCGCAGAAACAAGTGGAAAAACGCTCTTGATCATTCCAAACTAAGCAAGCAAGTTCTTAACTTGCTGCAGTTAATCAAGCTGCCTTTGCTGATGCTGGCGATCGTCATTGCGGCCCTGTTCTGGTATGGCAGGAATGTGGCAGCAGATAAGAAGATGTATCTGAATGCGAAGCACATGAAAACTGAAGTGGCCTATCAGGGTTATATCACCCACGGCAAATTCAGAGTAGCAGAAATGCAGGCCGAGTTGCCACGTGTAGTGTTTAACGAAGTGCAGAAAAAAAATTCTGTCTCTATGCTGCGTGGTCTGAAAACGCGCTTTCCCCAATCAGATATCTTGCCTGATGTAGCTGAAGAAATTCACTTGCTATATGACAGTGCGCTGCAGAAATTCAGGGGGCAGGCTGTCAATTCAGACATGGGTCTGATCAAGTCAATGGAGCAATTGTTAAAGCATGCCGAAGAGCATGACAACCCCAATGTGGCTATCAGTTTTGACCGTCCGACAGCGAGTGAGTTAAGCCAGCTTGATGCTTTTCTTAAACTCAGGGAAAACAAGTTGCGCGGCATGAAGATCATACCGGCAGCCAAGTACTTTGCCGATGATAGCGCGGCCACCAGGGAGGCGCGGATTACCACGGGCATACGCAGTGCGTTCAGCTCCATCTTCCCGAACGATGTGCTGGCCTTCAATACCAATGCGGCTGCCGGTGACAATGTTCCCAAATTGCAGATTGCCTATCAGATAGAACCCTCCGGCAAAGTATATAGTTCGGAAAAACAGGATGATGCCTTTGTCGGCCTGGTCATGCGGTTCAAGGCTGCCATTGTTGTGCCCGGTGCCAGAGATCGCTGGAAATTTGACCTGGAAGTAGAACCACCGGATTCTTTCAATGTCGAGTACAAGACATCCAGCAGCGATGCAGTACGCCGTGCACCTGAAGGCCAGGTTTACGCGGTGATGGCAGAACGTGCTTTTGATAAACTGGCAGCCAGGATCAATGCCGCATTCTTCAGGCCGGATAGCACCGTGTTCATGCGGCAGATGAAGAATGGGCGCTAAGTGAATTCAGTGTGGATTGAGTATTCGCCAATCCACACCAGCTCAATGCAGCTTGATACGCGGATTACGCACCCTGTCTATGGTCTCTGCCCAGGTGGACAACCAGGTATGGAACAGGCCATTCACCGCCACCTGATGATGTTTGTGCAAAGACCAGTACATCCATTTTGCCAATGTCCCTTCTATGAAGACCGAACCGCTGGCGATGGCACCCATGAGGCTGCCGACGGTGCTGTAATTACCCAGCGACACCAACGAGCCATGGTCCTTGTAAGTAAATTCCAGCAATGACTTGCCTTGCAACTGACGTACCAGCGACTTGGCCAGCGTGCTGGCTTGCTGGTGTGCAGACTGGGCGCGCGGCGGTACATTGGGCAAGCCCTCGCCTTGCGGGCAGGCACAGCAATCACCCAGGGCAAAAATCGATGGGTCCCGTGTGGTTTGCAAATTGCGGTTGACGACCAGTTGGTTGATACGATTGCACTCCAGGCCGTCAAGGTCTTTCAAAAACTCAGGGGCCTTGATACCAGCTGCCCATACGACTATACCGCTGGGAATGAATTTGCCACTGGCCATTTGCACGCCAGCCTTGGAAACTTCAACGACTTTTTCATTGGTGTGCACTTCAATGGCAATGCTGCGCAATTCACGGGCGACGGATTCTGACAGACGCTCAGGTAACATTTGCAGCAGACGCGGCGCAGCATCGACGATGACGATCTTTAAATCTTTTTCTGGATGGAAGTTGAGCAAGCCATAACTGGACAGAATTTTGGTGGTCATGTGCAATTCTGCCGCCAGTTCTACCCCGGTAGCACCACCGCCTATGATGGTGACGGTAAAGCGCCCTTCGCCCACAGCCTGGGCCTGGGTTTGCGCACGCAGGCAGCAATTGATGAGTTTTTGATGGAAGCGTTCTGCCGCCGCCAGTGAATCCAGCATGATGCTGTTCTCACGCGCTCCAGGCGTACCAAAGTCATTGGTCTGGCTGCCCAGAGCGATGACCAGGCTGTCATAAGTGATGGCCTGGCGTGGCAGCAGCTCTATGCCATTTTCATCAAGAGTAGGAGCGAGGTAGATTTCTTTCTTGTCACGCGACAAACCATCCATGCGTCCCAAACGGAAATCAAAATGATTTGATCTGGCCAGGGCAAAGTATTCGCGCTCGTCGGCATGGCTGTCGAGGGTGCCTGCGGCAACCTGATGCAATAAAGGTTTCCACAAATGAGTGCGGCTGGCATCGACCAGCGTAATGACGGCCTTGCCGCGTTTTCCTAATTTCTTGCCCAGACGAACTGCCAGTTCCAGCCCGCCTGCACCACCGCCAACGATGGTAATTCTATGTACTGCCTCCTTGTTTTGCGTGTTCACGACGACTCCCTTAATATAAAAAATGTATTCCCCTGGCGGCGAGTTAGGTATCGGGGCCACGGGAATGCACTTTGTCCAGAGTCAATATAACAAATTGCAATCAGAGTATACACACATGCTGACTAGTGTTGGTTGGTATCCCACTTACTACAGTAATTTAGAAATGCAAGTCTAAAAGACTGACAATTTAGCCAGATTTATACTATCGCTTGAGCATGTGATATAGATAAAAATATTCCTTACGAGTGGTAACGATTTTGCCGAATATTTAGGCAGGATTCAGGTAGAATAGCGCTTCTTCGAATTTCCCCCTTCCCTGATCGTGCAAATCGGCTCTTACGTGCTGCGTAATAATATTTTTGTCGCTCCCATGGCTGGTGTGACTGACAGACCTTTCCGTCAGTTGTGCAAGGAACTGGGTGCGGGCTATGCCGTGTCTGAAATGGCGGCATCCAATCCCAAACTCTGGGAAACAGAAAAATCCACGCGCCGTACCAACCATGCAGGCGAAATGGAACCCAAGGCCGTGCAGATTGCCGGTGCTGATCCACAGATGCTGGCCGATTGCGCCCGGCATAATGTTGATAAAGGTGCACAAATCATCGATATCAACATGGGTTGCCCGGTTAAAAAGGTCTGCAATGCCTGGTGTGGCTCTGCCTTGTTGCAGCATGAAAGCCTGGTCGGGCAGATACTGGATGCGGTGGTTGGCGCAGTCGATGTGCCTGTCACACTCAAGTTTCGTACCGGCTGGGACAGGGCCAATAAAAATGCCCTGAACATTGCCCGTATGGCAGAAGCGGCTGGCATACAAATGCTGACCCTGCATGGACGCACCCGTGCCGATGGCTATAAGGGTGATGCCGAATATGACACCATTGCTGCCGTCAAGGCTGCAGTCAATATCCCCGTAGTTGCCAATGGCGACATCACGACACCGGAAAAAGCCAGATATGTATTAGAGGCCACTGGTGCTGACGCCATCATGATAGGCCGGGCGGCGCAAGGCCGACCGTGGATCTTTCGCGAGATCGCCCATTTCCTCGATACCGGAGAGCACTTACCTGCCCCACTGATTTCTGAAGTTCGTGAACTCATGGATGCCCATTTGAAAGCGCACTATGCCTTCTATGGTGACTACCTTGGCGTACGAACGGCACGCAAACATATAGGCTGGTATGTGCAAGACCTGGTAGGTGGTGAAGATTTCCGGCAACAAATGAACTTACTGACGGATTGTGATGAACAACTTGCCGCCGTCAGCAGTTTTTTTGATCACATGGCTGGGGAGCGGTTACAATACCGCCCCTTTGAAGAAAAACTGGCAGCATAAGACAAAGCAATTTCACAAAAACCAATTTGTCTTGCCGTCCATGAAGCATGGACTACCCGCCGCCTGGCATAACCGAACAGTGATAAAAACAGCATGAGCAAAGATAGCATTCAAGACGCCGTCCACAAGAACCTGGAAAAGTATTTCCGTGACCTGGGCGAGCAACCCGCATCCAATATTTACGACATGGTCGTGTTAGCCGTTGAAAAACCTATGCTGGAAATGGTCATGACGCGCGCATCGAGCAACCAGTCACAAGCCGCCGATATGTTGGGCATTAACCGGAATACCTTGCGCAAGAAATTGCAGCAGCACGGTTTGCTTTAATCCATCCGCGAGGCTTGACACCGATTTCCTTACTCAAATCAAAAATCATGATCAAACAAGCCCTCATTTCCGTCTCCGACAAGACCGGTGTGCTCGAATTTGCACGTGAATTGTCTGCGCTCGGTGTCAAGCTCTTGTCCACGGGTGGCACAGCCAAACTGCTGGCTGACAATGGCCTGCCTGTTACCGAAGTAGCTGACTACACCGGCTTCCCTGAGATGCTCGATGGCCGTGTCAAGACCCTGCACCCTAAAGTGCATGGCGGTATTTTGGCACGCCGTGATTTCCCTGAACATGTGGCAGCACTGGAACAGCATGGCATCCCTACCATAGACATGGTGGTGGTCAACCTGTACCCGTTCCAGCAAACTGTCGCCAAAGGTGAATGCTCACTCGAAGATGCGATAGAAAATATCGACATCGGCGGCCCGACCATGTTGCGTTCTTCTGCCAAGAACCATAAAGACGTGACCGTCATTGTTGACCCGGCTGATTATGCTGTCGTATTGGCAGAGATGAAGGCGAATCAAAACGTCGTCAGCTATGACACCAAGTTCACGCTGGCGAAAAAAGTATTTGCCCATACAGCACAATACGATGGTGCCATCACCAACTACCTGACCAGCCTGGGTGAAGACAAGGCACACACCACACGCAGCGCCTATCCGCAAACCCTGAACCTGCATTTTGAAAAAGTGCAGGAAATGCGTTACGGTGAAAACCCGCACCAGTCAGCGGCCTTCTATCGCGACCTGAAGTCCCTCGAAGGCTCGCTGGCCAACTACAAGCAATTGCAAGGTAAGGAACTGTCTTACAACAATATAGCTGATGCTGATGCAGCATGGGAATGCGTGAAGTCTTTCGCTGAATCTGCCTGCGTCATCGTCAAGCATGCCAATCCTTGCGGCGTAGCCCTGGGTGCGACACCGTTTGAATCTTACAGCAAGGCTTTGCAGACTGACCCGACTTCTGCGTTTGGCGGCATCATCGCCTTCAATCGCGAACTTGATGGCAAGGCTGCTGAAATCGTCGCCAAGCAATTCGTTGAAGTATTGATCGCGCCATCTTTCACTGCCGAAGCGAAACAGATTTTTGCAGCGAAACAAAACGTGCGCCTGCTGGAAATTTCTCTGGGTGACGGTTTCAATCAATACGATATGAAACGTGTTGGTGGTGGCTTGCTGGTACAGGCACCTGACGCCAAAAACGTCTTGCAGGAAGAGCTGCGTGTCGTCTCAAAATTGCAGCCAACTCCACAACAAATGGCTGACATGATGTTCGCCTGGCGCGTGGCCAAGTATGTGAAATCAAACGCTATCGTCTTCTGCGGCAACGGCATGACGCTGGGTGTAGGCGCAGGCCAGATGAGCCGCATAGACTCTGCCCGCATCGCCTCGATCAAGGCACAGAATGCTGGTTTGACCTTGACTGGTTCTGCAGTAGCGTCTGACGCTTTCTTCCCCTTCCGCGATGGCCTCGATGTGGTGGTGGATGCAGGTGCTACCTGCGTGATCCACCCGGGTGGTTCCATGCGTGACCAGGAAGTGATTGATGCTGCGGATGAACGTGGTGTGGTGATGGTCTACACGGGTACACGTCATTTCCGTCATTGATGTGGTGTTGAAGTATTAAATGATGTATGTGCGGCCCTGATTATTCAGGGCCGTTTTCATTCTGTATTCTCTTTTTTTATGGCTTACGTCTATATATTGGCCAGTGCTCGAAATGGCACTTTATATGTTGGTGTCACCAGCGATTTGATTGCACGTGTTTATCAGCATAAGAATGACTTCGTCGACAGTTTTACTGTCGAATATAGGATTCATCAACTGGTCTGGTTTGAACAGACTGACTCTATTCTTTCTGCGATTAAGCGTGAAAAACAGATCAAGGCCTGGAAGTGTGGATGGAAGATCAGGTTAATTGAAGAAACCAATCCTTACTGACGGGATTTGTATTTGGATATTATCTGAATCTCGCCAAGCTCCTTACCGCTGACGTGCCATAACCAATCTTAACGTCGCTCCAGTGCAGGCTAGAGCCTAGTGCGTTGGTTGTTCACTAATGCCATCCGCAAATGTGCGGCAAGTCGCATGCGACACGTATCAATCACAAATAACAATAAAAAGTAATCGCCCACTCACATAGCAACAAATAAAAGCCCACACTGATACGCTATACTCACCAGCAAGAGCTGCTCAGCAACATCAGCAAACTAGCACCAGACACCGTTACCAACAAAACAATCCATGAAAATCCTAGGCATAGACCCCGGCTTGCGCACCACCGGTTTTGGCGTCATTCATAAACAGGGCAGCAAGCTGACATATATCGCCTCAGGAACGATCAAGACCATCGATGGCACTTTGCCAGAACGCTTGAAGACAATTTTGTCAGGCGTTTCAGAAATAGTACGTACTTACCAGCCTGATTGTGCGGCCATAGAAAAAGTCTTCGTCAACGTCAATCCACAATCCACCCTGTTGCTGGGGCAAGCCCGCGGTGCGGCGATTTGTGCGCTGGTGGCGGCAGATCTGGCAGTGGCAGAATATACGGCCTTGCAAGTGAAGCAAGGCGTAGTTGGTCATGGTCGCGCCAAGAAAGAACAGGTACAGGACATGGTACAGCGCTTGCTGGCTTTGTCCGGCTTGCCTGGTAGCGATGCCGCCGATGCGCTGGGCGTGGCGATTTGCCATGCGCATAGTGGTGATACCCTGGCGACGCTGGGCGCAATTGCGCCAGGACTCGCCAAGAAGGGCTTGCGCGTCAAGGGCGGACGCCTGGTAGGCTAGCAACTGCAGAACTCATTTCATTGCAACATTGCAATATCGCAATATCCATATAATTTCCCCGTATTTGCCTCGTCAAACGCGCCAGAATCGTTTACTATCACTGCTTATTCATACAGTATGGAAGCAGTCTCATGATAGGTCGCATTGCAGGTACTCTGATAGAAAAGAATCCTCCGCAATTGCTGGTCGATTGCCAGGGCGTAGGCTATGAGGTCGACGTACCCATGAGCACTTTCTATAACCTGCCACATCTGGGCGAAAAAATAGTCTTGCTGACGCATCTGGCGATACGCGAAGACGCACACGTACTGTTTGGTTTTGGCACGGCAGAAGAGCGCAGCACCTTCAAGCAATTGATCAAGATCAGCGGTGTCGGTGCCCGTACTGCCTTATCCATTTTGTCTGGCATGTCGGTAGCCGACCTGGCACAGGCGATCACCCTGCAGGAAGCCGGACGCCTGACCCGTGTGCCTGGGATAGGCAAGAAAACTGCTGAACGCCTGCTGCTGGAACTCAAAGGCAAGCTCGGTGCTGACCTGGGTAATGCGACTGCAGCACTGGCAGCAGGTGACCATAGCGCCGACATCCTGAATGCCTTGCAGGCCTTGGGTTATTCTGACAAGGAAGCTCTGCTGGCAATGAAGTCCGTGCCCGCAGGCAGTGGCGTTTCTGACGGCATCAAGCTGGCATTGAAAGCATTGTCCAAGGGTTAAGCGATGACGATACAGACCGACAATCTTTCTTCCAACTTCAGCGAGCCGCGCATTATCTCGGCCACGCCGAGCTCGCCCAATGAAGAGGCAATAGAGCGTGCCCTGCGCCCCAAGCAGCTTGATGAATATGTGGGCCAGGAAAAGATACGTGGCCAGCTGGAGATTTTTATCACGGCAGCAAGACAGCGTAGTGAAGCACTTGATCATACCCTGCTGTTTGGCCCGCCAGGCCTGGGTAAAACCACATTGGCACATATCATTGCGCGTGAGATGGGGGTTAACCTGCGCCAGACTTCTGGCCCGGTGCTGGAGCGTGCCGGTGACCTGGCAGCCCTGCTGACTAACCTGGAAGCCAATGATGTGCTCTTCATTGATGAGATACATCGCCTGTCACCGGTAGTCGAAGAGATTTTGTACCCGGCGCTTGAAGACTACCAGATCGATATCATGATAGGCGAAGGCCCGGCAGCCCGTTCGGTGAAGCTGGATTTACAGCCTTTCACTTTGGTCGGAGCAACTACCCGTGCCGGCATGCTGACCAACCCGTTGCGCGACCGTTTTGGTATCGTCGCCCGACTGGAGTTTTACACGCCGGAAGAATTGACCAAGATCGTGACCCGCTCAGCATCACTGCTGGGCGCACCGATACAAGCTGATGGTGCGCGTGAAATTGCCAAGCGGGCACGTGGCACACCACGTATTGCCAATCGCCTGTTGCGACGGGTACGCGACTATGCCGAGGTCAAGGGCAATGGTGAAATCACCAAAGATATTGCTGATGCTGCATTGAAGATGCTGGATGTCGATGCCGTTGGTTTTGATTTGATGGACAGAAAACTGCTGGAAGCCATCCTCTTTAAATTTGGTGGTGGCCCGGTAGGTCTGGACAATGTCGCTGCAGCCATAGGTGAAGAACGCGACACCATAGAAGATGTACTGGAACCCTATCTGATACAACAGGGTTTTTTGCAACGCACGCCCAGAGGCCGGATAGCAACCCCGTCCGCTTATGAACATTTTGGCGTAACCATGCCCAGATCGGGCAACAACGGTGACTTATGGGGCGGTTCTTAATACCTTGATCTCCCCATGGTTTGTGCTCAATCTAACCAAACTTGATGCCATGTCCTTACTAGCCGAACAACATGCCTATACCTTTCTTGAGGCAAGAGCACGTACCCAACACTTGAGCCCCCTGAGTTCGCAATTTGATTTAAGTATTCACGATGCTTATGAAATCGCAAAAGCATCCGACACCATACGTGCTGCAGAAGGCGAAGTGCGCATAGGCCGCAAACTGGGTTTTACCAATCGCAAACTGTGGACCAAATATGGCGAAAAAGCCGCCATACGTGAGCCTATCTGGAGCAGCCTGTTTGACAGCACAGTGCGCTACGTTGAAGACAACCATACCTATCAAAGCCTGACAGGCGCACTGCAACCACGCATAGAACCGGAAGTGGTATTCAAGCTCGGCAGAACACCCGCCGCCGATGCCTGCATAGAAGAGCTGGCAGATTGCCTGGAGTGGATGGCGCATGGCATAGAGATCGTTGTCAGCCCCTACCCTGACTGGAAATTTGAGGCTGCCGACGCAATCGCAGCGCTGGGTTTGCACGGCACCCTGTTGATCGGTGAGCCGCGTATCTTGTCGAGCGCCAGCCGCCAGCATCTGGCTGAGTTGCTGGCGAATGCCAGCGTCTCGCTGTCTTGTGATGGTTCTTTGCTGAGTGCAGGTTATGGCAGCAACGTGCTGGACAGCCCTTTGCATGCAATCTGGTACCTGCATGGCCTGCTGAAAAAACAGCCGCAATTCCCGCCCTTACAGGCAGGAGAGATCATCACCACCGGCACCTGGACTGACGCCTATCCCGTGCAAGCCGGGCAAACCTGGGGGACAGCCTTCTCTGGTATTCCTTTACCGGGTCTGAGCGTCAGTTTTGCTTAAAAGTAGTTAAACTCGCTGCAATTAGAAACGATCCTCATCTAAAAGCGAACAGTTTTAAAAAATAAAAAAAGCTGACATGCATCATGTCAGCTTTTTTTATGCCTTACAAATCTGCTTGGGTATTACAATCAGCTTGCCTTACAGCAGTCAAAAACCCGCAATGCAAGCACCCACATCTTAATTTCAAAAGAAAAAGCACTCCCACAGGAGTGCTTTTTCAGTCTTGCCAAACTCTTTTTTATACTGAGCTAGTCAGCATAAAATTAGAACTTGTGACGGATACCAACGTTAACCAGACGAACTGTTGCGCCGTTAGGTACTGGTTTGAATGTTGCTGAAGAGTCAGCGCTACCCAGGTTGATGTTTGCGTCGTTAGTTGCGCGAGATACAGAAGTGTACAGGTTAGTACGCTTGGACAGGGAGTATGTGTAACCCAGAGCCAATTGTGTACCGTTAGCTTCTTTGATCAGGCTGTTTTGGTTAGTAGAACGGATGTAGCTGGCGATGATGTTGCCAGAACCAACTGGTACTGTTGCACCCAGCAACCAAACGCGACGATCCAGAGCAGCTGCGCCTGCGCCGTCATCTTTGATAGAAGAGAAACCAGCGTGTGCTGTTACAACGTCAAAGTTGTATGTACCAGCCAGCAAATAGCTCTTAGTTGCATTAGAGCCGTTAGCATTTTGTGCATTGCTGTAAGCCAGTTCAGCCATCAGAGGACCAGCAGAGTATGCACCGGAGAAACCGATATAACGGCCAGCTGTTGTGTTACCAGCAACTTCACCGAAGCCATAAGCCAGAGTACCTGTGAAACCGCCCAGGTTAGCTGTGGAGTATGTTGCGGAGTTGTTCATACGAACGCCACCGTGGTCGAAGTAAGCTGCAGCGCCCAGACCGGATGTGCCGCTACCTGCTGTACCGCTAGTGATACCAGTGCCGAACGGATCGAAGCTGTCGATAGCGATAAATGCTGGTGTGTATTGACGGCCGAAGTTAACCGCACCGAAGTCACCAGACAAACCTACGTAAGCTTGACGACCGAATGCGCGGCCACCTTGAGCAGAGCTACCTGTATCAGCATTGATACCCATTTCCAATTGGAAATTTGCTTTCAGACCGCCACCCAGATCTTCAGAGCCTTTGAAGCCCAGACGGGAACCGGATTGAATACCACTATCCAGACCCAGAGTAGAGCCAGCAGGATCGCCAGTGTTTTGATGTTGCAAAGCCATATCGACTACACCGTAGATAGTTACGGAAGATTGAGCTTGCGCTGTACCAGCAACAGCAGCCAAAACTGACAGAGCGATGAGTGATTTTTTCATTGATATTTCTCCAAAGGATTTCACATTGATATGAACTACATTAAGCACAGTTCGCGCAAAACAGAGCCAAAAAATTGATCGCACGAAACGCGCAAATACTTAAGAACCGACAAGACAGCTAAAAAGAAGTTAACGTATTTGACCAAAAATGGTGTCAGGCAGCCAAGCTAAATCAGCTTTTGGAGGGAATATGGGGGGATTATGTCTCGTATAAGCAACATAAATTGCATTAAAAGCAACAACATCAATGTAATTAAGGCAAGCTTGACTAAGCGAAATAGTTGCTGAAAACTTACATTATTAACACTAAAAGTGAAGCAAAAACAAAATTGCAAAGGTCGCTTACGCGACCTTTGCAAGTAAATCTAACTGTCTACAATCAGAATGCGTGCAATACGCCAACTGCTGTACGTGTTGCAGAACTATTACCTGCACCGATGATGCCCAAAGCCAGGGAAACATCTTGTGCATTTACAGAACCAGCTTTTGCATATGTCAGGGAAGCATAAGCAGTTGTACGTTTGCTGAATGCATATTTACCCAGCAAGATATATTGATCTGCTTTACCGTCGATATCGCCAGAGCGTTTGGTGTTGTAATAAGCAGTAGTCAAAGTCATTTGATCAGACAGAGTGAAATCTGCACCCAGACCTATCACAGCAATCTTGCGGCCATTTGCGTTTGGCAAAGCATCAATCTTGATATTGCCTTCTACTTTGTTGTTGGAGTAAGTACCACGCAACATTACAGATGGAGCAACTTTGAACTTGGCACCACCAGCCCAACCAGCCAAGTAGGCTGCACCGGAATTGTCTTTCAATTTGGCATAAGACAGCGCTGCACCGTTAGTGCCGTCTGTAAAGAAGCCAGACAAACCAGCATAGTTACTTGCTGTGTTGTCACCTGCTTTTTCACCGAAGCCATACATCAGCGCGCCGCCGAAGCCAGACATCAGTGGAGAAACGTATTTGATGGAATTGTTTTGACGCAGAGCAGTACCACCCTGGTTAGTACCGAAACCACCAAAGAATGCGCCTGCGTTCAGGGCGCTGAACATCACGTTAGGATTGGAACCAGCGTGTGCCAGGCTGATAGGATCAGCCAGACCAACAGAATCCACACCAACAATATTGTTACGACCCAGCGTGACGGAGCCGAAAGCACCAGACAAACCTACCCATGCCAGACGATCGAACAGCGATGTGTTATTACCTGCCTGATTAAATACGTTACCACCAAAACCGGCACCGGCTGTACCAGTGTCATTGGCCAATGTGCCTTCGAGATTGAAGTTTGCTTTCAAACCACCACCCAGGTCTTCAGAACCTTTGATACCCCAGCGGGAGGTCAGTAACTGACCAGCATCCATGGAGAATTTGGAACCACCAGTTGCTGTCTGGTTGGTAGTGGCTACAACGGCTGCGTCGATAATACCGTAGATGACGACTGAAGATTGTGCTGAAGCGGTTGCTGCAAATGCGCTCAAGACTGCGAATGCCAGTATCGATTTTTTCATTGAAAGCGTCTCCAAAATTATTAATTTATGCGGCCACACTGAAATGCTTCGGCCATTATTTTACAAATTTAGTCTTGCCAAGACTTCGAAACCTGCTGATTAAGAAGCTAGATTCCATTGAAACAAATTAAAGGAATTAGGGCAAAGAGAATTTGCGAACGATCGTTTTTAAGCAAATTTTATGTGGCGTTATCGCAACAAGCATCTACTTTCTTATTATTAGAATCTTAAGTTTTCTGTAGGTTTCCAGACTTGGTCTGATGGCGTAAATCCATATTCCTTTCTACAATAGGTCATTAATAGCTGCTTTTTATTAGCTCAATATTGCTCAACCATGGCATTTCCAAAAAACAATATGAACTTCCTAACAACATCTCCCAAGGGTAGCCTGGACCAACTGATCGGCAAGTTTGACCGCGCCCTGCGCGTGGTCAGTGGCCAGGCAATTGCCAGAAGAGCTTACCCCGGCCATGATTTGCCAGATAGCAATTTATCCGAACAGGAAAAAGCACATAGCGCAGGTTTAATGCGCGTCAACCATGTGGGTGAAATTTGCGCTCAGGCTCTGTATGACTCTCAGGGCGCAAATGCACATACAGAAGAGATACGCCAGCAATTCCAGCATTCCGGCATAGAAGAAGAAGACCATTTAGCCTGGACCGCAAAAAGACTGCACGAACTTAATTCACATACCAGCTTTCTGAATCCGCTCTGGTATGCCGGGGCCTATGCCTGCGGCGCGCTGGCCGCCAGATTTGGCGATGCGGTCAGTCTGGGATTTGTAGTTGAGACAGAAAAACAGGTGGAAGCGCATCTGGCCAGCCATATGAAAAACTTGCCCACAGAAGATCAGAGGTCACGCGCGGTGGTAGAACAAATGCGTCTGGATGAAATTGCACACGGCACAGCTGCTCAGGCTTTAGGTGCGAGCGAACTACCAGTCCCCGTCCAGGCAGGCATGAAGCTGATGGCCAAGGTCATGACGACAACGGCTTACTATATTTGAGCAACTTAGTTGAGCACTTAGTTGAGCACTTAGCCCGGCTGCCCTGTTTTTTGTACAACGGGAAATCTGATAAAAAAGCGCAGGGTGATTGATTCACCCTGCGCTCGTCTTTTTCCTGGACAGTTCTTTTATATTTTTTCCAGTTTCGCAATACTCAGGTCCAGCTCCTTCATACCGAATTTGCCGAAATTGATCTGGGCACGCAAGCTGCCACTACCGCCACCGCCATTCAGATTGACAATCACGCCCTCACCAAATTTTGCATGCTCCACATTCTGGCCTATACGCCAGCTCATGCTGTCATTACTCTTCTTGAAAGTCTGAGCGATGCGGTTGGCAGCATCATCCGGCGCTTCATCCCAGGCAGATTTTTTATTGCCGAACCAGGTAGGCTGTACACGCGGTGTAAGCCACTTCAATGACTCCTCAGGCAATTCATCAAGGAAGCGTGAACGCATGTTGTAACGGGTCTGTCCATGCAACATGCGGGTTTGTGAAAAACTCAGGTACAGGCGTTGGCGCGCACGGGTAATCGCCACATACATAAGGCGACGTTCCTCTTCTACACCACTGTCTTCCTGCGTACTGTTTTCATGTGGGAACAAACCTTCTTCCAGGCCGGTAATGAAGACTGCATCGAATTCCAGGCCCTTGGCGGAATGCACGGTCATCAACTGCATGGCATCTTGCCCTGCTTGCGCCTGATTGTCGCCTGCCTCCAAAGAGGCGTGGGAGAGGAAGGCCGACAAGGGCGACATCACCGTTGGCAGTGCTGCGTCAGCATCAATGATCTGATCGCCATTCCCGCTTTCCAGCAAGACTGCCGCACTACTGGCAGGGCCGGCAAAGGCTGGTGCTTCTTTGTTAAAACCTTCTTCTGATACGAACAGGGTGGCAGCACTGACTAGCTGCTCCAGGTTTTCTATCCGGTCCGCGCCTTCTTTTTCAGTCTGGTAATGCGTCAGCAGGCTGCTTACTTCCAGCACGATCTTGACCATCTCGGGCAAAGGCAGGTTCTGGGTTTCAAAACGAGCACCTTCTATGAGCTTGACGAAAGATGCCAATGAAGAGCCAGCCTTGCCAGCCACATAAGGCACAGCAGCATACATGGAAATATTTTGCTGCCTGGCGACATCCTGCAATTGCTCCAGCGAGCGCGCACCTATGCCACGGGTAGGGAAATTCACTACGCGCAAAAAGGCAGAATCATTATGCGGGTTATCCATCAATTGCAGATAGGCGATGGCGTGCTTGATCTCGGCACGCTCAAAGAAACGCTGGCCGCCATACACGCGGTAGGGAATATTCGCCGTGAACAGTGCATGTTCAATCACACGTGATTGCGCATTCGATCGGTACAGGATGGCGATCTCGCTACGCAAAGAACCTTCACGTATGAGGTTTTTGGCTTCGTCTATGATCCAGTTGGCTTCCTGGATATCGCTGCTGGATTCCATGACGCGCACCAGCTCCCCATGACCTGCATCAGTACGCAGATTCTTGCCCAGACGCTTACTATTATGTTCGATGAGTACGTTAGCACTGTCAAGGATGTGGCCGTGCGAACGGTAATTCTGTTCCAGCTTGATCAGGTTCTGCACCTGAAATTCGCGCTCAAAGGCCGACATATTGCCCACATTGGCACCACGGAAGGCATAGATACTCTGGTCATCATCACCGACTGCAAACACTGCACCACCTTTTCTGCTGCCCTCCCCTGCCAACAACTTCAACCACTTGTATTGCAAATCATTGGTATCCTGAAACTCATCAACCAGAATATGGCGGAAGCGATCCTGATAATGTTCACGCAGTGGCTGGTTGCGGCTCAATAATTCATAGGTACGTAATAACAGTTCAGCAAAATCAACCACCCCGTCACGCTGGCACTGGGCATCATACAAATCATACAGGCCAACCAGCTTGCGGTTGAAGTCATCATAGGCATCGACCTGCGCTGCACGCAAACCCTGGTCCTTGGCACCATTGATGAAATACATCAAAGTCTTGGGCGGGAATTTTTCATCGTCGATATTGTTGGCCTTCAGCAAACGCTTGATGAAGGATAACTGGTCGCCAGAATCAAGTATCTGGAACGTCGATGGCAAACCGGCATCGCGGTGATGCGCACGCAAGAGGCGGTTACACAGGCCATGGAAAGTGCCTATCCACATGCCGCGTGTATTAATCGGCAACATGGCAGACAAACGCGTCAGCATCTCCTTAGCGGCCTTGTTGGTAAAGGTCACGGCCAGAATACCACCAGGCGAAACCTGGCCCGTCTGTATCAGCCAGGCGATGCGGGTCGTCAGCACACGTGTCTTGCCGGAACCTGCGCCAGCCAAAATCAGGGCAGGCTGCGCTGGCAAAGTCACCGCAGCAAGTTGTTCAGGATTTAAGTTGTGGAGTAAATTTTGCATAGACGGATTATACGGGACTATGCCGGGTACGCTCCAAGGCGATCCCGGAGGGCTAAAATTTTCTTACTAGATGAAGCCTTGACAAGCTACATCCCATCCGCAGATAATCATTTCAATCGCAATAGAAATTTCATTTTCATTATGCAAACTCAAGTCAAAGATCAGTTACACACACAAGGCAACACTGCTTTGTGTATGGTCTTTGCTAAAGCCAAGAAACAGACGCTCATCTGACCGGGGCGTGCTGTCCCGTCAGGTGAGCTGACAGGATGGCAAAAACGGTAATCCTCCCTTTGCGCTTCATGTCAACTCCCTGCGGGTCTTTTTACCGGTCCACAGGAGAACAAGTATGTCCAGCAGCATCAGTAATTCCAGTAATACACATATTGAATCTGACCATCAGACCAGACGCACTGATTTTTCAGGCATCTGGGTCGCACTGATCACACCGTTTTGTGCAAGCGCAGAGGCGGAAGTGGATTTCCCAGCACTGCAGGCACTTGCCAATAAGTTGATCAAGGAAGGTGTCACTGGCCTGGTCGTCTGTGGCTCCACCGGTGAAGCTGCCGCTCTCAGTGAAGAAGAGCAATTGCAGGTGCTGGACGCCGTGCTGGCTGTGGTTCCTGCCCACCAGGTCATCATGGGCTTGAGCGGTAATCACATGGGGCAAGTCTTGCACAGGCTGGCAGCTATAGGACAGAGACAAACTGCTGGCGTACTGGTGACGCCACCGTATTACATACGGCCCTCACAAGCAGGCATCTTGCACTACTTCCATGAAATTGCCGATGCATCAGTCATACCTGTGCTGCTGTATAACATTCCTTACCGCACTGGTGTGAATATGGAATTACCGACCTTGCAGCAACTGGCCAAACATCCCAATATCGTCGCCATCAAGGATTGTGGTGGTAATCTGCAAGCCACCATGCAACTCATCATGGACAGGGATATTCAAGTGCTCACAGGGGAAGACCACCAATTGTTCACCACCCTCTGTCTCGGTGGTGCAGGCGGCATACTGGCATCTGCACATATACGCCCCGATCTGTTCCTGAGTTTGCATGCGCATATCAATGCAGGTCAGCTTGAACAGGCCAGGACAATTTTCTATCACTTGCTGCCCGTCATGCAGGCACTGTTTGAAGAGCCCAATCCTGCGCCGTTGAAAGCAGCACTGGCGGCGTCAGGCAGAATACAGGCCAGCCTGCGGCCACCCATGCAAACAGCCAGCGCAGAAACGGCAGACAAGCTATTGAGTGCGATAGCAAAACTCACCGCTATTCAATAGGGCATTGCCCGCTCAGTCCAGGCAAAGGATAATGCGGCTTCAATTATTTTCCTCTTGAATGATGATGCTACGTCCCTATCCTTTGTTTGCCATATTGGCCACTGCCATGATTTCATATAGCCAGCCAGCTGCTGCCATGACTATGCTGCGCTCAAATGACACTTTGATTTTATATGGCAAGGTAGAAGCGGATGACACGCAGCGATTTCGCCGCAATCTGTCAGGCGGTGAAGTGCACAATGTCGTGTTGACTGAAAGCCCTGGCGGTGACCTGGGTGCCGCATATGGCATAGCCCAGCTTATCAAAGGCAGGAAAATCAATACTGCCGTCCAGGGAAACTGCTTTTCTTCCTGTGCCATCATGTTCATGGCAGGTACGGAAAGGCGCATGCTAGACAGCAAGAATCTGGCACGCACGCGACTGGGTTTTCATGGGCCACACAATAAAGAAACCCGCGAAGTCAGCACCGAAGCCATACCCAAATTGCGTGAGTGGTTGTTAAAAGCCACCGATGGCAAATTCCCGGAAGAATTGCTGGATCAGGCCATGTATATTAAAAGAGCCAGTGACATGATGCTGTTCTATTATCCCGGTGCGGACAAGAAGAAAGGTAATATCCGCTTTTGCACGGAAGGTACGCTGGCCAATCCGCGCAAATGCGAGACCATAGAAGGCCACGACATCATCAGTGTCGGCATCCTCACCACGGCAGAATTATTGAAAGTTGAAGATCTGGAACCGCAAGCGGCTGCATCTGCGCCTACCAACAAAGAAGCTGAGAGCGAAATTAAATAAACCCTGAGCCCCTCACTGACGTGCAGTGAAAAGTTCTGTAAATGCGAGCGCTGCCTGTTGCGGCCGTTCTGCCATATACACGCTGCTGATCACGGCCACCATGTCAGCCCCCTGAGCAAGCAGGGGCTGACAGTTTTCCAGTGTCATGCCACCGATAACGACGTTCGGCAAGTCGAATTCCTTTACTGCATCTGCAACTACACTGGCAGGTGTGCTTACTGCATATTTCTTGATGCGGGAAGGATAAAAACCACCGAAGGCAATATAACTTGCTCCACCCATTACGGCAGTACGCGCCAGCTCCAGATCACCGTAGCAGGATGCACCCAGTATCTTGTCAGACCCCAGTTTGGTTCTGGCGTCTGCTACCGAAATATCCGTGCCACCTACATGCAGGCCATCAGCACCAATTTCCAGGCAAAGTTCCAGATGGTCGTTGATGATGAAGGGTTTATTAAAACTGCGGCACAGTCCCAGCAAGGCCAGCGCCTGGGTTTTGCGTAGTTCTTGACTGGCAGTTTTGTGACGGTATTGCACGATATTTGCACCACCCTGCAAAGCCTGTTCTGTGACTGTCACAAGTTGAGCAGTATCATCCCAATCAGGGGTGACGACATATAAACCGCTCAATGGATGATTGCCCAATGTGTTCATGATTTTTCCCTTGTACTCAATACTGGCTGGCGTGCTGGAATAAGCTGGCCTGCAGCTATCGCATACGCATGCAGCAGGCTTTGCTGTGTATAGCTTTGTGCCTGTTGCAAAGCTTCTGGCAAAGTCACTCCCCTTGCCAGTTGTCCGGCTATCGCTGAGGCCAGCGTGCAGCCACTACCATGAAATTCACCTGACAAACGCGGCCATGACCATTCTTGTGCGGTCTGCCATTGTCCATGCTGGAACCAGATGTTTTTTACCCGGGCTTCTGTTGCATGACCGCCTTTCAGCAGAACATCCGTATCATAAGCTTGCATCAGGTTTTCCACCTGCGCCTGTATATCAACAGCCAATGGTGACAGACGCTGTAACTCAGGCAAATTGGGCGTGATCAGCGTTGCCACTTTCAATAATGGCTCAATAGCTGCTATTGCATCATCCAGCGACAAACTGTCGCCGTGACCGCTGCCCAATACCGGGTCAACAATGACATGCAGATCAGCATGTTGCAGTTTCATCTTCTGGATAAAACTGGCAATCGCCGTCGCATTTTTTTTGTGCGCAACGATGCCAAGCTTGATGACCTTGACCGGTATTTTTGCCACCAGCGTCATTGCCTGCTGCAAGATGATTTGCACATCGACTGCATGCACGGCATAAGCGTGATCGTTATCCTGCACGGTCAATGCAGTAATCACCGGCAAGGCATGTGCGCCCTGCGCGGCGATGGCTTCTATATCTGCCTGTATGCCAGCACCGCCACTGGGGTCATGCCCGGCAAATACCAGCACACAGGGACGCTTAGTTGCTTTCATTAAACGAAGATCAGACAATGCGGCCAGCCATCGGTGACGATGGTGATGCTGCAAACTTGCGTGGCATGCGCCCCGCCAGAAATGCTTCACGTCCAGCCTCGACTGCGAGACCCATGGCACGTGCCATGCGTACCGGATCTTTGGCGCCAGCGATTGCCGTATTCATCAACACCCCATCGCAACCCAGTTCCATGGCTATCGCTGCATCAGATGCCGTACCTACACCGGCATCCACCAGTACCGGCACTTTGGACTGGTCTATGATCAGCGACAGATTCCAGGGATTCAAGATACCCATACCTGAACCTATCAAGGAGGCCAGCGGCATGATGGCGACGCAGCCTATGTCTTCCAGCATGCGTGCCTGTATGGGATCATCACTGCAATATACCATGACGTCGAAACCATCCTGCACCAGGGTTTTCGCTGCCTTCAATGTTTCGGGCATATTCGGGAACAGGGTTTTCTCGTCGCCCAATACTTCAAGCTTGCACAGCTTGTGACCACCCAATAACTCACGCCCCAGTCGCAGGGTGTACACCGCATCTTCGGCGTTATAACAACCCGCCGAGTTGGGCAGTATGGTGTATTTACTCGGTGGCACTACGTCCAGCAAACTGGGGGCATTCGGGTCTTGCCCTATGTTCACGCGACGGATTGCTACCGTGATGATCTCTGCACCGCTGGCTTCTGTCGCCAGGCGGGTTTGTTCAAGGTCTTTGTATTTGCCGCTGCCAACCAGCAGGCGGGAGCGGTAGGTTTTGCCGGCTATGGTTAAGCCTTGGTCGTTTTCTGTTTGCATAAAAATTCTTTCAAATTTGTGAGCGCTAAGCAATACATCGCCGGGCGAATTTGCAGGTTGGGCCGGCCCTACCAGCCCAACCTGCAATCAACGAACGAATCAACCGCCACCAATCGCCCTGACTACATCAACCTTATCATCCACTTGCAACTGATGCTCTGGCCATCGCGACCGCGGGATAATCTGCCGGTTCACCGCCACCGCAATTGCCTGCTGCGACAAATTCAGTTCGGCAATCAAATCCGCCAGCAGCACGCTCGCCAATTGCCGTTTTTCTCCATTAAGCTGTATCTCCACCATGGCTATTGCTTCTTGTAGATTTCCGCACCGGATTTGATGAACTCGACGGCTTTGACTTCCATACCCTGTTTCAGCGCCTGGATCTCGCTGATACCCTGCGCATTGGCATAGTCGCGCACTTCCTGCGTGATTTTCATGGAGCAGAAATGCGGGCCGCACATGGAGCAGAAATGGGCGACCTTGGCAGAATCTTTGGGCAGTGTTTCATCATGGAATTCACGTGCCTTGTCGGGGTCGAGACCGATGTTGAACTGGTCTTCCCAGCGGAATTCAAAGCGCGCCTTGGAAAGAGCATTGTCACGTATCTGCGCACCTGGGTGGCCTTTTGCCAGGTCGGCTGCATGGGCGGCGATCTTGTAAGTGATGATGCCATCCTTGACGTCGACCTTGTTTGGCAAACCCAAATGTTCTTTCGGTGTCACGTAGCACAGCATGGCAGTGCCGTACCAGCCTATCTGTGCCGCGCCTATGCCGGAAGTGATGTGGTCGTAGCCGGGGGCGATGTCAGTCGTCAGAGGGCCGAGAGTATAAAAAGGCGCTTCATGGCATTGCTCAAGTTGCAGGTCCATGTTTTCCTTGATGAGATGCATGGGCACATGGCCCGGGCCTTCTATCATGACTTGCACATCATGTTTCCAGGCGATCTGCGTCAGTTCACCCAGGGTTTTCAATTCACCTAACTGTGCTTCATCATTGGCATCATAGATGGAACCTGGACGCAGGCCATCGCCGAGGCTGAAAGACACATCATAGGCTTTCATGATTTCGCAAATGTCTTCGAAATGCTCGTACAGGAAGCTTTCTTTATGATGGGCCAGACACCATTTCGCCATGATGGAACCACCGCGTGAAACGATACCGGTCAGGCGCTTGGCTGTCATCGGCACATATTGCAGACGCACGCCTGCATGGATGGTGAAGTAATCGACACCTTGCTCAGCTTGTTCAATGAGCGTGTCACGGAAAATTTCCCAGGTCAGGTCTTCTGCTTTGCCATTCACTTTTTCCAGTGCCTGATAGATGGGCACGGTGCCGATAGGTACGGGTGAATTGCGGATGATCCACTCACGGGTTTCATGTATGTGCTTGCCAGTGGAAAGATCCATGACATTGTCGCCACCCCAGCGTATTGCCCAGGTCATTTTTTCTACTTCTTCACCGATGGAAGAGGTCACTGCAGAATTACCGATATTGGCATTGATCTTGACCAGGAAATTACGGCCTATGATCATCGGTTCGATTTCAGGATGATTGATATTCGCAGGAATAATCGCACGGCCACGGGCGATTTCCGAGCGTACGAATTCTGGCGTGATTTCTTCAGGGATCGCGGCCCCGAAAGACTGACCCGGATGCTGGCGGCCCATGACTTCTGCCAGCTTGCTGCCCATGGGGCCAGAGGCTTTCAGGTTTTCGAGATATTCTTTCCTGCGCAGGTTTTCGCGTATTGCAACAAATTCCATTTCAGGTGTGATGATACCCTGGCGTGCATAGTGCATTTGCGAGACATTCTTGCCTGCCAGTGCGCGCCGTGGCAGGCGTTTCAGATTGAAGCGCAATTCAGCCAGCTTGGGGTCATGCAGGCGGGCGATGCCGTATTCAGATGTCGGGCCAGCCAGTTCTTCAGTGTCATTACGCTCGGCTATCCAGGCACCGCGTACGGATGCCAGGCCAGAGCGGATATCGATTTTTACTTCAGGGTCGGTGTAGGGGCCGGAGGTATCGTAGACATAGATAGGTGGATTTTTCTCCGAACCAAACATGGCTGGTGTATCTGACTGGCTGATTTCACGCATGGGTACGCGGATATCGGGGCGGCTACCCTGTACATAGGTCTTGCGGGAATTCGGCAGTGGCTGAATGGCTGCCTCGTCTACCGTAGCGGTAGCGGACAGGAATTGCGGGTTGGCGTTCATTTTGGCTCCTTTGCTTTGTTGGCATGGAGCCAGCAAAGGAGTTTCCAAAACTGGTGCGCGCAGATCAATACATAACACAGGCGGCACAAACTTCGGCAGCTTCCCTTCGCTGGCATTATCCAGATCAGGTTCGAGGGTATTTCTCACCCGCCAACAAAATTGATGGCAGGACCCCTAGCATTTTTTCTTCGGGTTCTGAATTAAATCCAGAACCGCGACGACGGCAGATTATACGACTTTTTTAAACTCTGGTGCTTTATTTGATTTCGCTGGCCAATTCTGTATCTTGCATTGTTGACGATGGTGCAAGATTGCTTTCCGGCAGTTTTACTGGCCCATGCACTTCTACCAATTCGACCATACCCGCCTTGATGGCGGCCGACAAATCATGATCCAGTACCGGCAAGGCTTCTTCATAGGCAATCAATAATTTACTGACACCATAGGCACGGTTGCGGCCATTGACCTTGCCCAGATATAACGCCATGTCGGCAATTTGCAGCGCTTTTTCCCAGTTGCAAACTGCTTCTGGCAAGCCAGAAAATGGCAGGCTGATGAAACCTGCAGTCAAGGTAACAGGCACACTGGCGCCCTCGACTTCGATGTTCTCTTCACCGATGCTACGCAAAATACGCTCTACCAGTCCCTTGAGTTGTGCAGGATTAGAGCGTGGGGAATAAATCAAAAACTCTTCCCCACCCCAGCGCAACACCATGTCGCTATCGCGCACTGTACTGCGCAAACGGCGCGCCACTTCTATCAGGACAGCATCGCCGGTTGCATGACCAAAGCTGTCATTGATATTTTTGAAGTGATCGATATCCATGAGAATTAAACAATCCGGATTATCAAGCGCATCTTCGCGCCTTTCACCTTCCGGCAATATGACTCTGCCCTTCATCATATCGACAAAAGAGCGGCGGTTATATAAACCAGTCAGGGGATCACGCACGGCATGAAATTCAAGTTGCTCATTCACTTCGCGCAGTTTTTCATTGGTCTTGCGTACCCGTCTGTACAAGAAGAAGACGACTACACCCACCATCACCATGATGATGGCAGCCAGCATCAACACCACTTGCTGCAACTGGCGGTTTTTGATGTCGGCATCCTTGAGCTGGTTTTCACGCGCCAGCAATTCAATCTGTTTTTGTCTTTGCTGGGCATTGAATTGTTCTTGCAGGGTGGCTACAGCCCGCGCGCGATCAGAGCGGAATAATTCATCACTGAGTTTTTGTTGTTCACGTACGGTTGCCAACGCTTCTTTATACATGTCAGCGGCTTCGTACATATTGCCAATTTCGCTGAGCAGGTTTTCCACATCCGACTTGGAACCTGTCTCCATGAAAAACTTCTTGGCCTCGTTGATGAAACCTATACCCTGAGAAAATTTCTTTTGTCCTGCCAGCGCAAAACCTATATTCGCTTTGGCGATGGCAATTGCAAAAGGGTCATTCACGGCCTGGGCTTTTTCCAGGGAGAAGCGGGCGGCGCGCTCGGCCTCGGTGAACTTGCGCACATGCAGGTAATAATCAGCAATATTGCCCAAAGCGGTTGCCGCCACGGCTGGCATGCCAGCTTCAGTGGATATCTGCAATACCGTCTTGTAAGCTTCCAGAGCTTCATCATGGCGCCCAAGGTCTATCAGTGCCAGACCACGTGTCATTTGCAAGGATGAGGTAATCTTGGGTGATTCTATTTTAGGCTGCATCGCCAATGCATCGTTGGCAGTTTCCAGGGACTTTTCAGCATTGTGCATATTCAGATATAGCCTGGCGATGGATTCCATGCGGTACATCTTGGCCTGGGCACGCCTTCTTGGTATCTGATCTGCCAGTTTCAGCGCCTCAAGAAAATAAGGCAGGGATTTATCAAAATTACCTATCGCCAGTTGCACCATGCCGAAGGCGATATTCAGGCGCATGAGTACTTCCGCATTTTTTGAATCACGCAGGCTTTGCTGTATATCATTGAGCTTCACCAGTGCCATGGCAAACTTGCCCTGATCCAGTAACTGAAAGGCTTCACCTATCAGCGCCATGTTGATCATGTCATTATCTTTTTGCAACCTGGCGAGTTGCAGCAACTCTGCATTGGCAGCATCGGCTTCCTTGATCTTGCCAGCGTCATACAAGATGCCTATCAGTGTCTTCAGGACTTCGGCCCGCAAGAAGTAATCTGCATCCTTGCCTAATTTGTCTTTGTATTCCTGCAGTTGTTTGAGTGCGGCGGTATTGTCACGGTCAGACAGCGTATGTATCGCTTCGATCTCAGAAAAATCAGCTTGAGGTTTAGCTTGCGCATGTGCCGTCGTGTTCATGCATAGCAAGAAGATAGCCAGCAAACCCGGCATCAGGCTGGTTTGCCATTTAGGTAGTTGAAGCTGCAACATGCAAGCCCTCATTGATCGATCCGAGTCTCTAATAATTTTTATCAAGGCTGCAGCAAAACTGCGTCAGCCCCAGGTTTCATTTACCTGTCTGATCCAGAAATACGCTGCCCACTTGCGACAATATTTCGTCTTCCAGTTGCTGCGCCGGTATAGGTTTGCTCAAGTAAAAGCCTTGCAGGATATCGCAGGATTGGGCGCGTAAAAATTCCAGTTGTTCGCGGGTTTCCACCCCTTCAGCCACTACCTCCAACCGCAGACTATGTGCCAGCGCAATGATGCCGGTGACAATGGCGGCATCGTCGGCATCACCAGGAATATCGCGCACGAAGGAGCGGTCTATCTTGATGATATCGACAGGAAAGCGTTTCAGATAAGACAGTGATGAATAGCCAGTACCAAAGTCATCAATGGTCAACCTGACACCGAGGCTGCGCAGACGGTCCAGTATGGCCAGAGTATCTTGCGCATGCTCCATCAGCGTGCTCTCGGTAATTTCCAGTTCCAGCATTTTCGCGGGCAAGCCGGTATCGAACAAGACTTGTTCTACCGTATTGGCAAAATCCTTTTGCAATAACTGGCTGACAGACAAGTTCACTGCAACCCGCAGATGGGACATGCCCTTATCCATCCAGTTGCGCATCTGGGCGCAGGCCGTACGCAATACCCATTCACCGAGCGCAATAATCAAACCGGTTTCTTCTGCCATCGGTATGAATTCCAGTGGCGACACCATGCCACGGGTAGGATGGAACCAGCGCACCAGTGCTTCTGTACCGATGATCTCACCAGTATCCATACGTGCCTGGGGTTGATAGAAAACTGCCAGCTCATTACGTTCCAATGCACGGCGCAAATCATTTTCCAGACGTACCCGTTCAGAGATCGAATGCTCCATCGCCGCTTCAAAAAACTGGAAGTCGGTATTGGTTTTCTTGGCGCGGTACATGGCGGTATCTGCATGTTTGACCAGGGTGCCTACGTCCATGCCATCACTGGGATAAACAGAAATACCTATGCTGGCGGTCACGAAAATATCATGACTATCAATCTGGAAAGGCTTGGCCAGAGTGCGGCAGATATTTTGCGCAGCCGATGCCGCAGCCGCCGGGTCAGCCAGCTCGCTCAATACCACGGTAAATTCATCGCCCCCCAGGCGTGCCACGCAATCGGCATTACGTACGCTGCGACGTATGCGCTGCGCCACGGCAATCAACAGACGGTCACCAACATCATGGCCGAGAGTGTCATTGACATTCTTGAATCTGTCCAGGTCCAGGAACAGCACTGCCACTGATTCGACATTGTCCTTGGCCATGGTCAACCTGCGCCCCAGTTGGTCAAGGAATTGCGTGCGGTTAGGCAAACCCGTCAGCACATCATTGAAGGCCAGGTGGCGTATGCGTTTTTCTGCCTGATTCGCTTCTATGATGCGGCGCACGCGTTGCGACAACACGGCAAAATGAATAGGCTTGGGGATGTAGTCACAGGCACCGGCAGCAAAGGCTCTTTCTACCGAACTATTGTCTTCCAGTGCGGTGATCATCAACACCGGTATGCTGCGGCCACGCGGCATTTCCTGTATCAGGCTGCAGGCGGTAAAACCATCCATGACTGGCATGACAGCATCCATGAGGATGACATCAGGCCGCATGCGTTTGAGCATCAGCAAAGCTTGCGAACCATCTGCAGCTTCCTCGACTTTAAAACCATCTCTTTGCAAGGTATGACGCAGTGTGCTGCGGGTGCTTCGGTCATCGTCGACCACCAGCACTTTAGCGACATGACGGCTATGGCTGACAGCATCATGGTCTTCCAGGAACACTTCATTACCCAGCTCGGACGCCACCGCTTCATAAGCTTGATGCAGGCTACTCAGTAAAGGTGTAATTTCTGACAAATGCCGTTCCAGTGCGAGTTGCTCAACTTCTTTGGCAAACTGCAAAAGATTGGTGGCCCCAAGGTTACCGCTACTGCCCTTGATGGAATGCGCCATGGCACGCACCATTTCAGCATCGCCTTGCTGCAAACCCTGGCTTAATTGTTCCAGATAGACAGGTGTGTCTTCCAGGAACAGGGATACCGTCTGCTGCAGACCCGGCCCCAGGATATCGCGTAATTTATCGAACACAGCGCGGTCTAGCGGGCTATTGTCGAGTGCTTGCAATTGTCCATCTGATGGCAGTGCGCGTCCTGCTGCACCGCCATGGGTCAGCCAACGCTCCAGTTTCTGACGCAATTCTACCAGCGTGATGGGTTTGGCCAGATAATCATCCATACCTATCGCCAGGCATTTTTCAGCATCGCCGCGCTGGGTATTGGCCGTCATCGCCACAATAGGTGTGCGCCTGCCCAGTCCGTCTTCATAGCTGCGTATCCTGACTGTGGCTTCATAGCCGTCCATTTCCGGCATGCTGCAATCCATGAGTATCAGGTCATAACGGTTGCGGCGGGCTGCCTCCACGGCTTCCTTGCCATTACCGGCAAATTCGCAATGGCAGGCAGAAAGCGAGAGCATGCCTGCAGCCACCATTTGGTTGGTGCGATTATCCTCAACCACCAGTACGCGCCATTCAATATGACCGCCATTGGAAGGATGGCGTGTCACTTCCATGCTCCTGGCGGGCATGTGCGCAGGTGCCCTGGCGATCGTTGTTGCTGTTGCAGCAGAGGATGTCTGCACATCGGCTGTGGTCAGCAGCAAGTGACGCAAGGCTTCCAGCAGTTTTTCGATGTGTACTGGCTTGCTCAGGCAAATTTCAGCCGTCGAAGAATTAGCATCTCCCACGCAACCATTCCGATCCAGTGCCAGAGTACGGATGCCACTATAGCGATGGTCATTGCGCAAGCGGCGCGCCAGTTCTTCGCCATTGTCATCCATGCTGCTGACATCCATGATGACCAGAGAATGCGGCGTGCCATCTTTCGCAGCCTGATCCAGCAAAGCCAGAGCCTGCACGCCACTGGCAACCGCGTGGCAAGACATGCCGTGACGGGAAAGTTGTTGCGTCAGGAAACTGCGAACAACTTCACTGGGGTCAACGATGAGTATGCGTTCATCCTGCAAATCAGCGCTGGCACTGGTCAGTGCAGGTTTTTCTGTACTGCTGGCGTGACATTGCATGCTGAAGTAGAAGTTACTGCCCTGATCCGGCACGCTGCTGACACCGATTTCGCCATGCAAGAGTGCCACCAGTTGCTTGCAGATGGCCAGCCCCAGACCGGTACCGCCATATTTGCGGGTAGTTGAACGGTCCGCCTGGGCGAAGGATTCAAACACATTAGCGACGGCATCTGCCGACATGCCTATGCCGGTATCGCTGACTTCAAAACGCAGGCTCATCATGGAAGACGGGTCTGCCTGATCATGGTACTGACTCAATACCACCCGCACCGCTATTTCACCATGTTCGGTAAACTTGACTGCATTGCCAATCAGGTTGATGAGGATCTGACGTAAGCGCAGCGGGTCGCTCTTGACGCGCAAAGGTACATCATCAGCGATCAGATAAGCCAGTTCCAGGCCTTTTTGCTGGGCTGACTTGGACAATAATTCCAGTACTTCGGCCACTAGTTTATTGAGGTCAAATTCGATTTCTTCAACTTCGACCTTGCCTGCTTCCATCTTGGAAAAATCCAGGATGTCATTGATCAGTTCTATCAAAGCCTGGGAAGAGTTCCAGGCCACATCCACACATTCACGCTGGCTCTTGGTCAGGCGCATTTCTTTCAGCATGTCGAGCATGCCAACCACGCCATTCAAGGGCGTACGCACTTCGTGACTAACGGTAGCAGCAAATTGCGCCTTCATGACAGCTGCATGCAAAGCCTGATCACGCGATTGCTTGAGTTCAGCCTCACGGTCTTCCAGCACTGCCATCATCTGATTAAAGGCATGCGACATTTCTATGATGTCTTTTGACCCGTCCGGCGTGGCACGCATGCCGGATTCGCCTGCCTCTGCTCTACCCATCAGGGCAGACAACTGGTTCAGCGGGCGTATCATCTGCCGCGACATCAGGCGTATCACGGCCAGCAATATCAGGGCAAATGAAAAGGTAATGCCAAGGTTGCCCAGCAACAGTGACGACACCAGTTTATCAAGCGTGGTCTTACCGACCACCACATGCACATAGCCCAGCAATTGCGGTTTGCTTTCCTGTACTTCAAAAGGAGAGGCTTCACTTTCACCGGCAAATACCGGGGCGCTGAAACGCCAGTCCTGATCACTTTCCTGTTCCAGCCTGGCACTCGATAATGGTCCGGCCGGATGTGTTTTCAATGGAGGCAAGACCACGCCTGGCTTGCTTTGTGACAGCAAGACCTTGTGATCGGCATTGGCAATTTCTACCTGCAAGACATCAGGAAAAGCCAGGGTTGTCGCCACCACTTCCCTGGCATTGTCTGCTGAGTGATACAGCAGCGCCAGCCGGCTTTGCCGGGCCAGGTTTTCTGCAACTTGCTGACCTTGTACGACAAAGTAAGCGCGCATGCGATGGCTGGCCTGCCATGAGTTCATGATGGAAGAAAAAAGTGCCAGCACCAGAATAGCGGCCGTGATGATGACCGTTAGCTGGAGACTGAAACCTGTGCGGCGAAAGTAGTTACTGAAAAACTTCATACTTGAACCAAATTACTTGTGGCCACTCACCCTCAAGCTGCGCTGGTGAACAACACTATGTCCCGGAATATTCAAGATCATGCCAGCACTGGTTTATCAATGCGTGGCATGCTTGGCTCGTTCACTTCTCATCTTTCTTTTTCTTCATGCGGGCTCATACCAATGCCCACCTGCTTAGCTTCATTCAAGGCTCAGGGAAAATCGAATCAAAACTTCTCTGGCTTTGATAATCAATGTTCAGACCTATATGGCTGGCAGTGCGCAAATTGACTGCCACCAATACTTCGCGCAATAGCGATACGCCAGACTTGCGGCCATCACCACTCACGGCACTTTGCGCAGCCATGGCCAGGCTCTGTCCGAGTTCCAGATTATTCGGATAAAGGGCAAACAATGCCCCTTTTTTGGCGTGCAAAAAACTGCTGGAAAAGAAGGGAACGCCACGGTTCCATGACTCACGCAATACCAGTGGCAAGATACTGCCCTCTTCCACTGTCGTCGAGTCTTGCGGTAACCACAGGGCATCGCGCCGGTCGGCATTGGCAAAGGCCACTTCATATTGATGGGCCGCGCCAGCCAGGTCTTTGGCTTCGTAGGTGACCAGTTCCAGCCCCTGCTGTTTGGCGGCTTCGCGTGCCAGCTTGATCAGCCATTCATTGTTTTTTGGATCGTAGACGACGATCACCCTTTTGACACCTGGCAGCAGGCTTTTCAGGCGGGAAAATAGCAGTACCGGGTCTGGCATCAGGCTGACACCAGTCATGCTGCGGCTTTCACTTTCCGGGATGTTTAAAACCCCGCCAACCACCACGGCAATCTCACGGTCCAGACTACTGGCCAGTTTCACACCCTGACGGCCAAGTGCAATCACAACCTTGACGCCACTGCGTTTCAATTGCGCATTCAAGTCGCCAGTTTCCAGCTTGGGCCCTATCGGCATACTGATCACTGGCATGCGCGACTTGCTTTCTATACCCTCAATGATCTTGGCAAAAATACTGCGATATGGCTCACCCATATCCGGGTACAGTACGGCCAGGCTACCACCGGTGCTGACGTCCTGGCGACGTCCCTGACTGGCAACGTCAGCAAATACCAGATGTTCGCCATAGCGACGCCCCATGCGCAAGTCCTGAGCCAGCGCAGGCGTATGCACTTGCGGCATCTGGTTTTGCAGCATCGCCAGGTCCGGCATCAAGGCAAGCTGGTCTGCCCTGACCGGATCGGCAAACAAAACCAGGATGCAAAAAGCGATATTGAAAAACCACCAGACGTGCTGAAACAGCCCTGGCTTCCTGTCAGTTTTTGTACTGTCGCTGGAAGCACGGATATCAGAAAAATAAGGGGCGCTGTTTTCCAACATCTAAAGTTTCATACCTTCTTTGGTTTTCACTAACAGGATCAATTCATCCTTATTAAATACATGCCATACGTCCGGCACATGCAGCTCAGGCAATCTGCACTCTTTTTACAACAACCTATCACCCTGCCGCATCCGTAATTCAACTGAACCATCAACATTAACAGATTTACTCACGCTCCTATATCGAAATTCTTGAAGCTGCACTGTCCGTCCGACAAGCGGTCACCATTCCTTGCAAAAGACGTCTGCTATTTTTACAACTTATAGCCAAATTGCAAAAATAATGACCGCCCCCCCATGGGTATATCATTTGGCATATTTACAAAAGGCGTGCTGTATGGGCTGGGTTCGCGCACATCCGCATTCAGGAGATTGCGCACCGCCAAAGTCCAGTCCCAGCCTGCATATTTTCTATTCGTCCCCAGCGTCAAATCCAGGGTAGTGTAATCCCTGACACTCGGGCGGGTGTCGCCTGGTTCTCGCTGGCGGTCTGCAATGTGATTGACTTGCGCATTCACCCGCCATCCTGCTGCTGGCTGCCAGTCTGCCCGCACATAGGCGTGGCGGCGCGGTGTCAAACCCGGGTCCTTTTGCGTCATATCGTCAATGGCACGCTGGTAAGCAATATTGCCAGCCAGACGCAAATTTTTGTGCACATCCCAGCTGGCCTCCAGCTCAAAGCCCCGGCCACTCTGGCTGCCACCATTCTCATTCAAAAAATTATTACTGATCCTGATGATGTCCGACATCTGATAACGAAACAGATTCAAACCCAGTTGCAAACCTGGCCGCGCTTGCCAGTTCAGGGCCAATTCCGTCGTGCGCATTCTTTCAGCCTTCAGCGCCGGGTTACCATTCACGACAGGATTATTGATCACATACAGTTCTTCAAAAGCGGGAGCGCGAAAAGCACTGCCGTACAAGAGCTTGGCGGTCAGGTTGTAATCAACTTCCCATACCAGGGCCAGTCTTGGATTGGTGGTATTACCAAAATCGGAATACTGGTCACGCCGCACACCTGCAGTCAAAGTCCAGTCCTTGGCAAATTGCCATTCGTCTTGCACATATAAATACTTCAACAAACGGCCATGAGGTCGTATATACGGGACAGTGTCGGTAACATCTACCAGATCAGAAAAAGCACCAACATTGATCGGTGAATTATCAGGGTTAAAGTTTTTGGTTTCGCGTATCTTGTACAAATCTTCTTTTGATACTCCTATCCCAAAACGCAAATGATGTTGGGCAAAACCGCTGTAATGGAAGGTGGCATTCAGCCTTTCATGCCTCTCCCAGCGATAAGGGCTACCGATAAAACCATCCTTGAAGGCACCGCCAAAAGCACCTGCAGGAAAAATCACGATACTGGAATTTTCATTGTAATAAGTAAAACTACCATTCAGCTCCAACCCCCAGTCCCTGGCAAAATCCGGGTCCTTGTATTTCAAATCACTGGTAAAGCGACGGCTGCTGCCCCAGCCACTGGGGTCCAGCGCCTGGGCGATGCCCGTGCCTGCGCCTATGTTTTCCCTGTGCATGAAGCCCAGGTTCAAATTCCATTTGTCGTACGCCAGCTCCATATTGGC
The DNA here is from genome assembly GCF_058788535.1 of Undibacterium sp. FW305-107. Taxonomy (NCBI): domain Bacteria; kingdom Pseudomonadati; phylum Pseudomonadota; class Betaproteobacteria; order Burkholderiales; family Oxalobacteraceae; genus Undibacterium; species Undibacterium sp. FW305-107. The sequence goes on from NZ_JBYTAV010000001.1 coordinate 873,593, forward strand.
GTCCGTAGCAGCACGGCTAAAGTTTTCATAACCTGGTGCAAGGGAAGCGTGAGTGCCAAATAACTGGTCAAACCCACTTTGTGCATCGCGTTCAACCAGGGCACGCGGCCCGGCAGTGCGGCTATGTTGCAAAGAAGCGGCAACATCGATGCTGCCCCACTTGCCACCGTGTAAAACCCAGGCGTCCCGGCTATTGAATGACCCCAGCCGTACACCAAAACGTGTGCCATCCTGCTCTTTGGCAGTTTTGGTGACAATATTGATCACACCTGAAAAAGCATCTGCGCCATACAGGGCAGACCCAGGGCCACGGATAACTTCTATCCTGGCGATATTTTCCAGTGGCATATCAGCAGAGAGGAAGCCCCGGTCACCACTATAGGCATTGGTCACCGGTGTGCCGTTGATAAGAACCAGCACCTGCGGATTACTGAGCGCACTGCGCACCCCACGTATGGTGTAAATAGCCATATTCAACACGGTAGAGCGCCCTACATGCAAGCCAGGTACTGTTTCCATCACGGCATCAAGGCTGGTTGCACCTGTCGCTTCTATATCGGCCGCGGTAATCACGGTGGCAACTGCTGGCGCACGGCGCAAAGGCAAAACCGAACCCGTAGCAACACTGATGACAGACTTGTCACCATACACCAGGGCCAGGTCCTCTTCATTGTTCGGTTCGTCAGCCCTGGCCAACTGAGGCAGGACTGTCAGTAGCAGGGCAAGATTCAGGGTATATACCGTATTGATAAGGCGTCTCATCATGTCCCCTGGGGTTTATAAGCATATTAATCCAATCCTCCAGGCAACAACAAGCCAGATGCAGCGGGGCAACACAGCATTTGTCGCTTTGCTGCTCACAAATGACAAGATTTAAAATATTCATTATCTTTAAGATAATTTAAATTCAGGCTACCCGCAGGAAAACCCGACTTCTGCACTTACCTCATTTATAATCAAAGGTTTAGCAATCACCGCAGATCATATTATGGAATTAGCCAAGTCTTTTGAGCCCGCAGAAATCGAACAATCCTGGCGTGGCGAGTGGGAAAAACGTGGATATTTTGCCGCCACCATGGATGAAGGCAAACCCTCATTCTCGATACAACTGCCACCACCGAATGTGACAGGCACCCTGCACATGGGCCACGCCTTCAACCAGACCATCATGGATGGTCTGACGCGCTACTACCGCATGCGCGGTCACAATACGGCCTGGGTGCCGGGCACTGACCATGCCGGTATCGCCACGCAAATCGTGGTGGAACGCCAGCTCGATGCACAAAAGATTTCGCGCCATGATCTGGGCCGTGAAAAATTCCTGGAAAAAGTCTGGGAATGGAAAGAAAAATCCGGCTCCACCATCACTGGCCAGATGCGCCGCATGGGTGCGTCTGCCGACTGGGACCGTGAATATTTCACCATGGATGCCGAACGCTCGAAGAGCGTCACCGATGTCTTCGTCAAACTGGTAGAGCAAGGTCTGATCTATCGCGGCAAGCGCCTGGTCAACTGGGACCCGGTGCTGGGCACTGCGGTATCTGATCTGGAAGTGGTGTCGGAAGAAGAAGATGGTTCGATGTGGCATATCCGCTACCCGTTTGCAGATGGCTCCGGCCACCTGACGGTAGCGACAACCCGCCCTGAAACCCTGCTGGGTGACGTGGCGGTAGCGGTTGACCCGACGGATGAACGTTATATCCACCTGGTTGGCAAGATGCTCAAGCTGCCGCTGACAGGCCGCGAAATCCCGGTGATTGCCGACAGCTATGTCGACAAGGAATTTGGTACTGGCTGCGTGAAGATCACGCCTGCGCATGACATGAACGATTACGCAGTCGGCCAGCGTCACAAACTGGACATGATTTGCATTTTCACTCTGGATGCCAAAATCAATGAAAACGCCCCTGCCGTATATCAGGGCATGGACCGCTTCGTCGCCCGCAAACAAATCGTTGCTGACCTTGATGCGCAAGGTTTGCTGGAATCGGTAAAACCACACAAGCTGATGGTGCCACGTGGCGACCGTACCAATGTGGTTATCGAACCCATGCTGACTGACCAGTGGTTCATGGCCATGAGCAAACCAGCACCGGAAGGTACCTTCTTCCCGGGCAAATCCATCGCTGAAGTGGCGCTGGAAAAAGTCGCTGACGGCGAAATCAAATTCATCCCGGAAAACTGGACGACGACTTACAACCAGTGGCTGAACAATATCCAGGACTGGTGTATTTCGCGCCAATTGTGGTGGGGCCATCAAATCCCGGCCTGGTATGGCGACAATGGCGAAATCTTTGTTGCGCATGATGAAGCCGGTGCCAGAGCCAAGGCAACTGCCGCTGGCTACACTGGTGCATTGAAGCGTGATGATGACGTGCTTGATACCTGGTTCTCGTCTGCACTGGTGCCTTTCTCGACCATGGGCTGGCCGGAAGAAACACCGGACATCAAACACTTCCTGCCATCTTCAGTACTGGTGACTGGCTTTGACATCATTTTCTTCTGGGTAGCGCGCATGGTCATGATGACCACGCATTTCACCGGCAAGGTGCCATTCAATACCGTGTATGTACATGGACTGGTACGCGACTCCAGCGGCCAGAAAATGTCCAAGTCCAAGGGAAATACCTTGGACCCTATCGACCTCATCGACGGCATCACTGTTGATGAACTGGTCGCGAAACGTACTGCTGGGCTGATGAACCCCAAACAGGCAGCCAGCATAGAAAAAGCTACGCGCAAGGAATTTGCTGATGGCATCCCTGCCTATGGTACAGATGCATTGCGCTTTACCATGGCCAGCTATGCATCGCTGGGCCGCAATATCAATTTCGACCTGGGCCGTTGTGAAGGCTATCGCAACTTCTGCAATAAGCTCTGGAATGCAACCCGCTTTGTCTTGATGAATACTGAAGGCAAGGATTGCGGCTTTGGCGCTGGCGTTACCGATGCCGATCTTGAATACTCGCAAGCTGACAAATGGATCATATCCACCCTGCAACACGCAGAGGCCGAGATAGAAAAAGGCTTTGCAGACTACCGTTTCGACAATATCGCTTCTGCCATCTACAAGTTTGTCTGGGATGAATATTGCGATTGGTATCTGGAAGTAGCCAAAGTCCAGGTACAACAAGGCAATGAAGCGCAGCAACGCGCCACCCGCCGTACTTTATTGCGCGTACTGGAAGTGATCTTGCGCCTGGCTCACCCTGTCATTCCTTTTGTCACTGAAGCCCTGTGGCAAACCGTGGCACCACTGGCAGGCAAGACCCTGAACCCGGCTGGCGACAGCATCATGATCCAGCCTTACCCGTTATTCGTCGCGGCAAACGTCGACACTGCGGCAGAGGCCTGGATGCAGGCATTGAAAGCAATGACCGACGCCTGCCGTAACCTGCGTGGTGAAATGCAATTGTCTCCTGCCCTGCGCGTGCCACTGCTGTTGCAGGCCGCCAATGCTGAAGACAAAGCACGTCTGCAATCTTTTGCGCCTTACCTGCAAGCTCTGGCCAAGCTGTCTGAAGTGTCTGTCGTTGATGCCCTCCCTGAGTCACCGGCACCTGTATCCGTCGTTGGCGAATCCAAGCTGATGCTGAAGGTGGAAATCGACGTGGCAGCAGAACGTGCACGTATCAGCAAGGAAGTCGCCCGCCTGGAAGGTGAAATTGCCAAGTTGGAAACCAAGCTGGGTAACGAAGGCTTTGTCGCCAAGGCACCTGCACAGGTCATCGCGGTTGAGAAAGAACGCCTGGCGAATTTCAAAGCCACTTTGCAAAAACTGCTTGAACAATTGGGCAAGTTGCCAGCAGCATAATAAGCTGGCAATACTATGGGTTAAAGTAGGTACTCTAAAAATATTGTACGTGGTTAAAATTTTGCCACGTACAATCAATTTACATAATCAGAGACCTCAGTTTTTCTTTTTGGAGACAGCATGAAAAAAACAGTTCCATTCGCCTTATCCCTACTATCCGCATTCATCGCATTCGCAGGTATGCCACTGCTGGCACAGGCAGAAGAAAGCCCGGTCGGCCTTTGGAAGAGCATAGATGACAAATCAGGCAAACCCAAGGCGCTGATACGCATCACCGAAACTGCTGGTGAATTGCAGGGCAAGATAGAAAAACTGTTTCTGGAAGCCGATGCTACCGACAAAAACCCAAAATGCGACAAATGTGAAGGCGTCAACAAAGACCAGCCCATCGTCGGCATGACGATTTTGTCGGGCCTGAAAAAAGATGGTGATGAATACACGGGGGGCAAGATACTCGACCCAGGTAATGGCAAGCTGTACAGCAGCAAACTCAGCATCATAGAAAACAACAAGAAACTGAATGTACGCGGCTATATAGGTGCTCCCATGTTTGGCCGTACACAGACCTGGTTGCGCGAGCAATAAGTCTTTAACTTAAGTAATATTACGACAACGGGAGCTCAGGCTCCCGTTGTCGTTTACGATTCATTATTGTGGCACAGCATAGTTCACATATTGTTGCGGCCCAGCGACTTGCCAGAAGCCGCAATAAGGCAGATGATAAGCTCCTGAGTCCCTTTCATCCAAGCCCTTTTTTAAGGCGGTATCATGAAAAAAGCATGGTCATTCTGGTGTGCTGTTGCTCTGCTGCTACCGCTACTGCCTGGTATCTCCAGTGCACAGGCCCAACTGCTCAAAATCGCCACTGGCGAACTTCCGCCCTATGCCACTGAAAGCCGCCCTGACAAAGGCATCGCTCTGAGCATAGTGCGGCGCGCCTTTGAACTGGAAGGTTATCAGGTTGAATTTACTTTCCTGCCCTGGTCGCGTGCATTGGCGGAAAGCCGCGCCGGTAAATGGGATGGCACGGCATACTGGGGTCATAAGCCTGAGCATGATGCGAGTTTTTTCCTGAGTGACAATGTCATCACCGAACAATGGGTTTTTGTCTATCGCAATGCCCTGGATTTCAAATGGAAACAATTGGACGACCTGCGCCCATACCGTATCGCCATGATACAAGACTACACCTATACGCCAGAAATCTGGGCCATGGCCAACAAGGGTGATCTGAAAATGGAAAAGCTGCCGAATGATATGGCGGCATTGAAACTCTTGTTGCTAAAGCGGGTGGATATCGCCCCGATGGAAAAAAACACCGCCTGCGATTTATTGGCGCGGAATTTTTCACCTGCTGATGCGGCACAATTATCCGCCCACCCAAAACTGATGACGGACAGTTTTACCACTCATCTGATGATGTCACGCGGTCTGCCCACCAGTGCTGGCCGGATTGCCGCTTTTAATAATGGTTTGAAAAAACTGCGTGCCTCGGGTGAATATCAAAAGCTGTCGTCCCAGGTCAATTGCCCACAAGGCTGGTCTGACGTGGCTAAAACCGGCCACTAAATTTCTCCACTGTTTTATTTTGCTTCATCACCATGACCTGGCGCACACAAGGGCAGTTGCATGATAAAGCTGCTGCCTTTTCCGGGTTCACTTTCTACTCGTATACTGCCGCCCAATACATCACAGACCAGGTTGTAGACAATATTCAATCCCAGACCACTGCCCCCCTGCCCCAGCTTGGTGGTAAAGAAGGGGTCAAAGATACGCCCCAGGTTGGCTTCGGCGATACCAACACCATTGTCATTGACGCTTAATTCCACGGTGGCAGGTTCAGTACCCAGCAAATGTGCCCGAATATCAATGACGCCATTTTCGCGGCCATCAAATCCATGCAATATCGCGTTATTGATGAGGTTGCTGACGATCTGCCCCAATAAACCGGGATAGGCATCCATGCGTATCCCGACTGGAATATCTATGCGCACGTGATGAACCTGGTGTCTGATACTGGCCCCCATGGTCAGCATGGTTTCTCTTATGACTTCATCAAGAAAAAATACCCGGCGCTGAGCGCTGGTTCTGTCCACGGCCACGCGCTTGAAACTGCCTATCAGGTCTGCTGCACTATGCAAGTTGCGTAACAGGATATCGCTGGCCTGCAGATTGTTATCGACATAATTCTGCAGGGCCGCGCGGGTGACTCCCTGTAACATTTTCTTATTGAATTCGCGACTCAGGTCATGGATGGTGCTGGCCACCGTCACTGAATTGCCTATAGGTGTATTAAGTTCATGTGCAACACCTGCTACCAGTGAGCCCAGGGCAGCCATTCTGTCGCTACGCTGGATTTCGGCATGGGCGCTATTCAGGTCATCGAGGGCAGTGCGCAATTCCTGGTTCGATGCATGTAATTCCCTGGTGCGGTCTGTCACCCGTTGTTCCAGCGTGGCATTGTGGCTGGCTTGCTCGTTCATTAACTCGCCCAGACGCAGGCGCATGGAATCCACCCCCAGCGCCAGGCTGCCCAGTTCATCTGGCCTGGCAACATTGACGACTTCTGAGAGATGCCCCTCGCCCAGGCGGTCGACATCGCGCTGCAATTGCTGCAAGGGCCGCATCATGCGTTTTTGAAACAGCAGCCATAACAGGAAAAAGGAAATCAGCAATTGCACCAGGATGGCAGCACCACCTTTGAGGAATTTTTTCAAAAATTCCTGCTCCATCCAATAACTGCTCATTTCTATCGTCACCCGGCCTATGACGGTGCCATCTTTGCGGATATTGCGGGTTTCACTGATCAAGCCCTGTTTTTGCTCGTTGTTTTTTTCAGCATGGACAAACCGCCCCAATGCAGCATCTTCGACAACGATACGAACCACATCAGGATTGAGCATGACGGAATTAACAAAGCTTTGGGCGCTGGTCGCATCAACTTGCCACAGTGGCACAGGCATGGTCTGCTCCAGCATGCTGGCATATTGCTTGAGTGGGCCGCGTACGCGTACTTCATATTCGCGCTCATAACTATCCCTGGCCAGCACGGTACCAAGCAGGACGGCGGGGATCAGGATACCCAGACCTATGCCCAGTACGATGGCTTTACGCAAGGACAAAGTAGCTGAACGCCACCCTGTCTGCTGGCCTGATGATACTGGATGAGGTGAGTGCTTGCTGAACATCCTTGCAGCCAGTCCCGGTGTTAGCCTAAAGCCATAATGGCAGAATTTGTCCAGGCCATGGGCCCGGACCTGATTGATTTGCAAAGACGCAGCAGCCAGGTTCTCAATGGCATATACCCGAAGGTACTCCGCGTTGCACAAATATTCTACCTGAAATTGATTATGCCTTCGTTGATTAGCATTTCACTGTGACAAATCTGTAAATCAGTCAGCCACAGGACAGAGCAAATCAGGGTAAATTGCACATACAGATTGTGAGCATCAGTTCTGGCGTTTTGCCCTGAAGACTTGCTGGTCTTCATAAAAAGCAGCGTCCTGTTGATGCCACCAGCCTGGCAAACCCAGCACGGGCAATGGCGTGTAATTTGCCGTTGTCAAAACCTGGCTGGCAAGTTGCTGCGCCACCACACCGTCAATATATGCACACCTGTCTATAGCATCCAGCGTGAAATAAACGGGTTCCACCATCACTACCCAGGTATGCGCAGTGATTGCCTTATAAGGCTGAACCAGTTTTTCCATCAGGGCATGGCCAAAGCACCAGACTTCAGCACAGCGTCCGAATTTATCTGCCTGCGTAACAAAAGCGTCTTGCCATGCATGGGCGCGCAATGCTGCCACCAGGTCTGCGCCCTCAAACGTATCAGCAAGAACCAGCAAGGCGGCATTCTCATCAAAGATAGTGGCTGCATCACGCGCAGGGCCGCGTGACTTGCCTATGCCCAGACTGGCAATCTGTGCCGCCTGCAAGGCATTCAACTGACGTTTGATGGCTGGAAAAGTAAGCCATACCAAGGCGTTGAAAAAATCATGCAGATTCGCACGCGTGGGCACCAGGCCGGTAGCACTGATATGTGCTTCATAGGCAACGCCCTCGGGTAGTTCTTCCTGCGTGATAAAACGTAGCGGCAATTGAAGATGATTTGTCAGGCCTGCCAGCCCGGCAAATTGATTAAGTTGCGCACGCCAGTCATCTGCCGCCAGCAAGCCTTGTGCTGCCTGCCTTACTGCAGCAAACCAGGCTTGCGACCAGTCTATGTCATCAAAAAAACGTGTCATGAATTGCAAACCAGATTTATGCAGTGCGCATTTTCCAGTGCAGGGTTTCGCCACTGTTCAGTGGCACAATGCTGGTATCGGCAAATGGCAATTCTGCAGGCATTTGCCAGTCTTCTCGCAACAGAGTGATGCTGCCACTATTGCGTGGCAATTGGTAAAAGTCGGGACCATTGAAGCTAGCGAACGCTTCGAGCTGATCAAGTGCACCGGCTTGCTCAAATGCCTGGGCGTACAACTCCATCGCATGCAAGGCAGTGTAACACCCGGCGCAACCACAGGCATGTTCTTTCAAACCCTTGGCATGTGGCGCAGAATCGGTACCCAGGAAGAAGCGTTTGCTGCCCGAGATGGCGGCTTTGACCAGTGCTTGTCTATGCGTTTCGCGCTTCAGTACTGGCAGGCAGTAATAATGCGGGCGTATGCCACCTTTGAAAATCTCATTGCGGTTATACAGCAAGTGATGGGCAGTAATCGTCGCTGCAATCGGGCCGCCGGATTCTGCCACATAGGCTGCTGCATCACTGGTAGTGATATGTTCAAACACCACTTTCAATTCTGGCATGTCCTTGCGCAGCGGCTGCATGACGCGGTCTATGAATACGGCTTCGCGGTCAAACAAATCGATCTCAGGGTCTGTCACTTCACCATGGACCAGGAAAGGCATGCCAACTTCCTGCATGGTTTCCAGGGTCTTGTAGCAGTTTTTCAGATCAGTCACGCCTGCATCAGAATTGGTGGTGGCACCGGCTGGATACAGTTTCACAGCATGCACAAAGCCACTGTCCTTGGCACGACGGATTTCATCTGGCGGTGTGTTATTCGTCAGGTACAGCGTCATCAGCGGTTCAAAGTTCATGCCCGCTGGCAGAGCAGCAAGTATGCGCTCACGATAAGCGGCAGCCTGCTCAGTCGTCGTGACCGGTGGCTTGAGATTAGGCATGATGATGGCGCGGGCAAACTGTGCTGCCGTATGCGGCAACACGCTGGCCAGTGCAGCACCGTCGCGTACATGCAAATGCCAGTCGTCTGGACGGGTAATGGTGATTTCTTGTGGGGAAGTGCTGGAAGTAGAGGCAGTCATGGTAGCTCGCAGTGACGGAATACAGGCATTTTACCTTTTCCATCCGCCTTAAGCACCTTCGCAAGCATTGCTCAAGGGCATCTCACAGGAGGAGTCACTGTAAAAATAATTAAATGACAAAATTATTCAGCATCACATTTTCTTAATGACATGCAATCACGGGATCAAGTTTTCCACTAAAACGCTGTAATGCCATGACCCGCATGATCAATGCCTGCTCAGGCAGTATATCCAGGGCATTTTGCGGTGAAGTACCCTGTGTCATCAGCAATGCTTTGCCCTGTGTATGCGCCAGACCTAGTACGTGCCCTAGTTCATGCCCCAAAGGTTTGCCCATCAGGAAATAGGGGTTGGCATGTCTGTCCTGGCGCTTCATGAGTACATCGTTAAACACAGCTTTACCTGCGGGCAAATTCCCGAATGCATCCGCAACTTTACCCGTCGGGGCAGGCATGGCGGAGGCAAAAATCACTGTCAGTTGATTGCGATTCTCAGTCCAGGCTGGCAGCTCGCTTGCCGGACGGAATTTGAAATTGAAACCTATGCGTGCCTGCTGATAATAGCGGTTCACGAGTGCTATATAAGGCTGCAGTTGCTCAGGCCGATTCCAGATGGCAGAGTCCTTGAAAAACACATCCACATCGACTGCGATGAGTTTCTTGCTCTCAGCCTCGCTACAAATTGCCGCATTCATTGCGCAGGCAGCTTGCTGATCAGGAAAAATTTTTAATTCGCGCGGTAAGTCTGCAGCCCGCAAATGTGACCAATCCAGTGCCTGCCATTGATATTCATCCGGCAGCAATTTGCTGCAGTTTTTTGTAGTAGCGTCGGTTGCAGCGTTTGTGGACAAATTCTGTTCTGTGCCAAATACTGTTGCGGCTAACAGCAGCATGCTTGCAAATGTGCCTGTGCGGATAGCGAGCTTTGCTGAATTAAACGAATGAGGAAATGTATACATAGAATTTGCCAGATGTCTTTGAGTTGATTGTGATCCTTCACATCCAAAGACGCAGCAATTTTATTGTATCTATGTTTAATGACGACAGTTACAAACAAGCCCGGCACTTTGCAGTGCCAGGCTTGTTTGTTTTTTCAGCTAGCGACAGGGGATCACTCCCCTGCCTTGCTGCGAACCTGATTAAGCGATGAAGTCGCCAGCGACAATGGAACCTGCGCCAACGAGTTTAACGATAAAGTCAGTTGCATCAACAGTACCTACAGTGCCACCGATGTTTTGGAAAGCATAAGTACCAGCTGCTGTACCTGCGGCTACAGTGATGACGTAAGCCTGGGTGTTAGCTGCCAGGGTCGCGCCAGCTGCAGTTGCTGCTGTAGCGATAGCTGCTGCCAGAGTAGCTGTGTCAGCTGTAGCGATGTTCAGTGCGTTCAATGTTGTTGCTGCTGTACCAGTTTTGAATACGTCAGCACCAGCAATTTTGAAGTTTGCCACTGTATCGATGTTAGCCAATACAGAACCAGTAGCAATCGCATCAGAACCAGTTGCAGTGGTGGACAGGTTGATGGTATCAGCACCCGAACCACCTGTGATAGTGGTTGCACCTGTACCAGTACCCAGGATATTCAGCGTCTGACCACCTGTACCCAGGATGACGTTATTGATGGCAGTAGCAGCAGACTTGGTGAAGTTCAGAGTCACGCCAGCACCGTTTTCATTGGTCACTGTCCAGGCGGCATTAGTGCCACCAGTGACATTCACTGTTTCAACATCGGTTACCTTGGCAGACATATCCAGCGCAGCAGTAACAGCGCCTACGTTCAGGATGTCACCAGCTCCAACACCACCGTTAATACCATTGGCAGCAACAGTTGCCGTGATGATGGCATCACCCACTGTGAACGTATCGACACCGGTACCACCAGTGACAGAAATCAAGCCAGCTGCTGCAGTGAAGGTATTTGTACCGTTAGCCAATACATAGTTTTCAACAGTTGCATTACCTGCAATAGTGCCTGCACTGGAGAAAGTGAATGTATTTGTACCGGTAGCAGTAATCGACGTGAAGGCAGCATATTGAGCCGCATTCAGCGTAATACCAGCATTACTGGCAACCACTAGGCTTTCGAAGCCAGAGATATTTGCACCAGCAATATTCGATGACGCGACCAGGCTCAGGATATCAGATGTACCAGCGCCTGCGGTGAAAGTGCCGCTATAAGTCTTGCCTTCCATGGTCAGGGTATTGTTACCTGCACCCAGATTGACATTGCCAGCCAGCATGGAGCTACCAGAGTTCGCCAGGTATACGCGGTCATTGCCTGAACCGCCATTGACAGTGGTAACACCTGCAGTAGCAACGTTGAAGTACACGTCTGTCGATGTATTGTCTGTAGCGACAGTTTTGATGTTGGTAATAGTATTGCCGCCACCGATAACGATACTGCCGCCACCAGTGAAGGTGATCATGTCTGTATCACCGGCATTACCGTTAATAGTTGTACCAACCAGCGCTGCCGCATTACCTGTGAAATTATCATTCACGTTTGCTGTACTGTTAAATACACCACCTGCAGTCAGGGCAATCGGCGCCAGGGCTACGCCACCGCCATTGACTGGATTAGTACCTATGACACCAGCAATCGCAGTGGCACCACCGGATGTACCGATTGCATTCGATGTCGTCGTGTTGTTCACGCCACCACCAGTTGCGTTGGAAGAAGACGTTACGTCGAATACCAGACTGCCGCCTGTGACCGTAATAAAGGACAGGTCGATGTTATTAATACCACCAATATCGTCAACGATAGTCAGTTGATGAGGTACGTTACCCGAGAATGTCAGCACAGGACCAGACAGGTTCAATGCCGCACGCGCAGCAATTAATGCGGCGTATTGGGAAGCAGTAATCACAACCGCAGAGTTCGCAGTGATGTTTTCGATGTTGGACAGTTGTGCACCGGCCAGGTTGATCGCACCATAAGTCACCAGTGTATCGTTACCGTTACCCAGGTTGATCGTGTCTGTGACAACACGGGCAACTGCAGTCGCTGTGGACTGGGCATTGAGGGAAACACCGTTTTCAGATGTCAGGTAAGTACCGGCAACATAGTTACCCAGCAATACTACGCGGTCTGCACCAGC